>NZ_CAXBPD010000002.1:0-433254 GCF_963977555.1 uncultured Cyclobacterium sp. | reverse complement strand
TGGACTGGGTTTTTATAGATTAGATTGTCTGAGTTTTTCAGCAGACCCTAAGTAGTGAAAAACCCTCCCCTCTAAAAATATTTTGAGGCATAAGGAATTGCAATAATCCTATGTATTATTTTGGCAGCTTATCGGCAAACCTCCCATAGACCCAAGTCCCTGCGACTGCACTCAAAAAAGACACAAACACTACCGTAAAGCCAGTGCCTATCTGTGCAAACAATGGACCAGGGCAAGCTCCGGTAATGGCCCAACCTAGCCCAAAAATAAAGCCTCCATAAATTTGTCCCTTATTGAATTTTTTATCCGCTATTTTTATGACTTGTCCATTTATGGTCTTAATTGAAAACTTTTTGATTATTTGAATAGAAACCATTCCCACAAGAATCGCCGAACCTATTACTCCATACATAAAAAAGGACTGAAACCTGAACATTTCCTGAATCCTAAACCAAGAAATAATTTCACCTTTCACGAAGATTATCCCAAACACTATACCCACTATTAGGTATTTCAATAAGGACAGCCCCGTTTCTCCTTGTTTTATTTTAGCAGCTAAGATTGCATTTTCATCAGCCACTAAAGTGTCATTTTCTTTTAATAACATGCTTATCTATTTTTCTAATTTATATCGTTAATTTTATCAAAAGCCTACCCAATTCATGATGAAGGGTAAAAACAAATGAGTCATTACTAATCCTCCAATCATAAAAAATATTGTGGCAACTAATGATGGCCATTGGAGATTGCTTATTCCCATGATCGCATGGCCTGAGGTACATCCACCTGCATACCTGGTGCCAAATCCGACCATAAAGCCCCCAATTACAAAGAAAAACAAGCCTTTGAGGGTGAATACATTGTCCCAGCTAAATATCTCTGCTGGCAATAGATTCTCAAAATTTGTTATTCCCAATGCATTTAAATCCCTTTGGGTACTTTCAGCAATAACGATCGTTTCGGGGTTTGAAAGAAACATCGCAGCCAGGAATCCGCCTATTAATATTCCTGTTACAAACATTAGGTTCCAGGCTTCTTCTTTCCAATTGTATTGGAAGAAAGGAATCTTGGCAGGTACACAGACCGCACAAATGTGCCTCAAAGAAGAGGAGATGCCAAAGGACCTATTTCCCAATAGCAAGAGTATTGGTACTGTAAGACCGATCATAGGCCCAGCAATATACCATGGCCAAGGCTGACTAAGCCAGTTCAAGAATTCATTCATTATTATTTTTTTTTTACAAATGACAATGTTTAAAGAAATAGCTTTCTAATGAGTAGAATATTCCTTCATAAAGAACAGGACGAGCCCACACAAGATCAATCGAGTAATTCGGTAGCATACCAAATTAGACATTGGATCCTGATTGTAGTTCAGAAAGCTTTAGATTTTTAACAGTGATTTTATTCCGCAATACAATTAGACCTGATTTGGAGTATTAGATTTAATTCCTCAAGTGAACAAAATACATTAGGCATTAGGTTCAAGGGCCACAAAAGTAATCGATGATTACCTCGGGGCCACTAAATCAAGTATAATTTTAAATCCTCCCAGGTCAGTATTCCCACATAGGATATCCTCACTTTATAACATGGTGGAAGGACAGGCATATGCACTAATTGGAAACTTATCAGATGACTTGATGGCATCAAAACCACCTTTCACATTAATCAAATTATCATAGCCTCTGGCCCTCAACACAGAACAAAAGACCATAGAACGATACCCACCAGCACAGTGAACCACATAGGTTTTGTCTTTATCAATTTGGTTCATACTTTCGTTTATATAATCTAAAGGCGCATTAATAGAATCAATAACATGCTCGCTGAAGTGTTCACTTGCTTTACGAACATCCAAGACTTGGTGCTCAGGATGAGAGATGGTGAGTTCTTTAAGTTCATCCACATTTATGGATGAAATATTGTCTATTTCTTTCCCTGCTTCTATCCATGCAGCTATCCCTCCCTTCAGGAAACCAATGGCATGATCGTATCCAACCCTTGCTAATCTGGTGATCACTTCCTCTTCTCTGCCTTTTTCGGCTACGATCAAAAGTTCTTGTTTGACATCAGGAATAAGACTACCTACCCATACTGCAAAGCTTCCATCGATACCAATATTAATGGCATTAGGGATAAAACCCTTTGCGAAAACTTCAGGGCTGCGTGTATCCAAAACTATGGCGCCGGTCTGATTGGCCAAGTATTCAAAATTCTCAGGTGAAAGTGCCTCCTGTCCCCTTTCCAGCACCTCGTCAATGCTGTCATACCCTTTGATGTTCATCATTACGTTTTGGGGAAAATAGGCTGGAGGAGGCATTAATCCACTTAAAACTTGAGTTGTAAAAGATTCCTTAGACATCTCCTGTAAGGCATAATTTGTTTTCTTCTGGTTACCCAAGGTATCATGGGTCTCTTTACTCATGTTTTTGCCACAAGCACTCCCAGCACCATGTGCAGGATAGATGATCAAATCATCTGGCAAGGGTAAAATCTTCTCTCTTAAGGAGTCATACAGATGACCAGCAAGTTTTTCCTGGGTAAGATCGGCTTTTACTTTTTGGGCGAGATCGGGACGGCCAACATCACCGATGAACAAGGTGTCACCAGTAAACAAAGCTTCAGACTTGCCTTCCTCATTAATCAACAGAAAGACAGTACTTTCCATGGTATGTCCAGGGGTATGAATTACCCGAATTTTACTTTTTCCAAGCATAAATTCTTGTTGATCCTTCGCCACTGTAGCTTCAAAACCCAATTCCATATCTGTTGGTCCAAAGACAATTGTTGCATCGGTTTTCTTTGCAAGATCAATATGTCCGGAAACAAAATCAGCATGGAAATGCGTTTCAAAAATATATTTGATTTTAGCCCCGTTCTTGTCTGCCTTGTCGATGTAAGGTTGGACTTCTCTTAATGGATCTATAATTGCTGCTTCGCCATTAGATTCTAAATAATAAGCGCCTTGAGCTAAACAACCGGTATAAATTTGTTCTATTTTCATAGTAGATTTCAGTTCATTAATTGATGGCATAAAACTACGCGCAATATTTATGGTTCAATATGACATTAGTCACACAAGTGGTTTAGTGCTGTTATCTGAACATAAGTTATAGGCTAATCCGTTCAAGAAAGGTAATACACCTTAAACAGGAAATTCTCTACAGCGAAGGTTTGTCTTGCATGTAGAGAGATCTGAATGCACAAGAAATTTGAATGGTTGGTGAACCCCTACTTAAATCAGTAAGTCATAAAATTCACATTGCCTATGGGAGGCCATTGTGATTAAAAAGAGACAGGGTCTATTTCGGCCTGATTTACGAACTAAAAATAAATTGAACAAAAAAAATAGCTGTTTCCCTAGAAACAGCTATTTTAATAAATTTATGAAATTCTTGAGTTAGTTATTTTCAACTTTACCTACAGAGGCATACATAAGTTTCCTTGCATCTGCTTCTCTAAGTTCAAACTGAATATCACTAATTGGTCCCATTTTTACATCTCTATCTGCTTTCAGCGAAATCCAAATTTGATCTCTCTCAGCTTCCGAAAGGGCATCTTTTTGCTGATTTACCCATAACACTATATCAGAAGTATTAATCAACACATCGTTGGCTTGCAACCTAGGTTCCGAACCGTACAATGCTGGATTCTTAGGCTTTCCAATATAAAGATAAGAAATCAAAGTTTTCTTTTGAATCTTCTGCAATTGAGAAGCTTGGGGAATTTTTTGTTCCACCAATATGGTTTGTTCTCTCAATACAGTGGTCACCATAAAGAAAAACAGCAACATAAAGATAATATCGGGTAATGCCGAAGTAGGAATATTGGTTTCCGCCTTGGTTTTCTTTTTAAACTTTGACATAATTAGCTTCCAGATTTATCAGGTTCAGCAATGGAGATGGCCATTGGAATACTTTCTTTTCCACGGTCTATTAGCTCCTTTTCGGCAGCAGACTGGCCTGACAGGGTTCTGTATTCTTCACCTGAAAGTCCTACACGCTCCCCGTATATTTCGAAGTAAGCCTGTTTTATTAAATCAAGCACCTCTAAATAAGTCTCGTAACTGGTACCTCTATTGGTTTTAATGGAAATTACCGCTCCACCAGACATTGGATGATCCGAAGATTCAGGACTTTGATCGGCAATACCTTTCAATGAAGGGGGCAAACTATTGAATAGCGCCGTAGCATCTTCATCAGGATTTCCGAAATTCAAAATGAAAGATTTAATCTCATCTGAAAGCCCTTTGGTATCGTTTCTAAACTCTCCTTCAATCAAAAGATCATCATTAGCATTGATCAGAATATTAAAAATATTCCGCTCATTCAATTCCACCTCTGGTGGGGGCTGATTTGGATCTTGCTTAGGAGGAAGGATGTTCATGATCCCTTTGTCCGAAGCAATTGTCGTAGTTACGAGAAAGAAGATAAGAAGCAAGAAGGCGATGTCTGCCATCGATCCTGCATTTACCTCCTGAGCCATTCTACCTCTCTTGCTAGCCATATTATTTAATTAATTTATTAATTTCCGTAATTACAATCCCAACAATTGCAAGTAAAAACAGGGCGTAAACTGTAAGCAATATACCACCGACCACTTTAGCTCCTTCAGGAGTTATATTAAATGGGTCAGCCATGTATTTTGCTGCTACTTCACCGCTGGCGGTAGAATATGCTATGCCAAATACGATCCCTATCACAGCCACTCCTACGAGCGTCTTCAATAGGCTCTTTGGATCTCCCAAAGAATTGATCAATGGCATCAGGATAGACAATATCACACCAATGATTACCAGCAAGTACCCTGCATATAAGAATATATCAGTAGTATCCATTTTATCTTAAATATATAAGTGAATAATTCATTTATTAGAAAAACATTAAATTGACTAGATTATCTAGTCAATTTATGCTTAACCAAAATGTCTACTAAACTGATGGAAGCATCTTCCATATCATTTACAATACCATCGATTTTGGCCACACAGTAGTTGTAAAACAACTGAAGGATAATCGCTACGATCAAACCAGCAACTGTGGTCAAAAGTGCAATTTTAATACCACCCGCAACAAGTGAAGGAGAGATATCACCAGCAGCTTCAATTGAATCAAATGCACCAATCATACCGATTACTGTACCCATGAAACCAAGCATTGGAGCCAAAGAGATGAAAAGAGAGATCCAAACAAGACCTTTTTCTAAACGACCCATTTCAACAGATCCGTAAGCGATGATGGATTTTTCGACCATCTCTATACCTTCAGAATACCTCATAAGGCCTTGGGTAAAGATAGATGCTACAGGTCCTCTAGTTCCTTTAGTAACGTCTTTAGCGGCTTCAATTCCACCTTCTTCTAATGCACTTTCTACTTTAGCCAACAATTTTTTGGTGTTTGTAGTAGAAAGGTTTAGTGTTACAATTCTCTCCAAAGCTACTGCTAAGCCCAAAATCAAACATAACAATACTGGTGTCATGTAAGTAGGATCTCCTTCAATAAACTTGTCTTTTATAACTTGATGAAAAGATTGCTCTTCAGCAACTAGGTCATCATCAGTCATAACTGGAGTTGGAGCCGGAGCGGCTTGAACCGGTGCGGCCTCTTCAGTAGCTTCAGCTTCTGATTCTGTTTCTTCTTGTGCTTTTGTGATCATCGGAGCAAATAAAATTCCGAAAAGCATGAACAAAGCGATTAACTTTCTCATAGTGTAGTTTTTAATAGACATTTAAAGGTTGAACGGTTTCTAATCTTAATTTGAATTTTAAAGTTATAATTTTTTCGGCTCAAATTACAAATGAATCCATTATAATTTCTAAGAAATTGTTACAAATCATCTCGACGCATCCATTTAGTGCAAGCTAATCCATTGAAATTGGCCTTGTTCTCTAATTTACAATATAGGTAAAAAAAAATTTAAACTGGCGAACTTTCTCTAAAATAGCTAAAATACGTTTCTAAAGGCGATTAAAACTCTTAATTTTTTAGTCTGAACTAGGTAAAACACCTTCAAAAGTCAAACAAAAAACAAATTATCTAATTATTAATCAACCCTTTGATAGCATAAATCTCTTCTAAAAAGCGACTTTTGGAAGGGTACTTTCTTTCAAAATAAAGGCCCTCTTCTAATAAACATTGGATTGATATTCCTACAGTGTTGCTCAATCGTCCTCTCACTTTTTAAACAATTAATCAATCAGCGCTTAGTCAATTTTTAAAAGAATGTACCAATTTAACTCGGGTTTCACGCTTCAGTTTTCGTCAAAGATTTTTCTTAATTATTAGTACTAAATAGCTATGCTAATTTGATAGTTATAATATTTATGAGGAACGTTAATCAAAACTAACCTGATTTTAACATTATTGATACGGTAATTTTTATTCTACTTTTGTGAAATCTTCAATTTGATTCTTTAATACCGAATGAATAATGCTATGACAATATGTGAGATCTGCCAATCCAATGACTTTTCTTCAATTGAAGCCAAAGAACGAATGTTTGGGACGCGCGATACTTTTACTTACGCAGAATGTAATTCTTGTAAATCACTTTTTTTATTGGATCCGCCAACTGACCTTGGCCAATACTACCCAAGCAATTATTATTCTTTTGGCAAGTTCAATAGTAGCAATTCACTTTTAGGCTTGTTGAAAAAATTAAGGTATAAAGCCTTTTCATTTGGTATTTCTATAAGACCACCTGTTTATTTTAACTGGCTTTTACCACTTAAATTGACCGAGACCAGTAAAATAGCAGATATTGGATGCGGCAATGGACAGCTATTAGCAGAACTCTCCTATTGTGGATTCCTCCACCTTGATGGATACGATCCTTTTGTAGAAGTTCCCTTTAATTCAAAGCGGTTCTCCATTAGCAAAAAAGAATTTTTTGAAATTGATAAGACCTATGATCTTGTGATGTTTCATCATTCCTTTGAGCACATGCCAAGGCCTGCTGAAGTTTTTGAAAACCTTGTAAAAATTTTAAATCCAGGTGGAGAAGTATTGATCAGAGTCCCTGTAACTGATGGGCAGGTATGGAAAGAGGATAAAGCATACTGGTTTCAGCTAGATGCGCCCCGTCATTTATTCATTCCAAACACCAAATCCATGCAAATTTTGGGAGAAAGGTTTGGCCTAGAGCTATACAACACCACATTTGACAGCATGGACAGTCAATTTTGGGGAACAGCCCTTTATAAAAAAGGTAAGCCCTTGATGGGTTCTATTATTGAGGAAGAATTTAGCAAAGAAGAATTG
The DNA here is from genome assembly GCF_963977555.1 of uncultured Cyclobacterium sp. Taxonomy (GTDB): domain Bacteria; phylum Bacteroidota; class Bacteroidia; order Cytophagales; family Cyclobacteriaceae; genus Cyclobacterium. Next base: position 425,992 of record NZ_CAXBPD010000002.1, on the reverse strand, counting down.
TCAGAATTTAAAATAAAAGCCACTCATTATAATAAGGAGAAAATTGGTGACCAAGCATGTTTCTATTTTAGGAAAAAGGCTACTACTTCATAAAATAAAAATCCCATAGTCAATAAGCCATGTTTATCAAATAGAAGAAAACAGTAACCATTGGGTAAAATCTTAGGCCCATAAGTTGAGGGTTTAGATTCCTTTGGCAAAGAATGTAACACAACAAATGCTTAGTTTAAAAATAATTGGTTACTTTTTACTATCTCTTTTGAATTGAATTCCTCATTTTATGGATCAGAATCCCAAATGAACCCTTTATTTGTTTTAGATTTGGAGAAACATTGCCCACCTACAAGAGAATATAAGGGCAAATTTCAGTATACAATTACACCTATAAACAATTCAAGCATTATTTAACCATCACAACCATAAAAACAATTATGAAAAAACAACTTAACATGCTCTTGGTCATGGCCTTGCTTTATGGCACGGCTTGTACAAAGGAAACACAAGAAAAAATGGAAAGCCCTGAAGAGACTTTAACAGTGGTTGAAGCCTTTCCAGAATTGTCCTTTACCAGACCTGTTGATTTCCAGCATGCAGGAGACGACTCGAATAAGCTTTTCGTTGTCGAACAGCGTGGCGTAATCTCCGTTTTTGACAATGATGCAAAAACTGGCACAAAAGCAGCTTTCCTAACTATTGAAGACCGAGTGGAAGATTCCGACAATGAAGAAGGTTTACTTGGATTGGCTTTTCATCCAAATTTTGAGAGCAATGGCTACTTCTACGTAAACTACACTGCTTCTAGTCCTGATCGCACAGTAATATCCCGCTTTAACCTATCCTCCACAAACCCGAATGAGGCAGACCCTTCTAGTGAATTGGTACTTCTTGAATATGCACAACCCTATGGCAATCACAATGGAGGCCAGGTTTCATTTGGTCCTGATGGCTTCTTATATATAGGAGTTGGTGATGGTGGAAAAAGTGGTGATCCACATGGAAATGGACAAGATCGAACCACTTTATTAGGGAATATTTTAAGAATAGATGTTGACAACCAAGATGGTTCTAACAATTATTCTATCCCAGATGACAACCCATTTGTCGACAATACTGAAGGCTATAGGGAAGAGATTTATGCATTTGGCCTAAGAAATCCTTGGAGGTTTAGCTTCGACACTGCCACCGATCAATTGTGGGTAGCAGATGTAGGGCAAAACAGTTATGAAGAAATTGACATGGTCAAAAACGGTGGTAATTACGGTTGGAATACTATGGAAGGCTTTCATTGTTTCAATGCTGATGAGTGTGAGCAAGAAAACCTTGAATTGCCCATTTGGGAATATGACAGGGATGAAGGAGACATTTCCATCACTGGTGGTTTTGTCTACCATGGAGAGGCCATAAAAGAGCTGCAGGGACTATATGTCTATGCAGATTACGTGTCTGGAAGAATCTGGAGCTTGGATTTTAGTGATCCTGAAAACCCAGTAAATACTGAATTATTCAAAGCTGAATTCCCCATCTCTACCTTTGGGGTAGATCAAAACCAAGAAATCTATATCTGTGGTTTTGATGATTCTATTTATAAGTTTGGATTGGAGTAATAAATAACTTAAAAAAGGATGCCCAACAACTTTGTCGGGCATCCTTTTTATTGTAGCATTTCCTAGTAAGCACCTGGTTTTGGTAGTGCATGGACATTGTCCAATAATATAATGCAGGACTAATAAATGGATAGGGTTTATTATCCATTTTATTACCTGAGCTTTGGTTAAGAAAGTTGAAAACTTTCATCCCTTTAGGTTTATTTATGCTTCGCTAAACTTAGACCAGTAAAGGGGCTAAAAGGCTTAATAACTTACCTTATGGTTAAATATTCTTTGGTGGTATTCTCGTTTGAGAAGCTTTAGATTTAGAATGAACCTCTCCCTGTGAATGAGGGACAGCAATATCGCTTTGGTTGCCAGAACCATTGACAGGTATGGGATTTGTGTTGGGAACTGTTCTGACAGCATTGTACCTCTCCACTACATTCTTATTCCATTCTGCTTTTTTCTTTTCGGAGATGATCCCGAGTTTGAATGCGGTATTGTTGAAACCAACATGAGCATCTCGCAAGGGTCTTCCGAAACGATCCATAACCGACTTTTGAGCCGTACCATTTTCAATGGAATCAATTACTTTTTTCACAGCGTATCCTACTAGTGCTGCACTTACTGCCTTAGTTATAAATTTCATTTTAATAGTCGTTTAGTGTTACTATCTGATTAGAAATAATCATGCCACACTTACCCTAAAAGACAGTTCCGGTCATAATTTTTTTCAGATGAGTTAACCTTTAAAATTTGGTCTCAATGGGTAGCGTATATTTACAATCTGGCAATAAGGCAGGAGGAGTAATCAATCCCACTTTGCCTAGTCAAATAATTATCTTGGAAAGGCTGTGCTTTGCAAAACACCCAAATATCCTTATCTGATCTTAAGTGAAAAATAGCGCATAATCTCCGAAAACATATTTCAATTAGACCTTACTTTCTAGACTAATTCTATTCAATGAAATACAGGTAATTTTCAGACTTTAAAACTATTCCCATCCCAATCCGAAAGCTTGCTCTCTTTCTGAATCCCTGCTCAATTAGATAGGAAGGTTTAATTCAAGCTACACCTAGTCGGGCCAAACCATGCAACAAGAACAAACTACATGGCGTCCATAAAAAAAGAAAAGCCAACTCTATTGCTAAAGTTGGCCTTTTGAAGAGAGGAAGGGATTCGAACCCTCGATACTCTCGCGAGTATACGCGCTTTCCAAGCGCGCTCCTTAAACCGCTCGGACACCTCTCTATGGAATTATTTCATTTCATTGAGGCGACAAAGAAAATTATAAAAATCAGTTCTTGCAAGTTATTTGAAGCTTTATTCAACAAAAAAACTGGGTTTTTAAACAATATTTCCGCTCTCATTGCTATAAGATTGAGGGTCAACCTATTGCTGAATTCTTCATTATTGGTTCAAAACTGACATCTCTCCCGCCAATGGCATCATTAACTTACGTTTGATTTCAGTTTCGTCAGATTCGTTTGCCAAAAGGAACATCATCTTCGTAACAGCGGCCTCAGTGGTAATGTCCGCTCCACTTAATACCCCCACTCTTTTGAGGTCCATGCTCGTATGGTACCTACCCTGAATTACCCGCCCCCCATTGCACTGAGAAACATTTAAAATTAAAATCCCTCTGTCAACTGCTGCCTCCATGGCTTTGATAAACCAACTCTCACTAGGACTGTTTCCTGATCCATAGGTTTCCAGCACCACCCCTTTTAAGCCTTTCATTTTGAGGCAATGTTCGATTACTCGGGCTGTAATTCCTGGAAATAATTTCAGGACCATCACATTATTGTCCAATTTGTTGAGGCAACGAAGTTTTTTTCCTTCCTCGTGGGGCCTGATACTTGCGTAGTTATAATCTATGATAATGCCTGATTCAGCAAGAGGAGGATAATTCTCAGACTCAAAAGCATCAAAGTGGACACTTTGCACTTTTTTGGCTCGGTTGCCCCTTAGAAGCATATGATTAAAAAAGATGCAAACCTCTGGTACGATAGGTTTACCATTCGCCTTAGAGATGGCAATTTCCAATGAGGTCATCAAATTTTCCCGAGCATCAGACCGCATCGCACTAATCGGAAGTTGGGCACCCGTGAAAATCACAGGCTTATTTAAGCCTTTAAGCATATAGCTAAGCATGGAAGCACTATAGGCCATGGTGTCCGTACCGTGCAACACCACAAAGCCATCGTAAGTATCATAATTTTCGTAAATGATATAAGACATGTCCACCCAATGATTCAGGTTGATATTGGAGGAGTCAATGGGCTCAGGAAAAGAAATCACCGTAATACTAATGTTCAGGTTATTCAGGTTCGGAATCTTTTCAAGGATTTTCCCAAAATTAAATGGTACCAATGCACCATCGTCGTCATAAGCCATACCCAAAGTACCTCCTGTATAAATAATCAATACAGAATGTTCGATCTCCTTTTTCGCTGCTGTATTAAGCCTTACAATCTTATAATTCATCAGACAGCAATTTGAACACTTTTAAAGCATTCCTGTTTGTTATCGCTGAAACTTCTGAAATACTGGTTCCAGTAATTTCCGCCATTTTTTCTGCTATATAAGGAATGTACTCAGGCGAATTCCTTTTGCCCCTGAATGGCACAGGTGCAAGGAATGGACTGTCGGTTTCCAATACGAGATGTTCGGGGCCCAGTTCCTCTAATACAGCTCCTACGCCACTATTCTTATAGGTAAGTGTACCTCCTATACCCAAATAAAATCCCAAATCTATGATTTCCTTTGCTTGTTCTACCGTTCCTGAAAAACAATGAAATATACCAGTCAGGTTTTCATCATTTAATGGCCTTAGCAATTCAAGGGTTTCATTCAAAGACGCTCTGGTGTGTAAAATCAATGGCAGCTGTTTCTCCTTGGCCCATTTGACATGAACTTTTAAGGAGGCCTTTTGCTCTTCCAGATGCGTTTTGTCCCAGTGTAAATCTATTCCTGTCTCTCCTACTCCATAAAAGGAATGCTTATCCCACCACTTTTCCATCTCGAAAAGTGTCTTTTCAAAGTCTTTGTCCACATCACAAGGATGCAAGCCTAGCATTGGATAGCAAACCCCTGGAAATTTTTGCTCAAGAGCCAACATAACTTCAATGGATTCCAAGTCTATATTGGGCATAAATATTTTATCAATTCCCGCCTCAAAAGATCGTTTGACTACCTCCTCTGCATCTTCACTAAATTTCTTACTGTATATATGTGCGTGTGTTTCAATAAATTTCATGAGAATTTTCGGTTTTTCCAGGTAAGTTCAACAGGGTAAAAGTAAAAAATTACTGTTGCCCAACTTACCCACCAATTGTATATTTCAAAGTAAATTAAATCAAAAAATCTGATTTTGGTCATTGTTTTACTGGCAAATGTGCTAATAAATAAGGACTGAAAGATAGTTTTAATCAGCCAAAAAACCATGGTCCATGAGGGTATAAAATACAACCCAAATATTAATGCGGCATAAAAAGCTACCTGAAGCCCAAGCAATAACTGCCATACCAAGGGCAATAGAAATGCTCCCCGCATCCAACGCTTTCTTTGATGAAGTAAATTCCAAACTGTTTTTTCAGGCTTGGTAATCACCAAGGCATCCTTATCTACAATATGGATGGGCCGATAGCCTTTTGCATATAAGGCGACGGACATGGCAAGGTCCTCAGTTACATTCTCAGCTATAATGCCAAACCCTCCTGAATCTTGGTAAGCAGCGCTTCCCATTGCCATGTTATTGCCCATGGCTGTAAGAGTATATCCTGCATCCGACACGACCTTGACTTTTCCCAAGGTCAGCCACCAATCCAAAGCCTGCATTCTGGAAAAAAAACCTCCTCCTGCCACCGCAGTAATGCCCGTCATCAGACCATATTCTTCTTTATATACCCTTGTAAAAGACTTGCACCATGTAGGCGGGACAATGCAATCAGCGTCTGTAAAAACCAATAGTCCCGATTTTACATGAGTAGCCATTTCGGCAAGCGCCAAGGCTTTTCCATTTTGTCCTTTTTCAGGTCTATTTGAAAGTGGCACCAAAATTCGGTTCTCCGCTCTGGAAGTCCATTGATGTAAAATACCAGCAGTTTCATCTTCACTATGGTCATCAGCTACTAAAAACCTGATTTTTTCTGATGGATAATCCAAATTTTCAAGTGCATTGAGGCAATCAGGAAGGTTATTGGCTTCATTGCGGCATGGTAGTAAAACTGAAACCAAAGCCAAATCCTGCAAATTACTGTTATAATCTTTAAATTTGAAGCGAATTAGAAAAGACAAGGTAGCGTACAGCAGGGAAACTAAAATCACGATAAATAGTGCTACTTGACCTACCATAGCTTACAACAATCCTGTTTGAAAACCCTGGCTAGACAAATAATCCAAGTATTTAGGCAAAATTTCCTGAAGATTCTTTTTCGATTTTTGCTGGTCATGAAACAGCACTATCGATCCGTTTTCCGTGTATTTCATGATTTTCCCAAGTGCTACACTAGAATTCAACTCCTTTTTAAAATCCCAGGAGATCAGTTCCCAAAGGACAATCTCATACTCCTTCAACAAATATCGGGAATATCGCCTGTTAATTTTTCCATAAGGAGGGCGGAAAGTTTTGGTTTCAACACCCGTCTTCTCCAAAATCGTCTTTCGGCATTGTTCTATATCTTCGAGGTACACTGTAAGTGGCGTTTTACCTGCGTTTAGGTGATGGTGGGTATGATTACCTATGCCATGACCTCTCTGAGCAATCTCATTCGCTAAATTGGAATTTTTAGACACATTGTCCCCCACCATAAAAAATGTGGCCTTCATATTATAATCCTCCAGAAGCCTCAACACATAGTCAGATACTGAAGGTACCGGACCATCGTCAAAGGTCAGGTAAACTGTTTTATGCTCGCGGTCTTTGTGCCAGGTAAAAGAACCAAAAAGGTTTTGGATGATACCTGGGACTTTATAAAATAACATATCAATTGAATTGAAGGCTGAGCAGCGTAATGTCATCTCTAACAGGAATTCCATCCGAAAACTTTGCCAAATCGCTGAGAAAACCTTCATGAAAACGCTTAGGATCAAAGGATGGATGTGCCTCGATATAGCCTAAAAACCTTTCCTCACCAAATTCCTCTTCATTTGGATTCAGCGCTTCCGTTAATCCATCTGTATAAAGATGAAGCGTAAAATGATCTAAATTATTTCTTTCGCCCTGTTCCATAAAAGGCAATGTTTCAAAAGCACCCAAAATGGTGGTTCCTGCCTCCAGCAACTCAGGAGTATTGCTAGGGCTGGTGCATAATACGGGAGGATTATGCCCTGCATTGACATAGCTTAGCTTCTTTTTGCTATAGGAATAGTGTCCAAGAAAAAAGGTAATAAACCTTTCTCCTTTTGTGGTATCAAAAGTGGAAAAATTCAATTGCTCCATAATCGTTTTCAAATCGGTACCGCTTCGGAGAAGGGTTCGTAAAGCTGCTTGAAAATTGGACATCAACAGCGATGCCGGCATACCTTTCCCTGAAACATCTCCTACACAGAAATAGACATCATCTTCAGACCTTTCAATCAAGTCGTAGTAATCCCCTCCTACAGAACTATGTGGAATATAGGTCACTTGTGCCCTAAGCTTTGCATGGTCAGGAAGTGTCGCTGGAAACAACATGCGTTGTACATTACTGGCAATCTCCATTTCTTTTCGAAAGCTTTCTTGCTCCAATTGCTTTCTGGCAAAACGCTTGTTCTCAAGTGCCACCACCAAAATATTGGTCAATGCTTGGGTAAAGTCCAAATCCAATCCAGCATCCCCATCTTTAGTGCTCATAAAGAGAATGGCAAGCATTTTATCTTTGTGATAAACGGGCACATAAATATTTACCTCTGTGAAGGAATACTCTTCAGAAAGAGATAGGCTCAATTTGCCCAATTCTTTGTTTTCCTGAACATCAGCTTTCTGAATTTTCTCTGGTAATTTTTCCTTTACCTGATGAGAAATTCGCCTTAGGAAAAATTGCTCTTGCTGGTTATAAACATAAAGTACCAGCGATTTAATATTCAAATGAATCAGACAGGTAAACTTAAAAATATTTAAAAGTACATTCTCATCTTTGTTCTCGTTGATGGCTTGTGTTATTTCCAGCAATGCCTTTAATTCCAGTTCTTTTCTCTGGTACTTAATTGTCTCTGCAGTCATTTTATAGGGTATTGTGGGTGAGCAGACCCTCTTTGGTAGCCAGGTAGTAGTAGTTCATCCCTTTCTCCGTCAAAGGCAGCGCGTCAAAAATCTCATTCTCCGGTGCTGCATAACATCTTATCCACCCTTTCTCCAGCAATTGCGTTAAATTCAACAGCAACTTGTTGTCTTCCCATTCCAAGCTGGATTTCAGGTATTGATAGGATTGAAGGAAATACAATTCATCCAAAAGGTCAAATTCATCATTTGTCATTGTTGCCTCATTGTTAAGTCTAATTACAAAATTAAGGGATTCATTAGCTTTTCCTTCCTTTCCAGGTATAATTTCCAAAAATCGCAAAAGGAAGGGCGCATAGGACGAGTAAAGGATAGATCCAGCCAGTTAAAAACCAACTTAGAAAAGAAAATTTTAATCCGAAAAGATTCAATATTTTTCCCAAGACTTTTTTTTCAAATATCACCCTCAGGGTCCAAAAGAGCAAAATGGCGAGGGTATATTCCCAGGAATAAAAAGCCAAGGGAATGCTTGCCAATAGAAAGGTGCTGAAAACAGCAAGTCCTGCCGCTGAAAGCCAATGCCAACTCCCTTTGTGGGCATTCCACTTACTGGCCCACCTCGAACGTTGTCGAATCCAATCCAATGGGCTTTTCAAGGCATGTGTTTTCACTAAAGAAAGAGGGGATACGAGATAATCTAAGGCGGATGCTCCAAATTTAACCCACATCTTCTTGAGCAGAAATTCGTCATCCCCCGAGGGAATGTGGGTATTCCCTTCATATCCTTCTACTTCTAAAAAGGCTTTTTTTCGAAAGGCTAAATTGGCCCCACTGCACATCAATGGTTTGCCTTTTGCGAATGAAACTTGGGTCATTAATATAAGACTGGCCCATTCTATTTGCTGGAAATCACTAAAAACGCCATTGCCAGCGCTAGTCATAACAGGAGCAGCAACCAATCGAATGGCAGGATCCATAAATGGGGAAATCAAATGTTCCAACCAACCTTTATTGATCCTAACATCTGCATCTGTAGTGACAATTATTTCTGATTTGCTGGCTTGGATCCCTGTATTTAGTGCCGCTTTCTTACCAATTCCCTGATTGTTGATTATTTGCCAGTTTACCAGGTTGTGATTTTCAATAAACTGTTTCACCCGCTCAGCGCCATTATCCTCACTGTGATCATCAATAAAGCAAACATTTGCCGACGAAGGTAGGTTTTCAGAAAGGTCGGGAAGCAATAATCCTAAATTATCATCCTCATTTCTGAACGGGACCATTAAAGTACAGGTACTTAGGGTATTTTGGCTAGTTTCTAACTGATGCCATTGCTCCTTAATCTTGCTATCCCAAATGCTAACAAAATGCCCTAAAGCCAAAAAATAAGCCAAGACAAATAAAAAATAGAGCATTCCTAGGACAAGCATTTAATGGGCATTTGAGGATTTGTGGTAAATTGCACCGATGAGTAAAATTGTAAAAAATCCGATTAAGGAAAAAATCATTTTAGGCATTGACCCGGGAACATCCGTGATGGGTTATGGTTTAATTTTAGTAAAGGGGAGTAAATACAGCATAATCGAATTTGGCGTCATTCACCTAAAAAAATACAGCGACCATGCGATGAAACTTAAAAAGATTTTTGAAAAGATCACTTATATTATAGAAACTCATGGGCCCGATTCCATGGCGCTGGAAGCGCCTTTTTTTGGGCAAAATGTACAGTCCATGCTCAAACTAGGTCGTGCACAAGGTGTGGCCATGGCAGCAGCCCTAGCAAAGGAAGTATCCATCACTGAATATTCTCCAAAAAAAGTGAAACAGTCGGTGACCGGAAATGGAAATGCTTCTAAAGAGCAGGTGGCTGAAATGCTCAAGTCCTTATTGAACTTTGATGAGATTCCAAAATTACTTGATGCAACTGATGCCTTGGCTGTTGCGCTTTGTCATCATTTTCACGATGGCAGGATTCAGACCAAAGGAAGAAGTGGTGGCTGGAAATCTTTTTTAACTGAAAATCCTGACAGGATTAAAAAATAATTTTTCAGCATTATATTAGAATTCTAGTCCTTAATTGATAAATTAGTAATGAACTAAACCCTTATAGCCATGAAAAAAACGGTATTGGAATGCGAGCATTGTTTTACTGATTTCATCAACCAACTGAATGAATTGAGGGATTTGATTCATGAAGGTAATAGTCATGGGATGAACGATGCTGTACGCTCAAAAATGATAACGAGTTTTGAAAAGTCACATGATGCCGCTTTAGAAACCATAGCCTCTTATTTTAAAACACAAGGCAAGGCACCATTTTCGGGCTCTAGAGACATTACTGTGGAAGCTTTTCACGCTGACCTGATTGATGATGGACAGGGCTGGCTGGACATGATCATCCACAGAATCAAATACAATCCCCTCTATCCAGGTGATTATTTGGGATCACTTTCTGAAAACATTGTTAAAAAATACTTAGGCTTTTTAGAAGGTTTTGAAAGAAATATGGAGGAAAAACTAGATAGTTAAACCTGAAATATGCAATAGATACGCTATTACATGCTGATCCGCCGAGACAGATAAAATCAGCCACTTCGATGTGGTTTTCAATTTCACCATAGTGGTGCTATGCTAAAATATCCAAACAGCTTGATAATCTTGCGATTACAACACCTCCTGTAAACATGGTACAGCCTGTACAAATCCTATTACATAATTTGGTTTAAAGAAGCTAAGTACCTGCAAGAATTTTTTTTAATTTATTTTCAAAATTTTGTAGCATTACAACAATTAATTGCGTCTTGGTTGAGAAAAGTAATACAAACGATTCCATTTTTACCTATTTACCCTTCTCCCATTAAGTCATGAAAAGAAAATTACACCCTCAATTTGCGATTGGAATGCAGTTCATGCTCTCCTTAATGCTGGTATTGGTGCTTCCCTCCTGTGAAGACCAAATAGAAACAACTTATACCTATCAAACGCAGGTACCTGTATTTATAGAAGTAAATTCTTTCAGAGAAGCTGATATTATTATCGAACCTGGAATACCGTTGGATCAACCTGGGAAAATTTACATCTATGGGGATTACCTATTTATATCCGAACCCGGGAAAGGCATACATTTATTGAACAATGCTGACCCTGCTAACCCCCAGAACCTAAATTTCATCAATATCCCAGGAACTGGTGACATGGCGATCAATGAAAGCATCTTGTATGCCGACAATTATATTGACTTATTGGCCTTTGATATTTCGAATCCTGAAAACATTCAACTGGTAAAAAGAGAAAAAGACGTTTTCCCTAATATCTACTCCAATGAGGAAACGGGCACAATAATGACCTATAAAGATACCGTCATTACCTCCACCGAGTCCAATATGCGCTGGAACAGCTGGGGAAGGCCTACTTTTAGATCCGACATGATGACGCTCGAATCTGCGGCTTACTCCAAATCTGATGGAGGGCAGAGCTATGGCCAAGGTGGGTCAATGGCAAGGTTTACTCTTTTAGGTGGACACCTCTATACAGTGGACAACAATAACATGAGGATTTTCAATGTAGAAAACCCCATGGATCCGAAATACCTTAGCGATATAAGCCTGGGTTGGGGGATAGAAACAATCTTTCCTTTTAAAGGTAACCTTTTTATAGGCTCCATGTCGGGCATGCACATTTATGATGCAAGCAATCCTGCAGCACCGAGGGAAATGGCTGTCTATTCACACATAACCTCTTGCGATCCTGTGGTAGTCAATGATGATTATGCTTTCGTGACTTTGAGAAGTGCGGCCCTTTGCCGTAATGGAGCCAATGAGTTGCATGTTTTGGACATAAAAGACCTAAATCGACCTACCTTATTAAAAACCTATCCCATGGACAATCCACATGGCTTGGGACTTTCTGGAGATTATTTGTATCTGGCAGAAGGAGATAAGGGATTAAAGAGTTTTAATGTTTCAAATGTCATGGAAATCAGTAACAATCAAATTGAACATCTGAAAAACCATGTATTTCTTGACATAATTCCAGGCCCCAAATCATTAATAGTGATCGGTCCTGATGGAGTTTGCCAATTTGACTATTCTGACCCGGAGAAACTTAAAGAACTAAGCTGTATTAATGTTTCCAATGGATAAATGAAAAATTTGTATTTATTTTTCCTAACCGCATTCATTTTCTCCTGCCCCCTAATTAGCATGGGGCAGGATTTACCTTTTGTAAGCCATTCAGAAATTGGAGTACTTACTGGTAGAGATAATTTTGGTTCACGGACAAATTTCACCTTTCAAACTTTTAATGGTGTTCAACTCAACCGTCGACATGCAGTAGGTTTTGTGACAGGCTTGGATCAATATGGGAATTATTCTGTCCTTCCATTGGCTCTAGGTTGGAGGGTAGTATTAAATCCTCAAAATAAATGGCAGGTATATGGAGGTGGGGAACTAGGTTATGGTTCTGCCATCTTTGAACGTTTGGAAATCAATGAATGGGACCAACACAATTGGCGCAAAGGGGGAATGATGGCGCAAGGAACTATAGGTTTAAGATTCCAAAACAAAAGGTCCAATTTCTGGACCCTAAGTTTTTCTTTAAAAAGGCAAATCAGTTATTTTTACAATGGCAATCCCTCCAGATTATCCCCAAACCGAATGCGACCTGAGGACTGGAACTACTTTGAAGAAGACAAAGTCACCTTCAACAATCTAGTTTATAGGATTGGGTATTCGTTTTAGGCAATTTCTTACTTGTTCAACAACCTTCTGGCTCCCCCAACCCGTTCCGGAACGGAGCCGAATGAGTAGGTATTATGTCACCTACTCATTTATCGGTTTATTTTAAGAATTACGTTAGAAATCCCCCTTTCTCCCCCTTTTTTGAAGGGGGATTTTGTTTTTTCAGAATTGGGGACCACGTTATTGATTTTGATTTAAGGCAGCCCGGTTCAACTCTACCAATTCATCATGAAACTCATCTTCCACTAACTCCACCTTGACAAGGGGGCAGGGGGATTCTAATGTTCAAAATACTATAATCCAATAGATTAGCTATTTTTCAGAAAGCCTACTCGGTAACCGGTTCCTGACCGGAGCCAAAGGAGTAAGTATTTCGAGTACGTTACCCTATGGCTTCGGCTCCGCTCAGCCGCCGGGATGAGGTTCCGCTTACCCGATGGGGCTGAACAGCTTCTCACCATCAACAAGCTTAAAAAAAATAGCGAAACCACTATTTAATCTAATGATTAAGTGGTTTCGCTAAATATTATAGTAGATAGGTTAACTTAGCTTTCACTGCTAAACTTTTGTATTCTAAGAGTACTTAAGGGAAATAAAAACCACTTGGCCCTCTGCCAACTACTACATCATCAATAAGTTCTCCCTGAGCATTGATACGCATCACTGTGCCATTTCCTTGCCAGCCATTGTGCTCTCCTATGTACAATGTTTGTGTCTCATCATCAAATCCCAAACCATAGAAATTACTACCGGAATAAAAATTCTCATCTACAACTGAACCTGAATTTAAGGAAAGTTTCACTACCACATCCTCTGTAGCTTGGTTGCTAATGACATACAATTCCCCACTGTCACTAACCGTGAAATTACCATTGTAAATGCTATTACTCACAGGAAATTCATAGGTCTCCACAACTTCAAAAGTAGCTGAGTTTAGCTTATGCAGGTAAATTTTCTCACTGTCATTGGCATAGAGGTAATGGCTTGCTTGGTACTCAAAAAAGAAAAACGGGCTTCCTTCTACAGCAATTGTTTTCTCCACTTCATCATCTCCAACTTCTATCACAGCGATAGATCCCAGTTGACAGGCTACCAATATTCTATCACCAATAAATGCCAGTCCTTCTGGTCTAGATGGAGTAGGTATCTTGTAAGCAACATCCCCTCCTGTTATATCTTCAATTACAGCTACAAAAGATTCGGTATTGCTCCAAGAAGCGTCATACGGCCCCCAATCGCTAATGTACAATTTACCATCAGCTCTGACCATGCTCCGGCTATTGACCAGGTCATTGCTGACTGCACCTACAGAAATGAAGTCAGCGGATTGCACCACTTCCAATTTACCTGTATTGGCTACCAAATACGTATAGTCTTCATAGCTGATCAAATCCTGAAGTAAACCTGCAAAAGGCCTATTATTGACATTTTCAAAAACATTGGTTTCTACCTCAGAGGTACTCTTATCAAAATGGTGAACTTCACCATCATTGGCACCAAAAGCGCCTTCATTGATGATCAGCACACCATTCTCATAGGCCCCCTGAGGAACTTCAACGGGATCCGTTCCACAGGACACCAAAAGGGCAAACAAAAACAACTTACAGGCTAACTGCATTTTTCTCATAACACTACATTTAAATTAAATTGAAAATTTCTTCCCGGCATGGATCTCAGGCGAACCACTTGATAATCCACATTGAATATATTATTTGTATGGAATCCCAGATTACCTTTTAGCTTTCCTTTCCACTTAAAGGCATAAGTCAGCCCTGTATCCCACAGGCTGTAAGGATCCAAAAGGGTTTGGTTATCCGTGGTGACATACCTTTCACTGGTCCATTGCTGCTGTAAATAGAATTTGTAGGGACCCTTCTGAAAACTTCCTTGCATACGTACCTTATGCTTTGGAACATAGGGAAGTTGTTTCCCCTTACTGAGCGAATTTCCTTGATCGCCGGATTGATTGACTGCGCTATTTAAGGAGTAGTCCACATTCACTCCCCAGTAATTGCTGCCTTGTTTATAAACTCCTTTGAAAAAATATTCCAATCCTTGATTGACTACAGAGCGAACATTCTCAGCCTGCCAATAGGTACTCGATGGCAACCATAAAATCCAATCATCTACGTCCATATGAAAATAGGTAAGCCTGTTTTCTACACTAAATGCGGATACATGGGCCTCACTGGTAAGTCCAATTTCTTTACTGAGACTTTTTTCTGGGGACAAATTTGGATTGCCACCCGGAACCCAGAATCGATCGTTTAAAGTGGGGATTTTAAAGCTTCTTGACAGGTTGCTTATTAAATGCCAATTCCACAGCTTGGAATTAAAAAAAGTCCATTCTACGCCTAATGAAGGTGTAAATGGTGCTGCCTCTCCTTCATGAATCAGCTGCCTGAGTTGCATGGAAATCCCCAGATTTTGGCTTGGTTTGAAATTGGTGGCTTGGTACAATTCTAACCGCTGCTCTTTACTTTCGTAGGTGGCCAGCTGCCCTTTGATATGTGAATAGCGGATCCCAGCAAGGGTCTGCCATTTTTGAGAGAAAGAGTAATCCACAGCAGTACCTAGCAAAAACAAGCGTGTTTCATTTCTATCCGTATTAAAAACCATTACATCACTGGATATCCCGGTTTTCGCGGTCCATGTAAACTTTTCGCCTATAAACGCATAATCTATCACCGACCTAACACTCCGGTCTTCTTGCACATCGCTTACAGCTGAGCCTAATAAGGGTTGTATTTGCCTGTCATTTGAATTGACCCATAGGTTCGCTTTTAAGGACTGTTTCGTGCTGATCTTGAAGGCAAAATCCTGCACCAAGCCAATTTGTGAAACCTTGGCATGTTCTTGGCGTTTTTCGGGTGTACCTGGACTTGCCCAATCCTTATAGTTGAAATTATTTGCTGTATAATTTCTATACACGTTGGTCCGAAAAGCAAATTTCTCTCCTCCCTGACGGTAACTTACCTGCTGGTGCCAGCGACCAAAACTCCCGAGAAGTGTCCCAATTTTCAATTCATTGTCGGTATTGAACTGCAAATCAGAAGACAAATGAACCGCTCCACCAATCGCATCAGTACCATACAATGCCCCTGAACTTCCATAATGAATATTTACAGCATCAAATCCCCCCAATGGGAAAATAGAATAATCCGCCTGCCCCAATGAAGGGCTGTTCACCGGCACTCCATTCCAAAACAAGGCATTGTGTCCGGCTGAAGTGCCACGCATGCTCAGGGAAGCTAACATGCCCGATCCGTACTGTCTTAAAAACAAACCAGTCTCTTGCTGCAACACCTCCCCCAATGAATATCCGGACAATTGGCCTAACCTGTCTGCATCGAGCGTTCTCACCCATTGTCCAAAAGCATATTTCCTTAATGCAGCCGCATGAACTTCCACTTGAGAAAGCTCCAGAGTGTCTTGTCGAAAAACCCTTGAAGAATTAGGTTCGCCCTGCCAACCCGTTACAAAAAAAACCAAACAAGCAATTAATGACATCCTCTTTCTGTTGATTAGGTATCCACGTTTACAAACTTTTTTGGAGTAAGAAGAGAATGAAATGAAAACCTGTGAATACGCCTTCAAGACATCCTTTTACAGGCGTCTCAATCGAGCATCAATATTCAATAAATGAAAATACTGAAAAACAGCTAACACTTCTTTCTCAGCCCTTCTCCCGAAAGCCATGAATGATAAGATTTTAATGGCAGGTCTCCTGACTTCCCAAGGTAAATCCGCCTTCTCATCCCAATTGGGACAATGGCAAAGGATGGATTTCCATTTTCTTTATTGCTATAAAGATTGGGTTACAGTTGCGGGGACAGTTCCGGTTTTACACCGGATTCCCTATTATTCCCGAGCGCCTGGTTAAGGATCGGGAACCATAAATCGGCACAAACTTACGGTAAAAACTTTATTCAAAAAACTTTTGAAAAAATTAAGCTGTTGGAAATGGAGGCTGCAATGGTTTACTTTGGGTTGAAAATCAAATCCTGTTTATTCCTTTTTACTAAAAAATGGCTCTTATTCGTCTGTCTATTTTTCTATTATTATTTCTTCCGGCCTGCCAGCAAACCAGTCAGAAAGGCACTTTGGACGCCCTGGAAGAAATCCCTTTAATGTACGCAAAAGGCTTTGCTCTCTATCGAGGTAATAATTTTTTTATACTTGAAATTATTCAATCTCCAAATAAAACACAGCGATTTCTGATATCTGACCCAGTAGAAGAAGTGTTAATGCCTGATTTATCACTAGACGGTAAAATCCCAATAGGTAGCCATAAGGTAATATTGTCTGCCACTCCTCAGGTCGCCCACTTAGATTACCTGCAGGCCGAAGACCACCTCATGGCCTTCCCTGACCTTGACTTAATAAGCAGCGAATCAGTAAGGCGAAGAATCGATGAGGATAAAATCATCGATTTGGGAAAAGGCCCGGTAACGAACTTTGAAAAAATAATTGATCTCGAACCTGACTGGGTCATGATATCGGGATTTGGCGAACCTTTCAAATTGGCGGATAGATTAGCTTCAGCAAACATTCCTGTGATCATTAATCAGGAATTTCTGGAGGAACATCCTCTTGGCAGAGCCGAATGGATTAAGGTAACAGGAGTTTTACTGGGAAAAGAAAAAGAAGCTACAGAAGTTTATTCAAAAATTGTAACCAATTACAATGCCTCTAGAGAGCTAATGGCTAAAGTCCCTGAAAATAAAAAGCCTAGTGTACTGTCTGGAACCTTGTACAAGGATATCTGGTATGCTCCAGGGAAAGAAAGCTGGGCAGCAAAAATCATTGCTGATGCTGGTGGTCATTACCTGTTTGATAAGGAAGGGGATACAGGAAGTTTAACCTTGAATTATGAATTTGTATTAAACCATGCCAGTGAAGCAGATTATTGGATAGGAGCCGCCAATCATACCTCCTTGGGAAGCATGGTGGAGCAAAATTCAAAATATGGAGTTTTTAAGGCACATAAAGAAAAACAAATTTATACCTATACTTTAGGAATGGGGGCCACTGGCGGATTGAGGTATTTTGAGGAGGGTTACCTGCGGCCCGACCTTGTATTGCTGGACATGATTAAGATCCTACACCCAGAAAAAGCCAGTGAGCACAAATTCAGGTATTTTGAGAGATTAGAAGATTAAATCAATGAGTCACCGTTTCAAATTCACATGTGCTCTGATTTTAGTGGTGATTTTATGGCTACTAAACATCAGCCTTGGATCCATCTCAATTCCTATAGAGGCATTACTAAAGCGCTTGGCGGGTGTCCCTTTTCCAAGAGAGAGTTGGGAAATAATCGTGATGGATTATCGAATCCCAAAATCTATGACCGCAATCTTAGCGGGAATTGCTCTTTCTGTCAGCGGTTTACAGATGCAGACATTTTTCAGGAACCCACTGGCGGGACCTTTTGTGCTCGGCATCAGCTCGGGAGCAGGCTTGGGAGTCGCATTATTGGTCATGGCCGGAACAGCATTTGGCTGGCAACTGTTTGCAGGCACAAGCTATTGGTCGGTAATCCTTGCTTCCAGTGCAGGAGCCATTGGTGTTTTGGTTTTGATGGGTTTGGCGGCTTGGAAAGTCAAGGACAGCATGACTTTATTGATCGTAGGACTTATGTTTGGCAGTGCTGCTTCCGCTATTGTGACCCTATTGTCTTTCTTCAGCGCTGCTGAAGAATTAAAGCTATTTA
The DNA here is from genome assembly GCF_963977555.1 of uncultured Cyclobacterium sp. Classification (GTDB taxonomy): domain Bacteria; phylum Bacteroidota; class Bacteroidia; order Cytophagales; family Cyclobacteriaceae; genus Cyclobacterium. The sequence continues at coordinate 407,748 of NZ_CAXBPD010000002.1, read as the reverse complement.
CCCTATGGTCTATGGGAAACCTTGGCAATACTGGATGGAGCGAATTGGGGCTATTGTCCGGAGCCATACTCATAGGCGTAACGATGGTCGTATTTTCAGTAAAATCGTACAATGCCATGCTTTTAGGAGAAGCTTATGCCAAGAGCATGGGTATAAATTTCCAAAAATTGAGGTGGATTATGATAGTAAGCACCGGTATATTGACAGGGGGTATAACTGCTTTCTGTGGCCCCATTGCATTTATAGGTATTGCTGTTCCCCACTTGGCCAGATTACTATTTAAGACAAATGATCACAGAATATTATTTCCTGCAACCGCCATCTTAGGGATATTGGTTTTGTTGGCCTGCGACACCTTAAGTCAGATGCCCGGCCATGCTTCCAGCCTTCCGATAAATGCAGTCACTACCGCATTTGGGGCGCCCCTCATTATCTGGTTAATTATGAGAAGAAATTTTAGTGAGGCATTTTAATTTTTAAGGAAATGAAACCAAATAAAAGCAGTCCTAGAAAAGCAAAGCCCTGCATTCATGCCAAAGACTTGGTGCTTGGATATGCACTTGGGAAGCAAATCAACCCCATTGCCTCAGGCATCTCATTCGAATTATTCCATGGTGAATTGACTTGCCTAATGGGTCCAAATGGTGTAGGGAAATCTACCTTATTAAAAGCCATAATGAGCCAAAATTTGCCAATCAATGGGGAAATCTGGTTTGGTGAAACAAGTGCTAGCCAAATGAGTGATTTAGTACGTGCTCAAAATATCGCCGTAGTTTTGACAGAGAAAATCCGTTCAGGCTTAATGACTGTTCGGGAATTGGTAGCCTTAGGCCGTAGCCCTCACACTGGACTCTGGGGACATTTAAGCGCTGCCGACAATGCCTTTGTAAATCAAGTATTGGAATTAACGCATCTGGGTGACATTGCAGAAAAGAGACTGTCTCAGCTAAGTGATGGGCAACGACAAACTGCCATGATTGCACGAGCCTTGGCCCAAGACAGTAACATTATGGTTTTGGACGAACCTACTGCTCACCTGGACCTTACCAATCGTTTTGATATCATGTATCTGCTAAAAAAATTAGCGAAGGAAGCGGGAAAAGCCATTCTTGTCGTTACTCATGACCTCGAAGTAGCCATGGAAACTGCCGATCAGCTTTGGATTATGGCCACCAAAGAACCACTTGTTGCTGGAAGCCCTGAGGATTTAATGCTTGAGGGTCATCTTCAAAAATTATTGCCCGGTGAAAAATGGGAAATCGATTCAGGAAATGGGAAAATAAGGTTGAAAACTCCAAGCACTTTACCTGAAATATCAGGGCCAGAACATTTGACTTACTGGGTCAAGAATGCACTAAGAAAAAACATTGAAATACCAATGCCTGATAAAATAGTAGTCTCACAAAATCCATTTGAGATAATTATTTTTAGCGAGCAAAATTATTTCACATTTTCAAGGATATCAGAAATGATTAGATTTTTGAAAAATTAAACTGCTCAAAAAGTATTTTTTATATTTCGAATTTCAATACAAATAAATTTTATTATATTGATAACCAAATAACTACAGGTTATTATTCTAAAACTAAAATACAATGTCAATTTAAAATTCCCCACCCTAAATTTCTTCAGGTATGAATCGCTATTTAAAGTTTGGCCTCTTTATTTTTTCATTCCTCCTAATCTTAATAATTGGTTCTTTGGTGTATCTACAGATGATATTGCCCAATGTAGGCAATCCACCTGAGAACATGAAGATATCCAGCACATCCGAAACAATTGTTCGGGGTAAATACCTAGCTAATCACGTAATGCTTTGTATTGATTGCCACTCCAAAAGGGATTTTAGCGTATTTAGTGGGCCTCCAATTCCCGGAACCCTAGGTGCAGGAGGGGAAGTATTTGACCATGAATTAGGTTTTCCTGGAAAATTTATTTCACCAAACATTACTCCTACCTACTTACTTAGCTATACAGATGGAGAACTCTTCAGGTTAATCACTACCGGTGTCAAAAAAGATGGCAACCCCATCTTTCCCATCATGCCCTATGCCAACTATGGAAAAATGGACAAGGAGGACATTTTTTCAGTAATCGCTTATATTCGAACATTAACACCTAATGAAATAAAACAGCCAGCATCTGAGGCTGACTTCCCTTTTAGCTTAATCATGAGAACAATCCCACAAAAAGCTGAATTTTCAATCAAACCTCCCGTATCAGATGCTATCGCATATGGCAAATACCTTGTGAATGCAGCCGCCTGCGTAGACTGCCACACCCAATTTGAAAATGGAGCATTTACTGGCGAACATCTTGCAGGTGGAAGGGTATTTAACATGCCAGGAGGAAATATCCTAACAAGCCCCAACCTTACACCAGATAAAACAGGGCTTGGGAATTGGAGCAAAGAGCAGTTTTTGCAAAGATTCAAGCAATTTGAAGACAGGAATAAGTTAAGTAAGGTTCAGGCTGGAGAAATGCAAACCATTATGCCTTGGAACATGTATGCTGGCATGACAACAGAAGACCTGGGTGCTATATACACCTACCTACAGTCCTTGAATCCTGTAGAAAACCAAGTAAACAAATTCTTGAAAGCAGAAAGCTTATAGGCAGTTCAACGCCCCACCATCTATTGGAATACTGGCTCCATTGATATACCCGGCAAAAGGAGAGGCCAAAAACGCCATTAGGTAACCGTATTCTTCGGGTTGGCCAAGCCTTTTTGCTGGTATGGCTTGTTTTTTCTGTTTCATTAAAACTTCAAAATCTTCACCTGTTTCTTGCGATTGGCTTTTAATCAAGGATTCGATTCTTTCGGTTTCAAAGGAACCAGTAAGTACGGTATTCACTGTAATCCCAAATTGAGCCACCTCTTTGGACAAAGACTTGGCCCAACTTACAACCGCAGTTCGCATCGTATTGGACAAAATAAGATTGGCTAAAGGCTCTTTGACTGTAACTGAGGAAACATTGAGAATCCTCCCTACCCCTCTTTCCTTCATCCCATCCAAAAGCAGATGGCTCAGGTGGTGGTAGGTTTTAAAAAGCAGGTCAAAAGCTTGTTGGTAATCCTCAGTTTCTTTTTGAAGGACAGAACCTGTTGATGGTCCATTTGTATTGTTAACCAATATATCCACTCTTTTACCTTTAAAAAAAAATCAGTGGCTGCCCTGAAAGATTCAAAATTTGCAAAGTCAACTTCTAAGTATTGGTGATGTTGACCACCACTTACGTCCAAAGACTTTTTAGCAACCTCAAGCTTCTCTTTATTTCTCGCAAGTAGTGTTACGGAGGCACCACATGCTGCCAATTGCTGGGCTATAGCAAGCCCTAGCCCACTTGTTGCTCCTCCTACTACTGCTTGGTATCCTTTTAAGTCGATTTTCATGGTTGTTACTATTGGTTGTTATTTTTCTATGTTGAATTTAAAATTAACAAAATCAATACCCAAACCACGGTCAACTGGAGTAAATTATTCTTAATTCAACAAATCCTATCTTTTTTGTAGGGTTTGTTGGGATTGTATTTAAATTATTAATTATATTTGTCGTACTAATAATTGGCATGACATACGAGCAATTTAGCAAATATTCATTTATGCTAGACCGAACTGCAAGGAAGGTCAAGCAATATGCACAGCAAAAGTTCAAATTAAAAGAATTTGACATAACGGTGGACCAATGGCTGGTTTTGAAAAATTTAGATGAAAACGAAAGACTGAGTCAGACAGAGTTGGCCCATTTGGTTTTCAAGGATCACCCAACCTTGACAAGAATTGTTGACATTCTTTGCAAAAAGGGTTATTTAGAAAGGATTCAACATCCCGAAGACAGAAGGAGCTATCAGTTGCACCTTACTCAAGAGGGAAAAGACAAGGTTAAAGACCTAAGACCCCAAATAGCATCAATCAGGCAAAAGGCTTGGGAGAACCTAGATGAAAAAGATTTCGGTGAATTCAAACGAATTCTAAACACGATATACAATAATCTAGCAGAATAAATCTAACAGTTACTTAATATTAGTTGTTATACTAATTATATTTGTACAAACTATTGACTTTTAAAGAGGTTAACACATAAAATCGACTAAAAGATGATTACTACTGACATTTGCATTATTGGAGCAGGCCCAGTTGGCTTATTTGCTGTCTTTGAAGCAGGTTTATTAAAAATGCGCTGCCATTTGATAGACGCCTTGCCACAAGTAGGAGGACAACTTTCGGAGATCTATCCACAGAAGCCCATTTATGATATTCCCGGATATCCTGAAGTAAAAGCCCAGGAATTGGTAGACAATCTAATGGAGCAAATAAAGCCATTTAAGCCTACATTTTCTTTAGGAGAACGTGTTGACCATCTTAGCAAACAAACTGATGGGTCTTATGTCCTTACTACGAGTGACAAGACTCAGGTACATGCTCAGGTAGTGATAATTGCAGGTGGATTAGGCTGTTTCGAACCTCGAAAGCCTGCATTGGAAAACCTGACTGAATTTGAAGGAAAAGGAGTAACTTATATGGTAAAAAACCCTGAGCAATTCAGGGACAAAAAGGTGATTTTAGCCGGAGGTGGAGATTCCGCCTTAGATTGGGCCATTTACCTATCTGATGTAGCGGAGAAGGTTACTTTGGTCCACAGAAACGAAACCTTTAGAGGAGCTCCCGATTCTGCTTCAAAGGTATTTAACCTAGCCAATGAAGGTAAAATAGACCTTATTTTATCTGCCAACCTTAAAAAATTAGGAGGAAATGGACACCTGGATACGGTTTATTTAGAGGACAAAAGTAAATCTCAGTTTTCAATTGAAACAGATTACCTCATCCCTTTATTTGGCTTAAGTCCGAAATTAGGACCTATAGCGGATTGGGGCTTGACGATCGACAGAAATGCGATAGAAGTCGATACCAGAGATTATTCTACTGGAGTAGATCGAATTTTCGCTATTGGTGACATTAATACTTACCCAGGCAAACTAAAATTAATCCTTTGTGGGTTCCATGAGGCTGCCATTATGATGCATTCTGCATTTAAGTTTGTGTACCCTGATCAAAAATTAAGCTTTAAATACACTACTGTTAATGGTGTAAATTCATTTTAATCGTATTTTTGCAAAATGGTTACATTCACTGTAGAAGATCACGCTGGCAACCGCCAAAGTATAGAAGCCCCTGATGATATGGGCTTAAGTTTAATGGAAATATTAAAAGCATCAGAATATCCTGTATTGGCTACATGTGGTGGAATGGCACTATGTGCTACCTGCCATATCGAGGTTTTGGAAGGAAAAGAGAGCTTGGGAGAAGCTTCTGATGTGGAATTAGATCAGTTGGAATCATTGCCTGAATATTTTCCGACAAGCCGACTGGCTTGCCAGATAAGAATAAGTGAAGAACTGGAAGGTGCAGTAGTAAAACTTAGAGGAGAAGACAATTAGTCAAAACCAAGAGGGCCTGATTCAATCATCGCCCTCTTGGTTTTTATCATTTATGAGAAGGTTAATTGCTATTTTTAAGCCATTTCATCACTACCTTTCTGAATTTCTCCTGAACAACTGGTTTTGTTAAGAATCCATTGAACCCCGCATTTTTTATTGCTTCTTCTTCACTTTGAAAGGCATTGGCAGTAAAGCCTATGACAGGAATCTGTATGGTACTAGGTTTAGATCTAATTGCTTTCAATAATTCATAGCCATCTAATTTAGGCATATTTATATCTGTTATTACCAAGTCAGGCTTACTTGAAGACTTGAGCAGTTGCAAAGCCTCTTCACCATTTTCTGCTTCCAAAATTATCGCATTGGGATCCAGCTTTTCCATGTATATTTTAACCAACATCCTGTTTACTGCATTGTCTTCTGCTATTAACAATTTAAACGGATCCTTGGGCTTTAAAGGCACTGAATGAACATTTCGCCCTCTAGGAAAATCTTGTTTCACAGTACTGACTTTCAAAAGTCCTTTAAACAGTCTTTCCAATTTTGCTGGTGTAGCAGGCTTATACAAAAAAGATTGACAACCAATAGACCGATAAGACTTTATTATTGTTTCTTGTTCTATACTTCCTAGAGCAGCTATAAAATTAACTTCTTTGGGCCTATCCTCAACAATAACCATCATCTTTTGCATGGTCCAAACACTGTTTTTCCCTAGCAAGCTATTATTTAAAATCACGAGCCTTATATTAAGATTGCTTTCTAATACAAAGAAGGCATCAGTGATTGAAACCACATGCAGCACCTTCATATTGAAACGTTCACAACAGGTTTTAATAACATTTCCAGAAACTTCATTTCCATCAATTATCAATACCTCATTAAGTTCTGAGAGATTTTCATTGTGAATTTTAAAATTCGGAGCTTTAACTTTCAGGTCAAAATAAAAATCGCTTCCTACCCCTATTTCACTCTTCAGTTGGATAGAACTGTCCAATAACTTAAGGAGTTTATTTGAAATGGTTAACCCCAAACCAGTTCCACCAAATTTCTTAGTGGTAGAGGAGTCGGCTTGCGAAAAAGCATCGAAGATTAATTGTTGTTTCCCTTTTGGAATACCAATACCACTGTCTATAACAGAAAACCTAATACTTATTTCACCTGTCTTCTCTTGATTTTCAGTATTTAGTAAGGCCAATTTTAAAATTACTTGACCTTTTTCAGTGAATTTCAACGCATTGTTGAGTAGATTAATCAGGACTTGCTTAATTTTTAATTCATCTGATTCTATCACATCTCCTATTCTTGGATCCAGATCAAGTAGCAATTCTAAACCTTTATTGTGGGCCTGAAAACTCAAAACATCTAGGATAGTCTCGAGTAATTCATATAAGTGTAAAGGCTTAATATTGGTTTCTGATTTTCCAGATTCAATTTTCGCCAGGTCCAGAATGTCATTTATTAAATCCAACAATGCATTGGCCGAATTCAAAGCAGTTGTAGCATATTTACTTTGTTGGTCATTCAATTGGGTGTTGGAAAGGAGCTCAGTAAAACCAATGACACCATTTAACGGCGTCCTTATCTCATGGCTCATATTGGCCAAAAACTCACTTTTAGCACGATTAGCTTCTTCCGCCTCTTCTCTCGATTGTTGAATTTCAATTTGAAAAAGCTTTTCTTGGGTAATGTCTCTTAGCAAAATTATGCTGCCAACAACTTTTCTATTGTGTCCTTTAATAGATGACTTAGAAACAAGATACCAATTTAAATAATCTTCTTTCTCACATGAAAATTCAATCATGCGATAGTCTTCCGAACTAATGATCAACTCGTGAATATCTGGCCAACCTTTTTCTATGACTTTTAATGCTACTTTTTGGTTTATTGTTTTTAACTCAAGCATATTGGCTGCAGCAAGATTCAAGGTAATTAATGAACCATAAGTATCTGTTACCAAAACCCCTTCCTGCATATTATCAAACAAGGTCCTATAGGCAATAGGCGCAATCTTAAATAGGTTGTATCGAGTCAAACCTAAATAAAAAAACAAACCAGTACCTAGGAAGCTGAAAGTAATATAGTCTACCACTAAAGGCCCCTTGCTTGTTATGTAAAACAGATAAACTAATAAAGGTGAGCAAAGCCCCAGAATCACCATAAACACTTGTTTAGAGTCAGATGGAGGAACCTCCTTTATCCTTTTTAACAATAGATACAAACTGACAAACAATAAAAGCAGTGTATAGGATTGGTGTAGCCAATAACCAAATCCTTTACCTGTTAGCAAAAACAATATTTCTCCTTTCTTTGAAAGTTCAAAAGAGCTGTAAAAAAAGGTATGATAATCATTTGTCCATACCAAGAGGATATTTATGGCAGGCACTAAAAACAACAGGTACAGTCTTTCCTGAGTAATCCATTTTTCCCTTTCAGTATATACCAATGTAAATAAGAGCACCAAAGGTGCAAATGAAACCGCACCAACGTACATGCCCTTATACATCAAAAGTTTTAAGGGTATGGTTGTCATAGTCAATTCTAATACATTGGAAATAGAATAGACAAAACATGCAATCATTAGGGCAGAAAAATAAGTCGACACCTTTCCACGCTCATCCTTTTTTATAAATAAAATAAGCAAGACAGGTGCAATGCCCACCACCACCAATAAAAGCAGCAAAAGATTAAAATTTATAGATGATAGCATAATAAAAGTCAAAATAACAATACTGAAATATAAACTTTTATAGTCAAATTTTTATACAAAAGAACGATCTTTTTATATTGATTTTTTAATCCTATTTATAATAATATCATGACCATTTTTTAAGTGAATTATTAATAAAAATCACAAAAAAAATATAGATACGACTATTATTCAAAATATAACATAAGAAATTATTGGATTATAGGATACTGTACATTAATAATTAAAAGCAAATTCGTAGAAAATTGAATTACTTTACACAACTGCTCCGTTCAGCAACTTAAAAAAATTGCTATCCTACTTTATAATTTTACATTGAATAATAACACTTACCTAAAATGTCAAAACCTACCTATTTCGGAAGAGTAAAAAAATTATGGTTTTGATTTTTCAAGGATTTACTCACTAAAATTGCACAATCTCATAGGTAGAAAATCAAGAAAAAACCTTCCCAAAATCAGAGAAGGCTTTTTATGATTTAGCTTATCTTTTATAAATAGCCTCTGAATTTAATTGACCATCTTTATCCAAATACCAATCTAAATAGGATACTCCACCAGATTTTGCCCAGTCTGAAAATCTGCTGTAGGCTTTAGTGAAATCAACTTTTTCCTGCGAATAGGGTATACTTGTAGGAATATGTAGCGCCCAGTTAAATCCTTTGGAACTTGTGTAATATTTATCTTTGCCCATGGAACTGATATCATCACCAGTCATCAACAAATCCTTATCTACCAAATCTGTCGGTTTTTTGTTCATAAGGTGAACTTCCCTACCTCTTTGTTGATTGATAATCATAAATGGATTATAAGGAGCGGCACCCAAATCAGCTTTTCTTATCGCCTCTTTGAATACGATATTTACCTTCACCGTATCTTCTTCATGATGGGCATTTTCAGAATTAACATTTGCCAAGAAGGGTAACTTTTCATTCACATCATCCATTATGATAATTGTGGCCAAGTTTTGTTCTAGTTCTACGCCACTTGAGGAAGTATTAATTTTCCCTGTATTTAACCTAGTTCCTTCTACACTTGCCACCTGATCTGAATTAACAGGCAATTGTATACCAAATCCATTGCGGTAACCTGCTCCAGTGGCACGCACTACTGTAACTATTTGGATTTCCTTAATATGGTTTTTACTATTTGATATTTCATTTACATTATAGTCTATTACCAAGTCATTCATGTCATAATCTCCAAAACTTGGCCAAAGGTCTTCAAATAATAGCGTACCGTAAATATGGGCACCTGGAGAGTAGTTGTTAAATGCCCTTTCTGGATCATCTGGATATTCATCTTCATTATCTGACACCCCATCAGCGTCTTTGTCCTTTTCGTCTGTATCAATAGGCACATAGTCAGAGACCTCCACACTTGTTATAGGGTTCCAAGAAGCATAAAATATCACATCATTAAAGTCATGATCGCAAGCCCCAAAATCTCTTCGAATATCTTCCCAACCCATTAACAAAAGTTTTTCTGAGGCGTCATAAAGAAACACCATTTGGTCTCTAAGTGACATTATCGCATTTCCTGTATTAAGCTTTTTATCCGCATAAAAAACACCGTTTCCGACAGTCACCCTATTACTTTGCCATCCATTTGAAATTAGAAACCAACCAATATAAGTTCCCTTTTCAAAAGCACCATCCATAGGCCCTTTAAGCTTCACTTTATCACCAGAGCGTAAAACACCGTTCTGGGCATTGGGGAATATAATGGTTTTATTCTGGATTTCAGAAGCGGATTTAGGTGCTTCCCCTTCTTTATAATAATAATAACCAATAGAATTACGGTAGCTTCCTCCAGTATGTACATAGGTTACCCATACTTCCGCATCCTCACTGACAAATAACTCTCGTTTATATTTGTCGTCTAAAGCTTCCGGATTGTGTTTTCTTACATCCCTTTGCTCAGGTAGGCTAGTATTAATATTTTTGAGTAATTCATTGGAAACCTTATCAGGCTCCAACAAGTAGGAGGGTTTTCCTTGACTGTTCCACGAACCCAATGTTAGGAAGTCTTCATTTGTTGCTGCTATTCTGGCATTCGCATTTGTCTCATCAATATCATAAAACGAATCTGGTAAAACACTCGGATTGGCGGCATCATAATTATAGGAGGCCTGGCTTCCATTCACCTGCACAATTGCCACTGGTTCTACTCCAATATAACTCGAGCTTACCCACAACTCCTCTTGATAGCTGGGAAGATCAATCAAAACGGTCGCGCTGCCTTCTTCATTCAGGCGAACAGTCTGCAATAATTCACCCTCTTTCAGAGGGTTGTTGTCGTAAATTTTGTAAACGACAAAGGGTATAGGGCTTTTGTCTCGACTTATAGCTGACAGGTTAAACGCTATTGTTTTGGTAGTTGAGAAATCAAAACCTGCCGGAAGGGTCATACCAAGATAACCAACCTCTGCGCCTGGATCAGGCATGTCATCATTTGGATCACAGGAAAATAGTGTTGCCACTATCCCTATGATCAGGAATAAGCTGTTGTTTTTCATCTTAAAAATAGTTTTAAAAATAACTCTTGCTGAGTGGTACAAATATACTACTTAAAAAGTATTAGTTTTTATAATTTTCAACTGGAAAAACCTTCGAAAATGAATGCCCCATTTAATAAAATGAAATATGGTGTTCAAATAATAGATAAACCTTTTTATACTATTTTATAGCTAAAAAATAAATTTCACAACCCTTTTTTATCAAGTTTTTCTAAAAATGCTATTGTTAAATTATCTACAGCAGTATTTTTTATATTGGGAAGATTGAAATCCAGATTTGCCAACTTAATTACTTCATCAAAACCTGCTTCATCAGCTTCATTTCCGGAGGTGATCAGCCATACTTTTTTGTTATACTTTTTGGCCAATTGAAGCAATTCATAACTTCCCTTACCATCTTCAGACTGACTGTCATACCTCCCTTCTCCCGTAACAATCACGTCAGCCTTGGCAATCATTTTTTCAATCCCAATTTTCTCAAAGAAGAACTGCGCACCTTGAGCCATCTTCGTTGGAAAGAACGCACTTAAACCCAAAGCAATGCCTCCAGCAGCACCAAAACTTGGCTGGTCATGAAGGTCATTTTCACTGATATCTTCAAAAAGTTGGTAAACAGCTTTTGCTGACTCCAGAAACAATGAATGGTCCTCAGGTTTCAAACCCTTTTGAGGCCCAAAAACTGGAATTGCTCCCTTATCTCCAAAAAATGGATTGCTCACATCACAAAGACAAGTAAAAGATACCGATGGGATGTTCTCAATAATTTGTATGTGCTTAATTTTTTGAAGGAATTTAGCGCTATGCGTTGACAATTCTTTGTTATTTTCATCCAGAAAAATAACCCCCATAGCTGATAAAATTCCTGTGCCCATGTCTATTGTAGCGCTACCTCCTAAGCCCAATACAATGTTTTTCGCTCCCTTAGCGATCGCTTCTAGTATCAACTCCCCTGTTCCAAAAGAGCTACTTAACCAGGGGTTTAGCTCACTTGGTGTAAGCCATTTGATACCTGAAACAGTGGAAACATCCAAGTATGCGGTCTCAGTGATAGGATCATAACCAAAAAAACCATCAACTGCTCTTCCCAGAGGATCGCTTACGCGAGCATAAAACTTCTTTAGCCCTAGCTGCTGATTAAGTAAATAACATGTGCCATCTCCTCCATCAGCTATGGGTGCAGTAGTCACAATATCTTCTTTGTTTCTTTCTTGGATTAGCTTTTGAATGATGTCAGCTGCATCATCCGCCTCCAGACTACCTTTAAATGCATTAGGTGCTATTAACCAATTCATTCTTTGTCCATACTTTTCATTCTCCGAAAATAATCCTGTGTTGCCGCTACTACTTTTGGCGAAAGGTAGATGGCTGAAATCATCGTTGGGAATGCCATGATTGCGTACATGCCATCCACAAAACTCATAACTACACTTAAGGAAGTGACCGCACCGGCAACAATGGTGATCAAGTAGAAATAATTGTAATAGTTAGCTTTATCTGCTCCAAAAAGATAATTAAAGCATTTGTGACCATAATAGGAATAGGTAAACATGGTAGAAAGAGCAAAGACCAGCACGGCTACCACCAAAATATACTTACCTATGCCAGGTAATCCTTGTTCAAATGCCGCCAGGGTAAGTAAAACGCCATTTTGCTCTCCTGTTTTCCAAACCCCAGTCACCATGATTACTAAGGCAGTAAGGGTACAGACGACAATGGTATCTATAAATGGCCCTAGCATGGCTATCAAACCTTCTCTGACAGGCTCATCCGTTTTAGAAGCTCCATGCACCATAGGGGCAGTACCAATTCCTGCCTCATTCGAAAAAGCTGCTCTTCTAGCTCCAGTAATAATCACTTGGCCTACAGCACCCCCTAAAACAGCTTTGCCTGTGAATGCATCTTCAAGTATGTACCACAACATCTCTGGCACTTCTCCCATGTTTTTGTAAAGGATAACAAAAACACCCACGAAATACATGATTACCATAAAAGGCACAAGTCTGGATGCCACTTTTGCTATTCTTTGAATTCCTCCCAAAATGACTATTGCCACCAAAAACATCATTGTGATACCAATTATCCAACGCGTAGGTTGTCCATAATCCAGTCCAAGCGGTTTAAGCATTACTACCCTTAAGACCTCGGTCAATTGATTTGCTTGGAAGATAGCCAATAAACCCATAATCCCTGCAACGCAAAAAATCACAGAAAGAAAGCGCCATTTCTTACCCATTCCCTCTTCTATAACGTACATAGGCCCTCCCTGAACGTGGCCAGATGAATCTTTCCCTCTGTACATAATGGCAAGCGTACAAGTGAAAAACTTGGTGGCCATGCCCACAAAAGCAGAGATCCACATCCAAAATATAGCTCCTGGTCCGCCTGTGCTTATGGCCAGTGCAACACCACTAATGTTTCCTAATCCTACAGTGGCCGCTATCGCCGAGGACAAGGCCTGCAAGGAAGTAATGTCCCCTGTAGCATTTGGGTCATCGTATTTCCCCCCTACTACTTTCATTGCGTGTCTTAGGCCCCTGAAAGGAATAAGACGAGAATAAATCAACATGAAAAATCCACCGCCCATCAAAAGAAGTAACAATGGAGTACCCCAAATCCAATTACTAAATGCTATAATTACCTCTCCCAAAAGTGATATGGTTTTTTCTTTAAACAAATGCCTTAAAGTGTACAAAGTAATCAATAAATACCTAAACCCGAAATATGCAATCGACATTCTATCACCTGCTGAAATCACTTTTAAATCAATCAATCGGACTAGTTTTCAATTCAACCATCGCTTTCCCTTTAAAAAAAATTAGAACGTGCTGATTCCCTTGCCATTGCAAGGCTATAAAGGGCGTGATGCCCTACCTTTTTACTTAATACACATTAAATACCCAGGTTTGACTTCAATAAATGAATTTTGATGGCTAGTCTATTTAATGAATCTTTCTAATTTTGCATCTATTCTACAATTCATACAGACAATGAAGATTAAAACCAATACCATCGTCATCAAGATCGGTTCCAATGTACTAACCATGGAGGATGGTAATCCCGACCTTAACAGGATGGCAAGCCTAGTGGACCAAATGGTCTTCCTTTTGGAAAAAGGTGTAAAAGTGGTTTTGGTCACCTCTGGCGCTGTTGCATTTGGGAGAAAATCTTTACCTCTGACTCCAAAAACCGATGCGATATCCAAAAAGCAGGTTTGGGCAGCCATAGGGCAAATAGAACTTATTCGACGCTATAAGGAATTGTTTTCAAAATATGGACATCCCATTGCCCAACTAATGGTTACAAAAGAGGATTTTCGAGACAGGACGCATTACCTTAACATGAAAAATTGCCTCGATGGTTTGTTAAAAAACAACGTGGTCCCTGTGATTAACGAAAATGATGCCGTTGCTGTAACGGAATTGATGTTTACAGATAATGATGAACTTGCCGGTCTGGTGGCAGCCATGATAGATGCTGATAGTCTGTTGCTGCTTACCAATGTTGATGGAATTTATAAAGGCCACCCTGCTGACCCAGCGTCTGAGCTGATAACATTTGTAGGCCAAAAAATGCCTGATTTAAGCCAATATATATCCACTCATAAATCCTCCTTCGGACGTGGTGGAATGCTTACAAAAATGAACATGGCAAAAAAATCTGCCAATCTTGGCATTGAAGTATTGATTGCCAATGGAAAAAAGGACAATGTACTAAACGCTTATTTCAATAAGGAGCTTAAATGCACCTACTTTGAACCAGGAAAATCTAAAGACAATCATAAAAAATGGATCGCCCATAGTGAAAACTATTCCAAAGGTGAGGTTACCATCAATGAAGGGGCTCAAAATGCATTGGTTTCGGATAAAATCACCAGTTTATTGCCAGTCGGCATTTTAGCTATTAAAGGAGAATTCCTAAAAGGGGATATTATTCGTATAGTAGATCGGTCAGGAAATAGGCTGGGTCTAGGTAAAGCGGAATACAATGCCAAAACTGCCAACGAAAAAATTGGACTTACTGGTCAGAAACCATTGATACATTATGATTACCTTTACATTTCTGAATTAAACTGATACCTATCGGTACAAACAACAGTAGTTATGGACAACCAGGAAAACATCTTTTTAAAAACACTGGAAGCAAGCAGGGATCTCTCCCTACTATCGGAAGATAAAATTAACAAAATCCTAGATGACTTGGCGATGGCAGCCATTAAATTCACCCCAGAAATCCTCGATGCCAATCAAGAGGACCTGGATCGAATGAATCCTAATGACCCCAAATACGACCGCCTTAAATTGACTGAGGAAAGGTTGGAAGAAATCGCTAGTGACCTTATCAATGTGGCTAAGCTTGATACCCCACTTGGAGATATTATTTCAGAAAGAACCTTGGTCAATGGATTAGAACTGAAAAAAATAAGGGTTCCTATTGGCGTTATAGGCATCATATATGAATCCAGGCCCAATGTAACTTTTGATGTTTTTAGCTTGTGCCTTAAAACTGGCAATGCTTTAGTACTTAAAGGAGGTTCAGATGCCTATGCCTCCAATGCCTGCATTTTAGATGTTATTCATAAAGTACTGAAAAAAAACAAAGTTTCTACAGATATCGTATGCCTTCTGCCAGCCGGAAGAGAGGTAACCAAAGCCTTACTACAAGCGGTAGGGTTTGTAGACATGATTATTCCAAGAGGAAGCCAAGGACTTATTGACTACGTAAGAGAAAACTCCAAAGTCCCAGTTATAGAAACTGGAGCAGGTATAGTACACACTTACTTTGACAAATCTGCTAACCTTGAAAAAGGTACTGAAATCATTCTTAATGCCAAAACCAGACGGGTAAGTGTTTGCAATGCGCTGGACTGTCTATTGATACATCAAAGTAGAATGGGTGATTTGGAGGAATTGACTTCTCCACTCGCTAAAAAAGAGGTAACTATCTATGCAGATGAAGAAGCCTATCAAGAATTGGAAGGAAAATATCCTGAAAACCTACTGCATCATGCCAAAGAAGAACATTTTGGTACAGAATTTCTTTCCATGACAATGTCTTTAAAAGTGGTGGAAAACATATCCGAAGCCTTGGAACACATTACTAAATACAGTAGCAAACATAGCGAAGCCATCATTGCAGAGAATGAAAAAACAATTGACCATTTTTTGAGAGCAGTAGATGCTGCAGCGGTATATGCCAATGCTTCTACAGCCTTTACCGATGGTGCTCAGTTTGGACTAGGAGCCGAAATAGGCATTAGCACCCAGAAACTACACGCACGGGGACCGATGGGCCTGGAAGAAATGACGTCTTATAAGTGGGTGATTAGAGGCGATGGACAGGTAAGGAATTAATCATTAGAGCTGCATATATTCTTAAAAACTACTGAAAAATAAAATTACTAATGACTTCAGTTTGTGTGCAAGTTAGGCCGTTTGGCCTAACTTGCACACGGGCATTGTGCCTCTATATTTTTTTTTGTTACAATGGAAGGTGAAATACTTTAGGCACGATTCGATTTAGTTGCTCATTTTTTCCCTAAAGGAAAAGATCATGGATTAAATAAGAAACTTCTAAATCACAATCATAATATCTCTTTACCAGGGAAAGACTTCGTCCAAATTTGGAAAAGTTAAACTTCATATATCTTCGGAATATAAATATTTAAAACATTTGACATTCCAGATATCGCTTTATATGTTTGTATAAACGTATTTCAAATACAGGATTTTGAAATACAAACCTCCGCTATTTAAATACCATTAGATAAACACAAATCCGTCAGGCTGAAGTGAAATATTTCATGTCCTAATCTCTAAAAGAAATTTTCTATAAACTAGTAAATTATGAAGAATCATAATTTTAGTTTAGAAATTTAAGAGACAGTTAATGACATGGCGTTTTTTATAATTGTCTTGATGCATAAGATTGTGGGAACTCATTTAAACTCAATCATAAAAAAGTCGTAATCATGGGTAGCAAAGAGATGTTGAGAGCAGTCTTATTTTTATTGACCTGCTTTGGTGGAATAACTATCACTGGTCAGAACAAAGCTTTTGGAGACATTCAGGATACTGACTTTGCTGGTCCCAATGTTACTGCATTAATACTAGTAAATGCAGACACGGACCAAGACATTGCAATAATTGAGGAAGGGGATGTATTTAACCTGAAAGAAATAGGCACTTCAAATCTAAATATAAGGGCTGAGGTAAGCGAAGGAACCGAAAGTGTTGTTTTCGGTTACCAAGGAAATTCATATTACAAAATAGAAAACCTTCCGGTTTACGCGATTGGGGGAGACAGCAAAAGTGATTATGATCCATGGCTTCCTGATATTGGTCCAAATTCTCTTAACGCTACAGCTTATTTGGGAGATAATGGGACAAAACTTTCAGGTCCACCGCTGACGGTAAATTTTGAGGTAATTGAAGAAGCAATAGAACGTCCGGCTGTGGTTCGAATCAATAGCGGTGGACCAGAAGTCACTTTTGGGGAGTCTTTTTTTATAGCCGACCAATATTTTTCAGGAAATGGAAAACCCTATATACAAAACAAGATTGCTGATATATTTGGTACCACCCAAGATGAAATTTACCTGTCAGAACGCAGCACCAATGCCAGCAAGCAGTCATTTTCCTATAAAATTCCTGTCACAAATGGGGAATATGAAATCAACCTTCATTTTGCAGAAATTTACTGGGGAGCTTCTGGAGGAGGACCAGCGGGCAGCGGAAAAAGGGTATTTGATATAAAACTTGAAGGTGAACTGATCCTTTCAGATTTTGATATAAGTGCAGAGGTAGCGCCAATGACTGCTTTGGTAAAAACCTTCACCACCACAGTCACTGACCAGTCTTTGGATTTAACCTTTACCGCATCTGCGGATCAACCAAAATTATCAGCCATTGAAGTTTTCGGTCAGGGAAGCCTACTATCGGAATCTGAAGAAATTATCATTGAAACCCTAAACATTACCAATTGTCCTACGCAAGCATTGTATGTTGGGGATGTCATTGATTTTGATGTTGCGTTTTTCCCTGCAAACACTACCAATCAGACAGTAGCTTTCACCGCAAGTGATAACGTCAGCATCGATTATCTAAGTGGTGAATTGACAGCTAATGCTCCAGGAGAAATTATTGTTACCGTGACAAGTCTTAGCGATGGAAGTGTTTCTGATCAATGCACTATCACCATTTTGGACAGCGTTGCACAGGTAGGACCGAGTGTAAACGCACTTATTTTAGTGAATGCTGACACTGACCAAGACATTGCAATAATTGAGGAAGGCGATGTATTTAACTTGGAAGAAATAGGCACTTCAAATCTTAATATAAGGGCTGAGGTAAGCGAAGATACAGAAAGTGTTGTTTTCGGTTACCAAAGAAATTCAAATTACAAAATAGAAAACCTCCCGGTTTACGCGATTGGGGGAGACAGCAAAAGTGATTATGACCCATGGCTTCCTGATATTGGTCCAAATTCTCTTAGCGCTACAGCTTATTTGGGAGATAATGGTAGCAGCCTGTCGGGAGCCACATTAATTGTGAATTTTGAGGTTCTAGAAAAGGAAAGTGTCCCAGGTGATGGAAACAATCTATCCGCGGTCGTAAGAATTAACAGTGGCGGACCTACAATTGCTTATGGAGATACACTTTATATGGCTGATGAATATTTTGAAGGAAAAGGGGCTGAGTTTATCCGAAGCTCCATTACTGAGATTCATGGTACAACTCAGGATGACCTATATAAATCGGAACGCAGGGCAACTGGAAATCTGGAGTCATTCACCTACAATATTCCTGTTAGCAACGGGGACTACTCTGTCAACTTACACTTTGCTGAAACCTACTTTGGCGCTATAAATGGCGGACAGGGCGGAACCGGAAGAAGGGTGTTTAATGTAATTATTGAAGGGGTAAATGTATTGATGGAATACGATATCAATGCAGTAGTAGACCCTATGACAGCGGTGATAGAAACTTTCAGCACAAAGGTGACGGACGGGTCTCTGGACATCCTATTTAGTGCCTCATATAATCAACCAAAGGTTTCAGCTTTAGAAGTATTTGGCGATGGACAATTGACTTTTGACCCTACGAGTTGTTCTTGGAATACCCTTAAACCTTCATCTTTAAGTAAAACAGAATCTCAAAGTGTCAAAATAAATAATAAACTGTATGTTCTGGGAGGTTTTGTGGAAAACCTTGACGTCACAGCTATTACTGAAATATATGATCCAGTTACAGATACATGGTCCAAGGGAGCTCCTATGCCTTACCCCGTCACCCACATGGGGGCTGTTCCTGTTGGGGAAGAAATATGGATATTGGCCGGTTTCGGAGGAGATCATCCGGGAATAGCTACCGACCTTGTGCAGATTTACAATACTGTTACCGATACCTGGACAACTGGCCCTTCTTTACCCCAGCCAAGAGGATCTGGAGGGGCTGTATTTAGTGGGGGGAAAATTCATTATTTCGGAGGATTACTTCCCGATAGGGTAACCGATGTCGGCGATCATTATGTAATTAATGCAAATAATATAGCGGCAGGTTGGGAAACTTTAGCCCCTCTCCCAGAACCGAGAAATCATCTTGGAGCTGCTGCAGTCAACGGAATTCTTTATGCAATTGGTGGTCAATTTGGCCATGACGATGGAGTAGATGACCAAGCCTTTTTACACGCCTATGATCCGGAAACAGATAAGTGGACAGAAAAAAATGATCTGAGATCTGATCGTTCACACTTTGAACCCGGAACTATTGTACACAATAATAAAATCATGATTGTTGGAGGTCGAAGAGGAAGTTTTATATTCAATGACATCACTGAGTATGATCCTCAAACCGACACATGGAAAGAACTTTGCCAATTACCTGCAAAGCTACTCGCTCCATCGGCAAAGATAATAGGCGATCAACTTATAGTGGCCAATGGTGGTGACAATGGTACCTGTTGCCTACTTGATCAAACGATCTCCATGCGCGTAACACCAGAAATTACTTCCGAGGTATTACGAACCCAAACGACGGCTTCCCAGGTAGCCATCAATCCTGAAAAGTCAGGAAGTATTGACACTGAAAGCTCAATGTCAGCAGGTGATGCTTTTGAAAAATCATTAACCATTTACCCAAATCCTGTAAATGACCTGTTAACAGTGAAAAGTTCCTCTCAGGACCCAATAAATATCACACTGATCTCTCCTACAGGAAAGGTTTTGATGGAGAAAAATGATGTACACCAATCAACATTCGATACCAGCAAGGTAAAAGCAGGGATGTACATTCTCATTGTGAATAATGGAGAATCCTTTAGGCGTTTTCGTTTAGTGAAAAAATAAGGGTGTAAGATAATTTGTACCATTTTTTCTTTAGTCTCACTAAAACTAAAATATGCTTTAGATCTTCTATTACAAAACCCTGGTTAAAGACTGTATATCAATTTATTTTGACCATTTTTTAAAAATATTTAGGGCACATTAATATTTCCTTAAGGCAATCTTAAGAAAGATATTGTTTATTTGCTTTGTATTTGCACCAACCAGGCCCTGGCGGGTATGTTACAAAAATGCCAATAAATGATTTGCAGTGATTTATAAACTTCATTCAGCATGAGGATTTTAATTATAGAGGACGAACCCGGAATTTCAGGCTTTTTAAAGCAGGGCTTAGAGGAAGAAGCTTATGCGGTGGATGTAGCAGATAATGGCAAAATAGGATTGGAAATGGCTCTGGAGGGGTATTATGATATTCTTTTGGTGGATTGGATGGTACCAGGATTAAGCGGGATTGAAGTTACAAGACAATTCAGAAAAGAATTTCCAGTAACCCCTATTTTGTTTATCACAGCCAAAGACACTTCAGATGAAGCTATATTTGCCTTACAAGCCGGAGCGAATGATTATATCCGAAAACCATTTAATTTTGAAGAATTACTTGCCCGCATCAGGGTACAATTGAGACCACAATCTGGGGATCAACTGTGTTTCACCTTGGGTCCTATCTGCTTATACACTGATAATCACCGTGTGGAATCCAATGGAAAGGAAGTGGTTTTGACCCAAAAGGAATTTGCGCTTTTAGAATACCTACTTCGACATAAAAACAAAGTTTGCAGAAGAAGCAGAATCATAGAAAGTGTGTGGGATATCCACTTTGACTATGACACCGGCGTGATCGATGTATTTATCAATTCATTGAGGAAAAAGCTCGGCTTAAGTAAAGACAACAATTACATCCAAACCATTAGAGGGGTAGGATACATGGCCAAGGAAGAATGAACAGGACTTACAAAAACAGGATTTCGTTCAAATTAACCATGGCCTCTGCCTTGATGATATTGATTTCATTTATCCTTATCTATATGGTGGTAAAATCTACTGTTTTAAATAATGTAGACAATAACCTTGAAAATGAAACGAATAAACATGGCGATCAAATAAAGATTGAAAATGGCCAAATAAAATTTGCGCATAAGGGGGAATGGGAAGAGGAAGAACACAATGAAATTAATTTCAATCCCATTTTTATTGAAATAGTTGATAAGGAGGGGAAGTCCATGGACAAATCACCCAATCTGGGCACCAATAATCTAAATTTCAAACCCGGCACTACTTCAGAAAACCAAGGCTTTAACCTTACTCTAAATGGACAAGAAATAAGGCAAATGCAGGTGGAATTGTTCACCAATAATGAGTTTTCAGGCTACCTTTTGCTTGCAACCTCATTTGAAGATTCTAAGCTTTTACTTTCCAATCTAAGCACCATTCTTTTTATACTTTATCCCGTGGTATTGTTGTTCCTTTTCTTGACCCTGAGAAGGCTTGCTTCAAGAAGCATACAGCCTATTATCGATATTACTCAAAAGGCCGAAATAATCACTAAGGACAACTTGAATGAAAGGCTACCTTCCTCCAAGTACAAAGATGAAATCAACAGTCTATCCGTATCTATCAACCACCTTTTGGAGCGGGTAGAAAAAGGAGTCTTAAGGGAAAAGCAATTTACCTCTGACGCTTCCCATGAATTAAGAACGCCATTGGCAATTTTAAAAGGCAATTTTGAAGTATTGATACGAAAACCAAGACCGCAGGAAGAATATGTTGAAAAAATAAAGGATGGCATTGTGATCATAGATAAACTTAATGCCATTCTTGATCAATTATTGACCCTAGCAAGACTTCAGAAAAGCCCTTCTGAGGATGAAGAAGTAGATTTGATTTTTCTAGTAAACGATATTGTAACTTCTATCTGTGAACAATACCCAGGTCGATCCATCCAACTGGAAAATAAGATCTATGAAAAATTGTACATTAAAGCCAATGAGAAATCTACAGCCATTATCATTGAAAACCTTGTTCAAAATGCCATAAAATACTCTTCTGTTGATAAAACCATCAAATTGATTTTGGAGCAGGGAACAGATGGAATCCATTTATATATTGTGGACAAGGGTATAGGTATTTCCGGTGCCGATCTTGCGAAAATTTACCAGCCTTTTTTTCGGGGAGGAAGCCATGAACTAGGTCGTATCAATGGAGCAGGGTTAGGGCTTTCCATTGTGAAAAAACTCTGTGATATATATAAGATAAATATTTCTATACTTAGCAAAAAAGGAAAGGGGACCACCATTGTCCTTCTTTTCCCTCCTGCGATTTTACATTCCTAGCGCAGCCTTAATTTTGCAAAAATCAAGTACAATCTGTACCCTACCCCTTGAATAGAGAGGGAATAGGTAGAACTGATTGTATTGACCTTGATCTAAGCACCAACAAAGCAAAATTGCAAAGGAAATGAATGTGTCTACTGAAGTGGTTTCAGTGCGCATTAGGGAAGCAATAATTTTGGAACCCAAAGAAGTAAAACAATAATAATTTAAGCGAATCTTAAGAAAAGCTTGAGAAAAGACAAGACATTGACTTTTTAACTTTGGTCAATAATTATAATCCACCGTCCCAATGTTAGAGCGAATCATCAAATACAGCATTCAGCATAAATTGATCGTCCTTTTATTTTCAGCAGCTGTAATTGCCTTTGGAAGTTATTCCCTTACTGAAATCCCAATTGGTGCTGTACCTGATATTACCAACAATCAGGTACAAATTATTACCACCTCCAGAAACCTTGCGACAGAAGATGTTGAGAAATTTTTAACCTATCCTATAGAACTGGAGATGGCCAATTTACCCAACGTCAATGAAATTCGTTCGGTGTCTAAATTTGGACTATCAGTGGTGACAGTGGTATTTGATGATAAAATAGGCACTTATCTACCCAGACAACTTATCGCTGAAAAAATCAAAGCCGCAGAAGAACAAATACCTCCAGGCTTTGGGCAGCCTTTTATGGGGCCCATCTCCACAGGCTTGGGAGAAATTTACCAATATGTAATAGAAGTTGATTCTGCTTACAAAGACCAATACTCCCTGACAGAAGTGAGGACCATCCAAGATTGGATTATCAAACGTCAACTTTCAGGCATTCCCGGCGTAATAGAAGTAAATACATGGGGAGGGTATTTGAAACAATATGAAGTAGCCATCAACCCCGAAAAACTCAGAAGCCTTAACATTACAGTAGCACAAACATTTGCTGTTTTAGAGAAAAACAACAGTATTGCAGGAGGTGGATACATAGAAAAAACGAATCAGGCTTATTTTATTAGAGGCGAAGGGCTTGCAAGTTCTTTGGAAGACATTGAAAATATAGTAATTGAAAATCGAAACGGGGTACCAATTTTCATCAGAGATGTAGCTGAAGTAGGTTTTGGGAAAGCTACTCGGTTTGGCGCAATAACTGGGAATGGCGAAGGCGAGAAAGTCTTGGGTCAGGTAATGATGTTGAAAGGGGCCAATTCCAAAGTTGTCATCAATGCAGTAAAACAAAGAGTTGAAGAAATATCCCCTTCGCTCCCACCCGGTATCAGCATTAATCCATTTCTGGAAAGAAGTGAATTGATAGATAAAACGACTTATACCATTGCAGAAAACCTTATTCTAGGATGCCTGATTGTGATTTTTGTAGTGGTTCTTTTATTGGGCAACCTGAGATCAGGACTGGTAGTTGCCTCCGTTATACCCATGTGTTTACTGTTTTCGCTTTCACTCATGTATATTTTTGGGGTGGATGCCAATTTAATGAGTCTTGGCGCTATAGACTTTGGGATCATCATAGATGGCGCAGTAATCATAGTCGAGTTCATTGCCTTTAAAATCACTTCAGAACGATCAAGTCTTCTGCATTTACCAAAAGCAGAAAGGCAAAATAGAATAGATAAAATCACGCATATAGGTGCTTCCAAAATGATGCACTCCGCGATTTTTGGACAACTAATCATTATCATTGTCTTTATCCCTATCCTTTCACTAGTAGGTGTGGAAGGCAAAATGTTTAGGCCCATGGCATTGGTCTTCTGTTTTGCATTAATTGGGGCCATCATTTTTTGTTTCACCTACGTGCCAGTAATGGCATCTCTGTTCATAAAACCTACAGACCCTAACAAAAAAAACATTTCCTCCGGACTGATTACCTTTTTAGAAGACAGGTACAGGCCTGCTATCCTCTGGTCATTGAGACAAAAAAGAATAGTAGTAGGAGTAGCATTTGCCTTGTTGGTTTCTGCAATAGTGCTTTTCTCTCAAATGGGTGGTGAGTTTATACCTACCCTAGATGAAGGAGATTTCGTAATTCAACCCGTTCTCAAAACTGGCACTTCATTAACCAATACCATTGAGATTATCACTAAGATGGAAAATATCCTTAAGGAATTCCCAGAGGTAGATCAGGTGGTTACCAGGATTGGGGCAGCAGAAGTTCCTACCGACCCGATGTCAATGGAGGAAAGTGACGTAATTATTAAATTGATACCTAGAGGTGATTGGGTAACAGCAGACAACAAAGATGATCTGGCCAACAAATTCAAGGAAGCCTTGTCCGAGATAGCTGGAGTGGAATATGAATTTACACAACCAATTGAAATGCGCTTTAATGAACTCATAACCGGTGTTCGTGCCGATTTGGCAATTAAGATTTTTGGTGAAGATTTGGACATCCTCTATGAAAAAGGACTGGAAGTAGGAAAAGCCATTCAAAATGTTGAGGGAGCAGTGGACATTACAGTAGAAAAAGTAGCGGGACTTCCACAAATGTCAGTGAAATACGATCGGCTAAAGATTGCAAAGTATGGACTGAATGTAGCTGATCTCAACGACATCCTCACCATGGGATTTGCTGGTAAATCAGCCGGAACCATTTTTGAAGGAGAAAAGAGATTTGACTTGATGATCCGCTACGATGAAAACCACCGCAAAGACATTGATAATATTGAATCTGCTTCTATTCAATTGCCAAATGGAAACCAGTTGCCACTCCGGGAATTTGCCGAAATCACTTATACCAAAGGGCCAGCACAAATATCAAGAGACAATACAAAAAGAAGAATTGTAGTTGGGGTAAATGTTAGAAACAGAGACCTTGAATCGGTAGTGGAAGATGTACAAGGAATAATAAACAGCGAAATCAAGCTTCCTGTAGGTTACACGATTGATTATGGGGGCCAGTTTGAAAACCTTAGAACAGCCAAAAATCGGCTAATAATTGCCGTGCCTATAGCATTGGTGCTCATATTTGTTTTACTATATTTTGCTTTTAATTCAGTAAAAGAAGCCCTTCTTATCTACAGTGCTATTCCTATGGCTACTGTAGGTGGTGTTGCACTTCTCTATATTCGTGACATGCCCTTTAGCATATCCGCAGGGGTGGGTTTTATTGCACTGTTCGGTATAGCCGTTTTAAATGGCATTATCTTGATAGAAGAATTTAAAGAACTGAAAGCAAATGGCGTAAATGATATCAACAGACGAATACTTTTAGGAACAAAGAACAGGTTGAGACCCGTTCTGCTCACAGCAGCCACTGATGCACTGGGATTTTTGCCCATGGCCATTTCAACTGCTGCCGGTGCTGAGGTTCAAAGACCTCTCGCAACTGTAGTAGTTGGAGGGCTAATTACTTCTACCATTCTAACGCTAATAGTATTACCCATTCTCTACGCTCTTTTTGAAAAGCGGCGCCCTTTTGCACAGGGCAAAATACCTAAAATAGCTGTTACCTTATTGTTATTGCTTTCAATCCCGCTTCTGAGTAAAGCTCAGGAGCACAAAATAGGAATAACTCAGGCTGTGGAAATTGCTGTACAAAATAACCTGGGTTTGAAAGCTTCTCAACAAAGAATTGATCAAAGTGATCAATTGATAGGGAGTGCCATAGACATTGGTAAAACAGAATTATATTATAGTAAAGACCAAAACAATCTAGCCCCCAATGACTTGGCCCTTGACGTTTGGGGCATTCAACAGTCTCTTCAATTCCCTACAGTGTACGGTGCTCAAAGGAAGGTTATGCAAGGAAAATCACAATTGGTCCGAGATAAATACGAAATGGACCTTTTTCTTTTGACCAAAGAGGTAACCAGAACCTACTATGAAAATATTTATTGGCAGGAAATGCTGAAAAATTATCTCTATTTGGATAGTTTGTACACCCAATTTCAGCATGCTGCTACCAGAAGGTACGATCAAGGCGAGTCAAACTATTTGGAAAAACTAACAGCAGACACTAAAAAGAAAGAAATTTCCCTGATGTTAAATCGAATAAGAGAAAGCATAAAAAAATCAGTTATCGATTTAAATCAATGGCTACAATCCGATTCTACCTACATGGTACAAGATGAACGCTTGGAGAGAATTGCTTTAAGCCCTCTTAGGATGGAAGAACATCCAACCATCAACTTCTATACGGATGCCATGAAGCTTTCTGGGAGTAATTATAACTTGGAAAGACAAAAATTACTTCCTGATTTAAATCTTTCAATTTTTCAAGGAATGAACAATGGCGCAGGAAGACAAACTTATTCAGGTTTTCATCTTGGGGTTGCTGTTCCGTTATGGTTTGGCTACCAAAAATCAAAAATAGCCGCTGCAAAAACTGAAATAAGAATAATGGAATCTGAGCGTAATAATTACGAAATACAACTGGAATCTAGGTACCAGGCTTTGCTTTCCGACCTTAAGCATTTTGAAGAGGAACTGAATTATTATGTAGAAACAGGTAAGAAATTAGCTGAAGAAACATTGTTCCATGCCAATGAGGCTTTTCAGAATGGTGAAATAAATTTTCTTCAATACACCCAGTTTTTAGAAAATTCCAAAACCATTGAATCCAATTATCTCCATTCTCTTTTCCAATACAATAACACTGTCTTGGAG
Source organism: uncultured Cyclobacterium sp. (assembly GCF_963977555.1). Lineage (GTDB taxonomy): Bacteria > Bacteroidota > Bacteroidia > Cytophagales > Cyclobacteriaceae > Cyclobacterium. The sequence continues at coordinate 380,818 of NZ_CAXBPD010000002.1, read as the reverse complement.
GCGAACTACTTAATGAATTTATAATATAAAATAATCAAACCATGAAAAATCATGCGCTAGTTTATATAACGTTTGCTTCTATACTGTTTTTTGGATCCTGCTCCTCTCAATCAGATATACCCGAAGAAGAAGCAGAACCCCTACAAGAGGGGACTTATGTCCTAACTGCCAATCAATTCAAGTCCTCTAATATGGAGTTGGGGATATTTGAGATGGCATCATTTCACCAGGTGGTAAAAGCTATCGGAAAATTTGATGTACCCCCAGAAAACAATGCTGCCGTAAGTTCCTATTTCTCAGGAACCATCAAGGATATCCGCTTGCTACCCGGTGAAAAAGTTAAAAAGGGACAAAAACTTTTTACACTGGAAAATCCTGATTTTGTACAAATCCAACAGGATTATTTAGAAGCTAAAGGGCAACTCACTTATCTAAAATCAGACTATGAAAGACAGAAAAACCTTGCCCAAGACAATGTAACTTCTCAGAAAAATTACCTGAAGGCAGAGTCAGACTATATAGTGACAAATGTCAAGGCAGAATCACTTGCAAAAAAATTACAACTGATGAATATTGATCCAAACTCTCTAAGCTTGGAAAATATACGTTCCACCATACAAATAAATTCACCTATTGAAGGATATGTAACCCAAGTGCATGCTATGAGGGGTAAATTTTTAAATCCTTCAGAAACAGCCATTTCCATAGTTGACACTGATCACATGCACCTGGAATTAAATGTTTTCGAGAAGGACTTGTCAAAGATTCAAAAAGGCCAGCCCATCGTATTTAAAATACAGGAGGATGACAGTAAGGAATATGAAGCTTTTGTCTATTTGGTAAATAAAGTCGTAGATCCTGAAAATCGAACCATTGGTATACATGGTCACTTATCAGACGAAAAAATTACCGAGAGATTTAATCCGGGAATGTATGTGGAAGCTGAAATTTACGCAACTACTGCTACCAAGATATCCTTACCCCAAGATGCATTAGTAGATATTGATGGGGAATTTTATGTATTGGTTCTCAAGCATTTTTCTAAAAATGAGTACACTTTTATGAAAAGAAAAGTAAAAACCCGATTGTCAAATGAAGGGAACGTAGAGATTTTGAATCATCAAGAATTTTCTGAAGGTGCTCAATTTCTGGTAAAAGGAGCGTTTAATATCATTACCGATTAAATACGGTAAACTCGGGTATGTTTTACCCAGGTTCTAAGGTGGATGAAAGCCTTTGTGACATTGTAGCAGAATGAAGGCAGCAGTACCGCCAAAAACTTATAAGGTACAATCACATAACCACGGGTTTCACCCGTGGTTTTTATATTACGCTCTTTCTAAGGCTAGTGAATTAGAAACAATGACCATTTAAACAGTCTTTAAAGCGTTAATTAAATTTCCAGTAATTTCCAACTGAAATACCCTTATAAGCCCAAAAGGAAATCCTGGAATTCCTGGGTGTTGAAATTGCTCATTCCTTCCTGATAAAAGACTATCTTACCCTCAGGACTTACCACCAATGTAGTAGGTATCGCCTGACTTTGCAGGGATTGGTTTAATCCATAGGCAGCGTGGACAATGGGAAATGAATATTCCTTTTTCTCCACCAGCTTTTTGCTTTTATTAAAGTCATCGTCTAAGGCTATCATTAGAAACACCAGGTCTTCTTCTCCATTAACCTTGTCATACAGATCAGAAATATGAGGCATTTCTGCCCGACAGGGAGGACACCAGGTGGCCCAAAGGTTAATGAAAATGGTTTTGCCCTTAAACTGAGATAGGCCCACCCGGTTACCATTCGTGTCTACAAATTGCCCAGCATAATCAAAATCTTCCTTTTCTTTGTTCTCCAATAGAACCTTAGGCTTAATCAGTCCTGTTGATAAAATCATGGATTGAAGCCCTCCGGCTATTGGGGTAATGAGGCCAGTAAAGTATAAAATGCCAAATACCCCCAACATTATCCCCCAACTTTTTATCTCTTTTCTCCAATTCATAGGTTTCAATTTTATGTAAAGGTAAAACCTGATTTTTTAGTAATTGGTAACAAATCTCACATTGAAAATTACCGAAATAAATAGGTTTTGTTTACCTTCGTACTAAAACGAACCCTATGAAGACAAAGTTATCAATTACCGCTTTTTTTGCCGTTTTATTAATGTTTAGCGCTTTCAAAGGAAATGCGCAAGTGCATGTTGGCCTCTATCATGAGGGCGTACTTAGCCATATAGGGGTAGGAACGGACCCCGAAAAGAAAATATTCGGAGAAGCCAGGTTATTTGCAGGGGGTATCCTAAATCCTATTATGGGAGTAGAAGCTTTGGGACATTATAATTTTCGCCAAACAGATTGGTATAACCTGCATGCAGGATTGATGATCGGATATACTCAATTTATCAATGACATACGTGTAGGTGCCCCAGTAGGATTAAGCTTTAAACCTATCGCAAACCATCGCCAATTTACTTTATTGCTTGAAGGAACGCCTATGTATGGCCCCTATGATTTCACCATCAGGGCATTGATAGGATTGCGCTATACCCTAAGTAAGGAATACTGAAAAGTACTGTGCCAATTTTAAGACTTGGGAAAAATGTAATGAAACGTTACGAAGGTGGAGATTTTGTCAGCATTGTTGCAGGTAAAAAGCAACAATACCGCCAAAATCTTTAAATGTTCAATTACTAATCCACGGGCTCACACCCGTGGCTATAATATTACACCCCTTTAGGGCTAAAGAAATAGCAATGAAGTTACTGACTTCAAATTGATTCCATCTGTTAACAGAAGATCTATTTCATATTTAGGTTTAATACCCATATTTCTTTCCCCAGAGCTTTTGAAGGTTTTTCCTCAAATCATTCTCTCGGGCATTGGCACCAGGATCATATAATTTGGTGCCTTTGATTTTGTCTGGAAGGAATTCCTGAAGCGCAAAATTATTTTCGTAATCGTGTGAATATTTATACGCTTTCCCATAATTTAAGTCTTTCATCAACTTGGTAGGCGCATTGCGCAGGTGAAGGGGGACAGGCAGGTCTCCCTCCTGTTTTACCATTGCCTGGGCCTTATTGATGGCCATGTAACTTGCATTGCTTTTTGCAGAGGAAGCCAAATAAGTAACACATTGGGACAAGATAATTCGGGATTCGGGATATCCGATAACATTCACCGCCTGAAAGCAATTGGTCGCAAGCAAAAGTGCATTCGGGTTGGCATTTCCGATGTCCTCAGAAGCCAATATAAGTAACCTTCGGGCGATGAACTTAACATCCTCTCCCCCTTCTATCATTCTAGCCAACCAATAGACAGCCGCATTGGGGTCAGACCCTCTGATGGATTTTATAAATGCCGAAATGATGTCATAATGTTGCTCTCCTGATTTGTCATACAGGGCTACTTTTTGTTGGGCGACCTTCATGACCATGTCATTTTCGATCACGATTTCCTCATCTTGGAAATTGTCTATAACAATTTCCAGTAGGTTTAGCAGCTTCCTACCATCACCTCCTGATATTCTAAGCAGGGCATCCGTCTCTTTGAGTACAACCTTTTTTTTCTTTAGTACATTGTCTTTTTCCAATGCCTGATGCATCATGGCTTCTAATTCCTCCTTACCCAGTGGGTTGAGGGTGAAAATCTGACACCTGGAGAGCAAAGCGGCGTTGACCTCAAAGGAAGGGTTTTCTGTGGTAGCACCAATAAGTCTGATGACTCCTTTTTCCACCGCTCCCAAAAGCGCATCTTGTTGAGATTTATTGAACCGATGGATTTCATCAATGAATAGCACGACTCCAAGCTGGTATTTGGCTTTTTGGATTACTTCTCTGATATCCTTTACGCCCGAACTGACGGCACTCAAGGTGTAGAAAGGGGCTTTTACTTCATTGGCAATGATATTGGCAATGGTTGTTTTCCCTACTCCAGGAGGTCCCCATAATATCAATGAAGGAATAGCACCTGATTTGATGGCTTTGTGAAGGAATGTATTGGGCCCAGACAAATGATCCTGCCCTATCAATTGATCTAATTTAGTAGGGCGCATCCTTTCGGCTAAAGGGGTCTGTTCCATAGTATTTTTTTCTATTGACTAGGTATTGGAATTATTCAAAAATTCATTTTTTCCAAAGCTTTAATCTGCTTTCGAAGGCCTCCAGGTGTTGGTCCGTAAAATCCATATGGGTAACCATCCTGATCTGGTCTTTGCCGAATTTCACGGCCCAGATATTTCTTTCCGTGAGTTCTTCCAAAAAAGACTCGGGACTAATTTGTTCCAATCGGGCAATAACAATATTAGTCGTGACGGGCAAAATTTCTTTGACGAAAGGCGTTTGTTGTAAAATGGCTGCAATGGCTTTCGCTCTTTCGTGATCATCTTCCAGCCTGAAAACATTATGATCCAAAGCATATATTCCTGCAGCGGCAAGCAGGCCCGCCTGTCTCATGCCTCCGCCCAAAGCTTTTCTGATCTTTCTAGCCTTCTTTATGTCTGCCTGACTTCCCAATAATACAGAACCTACAGGGCAACCCAATCCTTTACTTAGGCATACAGATATGGTATCAAACATCTTCCCCCAATCAAAGGGTCGTTCACCAGTGGAGATGAGGGCATTAAAAATTCTAGCACCATCCAAATGGAGTTTTAACTCCGTCTCCTTACACAGCTGCCTGATGGGTCTTACCTCCTCGAGTGTATACACGCTTCCCCCCCCTTTGTTCATCGTGTTTTCCAAAGACACCATAGTAGTTTCTGGCAAATGATCATCATCCGGATTAATGACTTGGCGAATGGCTTCCGCATCAATTTTACCGAATTTTCCCTCCAATAGCTTTACAGAAGCAAGGCTATTGGACATAATCCCACCGCCTTCATACAAATAGATATGGGAAGATTTATGGCATATAATTTCTGTTTGAGGTCTGGTATGTAACTTGATGGCTATCTGGTTGGTCATTGTTCCAGAAGGACAAAATAAACCTGCTTCCATACCGAACATTCCAGCCAGCTTCTCTTCTAATATTTTCACGGTAGGATCCTCTCCAAACACATCATCGCCCAGGCCAGCATTTAGCATGGCCTCTTTCATTGCTTGAGTGGGCAAGGTCAAAGTATCAGACCTAAGATCTATCCTCAATTTATTATCCATCGTTATTTTTTTTATAGGTCTGTCCAAATCTGGTGCGGGTCTTTATATCCAGTAAACCCTCAATATCTGAAAGTTCTATATTCAAGGCATTATTGGAAATTTGTATTTCCGCCAACGAGATGCCCAATGAAATTAATAGGGAAAGCATACTGGCCATAAACACCCAATTGGCTGCGGTATCGAAATCCTGGTACAATAAAAACATACAAATCACACAAAGGAAAAAACTGATGACGCCATAAGTCTGCATGTTTTTTATCATGGTCAGCCTTTTCTTAAGGTTTTTGATCTGACCAATAATGACCTCCTCTCCCATGCTATCTTCCTTGTATTCTTTATGTAACCCTCTGATTAAATTGGCCATTGCTAAAAACCGATTGGTATAGGCCAACATGAGCAATGTGATGGCGGAAAAAAGCAAGGCTGGTGTAGAAAGCGTTAGCTCCATAATTTAATTCATTTAAAATTTTAGTATTAACCATTTTGTATGGTATCGAAGCTACCTTAAACTCTGGAAATCATGGTAAACTTAAACCAAACAACCTTTAGTCTATCGCTTCAATTTACTAGGTGGAAATTCAACTAACCCTAATAAATCCAACGAAATCGAGAGCTAAACCACAATTTAAACTAAAATAAAAACCCCGTCAAATCAATGACGGGGTCCAATATATATTTTTAGGAAATATTTTAAGAAACTTCTCCTAAAACTACCAGTTTTTCAAGTGTAGGACTTTCACTGCCTCCTTTAGGCTCTATGGTGATGGCAAAAGCTTGTGCACCTGAGGCAATGTTCATGGTTTGCAAATCAATTCTTTTACCAGGATTTACCAATCCGATACCAATTGGGCCATCTTCACCTATCGCCCATAATTGATAATCGTTTTCTTCATCAAGTGCAGCCAGTTGATTTACCGAAATAAGTACTTCTTTGCTTTCTTTATCCCAGAATACATCAACCAAGGCATCTTCCTGCATGGGGAAACCTTCGCCTTTCATAGGGATCTTATCGAAATTTCCTGTAATGAATTTCTCCATACCAGTATCTAACGATTTCAATTTTACCTGATTGGCTTGTACTTCTTCAGCGAGCACACCATTTTGCTGGAATGATATTGCCAACCTTTCTTCAGCATCAGAATACTGATTGGCATAATATACCGCTGCAGTTACGGAGACGATGGCTACTACCGAAGCGGCGACAGCGAAAGTTTTCCATGGATTGCTTAGTGGTACTTCTTTTCCTAATCTTACTTCTTTCTGCAAAGGTTTTGCAGAAGTATTTGTAGCGCTATGCTTTTTATTCTCAGCTTCCAGGGTCTCAAAAATTTTATTTTTAATGCCACTGGATGGACTGATACCTGAAACTTCATCGATAGCAAGCATGGCTTCTTCAATGGCAGTTATCTCCTGTTCAATTTCAGGGTACTTCTTTGCCATTGCAAGAACCTCTTGTTGTTCTGTCTCATTAAGATCTCCCAATACGAAGAGCTCCAATTTACCGGACGATATGTAGTCTTGGATATCCACTAGATTTTATCAGCTTTCAGTTTCAACACTTTGATGGCAGACCTTATCCTGGATTTCACAGTACCCAAAGGCAAGGAATACTCTTCCGCTACCTCAGTATGGGTATACCCTTTAAAGTAGATACATTCCATCACGAATCTTTGTTCGTTATTCAGGTCGTCCATCAATTCTTTGACACCGATTCCGTCTACAGATGCTGCTGTTCCGGAATCGTTCTCCATACCATATACGTAAGCATCTATCGTATTGGTCTTACTCATCTTTGAAAATTCTTTCGAACGGGTTTTATCTATAGCAGAATTCCTACAAATATTGGCCATCCAGGTATAGATTCGACCCTTACTTTCATCATAATTATCAATCTTATTGACAATTTTTATGAAAGCATCATGAAAGACTTCTTCGGCTATGTCCCGATCAAAAATGATCCGAGAAATCACACCAAACAAAGCTTTGGAATATTTTTCGTATAAATATTCCTGAACTTTGCTGTCTCTGGCCCTTAGCCCATGTACTAATGCTTGTTCTTCCAAAAAGCGTGTTGGTCAATAATTGACTACTACAAATATTAATGTACTCTTACTGAAATTTATAAGTGTATCACCTCACCATAGGCTGCCGCAGCAGCTTCCATCACTGCCTCAGACATGGTAGGATGTGGGTGTACAGTCTTGATAATTTCGTGTCCAGTTGTTTCAAGTTTTCTTATAGCCACAATTTCAGCTATCAGCTCTGTTACGTTATAACCGATCATGTGTGCTCCGAGGAGTTCACCATATTTCGCATCGAATATAAGTTTCACAAAACCATCCTTGGCTCCAGCTGCAGAAGCTTTCCCAGAGGCAGAAAAAGGAAACTTACCGACTTTAATTTCATATCCTGCTTCTTTGGCCTTGGCTTCAGTGAAACCTACAGAGGAGATTTCAGGAAGACAATAAGTACAACCAGGAATGTTATTATAATCAAGCGGTTCAGGGTTTTGACCTGCAATGTTTTCTACACATATAATCCCTTCAGCAGAAGCTACGTGAGCCAAAGCAGGGCCAGGTACCACATCTCCTATGGCATAGTAACCTGGCATATTGGTTTTATAAAGCTCATCTACTTTGATTTTGCCTTTATCCACTAATATACCAACATCTTCAAGACCACAATTCTCTACATTTGACACCACACCAACTGCTGAAAGGACAATGTCACAATCAATTTTCTCTTCTCCTTCTTTGGTCTTGACAGTCACTTTGCAACCATCACCTTTGGTATCCACATTGGTCACCTCAGCACTGGTCATCACTTTGATGCCTTTCTTTTTATATATTTTCTCTAATGTTTTGGACACTTCCTCGTCTTCATTCGGAACAATACGATCCAAAAATTCAACAATGGTCACTTCCACACCAATAGAACTGTACACATAGGCAAATTCTACCCCTATGGCTCCAGACCCCACAACTACCATTTTCTTAGGCAATTTATCAAGGGTCATGGCCTTGCGGTAACCTACTATTTTTTCATTGTCTATTTTTAATGCGGGCAATTCTTTTGACCTTCCTCCAGTGGCTATAATGACATGATCGGCACTGTATTCTGTTTTCTTACCGTCTTTGTCTTCTACCTCTACTTTTTTGCCAGGTTTTACTTTTCCCCAGCCCATCAATTTTTCAATTTTGTTTTTCTTTAACAAAAATTGAACGCCTTTGCTCATTCCCCCAGCCACTTCCCGGCTACGCTTAATCATGTCGTCAAAATTCACGCTCGCTTTTTCTACGGAAATACCATAATCGCCTGCGTGATTAATGTATTCAAATACTTGAGCGCTTTTTATCAAAGCTTTAGTAGGTATACAACCCCAATTAAGACAAATCCCACCTAGGTCTTCTGCTTCTACTACAGCAGTTTTTAATCCTAATTGAGAAGCTCTAATTGCTGCTACATAACCTCCTGGACCACTGCCCAGAACAATGACATCGAATTTAGTTGAAGACATATTTTTATCTTTTGATTACTATTTTGCTATGCAAATTTATAATAATTAAGTTCAGAAAAAAATTTGGTTTTACATATAAAAGTTAATATAATTCCAATTTTCCCTCAGTCTGAGCAACGTTACTCAAAATGTAGGAGGAATGAATAATTTATTGGGTAGCCTATTTTTTATAATTAATAGCTATTTTTGAATTAAATCAAACAATAAAAAAATTGACTATGGGATTACTTACAGGTAAAAAAGCCTTGGTAACAGGGGCTTCCAAAGGAATAGGAAGATCCATTGCTATACGTTTTGCTCAGGAAGGTGCTGATGTGGCCTTTACTTATTTGTCAAGTGTAGAAAAAGGAGAGGCACTTGAAAAAGAATTGGCCGCTTTTGGAATCAAGGCAAAAGGTTTTCGTTCTGATGCTTCTAATTTTGCGGCAGCAGACAAATTAATAGGTGATGTGGTGACATTTTTAGGAGGAATAGATATTCTTGTAAATAATGCTGGAATCACCCGTGACAACCTCTTAATGAGAATGTCTGAGGAACACTGGGACGAAGTGATTAACATCAACCTCAAGTCCTGTTTTAATACCGTAAAGGCGGTAACACGAACCATGATGAAAGCCAAGGCTGGATCCATCATCAACATTACTTCCGTAGTAGGTGTTAGGGGAAATGCCGGACAATCCAATTATGCCGCTTCAAAAGCAGGAATAATAGGCTTCACCAAATCTGTGGCCTTAGAACTTGGTTCAAGAAATATCCGATGCAATGCCATCGCACCAGGATTTATTGAAACTGAAATGACTGCCGTGCTGGATGAAAAAACGGTTCAAGGGTGGAGAGACGCCATTCCCATGAAAAGAGGAGGAAACCCAGAAGAAGTAGCCGATGCCTGTGTATTTTTAGGATCGGACATGAGTACCTATATCTCAGGCCAAACCCTTGAGGTAAATGGTGCCATGAACACCTAAACCCTAAATAATTCAAAGCTATATGGCCCGAGGTAATCGCCTTGGGCTTTTTGTTTTAAACTTGCCGATTTGACTTCTTTATTTATGTGATAATCTTTATATTGAATGGCCTACTAAAAAAGGAGGAAATTTCAATAAGCTGAAATTTTAAAAATGCTATGAAAAAATGAAAGGTGCTCAAAATATCGATGATTATATCATGGAATTCCCACAGGATTTAGTCAAGAAATTACAGGATCTAAGGGCCATTATCAAGGATAATTGCCCTTTGGAAGTGGAAGAATGCCTCAATTATAAAATGCCAACTTTCAAACTTTATGGTAACCTGGTCCACTTTGCAGCTTACAAAAACCACATAGGCTTCTATCCTACCCCCTCGGCAATTGAAGTTTTTAAAATTCAACTAACCAATTACTCTTATTCTAAAGGTGCCATCCAATTCCCACTTGACAAGCCTTTACCATTTCAACTAATTGCAGACATCGTACAATACAGGGTGAAAGAAAACACCTCCAAGAAAAAATAATTAGGTGCTTCCCTGTATTTCTGTCAGTTATCTTTTTCAAAAAAACTAGAAATTCTATCGCTCGACATAAAACACCTCTGGTAAAATGAACAGATTGATCCAACCTCTAATTAACGTAAAAGAATTACTTCAGCTGGCTAGTACGCAAAAGTTGACCTTAATAGATGCTCGATATGGCTATTCAGATTACGAGAAAGAACACCTTGATGGAGCAATTCATGTCGATTTAAACAAAGACTTGTCTAATGTTGGGGAGAATCCTGCACAGGGAGGAAGACACCCCTTGCCTTCTACCTCTTCTTTTGTAGATAGGCTTGGTAGATTAGGCATAAGCCCGGAAAACCACGTTATAGTGTATGATGATAAATCCGCAGCCATTGCAGCAGCCCGCTTTTGGTGGATGCTCAGGGCAGTTGGTCATAAAAAAATTCAGGTTTTGGACGGGGGGTTTCAGGCTGCCAAAATGCTAGGATTTCCTACCAATGACAAACGCCCAACCCCTCAACCTTTATCCACTTACCCTTCCAATTCCTGGCAGTTGCCAGTGGCGGAACTGGAAGAAGTTTCAAAAGCATCGCAACAAGCAAGTCAGCAAATAATAGATGTAAGAGAGGTTGAAAGATACAAGGGAATAAAAGAACCGATAGATAAAATAGCTGGGCATATTCCGGGTGCGATTAATCTGCCTTTTACAGAAAATCTTGATGAAAACGGCTTCTTTTTACCCAAAACAACCTTAAGGGATAAATACCTGAAAGCGTTTAATGGTAGCCCAACAGATAAAATTATTGTTCATTGCGGCTCTGGAGTAACAGCCTGCCATACCCTGCTTGCTATCTCCCAGGCCGGGCTTAACCTACCTAAATTGTATGTGGGTTCTTGGAGTGAATGGTCAAGGAACAATTTACCCATCGCCACCGAAAAATAGAGCCGGGGTAAAATGCCTCAATTTAGTTGTTTACCCATAGAATTTCTTGCTATGAAATTCTATGATTGTTGGCTGAAGTGTCATTTACAGGCTTTCAGCCAATAGATTACCTCTATCAGAGGTACCTAATTCCATTCCACTAAATGTTTTAACCAATTACATAACAGTGCTAGGAAAAAAACTCTTCTAAAAATAATAAGCGCTGTCTAGCAGTTTTTAAATTTAGTTTAACTGCTAATCCTTCTTATTTTTTCTATGATTTCATTTATTTGATAGGCAATTACTGATAGTCTTTCTTATTTTTGAGAATAATCAAGCCAAAATGGAAAAAATAGGTACGAAAAAAAGTTTATTAGATAGGTTTTTAAATGCCATTGAAAAAGCAGGTAACAAGCTTCCCGACCCTGCCGTTTTATTCTTAGTATTAATGTTGTTAACCTGGTTGTTTTCAGCTTTGCTGGCCCCCATTGATTTTGGAGAGTTTGACCCAAGAACCGGTGAAAAATTATTTATCCAAAACTTACTTACTGGAGAGAAATTAGCAGATTTTCTTTCACGAATGATCAGTGTCTTTATCAGTTTCCCACCATTAGGAGTAGTCCTACTGGCCATGCTCGGCGTGGGGGTAGCTGAATATTCTGGTTATATTAATGCTGGCCTAAAGTACCTTTTGAGTTTTACCCCACAGAGTTTACTTACCCCTATTTTGATATTGGTAGCCATTGTAAGCCATACGGCAGCTGATGCCGGATATGTACTGGTTATCCCTTTGGGTGGCATCATCTTTTATGCCGCAGGACGCCATCCTTTAGCAGGTATTGCCGCTACTTTTGCGGGGGTTTCGGGAGGTTTTAGCGCCAATTTCATTCCTTCTGCTATAGATCCCTTACTTCAAAGTTTCACTCAGTCTGCGGCACAAATAATAGACCCCGCTATTACTTTAAACCCTTTAAACAATATCATATTTACTGGCATTTCAAGTATTGTGGTGGTAGGTGTTGGATGGTATTTAACAGATAAAATCATAGAGCCTCGCTTAAACCGAACCAACCCTGTAGACAAAGACCTATCCGACATACCTAAAATGGAGGACTTGAAACCAGTAGAAAAACGTGCTTTTAAAATAGCTAGCTTGGTAATGTTTCTAGGGCTAATTGGCCTTTTTTTCTGGGCCTCGCCAGTAGATTCCAGCCTACGAAGCGAAACTGGAGAAATCACTTCTTTTGCGGCACCATTAATGCGCTCCATAGTGCCTTTGATTTTTCTAATCTTCTGGATCCCAGGAATTATTTTTGGATTTATTTCAAAAAACTATAAGTCTTCGGCAGATGTTATTGGGTCCATGAGTAAGTCTATGGGAAGCATGGCGCACTATATAGTAATGGCCTTTTTCTGCGCATTGTTTATTGATGCCTTTGCTCAATCAAACATTGGGGCCATGACGGCATTAAAAGGCGCTTCCTTTCTCCAAAGCTTACAATTACCATCGCAGGTAACTGTAGTAGGAATCATTTTTCTCAGTGCCTTTGTCAATCTATTGGTAGGTTCCGCATCAGCAAAATGGGCTTTAATCAGCCCAGTATTTGTTCCCATGCTAATGCAATTGGGGATTTCACCTGATCTTACCCAGGCGGCCTACAGAATAGGAGATTCGGTCTCCAATATAATAACTCCTTTACTCCCTTATTTCCCTTTGGTTGTAATTTTCTGTCAGAAGTATGTGAAAAAAACTGGAATAGGCACTCTTGTTTCTATTATGTTACCTTATTCTGTTTACTTATTGGTAATTTGGACAGCATTTTTACTGATTTACTGGAGTCTGGGTATTCCACTAGGATTGCAATCAAGCTATGAATATCCAGCAATGTAAATAAATAATCATGGTAAAGCTTCAGTACTATTGTTACTATTTAATACTATCAAGTCTATTGCTAGGGATCAGTCCCAAGCCAGTTTCAGGCCAGCAATTGTTACTAGAATATACAGCGACAGTAGACTCCACTGTAGCATTGTCATATATGGTTCAAAATAAGGAAGGGAAAATCCTTGGCAAATTGAATGCAGACAAACAAATTCCATCTGCAAGTATCATAAAAATCCCCCTATTGTTCTACCTTATGGAAAAGGTAGAAAAAAACGAATTGGACCTTAGGGAAACGTACGAACTTAGAAAGTCAGATAAAGTTGGCGGTTCTGGCGAATTGCAATTTATACCTGATGGAAACCTGATAACTTATGCGTACCTGGCATCGGAAATGATCCGTATAAGTGACAACACCGCCACCAATATTCTAATTAGAAAGGTAGGCCTAAAACCCTTTCAGGAATGGCTAATTACCAACGGATATAAAGCTACCCAGCTCAACAGGTTCATGATGGATTTTGATGCCATTACAAAGGGGCATCAGAATTATACGAGTGCAGCAGAAATGAACAAGCTTCTCCTTTCCCTACTAAATGAAAAATCCCTAAATAAAGGCTCCACCTTACAAGTCCTTGAATGGATGGAAAATTGCGAGGACAATAGTGCCTTACCCAATTTGCTGCCTGAAGGAGTAGCCATCGCGCATAAAACAGGCACCCTAGAATATGTCCGAGGAGATGCTGGGATTATATTTGGTAAGCAACCTATAGTGGTGACCGTATTTATAGCGCACTATTCCAATTTGATGAATGCGGATAGCATCATTGCTGAAATTGCACGGCTTGCCTACCTGGACTTCGTAGAATAAATAGGGCATACGGTCTTTAAGGCACATTTTTTGTAAAACCATGGGTAGGATAAAATATTAAATCGATATAGCCATGAAAAACGAAGCCTTAATAAAAATTTTGAACGACTGCGCAAATGCATGTAATCATTGTGCTGATGCTTGTCTAGATGAAGAGAATGTTGCTCATATGATCGCTTGTATCAGAAATGATCGGGTCTGTGCTGAGGTTTGTACTTCCACTGCAAAAATCTTGTCCATGTACTATGGCCCAATAGATGAACTGTTGCGGTTTTGCGTCAGTGTTTGTACTAGATGTGCGGAAGAATGTGGTCAGCATGAGCATGAGCATTGCAAGGCATGTGCGGAAGCATGTACAGCTTGCAAAGAAGCTTGTCAAAAGATTCTAACAGGTTGAGACTGACAAAGGCCAGAAACTTAAATACATTAACCATGGCGCCTATTTCCTTTACTACGGGATTGTCTTAAATCTGCAATCCTTCCAAGTTTTATAGTTAACTAGCCGGTGGTAAAATTAGCGGAATGAAACCTGGATGATTTCTAGGCTATAAATAAAGTAATAACCTACAGGTACTGATCTGTAGGCTATTACTTAATTCAGTGTCTATATAAAAAGCTTTATATTCCGGCATAAATAATAATAATGATGCCCACTATAAAACAGGCAAACATACTTTTAAGCATGGTTTGGGTGCTTGTTGAAGCCCCTTTGAATTCTTTCCAGACAAATACACCCCAAAATGCAGCTACCATAGTAGCCCCCTGACCAAGACCATAAGAGATGGCAGGTCCAGCTTGTTCTGAGGCAATAATATTAAAGGCCATTCCAACACACCAAATCGCTCCCCCGAGAATCCCTACCAGGTGAACCTTAAAGTTTCCTGCAAAATAATCCTTGTAGGATACGGGAGCGCCATCCACAGGCTTTTTCATTAGAATGGTATTAAAAAGGAAATTGCTTAGCAATATCCCTAAAGCAAAAACAAAAACAGCACTGTATGGGGTAAATCTTCCAACTTCTGGAGATAGAAAGTTCAGCGACATGGATTGCTGGACAAGGAAGTAGAAAAAGGACATCAATACCCCTCCTATCAAAGCCAATTTTAACCCTTTTGAAACATCTTTTGCTTTATCTTTACTGTTTTTCTTATAAGCCATTGCATCCAGTATAATGGCGACAGTAACCAATGCGACACCTAAAAACAATAGGATGGGATCACCCTTTTGCTCGGAAATATAATTGATCAAAACCCCCAAAACCAGGGCCAAGCCGATGCCTACAGGAAAGGCCACTGCCATTCCTGAAACGGAGATGGCTGCGACAATCAATATATTGGCGAGATTAAAAACCACACCTCCAGCCAGGGCATTCCAATAACTTGAAAGATCCGCCTGGCTTAGGTCATCTAGAAATGGTCTTCCACCTTCTCCCATACTTCCTAGTGTCAATCCAAATACTAAAGAAAGCAAGACGATGCCCAACACATAATCCCAGTAAAACAATTCAAATCTCCAATTGCCTTCTGCTAATTTTTGTGTGTTGGCCCATGAACCCCAACACAACATGGTGATAAAACAAAAGAAAACTGCCAATGGGTAATCGTTGATTATATACATCAGGTTGGTGGTTGGGTTTATTAATTATTTTATCAAGGCCATTCAATGTTCATGGCTTTGCATAACTTAATTGAAAGTGAATTGATATAGGTAATGTGTTGGTATCTATTAAGCATCAAGGAGTGACAAGCACATAGTTTTCCATTCTATCAAAAAAGTCTCCCATTATGGCTTCCTTGTTAAAGTTTTCCCAGATAAACACTTTCCTAGGGTTATCAGGTCTTTCTTGCCATTCTCCATCCACCAATATTGGAGCAGGGATTTCTTTCTTCTCAGCCCAAGAAGAATCTTTTATAATTGCGATCGCAGCCATGTCATATAAGGGCCTGGTTCCTGCCTCGTCATAGGTCTGGATATTATTGTACAGGCTTACAGAATAATCTCCAAAACGATCAAAGGAATCTCCATGTCTACCAATCACTGTTTTGTTAGCTAAAGGACCTTTCCCTGGCATAATGCTATTGATTTCAGCCCTATTTGAAGATACTGCCGCTGTACCTGATTCCTTACCCCCTCTTACCAAGACAATCTCAAAAGGCACATTCGTATTAAGAATATAATTCATGGATTCCTCGTCATTATCTTGGTTGTATTCGCCAGCATAGGGATAGTTAGAACCCAACCATACTATCCTTACTTTACTTGCTATGGATGGGTCCTTCTCTAAAGCCAAGGCGATATTGGTTAATTTACCCACAGGCAAAAGGATCAACTTCTCATCCGCTTTTTTATGGGCTTGTTCAATGATAAAGTCCACTGCTTCCGCACCATCGAAATCAGCTTTATCCAAATTAGGTCTAATTTCCTCAAAAGAGGCATTAGCCCCTTTATATAGTGGCATGGATTCATACACGTTACATAGGTCCATGACCCTTCTGGCTTCTTTATAGTGACCTTCGATATTCCCCCCATTTCTGGTGGTGTTAACGGTTATTCCTACCACGTCAAAAACATCCCCATTAAAGAATAAATAAGCCATGGCATGCTGGTCATCCAATTCATTATTGGCATCTGAATCCAAAAGCACCCGGTATTTTTTTGACGCTGGTGAATTTTGGCAACTCGTCAAAAGAAATGGTATTCCCATGCTTATTATGAGGGCGATAAAAACTTTTTTCATGTGAAGTTCAAGGTTAAATATGAAATGATTTATGACGGTTATTCTTGGATTTCATTTAAATATGGAACAGAGGCCTGGGCACCATGTTTGGTCACAGATAAAGCAGCAGCTTTGTTAGCAAAGGTTACTGCCTCTTGCCAATCCTTACCCCTAGTCAAACCTGCAGCCAAAGCACCATTAAAAGTATCTCCAGCAGCAGTGGTATCTACGGCGTCTACTTCCAGCGTCGGAAGGGTCCCAGAAAAATCCGGTGTAGAAAGGAAAGCTCCAGCTGCACCTAAAGTGATGATCACTACCTTCACACCTTTGTCATGGAAATAATTTGCAGCATGTTGTGCGCTCTCCTCTCCAGTAATTTTAATTCCTGTCAAAAATTTTGTTTCCGTTTCATTGGGAGTAATGGCATAGATATTTGAATACAGTTCATTAGGCAATTTACTTGCTGGTGCAGGGTTTAATATCACTTTTTTACCTAAACTAGCCCCTTTTTTCGCCACATACAGAACAGTATCCAACGGAATCTCCAGCTGAAGGAGAATCACTTCAGCTTCCTGTAGCAGGCTGTAGAATTTATTGATCTGTCGGGTATTCAAGGCTAAATTGGCTCCTCCAGCCACCACGATGGTATTCTCCCCTGACTTTTCCACTACTATCTGTGCGACACCAGAAGGTAATTTATTATCAAGTACTACCCCCGATACATTGAGCCCTTCTTTCCTGAAATTCTCAATGGTTTGGTTACCAAAAAGATCATTCCCTAGCCTGGCGATCATGGCTACCTGACCCCCAAGTCTGACTGCCGCAACTGCTTGATTGGCACCTTTTCCCCCCGGGTTCAACAGAAAGCTGTGTCCCATCAAGGTCTGACCTGCTGAAGGAAATTCATCCACTCTTATTACCATGTCTGTATTTGCGCTACCTACCACTAGGATTTTTTGACCCTTGTCCATGTTTTTTCGACTGTTCCTGCATAAATCTAAGGACAATAAATTAATAATAGGTAAAGAAAATGGCTAAACGGGAAAAAATCGGTTTAAAATATCGTTTGGCAGAAATTATAAGAAAAAAATCTACCAGTTAATTTACAATGGCATAGCCACTAAGATGCCGTTCAAAAAGGAAATGAATATTTAAAAATTCTTCCAGAGCAGTTTTTGGGGGAAATTTAGAAAAGTAATAAGATGGTCTTTTCACCTTACACCAAGTCTTGCACAAAAGCTATTAAAGCTTTTACGCAAGACTTTTTATACCTATATCCACAAGAACAATAACTGTAGCCCAATCAGTAGGCATTTTGCCACCAGACAAAAATGTTTATTTTTTACTTGGTTTTTAATAAACAAGGCTTGGAAATCCAAGCCCTGTCTCCTTTTAAAGGAATCTAAATAATTAGGAGTGCCTACCTCCTTTTTTTAAACAATTAAAAATAAAAACATATATGCATAAAAGATTAAGGAATTCGTGAACCTATTCTATAAATGTGTAAACGTAATGTTATTTAACGCAAAGACATTTCCTGATTAATGGAATATTTACTCTGTCAATAATAGGATTTAAGCTACAGATAAAAGATATTTATAAGACCCAATTATAATAAGCACATTTCTCCTTACCCTCTAAGTCTATTTTAAAATGAATACTATTTATTTAAAATACTTCCAGGCATTCTTTTGTTTATGCATATTTTTAGTAATATCAACTTCAAAAAGCAATACAATTAATGCAAGGCAAATAAATATTAATGACAAAATAGATGATAGAATAAATGACAGAGATTACAAAGCCGCCATAAAATTATTAGAAAAAGCTTTAAAGGAGGTAGACAGCAAAGACACTGTACATCTAAGACAATATACTGCAGATTTGGGCTATGTATTTTTCCATTTAGGAAAGTTTCAAAATAGTATTGCTAAATATGAGGAAGCATTAAATTTTACAAAAGCACAATCCGATCACAATAGAACCAGTAGCTTTCTCCGAAGTATAGGACTCAACTACCAATATTTAGGGCTTTACGGTTTGGCCATCGAAGGGTATCAAGAAGCATTATATTATCTTGGTCTAAGTGCGTCAAATCCATCCAAAGAAGCTGCACTTTATAATTCCATGGGTAACCTTTACAGAAAAACCCAAAACGAAGTAAAATCATTACAATTATTGCATCAATCCCTTCAAATTTACAAAAACTTAGGGGACACAAGTGACATTGCGGATGTAATGAATAATTTAGGTGCAAATTATGAACATTTCAACAATCTGGATTCAAGTCTTTACTATTTCCAAGGTGTTTTAAATTTAGTACAACTTGACATTAATTCGCCTATTTCCGCTGCACAAAGCAGGTCAGTTACCTTTAATAATATTGGTGTGATCCTTCTAAATCAAGGGAAATTAAAAGAAGCTTTTCCATACCTCAAAAAAGCCTATCAAATTCACCAAATAACTAAAGACCAACAAGGATTGGCTATCAGTTATAATAATTTAGGAGATTATTGGCTTAAAAAAGGCAATGTATCACTAGCATCCTCTTTCCTAGATTCAGCCTTTCTGGTGCTTCAGGAAACCAAAGATAAAAGCCTGTTATTGGATAATCTTAACTTACGCTTTCAGCTATTGGAAAGTTCCAATCAATACAAGGCAGCATTGGCTACCTACAAAACTTTGGATTCATTGAACAACCAATTGTTTCAGGATGAAAAATTGAAAGTAGAGGAGATTAGCAATATTTACCTATTGCGAGAAAAGGAATTTGAGAACCAGAAAATAAGTCAAGAAGCTGAATTATTTGCATTACAGAGTAGTAAATTCCAACAGACCAGTTTATTTCTTGCCCTACTCGGAATCATTTTAACCCTATTTCTATTTTGGGTTTTTAGGAATCTAAAACGACAGAAAAAACTCACGCAAATCATTGGCGCCAAAAATGAAACCATCAGCCTCCAACAAACGGAATTGAGGCACCGTACCGCCAATAATATCATGCGGCTACAGAGCATCATCAAGGAGATCGCCAGAAGGGTCCCTGACAATACTGCCCAACAGGAAATGCTAAGGTCCACCCAACTATTGCATTCGGCGGCTTCTTTGGAGAGGTATCTTTTCAGCATAGAAGATGAAGAGGAGGTTAATTTGAATGAATTCCTTGATGGTTTGGTACAGCAACATAGAGAAATGCTTGCCAAGGAAAACCGAGCCATTGAGATTGCTTATTTACAATCGGCTGAGATTGTCCTTCCTGTGGCATCCGTTATTCCCATTTCCATGATTTTGACAGAATGGATTTACAATAGTCTTAAATATGCATTTAAAGGGATTGATGAACCCAAAATAACAATCGCTATTCAGCTCAATAACCAAAATATCACCATTGATTACCAGGACAACGGGGTAGGAATAAAAGGTCACACAAGTAAAGGCACTGGAAGCAGACTTATAGAAAAATTTGCTTTAGACCTGAATGCTAAAATCACAAGCATAAAACATCAGGGAATGCGGTATGAATTGGTTTTCAATTACTCAGGTCAAAATTTGTTATTAAAGTGATTTTATACCTCCATCATATCAGTGAAAACCACACATGAAATTAGATCAGATTAACAACTCACTTAGCAGCTTCACGAATTTATATGGTAATTTCACGATATAATTTACAAGGTTCACGAAAATAATGGTTTGAAAAATAACATTTTCAATTACATTTAGGCTGTAAATAACTTAATTTTAAATTTATATAGAAAAAAAAAAAAATAGGGAACCTAAAAATCTTAGGTTCCCATGATTAAAGATGAATAATCTATTTAATCTCGACTAGGAGAGTCAGAATCTCCAATCGAAACCGATTTCCTATCTTCCCTTGGTCTCATTTCTTCATCAGAAAAAAACCCACAGCTGCTACTCATCGTAATTAAGAATAGCAATTCAAGCATAATTATCAAATTTTTCATAAAATAGAATTTATTAATCAATTTCTCATGCTTCACAGAATAGACATTGATCAACTTAGAGGAAGCTCTCTTAGAATCACAATGTCTTGGATGGCCATCCATCAAGACCGCTCTATTGGTTTAGCAAACTTCTAAACTTCTTGAATACTACAAATATAACAGGTAAACAATATATTATATTAAAAAAATGTATGAACGGAAAATTATAGCAATATCGAAAGTAATACAACCTTATTTAAATTTGCAGATATCTCATAGGAATTAATTACAAATCCATAGATTTTCCTTCACCATGGATATAAAAATTAAGGTCATGTATTTAAATATATATATAGCGGATACGATTTCGGCAAAATAGATTATTCCACAATTTTGTAAAACTTGATACAATAATTATATGGGATGAAAAAATCATATCTCAAAATAATCAAAGAATGCCCCTTATTGGAAAAATACAAGGATGAGGAGAATTTTGAATACATCCCACTTTTTAAATTAGCAAATAAATTGGAGGAGAAGGTTTCTTCATTAATGAAGAATAATTCCAAAACTTTTATTGAGAATGGTTTTGACAAAAGTTACAACAATCTCTCCCCATATGGAGAAGGTGATAAAAACTACAAAAACCGAACTATATTTATTATAGAATATCAACTTAATATTGATTACAAAAAAAAAGACGACAGTAACAAGAACATTTCTAATTTTTGGAAAGGTGCAAAAAGAGGTAAATCTTCAAATAATAATTTTACGAGTAGCTACCAGCCCCCTTCATTAGATTTCCTAAATCTAATTTCAAGAGCTGTTGGTTACAAAAGTTTTGAGAATTTTTGTAACCAATATTTTTATACCTCTGAGACAATAAAAATACTTATACTACCATTTTTTGAACCTACCTCAAAATCTACATTTGTCCAAAACTTATTATCCTATGAATTCAATTTATTTCAAAAAGAAGAATTACTGAGTTTAGACATTATAAAACTTGTCAGTAAAAACCCAAAAGAACATAATAATTTCAACTGGATAAACGCAAAGAAAATAGGAAACAAACAGCATGGAGATCTGGTGATTTGGGGTAGATTGGATCAAGACAATACAATCCACACATCCTTCTACGCATTAAAACCAGAAATATCATTTTTTTGGAAGTCCAATCCACTAGATCTACGAACCTTTACTATTAAAAATATAAAAAGTGAATTTTTAGAGAAATTCCAAAAATCATTATTATGGTCTACGGCCATAAGGCTTTCACTTAAAAAAGAGTATCGCAAATCTATAAATATTTTTAGGAAATTATTGAATGACAACTATCAACCCTTGGAAACCAACCTTTGTTTGGCTGTGGTCTATCAACTTAAAAAATACCCTAAATATGTTGATCATCATGTAATCGCAGCAGTAGCCACCGCCATGGGGGTAAGCCTTAAAAAAGCTAAAGATTCAATGAATAAAATCCACTCTTTGGATAAGCTGGAGGGCTCAATAATTGATCATTTTACTAAGGATTGGAAATACCTAAAGATTGAAAAAAAACCTGATGAGAAAACTCAAATATGGAAACTTTCAGGAATTATTTATTATGAATTTGTAGCCGCAATAATACTATTAGGCTATAAAAAAATATTTACACCAGCAAACTTTGAAAAAATTCTTCAAAAAATATCTGAAAAAGTTGAAAATAGTTGGTTTAAATCAATTTATGCTGAAGTTTTTGCTACTGTGTACTTTGAAATGGGAAAGTTAAAAGAGGAAAAACTTTTAAGAAGCCCTGAAATAGGGCCCGAAGATATTTATGAATTGTATAAAATAGCAATACTATGTTCAACTGACAAAAATATTCATGACAACTGTATCGCTTTTTTCATAAAATACGAGCAGTTTGAAAAAATTAAAAATGCCGTTAATAACTCCGAAATAAAATCTAAAGCCATTAAATCTCTTTATGCCTAATTGTACTTCTTAAGTCTAAGATATAGACAATGGGTGTATTTTTTAGTGTTTTTGATCAATCTACTAAAAAAACCATTGTCTATAACATTCAACCTCTCCCTACAACCCAAACTCCAGCTTCAACTCCACAGCTCCTGCTTTGTAGTTGGTCTGATTGATGGTTAGGGTCATTTTGTTGTCTGTAAGGCTGTTGACCAGGAATTTCTCTGGACCTCCATTAAGTAACACCTCAGATTCGGTGGAATTAAAGGCCCATGTTCCTGTCTCCTGAACGGACAGCAGTGCTCCTCTTGCGGTATAGGTATTGGAGGCAGTGAATTTTACAG
The DNA here is from genome assembly GCF_963977555.1 of uncultured Cyclobacterium sp. Classification (GTDB taxonomy): domain Bacteria; phylum Bacteroidota; class Bacteroidia; order Cytophagales; family Cyclobacteriaceae; genus Cyclobacterium. The sequence goes on along the minus strand of NZ_CAXBPD010000002.1, from coordinate 358,038 downwards.
TATAGCCGTCTGTAGGCTGGTCGGAACCATTGGCGGTTAGCTTAATCAATTTCCAATTCTGAGTGAGTTGTTCAGTTTTTGTTTTGGCTTTTGGAGTCTCGGGCTCATCATCATCCTTACAGGAAAAGAGGCTAACCAAAAGCAATAAACTAGCAACATAAAATAGGTTATATTTAGATTTCATAGCGATGAATATTTATTTGAAAGGAGTGTATATAGGAGAGCGCCAAATAGGTCGCTCTCCTTTTATTTTAGTGGTTTATGATAAGTCTTCGAACAACAAAAACCCTATACCCTTGGATTTCTATCAGGTAGACACCTGCATTAAAGCCGGATATGTCAATGAAATTATTATCCTTGTGCTGGTATTCCAACTCCACCCTGCTTTTACCATTGACATCGTTGATGGTCAATTCGTAAGTTTCTCCTACAGTTAACCCTTCAATTGAAAAACTGCTTGTTGCCGGGTTAGGGAAAAGCTTCACCAAGCCTCCGGAACTAGGCCTTTCGCCTAAAGCTGTCAAGGTTTGGGGCTCTGAAACACTGCTACAACCATCCACAGTAACCCTGACTGTGTAAGCTCCCCCTGCTGTGAGGCTGATCTCACTTTGGTCTGCCCCTGAGATATCAGCACCATCCAATTGCCATTGGAAAGTACTTCCTGCAGGCGCATTTTTTACTTTAAGCACCAATTCAGGGGAAAATTCAGAGCCGATGATTTCTATTTCAGGAACAGGTGGAGCAACGCAGAAACTATTGGTTTTTTCTTCAGCGGCAGCATAATTGTCATTACCGTTTTGACTGGCTTCAATAACAACTTTCCCTGCGCCCGTTAGACTAACCGTCTTACCACTTATAGTTGCCGGTCCGCTAACCACCTCAAATGTAACTTCAAGGTCTGAACTGCTACTGGCACTCAGGTCAAATGGTTCTGAACCAACCACTTTGTCTCCTATAGCCGTAAATTCAATACTTTGTGATTTTTTGTTTACGGTCTGGGTACGGTTTACCTCACTAGCAGCCTTATAATTATCATTTCCTGATTGGCTAGCAGTTACGACTATTGCTCCCGCGCCATCTAGGCTTAACTCCTTACCTGAAAGGCTTCCGGGACCACTTTTGACGGTAAAAGTCACAGTCAAACCTGAACTTGATGTTGCAGATAGATCAACTGGAGCATCTCCATATATTTTATCCGGCAGGGTTGCAAAAGTAATGGTCTGCCCTGCTTTTTCTACGGTAATTTCCTTTTCTTCCGAGGTCGCATTGTAATTATCATTCCCATTTTGTGTTGCCTTCACGGTAATGGTCCCAGCTCCTGTGATGGTCACCTTGCTTCCACTCAAGGTAGCTGGGCCACCCACTAGTGAAAAGGTAACTGGTAATTTGGAGTCAGCCGAGGCCACCAAGGTAAATGGGGCATCTCCATAGGTCTTCTTTGATATGGAACCAAATGTTATCTCCTGGTTGGCTTTCTCTACTTCAAAAGATTGTTCTACGGCTTCAGCCGCATCATATTCATTGTCACCAACTTGTTCGGCTTTTATTTTTACAGTTCCTGTTCCCGTAATGGTTAGCTGCGTTCCTGTGATAGAGGCAGGACCACTTACTACTGTAAATTGAACAGGAAGATCAGAATCCGCTGTTGCTGATAAATCGAAAGGAGCATCGCCAAATTGCATGTCAGGCAATGGCGAAAATGATATGACCTGATTTATTCTGCTTTTGGTGGTTATTTCTATGTCATCCAGAAAGATACCATCCCTAGAAGATGAACTAGTATAAATGGCCCTGCTTCCATATTGTTGGAACCGGACAACGGTTTTCTCTGAAAGTATCAATTCTTTTTCTTCAGCCAGTGTGGAAATGTCCACTTCCATAGCTGTCCATTTATTAGAATTAAAGGTGTATTCCTGGATTTTAGTAAAAGTTAAACCCTCATCCACACTTAAATAAATACCATTCTGGGGGTGTTGTTCTTCATAACTACTAAAAACCTCAAATTTAAGAATTACATTTTGAGCTTCTTTTAAATTAAGCTTTAAATCAGTAGATACCACACCAAATTCTCCAGATGCACTTTTCCCTAAATACAAACCATTATTACCTGAATTACTAACAGTTAGAGATTGATACTTATCTGTAACACCAACAGCTCCTTCTAATCGAACTGTAGATTTGTTGTCAACTAATCCAGTAGAAAATTCTGGCAATGGTTCGGTATAGGGAAAGGTAGGATTACTATAAGCCCAACCATTGGGTAAATTATCCCCGTTTTCAAACCCTTCTTTATAGGGGAAATCTTTAATAAAAGTCTGGTCTGGCACCCTGACTTCCAAATCATCTATAAAAATTCCATCCCTAGTTGTAGCAGAAGTAGAGGTTCTAAATGGATATTTTCCATATTGCTGAAACCGAATTATAAAAGTGGCGGTTAAAGACAGCCCGTAATATTTCGCCAACCGATCAATATCAAGAGGTGGTAATTGACCCCACTCACTATTTGCCCAATTGTCTCCATCTAAATCCATAACTTTTGTAAAGGTGACACCAGCGTCATCACTAAAGTAGATACCATCCATTGTACTGGACTCATTATAATTGTTTTTCATCCAAAAAGAAAGCTCAACATCGGGGGTTTTGCTTAAGTCCAAATGAAGGTCTGCCGCAACAGCTCCATTGATACCTCCAGCAGTTTTTCCTATTGCCAAACCGTTAGATCCACTATGAAAGGCTGATATAGTATTGATTGTAGCTACAACACTTACTGTACTCTCTAAACGCACCGTGGACTTCTCTTCTACAACTGCAGTAGAATTATTTAATTTAGGGCTAATATAAGGAAAGGTAGGGTTGCCTTGTTTCCAGCCAGCTGGCAATTCAACGCTGCCTTCAAAGCCTGTTTTATAAGGAAATGTAGATATATAAGTATTGTCCGGCACCCTGACTTCAACGTCATCTATAAAAATTCCATCTCTAGTTGAAGCAGAAGTAGAGGTTCTAAATGGATATTTTCCATATTGCTGAAACCGAATCACAAAAGAAGAAGTCAATGACAAACCGTAATTTTTAGCTAATCTGTCTATATCCAAAGGGGGTAATTTACCCCACTCATCATTTGACCAATTGGTTCCGTCAAATTCCATAACCTTGGTAAAGGTTTCACCTCCATTATCACTAAAATAAATACCATCCATTGTACTGGACTCATTATAATTGTTTTTCATCCAAAAAGAAAGCTCAACATCGGGGGTTTTGCTTAAGTCCAAATGAAGGTCTGCCGCAACAGCTCCATTGATACCTCCAGCAGTTTTTCCTATTGCCAAACCGTTAGATCCACTATGAAAGGCTGATATAGTATTGATTGTAGCTACAACACTTACTGTACTCTCTAAACGCACCGTGGACTTCTCTTCTACAACTGCAGTAGAATTATTTAATTTAGGGCTAATATAAGGAAAGGTAGGGTTGCCTTGTTTCCAGCCAGCTGGCAATTCAACGCTGCCTTCAAAGCCTGTTTTATAAGGAAATGTAGATATATAAGTATTGTCCGGCACCCTGACTTCAACGTCATCTATAAAAATTCCATCTCTAGTTGAAGCAGAAGTAGAGGTTCTAAATGGATATTTTCCATATTGCTGAAACCGAATCACAAAAGAAGAAGTCAATGACAAACCGTAATTTTTAGCTAATCTGTCTATATCCAAAGGGGGTAATTTACCCCACTCATCATTTGACCAATTGGTTCCGTCAAATTCCATAACCTTGGTAAAGGTTTCACCTCCATTATCACTAAAATAAATACCATCCATAGTACTTGTTTCATCAAAATTGTTTTTCATCCAGAATGTAAGCTCAACGTCTGGTGTTTTGCTTAAGTCCAAATGAAGGTCTGCAGCAACCGCTCCTTCTACCCCTCCAATAGTCTTGCCCAAAGCCAAACCGTTACTCCCACTTTTAAAAGCAGGAATTGTATTGACTGTTGTAGACACTGCTACAGTTCCCTCTATACGTACAGTAGATTCCCCTTCTACCACTGCAGTAGAACTATTTATCTCTGGACTGATATAAGGAAAAGTAGGATTTCCCTGTTTCCAGCCAGCGGGTAACTCAATACTTCCTTCAAAACCTGTTTCATAAGGAAAAGTGGAAATATAAGTTCTATCTGGCACCTTTACGAGCACATCATCTAAAAAAAAACCATCCCTTTGAGAAGCATATCCATCTCCCATATTTCGGGTTCCATGTTGTTGGAATTTAATAACAAAATCAGCCGAAAGGCTTAAACCATGATGTTTTGCTAACCGATCAATATCAATGGGTGGCAATTTTTCATAATTGGATGCAGTCCAATTACTAAAATCAAAATCCATCACCTTCTTGTAATTAGCTCCACCATTATCGCTAAAAAATAAGCCATCCTCTGGATGCGTCTCATCATTATTGTTAAAAAGATAAAATGACAACTCTACTTCGCTGTAATCACTTAGATCAAGCTTCAATTCAAGCTGATTGGTTAGCAAGCCTCCTGAATAAATATCTTTACCCATAGCTACACCATATGTACCTTTATTATAAACTTTCTGAGCACCTTTTGTACTGGCGACCTCTACCACTCCATAGTCCGCACCTGGAATTGCTGTCCATTCCGTTTTCAGTGCCCCACTCTCAAAATCATCCTCAAATATTACCTGGGAAAGGGCTGTGGGCAATGCTCCCAGCATATAAAGCATCAAACAAACAAAGTAAAATTTAATATCCATAGCGATTCAATTAAGGTTCTACTTAAAAGTAATTGAGTCACCTATTAACTATAAATGATCTTCGTGAACCTATATGAAATCAGCGTGAAAGTACCTTATAATTGCGTGAAGGAAAACCATTAATTGGATTTTATATACAAGTTTTGTGTTTTTAATCAATAACTAATGCATTTCATACTTAGTGAATGCTTTATGAAGGTTAAACAATATGAGTTATATTAATTTCAAATAAATATTATAATACAGTTGAAATTTTATTTTCCTAATTGATAAGTTCGTGTACGTTAACATCAATTGTAAAACCAATTTTACTTTATAGTCTTACCTTGCTATTGAAAACCATAAATATAAAAAACAGCTAAGCCTGCATTTATTTAAGATAAAATCACTAAATTAAAATATTAATTTTTGCTTTTAAATACACATTAATTCTATTTACCCAGCTTAAAATGTTTTTCAAATATAACAGCCAAGTAGTGCTATTTCTCAGCAAATACCTTAAATAAAAGTCCAACTTAATGTTATCCCAGATTTCAGATTACTAATCACCAAACACCAAACCTATATGAAAGTCCTAATTGTAGAAGATGATCCTTTTATTGCAGATGATCTAAAATTTGAAATAAGCACTAGATTTCCCGCAGGAATTTCTGAAATTATTGGACCAGCAACAAATTATGCAGATGCTGTTTCCTTGATCTATTCTTCCTCCCCAGACTTGGTATTGCTTGACATTTCTTTAGGGGAAGACAAGGATGCAGGAATAAGGTTAGCCCATTTTATCAATCAACAGATCTGTATCCCTATCATTTTCTTATCTGGACTACCAAAGCAAATAGGATTTGATCAAGCAAAATTCCTATGCCCTTTTGATTTTATCCACAAGCCTTTTGACCCAGGTATACTTGCGGAGAAAATAGAATTGGCAATTATCTATCAGTCGCAAAGAAAAAATATTGGCCAAACAAATTTAAGCTCAACGCCAGGGGCTCATAATAAATTAATGGTTACTACAGGATTTAATGAAATCACAGCTATCCCTGTACGAAACCTAATTTTATTAGAGGCCGATGACAAAATTATCAGGGCATTTACTACCAACAACAAACAAAGTATAGATTTTACTTCTCCAGGTTTAAAAAATTTTTATAAAAACAATCTTTTTATGCTGAAAGACTTCTACCAACTCAATCGAAAACATGTGTTCAATCTAAACATGGTGCACAAAATAAAAAACAATCATATTCTTATTCCAAAGCTTTCCAATGGTCTAGGGAATACCACTGAAGGATTCTTCCAGCTTCCTATACCCAAGAATGGAGACAGTAAAAAACTGCTTTATGCCAGACTAGGGTATAAAAATTAAGTTAAAATATCATCTTGTTTCATCCTTAATTAAATAATGCTTGCTTTTTATACCTGACCCAATTATCAATAAACCTGCCTGAGACTTATTGAAAATATTAAATATTACTTTAATCCGATTCTAATGCACCTGGGGAAATAACATTTTAAAATCTTCTCATGATTTAAATTTTTTAAGCATTGTTGCAGCGTAGCGACAATGCTCAAAAATCATAGTAGACTCATTATTGCATCCAAGCGCTAAAAGCGTGGGTGAAAAGAATCCCACCGCCTAGGGCTCACAGGCTTAATTATCTATTTCAGCCTTGTTTTTTACCGTTTCTGCTATGGTTTCAGTAAGTTTCCCACTGCCACTTTTTACCGATGAAACATTATATTGCTCGATGGCTTGTTTTAAAAAGTCGGGGGTCTATTGAAGTTGGTGATAACGCCCTTTTAAAAAGTGCTCATAGGCAGAAACACTACGTGTTAAAGCTTGAATCAAATGGTCCCTAATCTCCAAATACCCAAAATTCTCTCGTATTTGGTCTGCAATTAGCAAGCCGATTTCATCCTGCAAAGCAAAAATATCTTGCATTTGTCGGTCAAAATTCTCGTACCAATAATGCCGCCCATTTTTGGCATTATTTTACAGCATTTTTCTTGGAGGATAAAGAAATGGGCGGATGGCAGCAAAGCCTATCAATTAGTGTAGAAATTTTGTGAAACCGACCTTATTAAAGTTAAAGGTTGTATGGTCTTTGACCTTAAAAACCCCTGAGTAATAGCTTTTCTTTACCGGCTCCCAATCGGACTGAGAAATTAGCAAATCTGACAGGAAAAGAATGGCCGTAAAAATGCTAACAAGAATAATTTTAAACTTTTTCATTTGACTTATTCATCAACAATTATTGGTTCAAATATGAAAAAGTAAAATGGACCTTTTGTTCGGAGTTATAATTCCGAACCTTATTAATCGGAATAGGATAAATTTTTTCACAATTCACTACAACTTGCTGAAATTAGTGCTCTAAGTTTTACCTATGAAAAGCATAAACGCCATCTTTTGGTACTAAAAAAGGTATGAAACGAACGTTCCATACCTTCTCCAACCGGCCCACACCGGATTGGTTTTCTTTGTTGGGGAATTCAACTCTTAAATCACCTATTTCACTTGGCTCGATGTTCCAAATAAGCGTCCAAATAATGCTGATTCATTTCATCACTATCTCCATATTTCTTTCTAACCTCTTCTAATTTATCATGCATCATTTTCTGAACGTCTGCATAGGCTGGATCATCATATACACTCTTCATCTCTGAAGGGTCTTTTTCCAAGTCATACAATTCCCACTCATCTATGTCATAGTAAAAATGAATAAGTTTATAACGTTTGGTAGAAACGCCATAATGCCTTTTAACCTGATGTTCGGCAGGATATTCATAATAAGTATAATAGACAGCATCCCTAAACTCCTCAGTTTTACCTGACACCACATCTCTAAAAGATTCCCCTTGGATTTCCTCCGGTATGTCTACACCTGCATAATCTAAAAAGGTGGGAGCAAAATCAAGATTTTGCACCAACTGGTCAAAACTACTTCCAGCTTTAATCTCCTTAGGATATTTCATTAGCAAAGGTGTTCTAAAAGATTCCTCGTACATAAATCTTTTGTCAAACCAGCCATGTTCACCCAAGTAAAATCCTTGATCCGAAGTATATACCACAATGGTGTTTTCATCTAATCCAGTCTCTTTTAAGTAATCCAACAACTCCCCGACACCGTCATCTACAGACTTGATTGTTCTGAGGTAATCTTTGATATAGCGATTGTATTTCCACAAAGCCAATTCTTTACCACTTAGATTGGCATCTAGCATGGCCTTATTTTTAGGCTCATAAGCTGCCAGCCAGTCTTCCAATTGTTCTGGGTTCATTCGCTTTAATTGATTTACCAACCAGGTAGTGTCTCCGTTGGTAGGGTCAATTTGGAATTTAAAATCATGCCCCCAACGGGCATGCCCATCAATTTCCATTTCTTGTGTTTTAGCAGCAGTGCCCCTACCTTCATAATCGTCAAAGAAATTAGCTGGAGGATCAAAAGTAACATCGTCATATAATGTCAAATACTCTTGGGCAGGTTTCCAGTTTCTATGTGGAGCTTTTTGGTGATAAAGCAAAAGAAAAGGCTTGTCTTCCTTTCGGTCATTCTTCAACCAACTCAAGACCGCATCTGTGATAATATCTGTACAGTATCCTTCAATCTGCTTCTTTTCACCATTGATTAAAAAATCAGGATTGTAATAATGCCCCTGACCAGGAAGCACCATAGAAAAGTCAAAGCCTTGTGGCAAACCATCCATGTGGATTTTTCCTATCATCGCTGTCTGGTAGCCATTGGCTTGAAGCAGTTTAGGGAAGTTGTCCTGGTTCCAATCAAAAGGCTGAATGTTATCCACCTTGCCATTGATAAAACTGTGTTTGCCAGTTAACATTACAGCACGACTAGGTGCACAAATAGAATTGGTAACTGTAGCCCTATGAAAGATCGCTCCTTCATCCGCTATTCTATCAATATTAGGAGTTTCATTAAGACCAGAACCATAGGCACTTATCGCTTGATAAGCATGATCATCACTCATTATAAAGATAATATTCGGCCGGGTATTCTCTTTCACTACCTCTGGTTTACAACTTATGATACCTGCAACAAAGGCCAGGTACAGGCTAAATAGCAATAGTCTTCTCATATTTTTTTTATAAATCTGATGGCTTCAAAACAAAATTAAGGCGTAAGTTAAATATTTTATATTAAAATTTTACAAAACCTTTTCTTTCCCTCGCTAATTAGCGGAGCAATTAAATTGATAATTAAAATCTTATTGCAAATTGAATCATATTGCTTTTCTTTTTAGGGCTTTTACAGCATGATCCACAGCCCTTGCTGTAAAAGCCATATAGGTAAGGCTAGGGTTTTGAGTACCTGTAGAAGTCATGGAAGCCCCGTCAGTGACATATACATTTGGGCAAGCATGCATTTGATGGTGCTTACCCAAAAGGGAGGTTTTAGGGTCTTTGCCCATTCTTACTCCTCCCATTTCATGTATGTCCAGCCCTGGTGCTTGACCACTATCATTTTGTCTAATATCCTTACAGCCCGCCTTTTCTAGCATTTCTGCTCCTTGATCCAAAAAATCTCTAAGGGACTTTTCATCGTTTTCATCATAACCCACATCTACCCTTAACTGCGGCATGCCCCATTTATCTCTTAACTTATCATCCAAATAAACCCTGTTTTCAAGCTTGGGGATGGTTTCTCCCTGCATCATCATAAACACCCCCCAAGGGCCCACTTCTGAGTTGGAAGCTTTAAACTCCGGTCCGAAATCCGTATTCCTGGCATTTCCCCACCCTGCCCTGGCTGCTGAATAAAAGGTCATGTATCCTCGGAGAAAATCCATTTCCTGCTTTTTCACATTTCTAAAGTTAGGCATCATGATGGCTGTAGGCCTCCTCCCATAATAATAATCCTCAAGAAAACCATCCATTTTGGCAGACAATGAGCCCCTGTAATTGTGAAACGCAATATGTGTTCCTAACAAACCGTTGTCGTTTCCCAATCCTTCAGGAAATCGTTTGGATTTCGAATTGAGTAAAATTAGATTGGAGTTTAGAGCGGAGGCATTTACAAAAATCACCTTGGCAAAAAATTCAGTCGTCTCCATGGTCTCCGCATCGACCACTTGTACGCCTGTTACTTTTCCTTTCGCATCATCGTATATCAGCGAATGAACCACTGAATGTGGTCGAATAGTAAGATTCCCCGTAGCTTCGGCAGCGGGTAAGGTAGAAGAGTTCGAACTAAAATAAGCGCCAAATGGACATCCCCTTTGACACATGCTTCTTGCCATGCATTGGCCACGCCCCTGCGCCAAGTGATGGGCTGCAGGTTGGGTGAGGTGGGCACATCTACCAATTACAAAGTTCCTATCCGGATAGGCTTCATTTACTTTTTGCTGAATGGTTTTTTCAACCTTGTTCATTTCCCAAGCAGGTAAAAACTCTCCGTCAGGCAAGGTTTCTAACCCATCTTTATTTCCACTGACACCAATAAAACGCTCAACATAGCTGTACCAAGGCGCTATGTCCTCATAGCGAATAGGCCAGTCCACTGCGAACCCATCTCTTCCAGGACCTTCAAAATCATATTTGCTCCATCTTTGCACCTGTCTGGCCCATAGCAAGGATTTACCCCCCACCTGGTAACCTCTAATCCAATCAAAAGGCTTGTCCTGAACGTAGGGGTGTTCCTTGTCTTTCACAAAAAAATGATCTGCATCGTCTTTAAACGCATAGCATCTCGACACAATAGGGTTATCTTTTTTTACCTCAAGTGACATTTGGCCACGTAATGGAAATTCCCAAGGCGGCGTATGCATCGTAGGATAATCCTCCTTATGTGTTACATTCTTACCTCTTTCAAGTACGAGGGTTTTTAAACCTTTCTCGCACAATTCCTTAGCGGCCCATCCACCACTAATCCCTGAGCCAATAACAATGGCATCATACGTATTTTTACTCATTTATATTTTCTTTATTCGTAACGCAGTGATTCTATCGGGTCTAGTTTACTGGCTTTATAGGCGGGCAAAAGTCCTGAAAATAAGCCTACCAAAATACAAACCACAAAAGAAAAAATTATCCAAACCCAAGGAATTAGAAATCCTCCTGGCCCCACTGTATTGCCTACAATATTGCCTATACCAATTCCCATAATTACCCCTAAAACCCCTCCCATAACACAAATCACAATGGCTTCAATTAAGAACTGTTGCCGGATACGTAATGGGGTAGCTCCCATTGCCTTCCTGATACCTATTTCTCTGGTTCTTTCGGTCACAGACACCAACATAATGTTCATTAACCCAATAGATGCACCTAATAGGGTAATAAAGCCTATCCCAAATCCCCCAATCCTTAGATATCCGGCTATTTCTTCAAGGCTTTCTCCGAGGGTCTGCGATTTTACCACCTCAAATGAATCCTCCATTCCTACACCATCTTCGCGGACAGTACGCATAATACCTGTTGCCTGTCCCATTTCGTTTTGCAACTGCAATGGGTCTTGTCCAGCTATGGTTATGGTATATCTAAAACTTCCACGATTGTCGAGATTCCGTGCATTTAAGATCGGAATAATGATGGCCCTGTCAGCACCTGAATCACCTCCAACTCCACCTTGTTTTTCCATAATCCCCACGATGGTATACCGCTTTCCATAAAATGAAATGTACTGGTTTAGGGGATCTTCCCTATCCTCAAAAAGCGTCTTTTGGATTTCTGTACCTATAACACAGACATTGTTCCCATATTCAATTTCCACATTGCTAAAACTTCTTCCTTTCTCTATTGCTATACCCTTTATTAAAAAATAATTCTCGTCTCCACCGATAATACGACTATTAGGATTGGTTTTCTTAGAGTCCTTTTTTACCTCTGCTGAACCTGACACGAAGGTGGTAATTGAGGACACTCCTCTCTGATTGTATTTATCCTTAAATTCAGAAGCTTCTCTAAAGGTAATGTTAGGGTAATTTTTGGGTGCTATTCCTGCAGTAGTAGCCCTTCCTCCAGAAAATCCTTTGCTTCTTACATCAAAATTATTAGCACCAAAGCCAGAAAGACTTTCTTCGATTTGGGCCTTCATCGCATCAATGGCCGTTAGCATTCCCACCAGGGAGGTGATGCCAATGGCTATAATAAGACCAGTAAGAATGGTTCTGAGAAGGTTTGATTTTACTGACCTAAAGGCTTCTCTTATATTTTCGAGCAGATTCATAGCTTGTCCGTAAATGGGCAATAATTAATTTTATTCCTGTCTTTTCCGTTAATATTAACCAAAAATACCCTTCATTAAAAGGAATCAAACGTTTTTAATTGTTTTTAACATTAGGGTTTATTCAGGATTTAGCGCAAGTTTTTAAAACAGCTACCAAAAGAGTAAAGAGGCAATGCTAAAAACAAAACACTGTCCAAGCCTAGTTGGCGATAAATAACTTGTAAAGTTCAGCCTGAATGATCAGCCCATAATGGATTTGATTTTAATGCATTCTATCTCCTCTGATTTCCAGGTCTTTCAATACTTCTTTTTCATGCGCCAACCATTCTTGCCAACGTAACTCCACCCTATCAGGATCCTGATATTTTTTTGCCAACTGTATGAAATTCACATAATGTCCCGCTTCAGATATCATGAGTTCATGGTAAAAATCACACAACTCTTTGTCTTTTAGGTTTTTCCATAGCAACTTAAACCGTTCACAAGACCTGGCTTCTATGAGGGCATTCATCAATAGTAACTCTGAAAGCTGGTCCTTACGGCTCCCCCCTTTTTTCACGAAAGATTGAAGCTGGACTACATAATTGTCTTTTCTTGGAAAGCCAAACTTATATCCCCGTTTCCTTATTTGTTGCATCACAGCATCGAAATGTTGCCATTCTTCTGCTACCACTGGCGTAAGTACATTGACCATCTCGTCAAATTCCGGGTATTTGATGATCATGGAGATGCATGAGGAAGCTGCCTTCTGCTCGCAATAAGCATGATCAACCAATATGGCTTCCAAACTTATGCTTGCTATGTCCACCCACCTAGGGTCGGTAGGTAAATCCAACCGCAACATTTTATTTTTTGTCGATTCCTGCCAGCTCATTTTATCTTTAGTCAAAAAAGTACCAACTAATCCCAACGTCCAACATCCCTTTTAACCCAGTATAATCTGGAGTAATAAAATATCCGTCATTGGCCATTTGTCCAGCATTCAGGTGATTGTACCTAAACAATACCCTGGTTCTATTGATACGGAAATTAAGAAATGCATCAGCAACAGGGTAAGCATAAACATTAAAATTATCTTGCAGGTAAAATTGCTGTGTTGCAGGCATGTATGCTGGTGCATAATTATCGCTTCGGTACCTACCTTCGATTCCTAACTGCACATATACATGGTCATCAAATAATGGCCCATCAAAGAAAAATCTCGTATTGACAAAAAGTTCTGGGATACGAAATTTATCTGCGGCACCTCCGGTTATCAAAGTATAATAAGCTTCAGATTGCCAGTGAAATTTTCCCCCAAAAACCAAATGGGATTCCAACCCAGGAATTACCATAAAGGCTTCAGATGAAATCTGTTCCGGCACCATTTCTTCATTGTAATAAATGTAATTGTTAATTCTATTGATGGTTAAATTTGGTCTAATCTTGTAATTCTTAAAATCCCCTTTGATTGTACCTTTAATTTGATCTACCCCAGTACTTGAAAAATCATTGCTCCACTTATAATGATTGCCATTGTATTGCTGTTGCATCATATTCGGCTTGTAAAGCGCTTTGGTATAGCTTACGTCCAAAAATGGAGAAATGAACAAGCCTTTTATTCGATAACCATCAGGAATAAGGTACTCCCCTTCAGCCTCAAAAACCCAATTTTCATTAATCTCCCCACGCAGGGCACCACCTAGGGACAGCTCTGTAAAGGAGTTGTTAGAGGTGAAAAACCGACTGGCCATCCTTCCTGTCCTTAATTTAATAAAGGCATTGTAATAAACAGGCCCAAAATCACCTTTAAATCCTATTTCATTTTTCCATTCAGAAAAATGATTGTGGTTGTTAGTTGTATCCTCTTTGCTGAATAAGTTGTCTTCATTTTGTGAATTGAACCGATTGCTATTAAAAAAGGTAGAGTCTGAAGTTCCCAAATCAGAGAAGAAAGTGACCGCTTGTTTCTTTTTATCGAATACATGATAAGCTTGCCATCCCTTTAGTATTTCGTATTCCTGATAAAGGTGGTAGTTCTGCCTTAAATCAACGGCCTTGGAATTACTCAGCCACACCTTGGCATCTTCATAAGTAAAATACAAAGAAGTGGTATCTACTCCTGGGGGAATAATCCCTCCTTGTTCATTTACATTGTGCTTCATTCTGGTAATGGTACCCAGCAAAAAATACTTACCGTTATCAGACTTATAGTTGGAATGGATCTCATAAGAATCATTCACCACATTGTGGTCATCTCTCGTGGTTGGGTTGAGGGTTTTTGTAGCCCTAATGGTATGATACCCTATCCCAATATTCCAATTAGGCGTGATATTCCTGGCAAAGCCAATGTCCAATTTATTTCGATTTCCTCCACCAAAAAAAGCCTCAATTTTGGTATAAGGCGATTTAGTGTTGTAATACCGGATGCTGTCCGGGGTATTGTGGTAAATGTCATAGGAATGAAAGCCTGAAGTTCTTCCAACTTGTGCTGGAACATCATAAAAAACAGGCCTGGCCGCTGTTCCCAAATTACCAAGGTCTTGGTATTTGTACCAGGTATCGGCCACAGCCTCGTAATTATGAAAGCCTGTAAGCGAAGTGTCCAATTCCAATTTCTTGAACCTATTGTTTCTAATGAAGTTTTCGTAATAATAAAGCGAAGTCCTCGGCCCATAAACCATTTTAGTAGAATCGTCTAACAGGCCTTTTTTCATGGCATTGTTCCCTTTCTCCTCATCTGAGAGCGGTTCTTTAGGCCTTTGTTGCTGCTGCGCCAATGTAGGAACCATTAAAGCAGCAGTTAATGCTAAAAGCACGAAGAAAATTCTCGGGTTAAATTTCACTATCCGCATTTTTGTTTATGATCATGCTTTTAATAATCTTCAAAAGCTTTTCTTCTTCTATTGGCTCCATATCCACCTCCACAGGCAACACAAAAACCGGAATATTTTTTATCAATTCCAACAATTTACTGTCCTTCAATTTTACGGCATCTTTCTCTGTGGTCAAAATGCTTACATTGTGGGCTGAATGCTTATTGTAAATATCATTAATTCGGGCCATATCTTTTGGGCTGTAGAAGTGATGATCAGGAAAAGCCACGGTTTCCAGTACCACTTTTTGCATGGCTTCTAGTTTTAAACGTATTGGTTCAGGATCTACTATACCTGTAACCAATATAAATTTATCACTGGGATTGAGGAACTTCAGATTTAATGGGTAAGGTAGCCCATATTTAAGCCCGGCAAAAAAGACGGGCTTTTCTACCTGAAGATAGGTGAAAACCTGTCCTTTGATGCTGTCTTTTTCTTGCTCCTTCAATTTATCGGGGCATTTCGTAACCACTATCACATCAGCCCTCCTCACATTCTTTCTTCCTTCTCTCAATCTACCCACCGGTAGCAAATAATCATTGAAGAACGGGTTTTTATAAGTTGTCAGCAAAATATTAAGGTCAGCTAAAAGATACCTGTGCTGGAATGCATCATCGAGTACTATGGCTTCAACTTCTGGATTTTCTGCCAGGATCATGGGTATGGCAAGAATCCTTTCCTCTCCAACTGCCACAGTCACTTTATCTTTAAACTTGGAATAGATCTGGAAAGGCTCATCTCCTATTTCACTTGGAGAACTATCTCCCTTTGCCAATCTGTATCCGGCTGTTTTCCTTCCGTAACCTCTACTTAAAACAGCCAGATTAAAGGCCGATGAAAATCGATTTATCAAAAACTCCACGAAGGGCGTTTTTCCGGTCCCCCCCACCGCCAGATTCCCAACAACAACTGTGGGCACCTCGAAAGGTTGACTTCTTTTAAGGCCTGCATCAAACATCTTGTTTCTCAATGAAGTGATCCCATCGTAGATAAGGGCAAATGGAAACAGTAAAAAATCAACAAAACGCATTGGTGTTTTTTTTGTAGTTTTGAGAGTAAAACGAAAGCAAATATATGGTTTATTTGATTAAGGATATCATATCTTACCTGGAAAACCTAGCGCCAACGGCCTACCAGGAAAGTTATGACAATGCAGGATTAATTGTAGGCAACCCCTTGGCCGAGGTAAATGGGATCATTTGTTCACTCGATGTCACGGAGGAAGTGGTATTGGAGGCCAAAGCGAAAAAATGCAACCTAATTGTAGCGCACCATCCGATTATTTTTCGAGGCCTCAAGCGTTTGACTGGCAAAGACTATATCGAACGTACGGTCATTTCCGCTATCAAAAATGACATTGCCATTTACGCCATTCACACTAACCTGGATGCTGTTAGCCATGGTGTCAACCTTAAGATCTCGGAAAAAATAGGCTTATTGAACCCTCAAATTCTTGCCCCTAAAAAAGGCATTATATCCAAGCTAACCACCTTTATTCCAAAAGGAAATGTTGATCAGGTACTGGAAAAATTATATGCCGCAGGTGCTGGAAACATAGGGAATTATTCCAATTGTAGCTTCAGGTCTGAAGGAGTAGGAAGTTTTTTACCGAAGGAAGGGGCTCAGCCAACACTTGGAGAGAAAGGAGCGCTTTCGGCTATAGAAGAGACAAGGGTGGAATTAATATTTCCCAGCCACCTGGAAAATAAAATCATCAACACCTTAAAAACGGCACATCCTTATGAAGAAGTGGCCTATTACCTTCAGATTTTGGAAAACAAAAACCAAGAAGTAGGTTCTGGTATGGTCGGCACATTGCCGAAACCTCTGATGGGTAAAGATTTTCTGCTACATTTAAAAGCTTCGATGGGGCTTCAAGTAATAAAACATACGGCTATTTCAAATAAAAAAGTAAGTAAGATTGCCATTTGTGGAGGGGCAGGTATTTTTCTTTTGGGTCATGCCAAAAGCGCTGGAGCGGACGTTTTTGTGACTGCTGACATCAAATACCACGAGTTTTTTGATGCTGAAAAGGATATCTTATTGACCGACATAGGACACTATGAGAGTGAAATTTACACAAAAGAACTATTAAAAGACATATTGTCACGAAAATTTAGTAATATTGCAACCTATTTGACAAATGTAATTACAAATCCTATAAGTTACCTATAGTACATGGAAAGTCCAGTCGCACAAAAATTAGAAGCAATTCTCAACTTACAAAATATCGATTCCCGTCTTGATGCAATATTTAAGGTGAGGGGAGCACTTCCTGAGGAAGTCCAGGATTTGGAAGATGAGATAATAGGATACGAAACCCGTTTAAGCAAATTTAATGCTGATATATCCTCCATGGAGGACGAAATCAAAAAGTACAAAGATGCCATAAAAGATTCCGAAAAGCTGATCAAAAAATACCAGGATCAGCAAATGAATGTAAGGAATAATAGGGAATACGATGCAATCACTAAGGAATTGGAATTGCAAGATCTCGAAATCCAGGTATCTAAAAAGAAGATTACCGAAACTCAGGTAAGAATTGAAAGCAAGCAAAAGGATATCGAAGCCCTTAATGACATCTTAAAAGACAGGCAAAAAGATCTGGACCAAAAGAAAGGTGAACTTGATACCATCGTCTCTGAAAGTGAAAATGAAGAGAAGAAGCTTAAGAACGACATGGAAAAAGCTGCCAAGAAGGTAGATGCCCGGTTAATCAAATCCTACGACAAGATCAGAACCAATGCTAAAAATGGTTTGGCTGTTGTACTCGTTAAGCGTGGCGCCTGTGGAGGTTGTTTCAATATAGTTCCTCCTCAGAGACAAGCTGAGATTAGAGAAAGAAAGAAAATCATAGTATGTGAGCATTGCGGTAGAATACTTGCCGGAGTTGAAGATGAAGTCGTCGAAGAACCAACTCCAAAAAGAAAAAGAAGCAGCAAAGCATAAACCTAAAAAATCCGGAAATTAAATTTCCGGATTTTTTTTATATTTAATCCAATTCCCTTGTTGACTCGTATATTATAATTGTATATATTACGATTCTATGAAAAAGGTATTTTTGGTTCTTACGACATGTATCCTTACATTTCTCTCTATTGCAAAAGAGAGATCTGACAAAACCTTTTTGATTATTTTTGACAAGGATGAGCTGGCTTACCACCAAGCCAACCCCAGTATTATGGAGGTGAATTTTTCAAACGCTTTCGATACCAAACTCTATTTAGGAAACTCTGAAACAGCCTTATTGGTAACTGTACCATTTGCGGATTGGACTGTTTGTGAAATGGGACAAGCCATAGTAAAGGTCTCCAATAGTAAGGAGTTACCTTTAGAACAAGTTGCATTTAGAATCATTGACCTACATGCAAGTCAGCAAAACTTCAAATCATTGGTTTCTGAATCGCTAGACCAGAACCTCAAATCAAAAAGCCCTCTTGTAAAGCTTAACCTATAGGATCCTTGACAATAGTCGGGGATGGATGGTAACTATCCAGGTAAACGACGCCATCGCTTCTCTCTTCCAGGACATAACAACATAAGTTCTCATGTCTAAAAGCATCCATGTATCTTAAATCATACCCCAAAGCAACGGTCATAAGTATTCTGATGGCTCTTCCATGCATGCAAACGAGGATATTTTCGCCGCCTGCCTCGAGAATATGATCGAAAGCACGCTTTAATCGTTTCGCCACTTCCACTGGAGATTCTCCACCATCTATTTTGTGACCTAGTTCTCCGGACGACCATCGTCCCAACATGTCAAGATAATATTGATTTTCCTGATGATCCATGGGCAATCCTTCATAATTCCCCCAAGAGATCTCATTTAAATCTACCAATTTCTCCTCCGGTATTTCTGGATTTAAAAATTTCGCTATTGATTGCCTCGTCCTGATCAGTCCAGAATAATAAATATGATCAAAGGGAATGCCTTTAAAATTCTCATAAAAAGCCGCTGCCTGCATTTCACCTGTGGAATTAATGGGCGCATCAATACCACTTCCCTGCACTACCCCTTTAAGGTTATAGTCAGTTTGCCCATGCCTTACCACATATATTTTTTTTGTCCTCAAGATTTCCTTAATTTTGGTTCAAGGTTCAAAGAAAAAAATTTTATCTCATATAACATGATATTTAAGAAGAAACCCGACACGGATTTTTTAAATAATCTTGGAAAGGACAATATGCCGGGATTTCTTGAAATTAATTTCACTGCTATAGGAGATGATTTCCTAGAAGCAGAAATGCCAGTTAACAATAAAACCAAACAGCCTATGGGCTTGTTACATGGTGGAGCCAATGTGGTATTGGCTGAAACATTGGGATCTCTTGCTGCTATGCTTTCACTAGAAAATGAAAATGAATACGCTGTTGGATTAGAAATCAATGCCAACCACCTTCGATCTGTTAGAGAAGGAAAAGTAAGAGGTAGAGCGATGCCCGTTCACCTCGGAAGAAAAACGCAGGTTTGGGAGATTAAAATTTGGGATGATAAAGACAAACTATCCTGCATTAGCCGGTTAACCGTGGCTATTTTACAAAAGTAAAACCTATGGAAGCCACCAATACATTCATAAATGCCTCCAAAGAGCTTGTAATTTCCTCGCTTTTGGTAAATGGGCTTAGAAACAATGCGGCCATAGCCATTTGGCGAAAACCTGGTTCCTCGACTGTTGAAGCCATTACTGATAAAGATCAGGAAGGATACATAGGTCAATTGAAGGATTTGGATCTCCTCCCCCCTGGATTCATGATTCACCCATTTATAAGCTCTCAACTTCACCCTCCACTCTACATTAAAGCAACCGACTACTTCTCTTTTAGTCTCAATGAGGAAGCAAATGATGCCTCATACATAGGGAATCTACCGGACATAGGGGAAGGTAAGCCAGCAGAACTGGCGGTTGAAATTAGAGAATTCATCCATAAATCTCAACCCAAGGTTACTGTTAGGACTACAACAAGATCAAACTTTATCGAAACAGTTAAAAAGGCCATTGAAGCAATCAATTCTGGAGAATTATTTAAAGTAGTCCCAGCAAAGGTAAAAAGCATTGCTTTACCTAATAATTTTGACCTGGCCTCAGTTTTTCTAAACCTTTGTAAAGCTTACCCCAATGCCTTTATCAATTGTTTTTATAGTGAAAAAACGGGCCTTTGGATCGGAGCAAGCCCCGAAACCCTGATCAAAACCAAGGGCGACAAATTTTTCACCATGGCTTTGGCTGGTACTCAAAAAGCAAAAGGAGAAAACCCACTTAAAAATGCTGCCTGGACGCAAAAGGAAATCGAAGAGCAGGCATTGGTAAGCCGCTATATTGTGGATTGCTTCAAAAAAATCCGACTTAGAGAATACAGTGAAATAGGCCCTAAAACCACTGTGGCAGGAGATCTTTTACACCTTAAATCCGAATTTTTAGTGGACATGAAAAGCACAAACTTCCCCCAGCTTGGCAGTGTCATGCTTGAACTTTTGCATCCTACTTCAGCTATTTGTGGAATGCCCAAAGAAAAAGCAATGAAATTTCTACAGTCAGAGGAGCGCTTTGACCGATCCTATTTCGCCGGGTTCGTAGGGCCGGTAAACATGAATGAAGAAACATCATTGTTTGTTAATCTCCGTTGCGCTAAATTAGACAATAAAGAGACCTTGCTATTTGCCGGTGCAGGTATTACTGAAGACTCAGTACCGGAAAAAGAATGGGAAGAGACTGAATTGAAATGTAATATTATTGGCCAGTTTATTCAACCCAAACAGTAATTTTGATACTTCCCCAACTCACCTACCTTGCCTCTATCTGTGCCAATAGTGGCATCACTGAAGCCATACTTTCTCCCGGCTCACGCTGCGCACCTATTTCTCTAGCTTTTATCCGCCATCCAGACATCCATTGCAGGGTGATACCCGATGAGAGGTCAGCCGCATTTATTGCCATGGGCATGGCCCAGCAACGCAACAAACCTGTAGTTCTGATTTGTACCAGCGGCTCTGCCGTATTGAATTACGCGCCGGCTATAGCTGAAGCTTTTTACCAGCAAATCCCTCTTTTGGTTTTAACAGCGGATAGGCCACAAGAATGGATTGAACAATGGGATGGTCAAACCATTCGTCAGGAAAACATATACAGCTCCTATATAAAATCAAGTTTCACCTTTCCGGATGAAGTCTCCCATCCCGATAAACTATGGCATGCTAAAAGAATAGCTAAGGAAGCCATCATCCAATCAAGTGAGTCTCCAATGGGACCTGTACACATCAACATACCTTTGAGAGAACCATTTTATCCAAGTCAGGAAGAACAGTATCCTTTTGAAGATACAGACCTTGAGCCAACATTAGACCTTCACCAAATCACATCCAAATTAAAAGAGGAAAGCGCTGTTCAGATTAAATCACAGTTAAATAAATTTAAAAAAGTAATGGTACTGGCGGGCCAACAGCGACCAGATACGAAAATCAAGGATTTACTGAAAACTATTGCTGAAAACCATCAGGCGGTAGTAGTTACAGATGTAATCAGTAATATGTCTCAGGAAGGCGCAATTGAACACCATGACTTCTTTTTAGCCAATCATACCAGTGAGATGGTACCTGACCTGATCATTAGCTTTGGTAAATCAATTATCTCGAAGGCTCTAAAGCTTTTTTTAAGGGAAAATAAAATTGTACATTGGCACATTCAGGCTAACGGACAAGTCCCAGATCCATTTCAGCATCTTAGCCAAATCATTCGGCTAAGCCCGGCATCATTTTTAGATTTCTTTCAAAAAGAATCACTTCCAATAAACGTTGATTTTGAGAAGGAATGGTATCATAAAAACGCTACCATCAAAGCAAATTTACCCGCAGTGTTAGCGGCTGCACCCTTTGGGGAGCTGAAAGCACTAGACAAGGTTTTAAACGCCCTTCCCTCCTATGGGAAAATACATATAGCCAATAGCATGGCCATTAGAAATGTGAATTTTTTAGGACTTAGGGGAGATGACCTGGAAATAATTTGCAATAGAGGCACCAGTGGAATTGATGGATCTAATAGCACAGCGGTGGGTTGTACTTTTACTACAAAAGAGCCAGTCGTATTACTCACTGGGGACATGGCTTTTTTTTACGACAGAAATGCTTTCTGGCACCAGTATAATTTACCCAATTTACGTTTGGTCCTATTTAACAATCATGGTGGTGGTATCTTTAGGATGATAGATGGGCCGGCGGCATTGCCCGAAATGGCTGAATATTTTGAAACCCATCAAAAATTAACTGCGGATAAAATGGCAAGCGAATTTGGATTTCAGTACCAAGTCGTACAGACCATGGAAGCGTTACAATTGGCCTTGAAAGAATTTTTTCAAACATCTATTAAGCCAAAAATCCTTGAGATTAAAAGTGATAGTGAAGTCAATACTAAGGCGCTTAAAATGATCAAGGCCGCTTTGAAGGTAAATTGATCCTGGTTTTTAAGAATTAATAAGGAAGCTTCTAGCGACTTTAAACTTGAATTTAATAGGATACTTAAAGCCTGTCCTCTGTTTACAGGAAGAGCTGTAATGGCAAAAAAATCAGGACGTCTGTAAACTTTAGCATAGTATGACTATGCTAAAATTGGCCACATCATCGAAGTGGCTGATATAGTCGGCCGCGACGAATCAGCGTGTAATAGATTGTCTATTCCATATTCCAGGTTTAATCAATCTGCCACCCTTTGTTCCTAATTAAAATTTATACCTAGGATTAATCCATCGGAGCCAAATTTTCGTTAAATTTAGAGTGAAATTAAAAATTTAGATCAAACATTGGTTTGTTTTTTCTACCTTTAACGCACTGATAATAAACCTATAATTCATGCGACAGGAATTGACAGATAAAGAAAATGCCCCACTGGACAATATAGAAGATTGGGAGGCTGATTTGAAAGTAAGGTACCCCAAGCCAAAGTCCGAAGAGGCCAAAAGCAAAACAGATTACCGAAATTACCATGACTCTGAACGCGTAGCAACAGTCAAGGAATTTTACCGCCTCAATCATCAATACCAGACCGTCGGTTTTGTTAATCAAAAACAATCAGAATTTCTAAAGTTTGACAAAAAGGAAATGCCTTTTTGGGAGGCTATTGATTACCTCAATACACTTGTAGATGATTCTGATCCTGACACCAGTCTTGACCAGCTCCAGCACCTACTCCAAACCTCTGAAGCCATAAGAGCAGATGGTCACCCAGATTGGTTTGTATTAACTGGTTTTATCCATGATTTGGGCAAGGTATTGTGCTTGTTTGACGAGCCCCAATGGGCGGTAGTTGGAGACACCTTCCCTGTTGGTTGCAAGCATTCTGATAAAATTGTATATCCGGAATATTTTGCTGCAAATCCTGACAGCAAGGATGAGCGGTACAATACAAAATATGGGGTCTATGAGAAAAATACAGGTCTTGATAATGTTCAAATGTCATGGGGACACGATGAATACCTTTACCAAATCCTAAAAGATTTCCTCCCTGAACCTGCATTGTACATGATCAGGTACCATTCATTTTATTCCCAGCATAGGGAAAATGCATACGACCATTTGATGAGCGATCACGACAGAGAAATGTTCAAATGGGTAGACAAATTCAACCCTTATGATTTGTATTCCAAGGTCCCTGTTCCTCCAGATTCCAAAGCATTAAAACCCTATTATGAAGACTTGGTTGCTAAATACCTTCCCGCAACCATAAAATTTTAATTACCTCATACAATAAACCCAAACCTTAATTGCTGCTCATCAAAAACTGAGCAGCAATTTAATTTTACAATATGCTCACGGTTATAACTTTCGTTGGATTTACATTATTTGTTGCAATTTTTTCTTGGTACAAATTACGAAAGGATGACATCAGCTCCAGGGATGGCTATTTCCTTGGAGGAAGATCATTGACCGGAGGGGTAATTGCAGGGTCGATGATCCTCACGAATATTTCTACTGAACACCTTATAGGTCTAAATGGCTCTGCTTATAAGAACGGAATGATCATTATTGCCTGGGAAGTTACCAGTGCTATCGCTTTGGTCATCGCTGCCCTTTACTTCCTGCCTATTTATCTCAAAATGGGATTGACAACCATCCCTCAATACCTGGAACAAAGGTATGACAGTACCACAAAAACAATTGTTGCCTTTTTATTGATGGTTTCTTTTGTAGTCACCTTACTTCCTATAGTACTTTATACTGGAGCCATTAACTTGGAAAGTATTTTCAATGTCTCCGAAGTTTTAAATGTCAGTAGATCTGAGGGAATTTGGATTACAGTAGTAACCATAGGTGTTATTGGGTCTATTTACGCTATTTTTGGTGGCTTAAAAGCCGTTGCGCTATCTGATTCCATAAATGCCATCGGCCTACTTATTGGCGGGCTAATGGTACCCATATTAGCGCTATGGGATATTGGTGACGGCAATGTTATCAATGGTATGACAAAAGTGTATGAGTACGTGCCCGAAAAGTTTAATGTGATAGGTAAAGCCGATTCAGTTTTACCTTTTAGCACCATTTTCACTGGGCTAATGATCAACCAACTTTATTTTTGGGGCATGAACCAGACCATCATACAAAGGGCATTTGGAGCCAAAAACATGGCAGAAGCCCAAAAAGGATTGTTGTTCACAGGAATGATGAAAATTTTCATTCCATTAATTATCGTGATTCCAGGTATAATCGCTTACTATTATTACGGCGACATGTACTACGATAATCAGGATTTTATATATCCCGTTTTATTGATGCGTGTTATGCCTTTGGGATTGCTTGGCTTCTTTGCCGCAGTAGTTCTAGGCGCCATTTTAAGTACTTTCAATAGCGTATTAAACTCTGCTGCAACAATATTTAGCTTAGACATCTATAAAAAACTAATTGACACCAACTCAAGTGATAAAAAGCTTGTTAGAGTGGGTCGGTTAAGCTCTCTGGTGCTGGCAGTATTTGCCATTTTGATCGCCCCTCTTGTTGGAAATGCCCCAGAAGGATTGTACCAGTTGATGCAGCAATTAAATGGAATCTTTTTTATCCCCATAGCCTCTATTCTAATTGCTGGTTTTTTTATCCCAAGAATTACTGCCAATGGTGCAAAAGTAGGACTATTCACCGGACTGTCCTTTTACCTGTTGACCACTTTCATTTTTGATTCAGGCATACACTTTATCCATATATGGGCCATTGAGTTTGTGATCAATCTTTTGGTAATGTTTGCCATCAGTCGTTATTTTCCAGGTAAACCCAATACATTTGTTAGAAAACCTCCAGTATTAGAAATGAAGCCCTGGCGTTATGCAAAACCAGTCTCTCTGGGATTGTGTTTCATTACCCTTTTGATCTACATTTGGCTGGGGAGCTAAGCGAATATTCAACGAATAGAAAAAAGATTTCGAAATGAAAATTCCTTAACCCTTGATACAAGGCAATCGCTGAGTACGCATAACTTTTACGAAGTGTTGACTTTACTCATCACCAAATCCCCACCAGGTACAAGCCATATATATAGTGAAATTTAGTTTTGGATATTAGGTTACAGTCCTATTTTCACCTACCACTAGGGTATTATTTTAAATGTTTTATTACCCAGCTTTCATAATTGTCAATTACATCCTCATTTATATATACATAGCTTTCTTGAATTAACTTTTGTTGCTGATTTTCAAAAGGATTTTAACTCTTTCTACTTAATATCCGCCTTAATAAATAAGCCTTTTACCCAAAAAATATTTGAAGACAAGCCGAAAATGGTAAGCACAGTACAACCCTCTCTTCTTTAATAATTAAAACTCAAATCTCTCTTATATCTCACCCTACATTCTCAGCTTAAAACACCTAAATACCGGTCTATTTTTGTATTAAGGTGGTATTTGCTTTTGTAAGCGGTCAGCCTTTCTGATATTTTTTCTCTACTTTTGTGCTGTGGAATTTGGGAAATACAACATAGGAACGGTAATTATCAGAATTGTTTTAACCAATTTACTGGCCATTTTTTTACTTTTTCTTTCTGTTGCAGAAGGAGAAAAAGCCATGTATAATTTCCCGTCTTCTGAACTACAAATTGGAGTACTGGATTATGACTATTTAGATTTCCCAACATCATTAACCCGAGTATTTTCCAAATATTCACCCCAAAAAAATGTTTTATTACCCACTTTTTATTTAAAGGCAAATTATTATAAAAGCCTGATAATAAATTCGATAAATATCCCCAAAAAAATCTGCACATCAGCTTCTCTAAAGCAGCTTAAACAAATCATCTGTTTAGTGATTTGTAAAAATGCACCCTGAGATTAGGATGAGTTGAGTACCCTAGTTATGCAACCATAACTGTATCAACAATTGTCAGAACAAACCCCCTTAATAATCCAGCAAGATCTCCTATTGAGTATCTCAAAGGTATCATTGCTTGAAAATCATAATGTCATTTTATTGAAATTTTAACTTTATTCAGAAGAAATGTTGAACAAAAACCAATGGTTCAGGTCTTCCTTTATGGAATACCGAACAGTCATCACGTTGCTTTATTTGGCTGGGATTGTTTTTACTACTGTGTCTTGTAGTGAGGGAAATGGGAAAAACAAAAAAAATGCTGAAGTACTGGAAGTTCCGGTCTTTACATTAAGCCCTCAAAGTATTGAGGTTCCTCAGACATATGTTTGTGACCTGCAAGCCATCCAATTTGTGGAGGTAAGGTCTAAAGTGGAAGGTTTTGTTGAAAAAATATATGTTGATGAGGGCCAAAACGTAAAAAAAGGGCAACCCTTATTTCAATTGTCCTCTGCTGAATACAATGAATTGGTAAATTCTGCCAAGGCCAAACTGATGCAAGCTAAAGCTGAAGAAAAGTCTGCCAACCTGGAAGTAGAAAGGCTTAAAGTGCTTGTCGATAAAAAAATCTATTCCAATTCTGAATTAGAGTTAGCCCAATCGAAAAAAGACATGGCGCAATCCTCCATCTTGGAAGCTCATTCCTTGTTGAAAAATGCACAGGTCGGCTTATCCTACACCACTGTTAAGGCTCCATTCGACGGTATAGTCGATAGAATACCCTATAAAACCGGAAGTTTAGTAAAAAGCGGTGATTTGCTAACAAACATTACGGATATCAGTGAAATTTTCGCTTACTACAGGATTACAGAAAACGAATACCTGGAATTTATGCGTGGTGAATTGGACAAGGGTACTGACAATGACCATATGAACCAACAAGTCAAGGAATCGCTTCAAAAAGAACAAGAAGACATTTCACTTATCATGTCAGATGGCGTGGTCTATCCTTACAAAGGGAAACTAGAGACAATGGAAGCTGATTTTGAACAAGGTACAGGATCAATTGCCCTTAGGGTAAGGTTTCCCAACCCTGATCAGTTGATCAAACATGGCGCTAGTGGTAAAGTGCAAATGAAAAGCATGATGAATGATGTTTTCCTTATTCCTCAAAAGTCTACCTTCGAGATTCAGGAATATAACTATGTATACCTGGTAGATAGCGAAAACAAAGTAAATGTCCGCAGTTTCCGACCAATGGGAAGGCATGGGCTATTCTATATAGCTCAGGATTTCACACCCAACGACAAAGTGGTTTTAGAAGGTATTCAGTTATTGAAAGACAATGTAACCGTCAAAACAAACCCTGTTGGGGAAGAAGAAATTTACGAATCCTTGGACCTAAGCCTTTAAAGGTTAAAAACACTTACGCATGTTTGATTTATTTATAAAAAGGCCTATCCTTTCGACGGTGATCTCTATATTGATCACCCTGCTCGGACTATTAGCGCTGTTTGGATTACCCGTAACACAATTCCCGGAAATTGTGCCCCCTTCTGTTACTGTGACTTCCCAATACCGTGGAGCCAATGCGGAAGTTATTACCAAGGCGGTTACTACTCCTCTGGAAAGAGCCATCAATGGTGTACCAGGGATGACTTATATGTCTTCAGTAAACACCAATGACGGTGTGTCTGTTATTACTGTTTTTTTTAATGTAGGAACAGATCCAGATCAAGCGGCTGTCAATGTTCAAAACAGAGTGGCTACCGTAGTGGATGAGCTTCCTGAAGAGGTAATTCGTGCTGGAGTAATGACTGAAAAGGAAGTGAACTCCATGTTGCTTTACCTTAATCTCATCACATCCGACACTACGCAAGACGAAAAATTTGTATATAACTTTGCAGATATAAACATCCTTTCTGAATTAAAAAGGATTGATGGAGTAGGTAGAGCGGAAATAATGGGAAATAGGGATTATGCCATGAGGATATGGCTAAATCCTGACCGAATGGTGGCTTATAACCTAACTCCCCAAGACATCAGTGCTGCCATACAAAGTCAAAACGTAGAGGCGGCACCGGGTAAATCAGGAATTAGCTCAGACAGAGATCCCCAAGCACTTCAGTATGTATTAAAATACACAGGTAAATTCAACCAGAAAGAGGATTATGAAAACATCACCTTAAAGGCACTTCCTGATGGATCTTTATTGAAAATCCGGGATGTAGCAGAGGTTGAATTTGACTCAGAAGATTACAATATGGTATCGATGACGGATGGTCAACCATCGGCTTCTATCATGATCAAGCAAAGACCTGGTTCTAATGCAAGAGAAGTAATTCAGAACATAAAAGATAAAATGGCTGAATTGCAGGTTTCTTCCTTTCCTCCAGGAATGTCCTATAATATCTCCTATGATGTATCTCGATTCTTGGATGCATCCATATCTGAAGTAGTCAAGACATTAATTGAAGCCTTTTTATTGGTTTCATTTGTTGTATTCATCTTCCTTCAAGACTGGCGATCTACACTTATACCAGCCATAGCAGTACCCGTTTCACTGGTTGGCACCTTTTTCTTTATGAGTTTATTTGGCTTTTCGATCAATATGCTCACCCTGTTTGCAATGGTATTGGCGATAGGGATTGTGGTGGATAATGCCATTGTGGTGGTAGAAGCCGTGCACGTAAAGATGCACCAAGATGGCCTAAATGCCCAAGAGGCAACGTTTGCGGCTATGAAGGAGATCGGTGGTGCCATTATCGCTATTACCTTGGTAATGTCAGCTGTATTCGTCCCTGTTAGTTTTCTTTCAGGTCCTGTAGGTATATTCTACAGGCAGTTTTCACTTACGCTGGCCATTGCCATTGTCATTTCGGGTATAAATGCCCTTACCCTGTCTCCTGCGTTATGTAGTATTCTCTTGAAGCCAGTTCATCATGAAGGCAAAAAGAATATAATGAGCAGGTTTTTCGTCAAATTCAATGAAAAATATGATGCTTTTTCAGGGAAATATGCCTGGCTTATAGGTAAAACTGCTGGACGAAAAACCTTAACCTTTGGTATTTTAATTCTGTTTTTTGCCCTTACCTATGGTATGACGCTGGTACTCCCTTCAGGATTTATCCCGAATGAGGACCAAGGTATGATTTACGTCAATGTGACCACTCCTCCAGGTTCCACTATGGACAGAACCCAGCAAATTATGGACGATGTGCAGGCTTCAATTCTACCTTTTGAGGAAGTGGAAACGATTTCAACACTCGCTGGTTACAGTCTCCTTACAGAAACTGCAGGTGCTTCTTATGGGATGGGTATGATCAACCTCGTTGGTTGGGATGACCGTGATCAGAACGTCAATGACCTTATCGTAAAGTACCAGGAAAGGACAGCACATATAACGGGTGCATCCATTCAGTTTTTTGCTCCACCTCCAGTTCCAGGATTCGGTAATGCTTCCGGATTTGAACTGCAAATGCAGGACAGGACTGGTGGAGACTTGGCTTTTACAGCCTCCACAGTGGATGATTTCCTTAATGAAGTAAGGGCAAGACCTGAGATTCAGGATGTCTTTACGAATTTTGATCCTTCCTTCCCTCAATATATTCTTAGGGTAGATCATGACAAAGCGGCTAAACTCGGTGTGGATATCCGAGAATCCATGGAAACATTGCAAAGTTTTATCGGTAGTTATTACAGTTCCAACTTCATTCAGTTTGGTCAAATGTACAAGGTAATGCTTCAGGCTTCCCCAGAATTTAGAACCAATCCGGAATCCCTGCTGAAAATGTATACCAAGAACAACACGGGAGAAATGGTTCCTTACTCCAACTTTGTGAACCTGGAAAGGATTTATGGACCTGAACAGTTAACACGTTATAACATGTTTATTTCTGCCATGATCAATGGAGATGCAGCCCCCGGTTACTCAAGTGGAGATGCCATCAAAGCGGTGGAAGAAACAGCCATAGCAACACTTCCAAGAGGTTTTAATATTGACTGGTCTGGCATTACAAGGGAACAAATAGCTTCCGGAAATCAAGCGATCTATATCTTCTTGATTTGTTTGGTATTTGTTTACCTATTACTTGCTGCCCAATATGAAAGTTACCTTCTCCCCCTCCCTGTAATATTGTCTTTGCCGGCAGGTATATTTGGTTCGTTTCTATTGTTGCAACTCACAGGTTTGGAAAACAACATTTATGCCCAGGTATCCTTGGTGATGCTTATAGGTTTGTTGGGTAAAAATGCCATTTTGATCATTGAGATTGCTGTTCAGTCCAGAGAAAAAGGAATGGGTATTCTTGAATCAGCGATTTTCGCTGCCGTTGAAAGATTGCGCCCTATTTTGATGACCTCATTTGCATTTATTAGTGGACTTATCCCACTTGCTTTAGCCAGTGGCGCTGGTGCAATTGGTAACCGAACCATTGGTACAGCTGCAGCTGGAGGTATGTTTATTGGTACTTTTGTAGGGATTATTTTAATCCCTGGCTTGTACGTGGCATTTGAGACCCTTTCGGTTTACCTTAATAAGAAGCCCGAAGTAGCCCCATTCACCGAAAAGGCGATCAATTCTACTGATCTTAAAACATCCTAAGGAAGAGCCAAAAGCAAGGAAAGATTCTTGTTTTTGGCTCTAAAACTGAACAAAAACATGAACAAAAATTCATACCAATATATCGTATACATCACCTTGGTGATTAGCAGCCTTACCGCTTGCAAGGTACAGAAAACCTCCCTGGAGGACGTAAAAGCTCCTCCCACTACTTACCAAGATGTCCAAGTGGGAGAAGATAGCATGAATTTGGCGATGACCCATTGGCAGGCCTTTTTTGATGATGAACACTTAAATGCATTAATCGAACGTGGGCTGGCAAACAATCAGGACGTCGCTAAAACTTTGGCAAATATTAGGATCTCAAGAGCTGCCTTAAAAAGGGCAAAGCTTGGACAGTTACCTGAGCTAAATCTGACCGCAGGGTCTAGTGTGAGAAAGTTTGGGGATTACACCATGGATGGGGTAGGTAATGATGATACCAACCGTTCTTCGACTGTTCCTGATGACAAGAAAATCCCCACCCCCTATACAGATTTCATGGTAGGGGCCGAGTTCAATTGGGAGCTTGATGTTTGGGGGAAACTAAACATGCGTAAAAAACAAGCGCTTTCAGAATTCATGGCCTCAGTGGAAATGGGAAACCTTTCACGTACCTGGTTAATTGCGGAAATTGCTAAAAACTACTATAATATTATCGGTCTAGACGAAGAAATTGAAACTTTGCTGTCCAGCATTTCTTTTCAGGAACAAGCTTTTGAACTTGGTAAAAGCTTGAAGAATGCCGGAAAAGAAAGCCAATTGTCAATTGACCAGTTTGAGGCATTGATGTTAAATTCAAAAGGAATCCTTGTCAAGAAACGGAGAGAACTCAAACAAGCAGAGCTAAACCTTTCTTACCTTTTGGGTACTTACCCAGAAAATATTCAAAGACAATCCCTATCAGAAGTCAATGTCTTGCCGCCTGCTCTTGAATTAGGTTTACCTTCCACGCTTCTGACCATGCGACCGGACATAAGAGCCGCTGAACAGACCCTACAGGCCAATAACCTGGAAGTAGGAATTGCCCGAACAGCCTTTTTTCCAACCTTTAATCTTTCTGGAATGGCCGGATTCAATGCATTTGAATTTAGTAAACTTTTCCTCAATCCTGCCTCTATGGTTTATCAACTAGGCGGTGGTTTAGTAGCTCCTGTTTTTAATAGAAGCAGCATCAAGGCTACCTTTGAATCTGCCAAAGCTAAACAGAAAGTTGCTTTGTATGATTATGAACAAACTGTATTGGGTGGCTACTTAGAAGTTTTAGGTTTAGTCAATGAATACCAAACATTAAAAGAAGAGTTAAACCTAAAAACGGACGAAGTACTTTTGCAAAGAAGATCCGTGGACAATGCCAATACAATGTTCAAAATTGGCTATGCGGATTACCTGGACATGATCAATAGTCAATCGAATTCACTGGTTTCAGAGATCGAATACATTGAGTTAAAAATACAGCAATTACAAAGTATTGTAACACTGTACCGGGCACTAGGAGGAGGATGGCAGTAAAGCTAGAATTTTCATAATATAAGTTTACCCCACTCAAAAAAAATCCCCAATGGCAATATTTGCTTTGGGGATTTTTTTAATGAAAACTATGGCTTAATTTCGCCTCTCGAAGCTTTTATATCAGGTAAACCTACTCACCTAAAAACCATCATTAATTTACGTTTATGGCTGTTGAAACATTTCAAAAAGAGCATTTTGATCAAATCAATTATTCTGACAGCAGGATGACTGGTGAATCCTATGACGATTGTAAATTCACTGGTTGCAACTTTTCCAATAGTGATTTAAGGCGAATAGAGTTTATGGATTGCCTATTTGTTAATTGTAACTTTTCCCTTACGAATATTTCTGATACCGCCTTTAAAAGTGTCGATTTTCATCAATGTAAAATTATGGGGATTGACTTTAGTAAATGCGACGATTTTCTATTTGCTGCTTCCTTCGTAGGATGTAACCTTGACTATTCCATCTTTCATGGTAAAAACTTAAAAAAAATTAAATTCGATCATTGTTCTTTAAAAGACGTTGATTTTTCAAATGCAGATTTAACGCTAGCTATTTTCGATAGTTGTGATTTAATGGCTGCCACTTTCTTCCAAACTAACTTGGAAAAAGCAGATTTCAGAACATCTTATAATTACAGACTAGATCCTGAAAACAACAAGGTTAAAAAAGCAAAATTCTCTGTCAGTGGACTTCCTGGCCTGTTGTCAAAATACAATTTGGAAGTAGAATACTGATGAGCTAGGCTTATGGGAACATAGCCCATATAAATGACTTAATTTTTAGCAATTCTAATTTTTACAAGAAATAAGCCGCAGTAATTTTATTTCGGCATTATTTTAGTGTTAATGGTATTTATTCTAGTATCAATTTTTAGCATAGCACTGTTTCGATGTCAAATAAAAAAACAAATTTATGGCCATACCTTTTTTCAGCCCTTTTCTTAGGCAGTCTTGTTAGCCTGTATTTTCTAAATGATGCCGTTCAACAATTTTTCAATGAAGCCTGGAATGTACTAGGTAGTAATGATGAACAGAAAATATCCAATTGGGTAAGCCAGTTTGATATTTGGGGACCATTGATAATCGTTGGAGCCATGGTATTGCAGATGTTCATGTTCGTTATCCCCTCTTTTCTTTTAATGGTTGTGACTATTATAGCTTATGGCCCTTGGTTAGGATCGGGTATTATTCTGGTAGCCATTTTCACTGCATCTTCAATCGGTTATGGTGTAGGGGTGAATTTTGGCACACCGGTAATCGACCGTTTGCTTGGTAAAAAAACGGAAAAGAAAATAACAGGCTTTTTAGAAGATTATGGTTTCTGGGCGGTAATAGTTACTAGGGTATCCCCTTTCCTATCCAATGACGCGATTAGCATCATCGCAGGAATGCTCCGAATGGGATACTGGAAATTCATTGCCTCCACCATGCTAGGCATCTTACCTTTGACCGTCATAATTGCTGTTCTGGGCCAAAACAATGAACGGATGAAGACTGGTTTGATTTGGGTAGGTGCCATAAGTCTATTAGGATTTATAGGCTATGTATGGTGGGACAGAAGGCGAAGAAAGAAAGCGGCGTAAACCAATATAATTTCTTTTCAACGATTGAAATAGACATGCCATCGCTTACCGATAAATAGACAAATACTTAGCAGCCAGTCTAGGCATTTATACCTAAACACCAAAAACCCCACAAAACAATAACCATGTGGGGTTTTTCGCTTGACTTCTATAAAATTATCACGAATTTATTTGAGTGAAATTGGACGTAACAATT
This sequence comes from uncultured Cyclobacterium sp., assembly GCF_963977555.1. GTDB lineage: Bacteria > Bacteroidota > Bacteroidia > Cytophagales > Cyclobacteriaceae > Cyclobacterium. The sequence goes on along the minus strand of NZ_CAXBPD010000002.1, from coordinate 324,062 downwards.
GATTAATTGTCCTCTACCCACTCTCCATTTAGCATGACTTTTTTGATCGAATACATGGCCTTAATGTCTACTGAAGGATTGCCCTCTACTAAAATCAAATCTGCCAATTTCCCTGGCTCTATACTTCCCAGTCTATCCTTTGTGCCAAAATATTCCGCATTATAAATTGTGCTGCTGGAAATCGCATCCATGGCTGTCAAACCTGCAGCAACAAAAAGCTCCATTTCTCTTTGGTAAGCAAACCCTTGTTTTACATATTTACCTGAATTGTGAGAGCCTGTTACTATTTTCATTCCTGCTTTATGCGCCATACCAACAAATTCATGCATATTCTTAAACCCTTTGGCCTCGTAGTCTTTCACATCCTCATCTCCAAACTGTTTTTCGAAGGTGGCAAGCGTAGGTGACAATACCACATTGTTTTTTACTGCCAACTCAATCACTTCCTTCACCCTGTCAGAGGACAAATCAATTTTTGACCATAACATGTACCTTCCTGCTCTTCTGTTATTACTGTTTTCCTGAACAGCTTTTCTAAATTCTTCAGCATCCTTAGGATCAGCAAGTGAAGTACCAAAAGAAGTCACATGTTCAATTCCACGTAAGCCTGCCATAATCGCATCATCTGCATCAACCAATTCCAAATGCGCAACTACGGGGATATTGTAAAAATCAGCCGTTTTAACTACTGTTTCAATGTATTTCAATGGAAGTCTGAAATAAATTTTAATTCCTGAAGCACCATTTTCGACGTATTCAGCAATTTGTGACCTGATATGATCCGAATCTTTTACTAAAGTGGCTTGTTCTACATATACGCCGGGATAACCATCAAGGTGTGCACCTGTTACATATACCCTAGGCATTTTGGAAGTAGCAAAATGCTGTGCCTGGTAAAACCTAATGGGATGACCTGGATCTCTCATGGTAGTCACACCATTTTTAAGAAGTGTACTTAACTGTTTGTTGTTATTGGCACTATGGAAATGAGAATCTATTAATCCAGGGAGAAGACTCATCCCTGCTCCATCTGTCACTATTGCATTTGTAGGGATTTTCACTAGATTTTTAGCCCCTATTTCTATAATTCTATTGCCCTTGATAATTACTGTAGTATTCTCAACCGCAGGGCCTCCAAAGCCATCTATCAATCTTACCCCAACTATAGCATTGATCATATCATTAGAAGGTCCATCAGGTGGATTTATTTCCAATAAAGATGGGTTTGAAGGGCCATTTTGTGAGAAAGTCTCACTGGATAAAAGTAAGAAACCCAAGCTCATAATAAGAACCAGGTATCTCGAAATTTTAGCTACATTCATTGTTGTAATTTTTGGTTGAAATTTTTCTTTATTGAACCATTCAATTTATACTATTTTCTAAATTGGACCGGCATTATTGATTGATAAGGAATATTACGGGTTAGATTTAAATTTAGATATAATCGATAAGTTTACGTTACCATAACCTAAAATAAATCTAAGGTGAAGTTCTTCTTTCTCGCTATTTACTATAAGCACTGAACCAATCCTATACTAAAGCTACACGGTTATTTTCAATAATTGAAATAAAATAGTGTTTACTAGTACATTGACTCCTTACTTGACTTTAATCCAACCATTTTCAGTAATTCCAGAAGTCTCCAAAGAATCAATTTCATAAAGTGTAGCTGTTTCATTTTCTCCAGAATACATGCCATTCATAAAATGGCAATCTGCCACCTTGGCTTGAATTCTTACAAGGGATTGACCACTTCCTATGATATTCATGGCATGGATATTATTAATTTTTCCCGGAAAGGACTCTATTCCGTATCCCCTACCCCCTATGAGAATAGCATCATGGCGACCCTCGTTGGCTTTAAAAATGACGCCATTGATATAAACGTGGTGAATCCCAGCCTTATCACTTGCTCTAATGGCTATGGCCCTATACCTGTTTTCACAAGAGATATTGGTAATTACCACTTGCTCAATGTCATCCTCCGGCCCATACCACCTACTAGCTGTAACCATGCTGTCTGTAATGTCTCCATTTTTTTTGACACTATCTGGTGCAGTATCAAGATTAGATAAAGCAATAAAATCATCTCCAGTCATTCCAGAGATATTGTTAATTCTAAAATTCTTACAGCCTTGCCTTAGGTTTATTCCATCCTTATTGGCAACCATCATTTTCTGTCCATTGACAGTGACAAATTCTTCATTGAAAATGGTTAGGGCTTCAACTTCTGCACCTACAGTTCTTTCAAAACTCAACGTCCAACCATGAGTATTTTCAAACCTTACATTTTTGATGGTAAAGTTCTTGACATAGCCAATAAGCATCATGATATTCCTCCAGTCCCCTTTTTGCTTAACATCGGGCTTTCCGGCATCGGTGCCATAACTTACCCTCCAATTTCCTTTGTCTTGTTCCCCCTTCGGGTCTAGTGTGAGCATTCTGGCTCCATCACCTGTGGCACGGGGATTATCCGCTCCTTTAAGCACCGCATTTCCAACCCCATATATGCGAATGTTTTCATTCCAAACCGGATCTTCAACACCTAGGCCTACATTGTCTGAACGAAACATATTGTCTCTGCTAGAATCAGATAATTGAAGCGTACAGTTGTCAAGGATGATGGTGATATTGCTTGGCAACAGCAAGGCACTATCAATCATCCACTTACGCGTACCATTTGCATTAAAATGTGGAATACGAACTATCTTTGAGGCACCCTTAGCTTCATCAATGGCCAGCATTATCCGCTCTGTATCTGTACCGGAAAAAGTATTGGGGTTGCTTTCATTTTCAATATTTGAAAAAGTGTGGGCAGCTAAAGAATAGCTAAACAGAAAAAAACAACTTATAAAAAACGTGTTGAGATACTTGGGCATGTTAAGATTTTAATTGATGGTTTAAATTAACTAAAACATGAATTTATTAAATTATGGCGAATAAATTGATGTTTTAATTGCAATAGCAATTTAATTCTAATTCAGGGTTAACTCCCTACACCTGGTGTTGGAAGTCGGATTCAAACATTCCTCTTATTTTAAAAAAAAACACTTTGAACGCTTTGGTAGCAAACCAAAGCTTTTAACGTAGAAAAAGCAAACAAATAGTTTCCAATTAAAGCATAAAGCACCCAATTTAATTTAGTAAAACAAGGTACTATACTTCCTTGAAGAAGTTGATAGAGGGTTCACATAGCCCTCCTCGAAGTTTTTGTGTATTGATTTATCTCCATTGCCCTGTTACTGGATCGAATTTGGCTTATACTGCTTTCTTTTCCCAACCTTGCTGTCTTTTTTCATTATAGGTGGTAGAAGTGCATCCAAAGCTTAAAACTGGAGGATTGAAATATAATGGGTATAAAAACAAAAAAGCCATTTACAATAAATTATCGTAAATGGCTTAATAAATGAGCCTCCTGTCGGGATCGAACCAACGACCTACTGATTACAAGTCAGTTGCTCTACCAGCTGAGCTAAGGAGGCTTCTATATAAAAACACTCTTTTAAAAGTGATATCAGGAAGACTTTTTCCCTGATTGCGAGTGCAAATATAGTTCTATAGACTTAGGAAATCAAAATTTTTGGGTACAAATTTCAACCAAAAAAGCTATTTTACTCATAGTGAAGGAATTAAAATTCACGAATAATTGAAAGCTTCTTTTTTAATTTCTCTACTTCTTGTTCCGCCTTGTCAATCTTTTCATCAAATTGATCTTTTAGCTTATCCGCTGTCTTGGAAGCAGCAAAAAACTCAAGGTTGTTTCTCCATAAGGTAATGTTGTTTTCCAAATCGGTGATTTGTCGGCGAATACCATGCTCTTTCTTATTAAGCACTTTATTGCTATTTGGATCCGCTTGGAGTTTATTTAGGTTCAGCCTGAACAAGAAATCATCTTTGCTTTCGCCTTCCAACTCTAATTTGGAAACATATTCATTTACCGCATCATTGAATTTAGCAGAAATTTCCTTCATGCTTTTTCTAGGAACGAAACCAATTTCATTGAATTGTTGAATAAGTTTCTCTAGGTTTTCTGAGCTTGCTTGGTTTTCATCCTTAGCCGCATCCGATATTGCCTGGCAGATCTTCTCTTTCTCTTCCAAGTTGTCTTCAAATGCTTTATTTGTTTCTTTATTAGCACTCCTTCTACTTTCAAAGAAAGTATCACAGGCTTTTTTGAAACGACTGTACAAGTCATCTCTGAATTTTTCAGGCATTGGTCCAAGTTCTTTCCATTCTTTCTGCAATTGGATCAGTTCGTTGGATGAGTTTTTCCAATCGGTACTATCCAAGTATCCTTCAGCACTCTGAATCAACTTCTCAGCCTTCTCTTTATTTTGTTGCCTTATTTCATCAAGCTCCTTAAAGAAAAGGTTCTTGTGATGGAAGAACTGCTTAAACAGCCCCCAAAAAGACTTATTAATTTCTTTACCTGCCTCTCTAGGTACTGGCCCAATCCCTTCCCATTCTTTCTGTAAGGCAAGAATCTCCTTGGTTTTGGTATTCCAATCCCTAATTTTTTCAGCTTTAAAGGTTTTGAAAGTTTCCAATTTTTCGATCAGCTTTTCTTTCAAGTCCTGATTGGCTTTGAAAACTTCTCTTTGGCTGTCGTAATAAGCTTTACGCTTGTTATAAACCGCATCAGAAGCACCTTTAAATCGTTGCCATAAAGCTTCCTGTTCGTCCCTAGGTACTGGGCCGATATGTTTGAATTCTTCATGAAGGTCATTCAAGCTTTTTATCGCATCCTTCACATCTTCCACTTCAGACAAGGCTTCAGCCTTGAGGCAAAGTTCCAATTTACTGTCAAGGTTCTTTTTCCTATCCAGTTCTTTTAATTCAAAATATATACTCCTGTTGTCATAAAACCTATCCATTAAGGCATTATAGGAAGCCCAAAGGTTTTTATTCTGACTGTGGGGAACCGGCCCTATATTTTTCCATTCATCCTGGATTTTTTTGATCGTTTCAATGCTATTGGTGGTTTCTTCTCCGTCTACGATAGCCCTCAATTGGTCAAGAATCTGATTTTTATCGTTAGCATTTTTTTCCTTGGAACGTTCAAGGTCTTTAAACTGCTGCTGTTTTTTATCTCTAAAAAGTTGATAAGAGGCAAAAAACTCTTTGTCTTCATCTGTGCCCCTATAGGCAAAGCCGTCTTTCTCTCCACCATCTTTCAGGTATAGCTCCAAGGCTTGCTCTTGTTCTTTTGAATAATATTCGTCGTATTGGTTTTTTATTTCTTGAACCAACGCATCCCTTCGAACAAAATGTTGCTCGTTTACAAAATCTTTTAAGGTTTTGATAAGTTGTGCTTTGGTAAAATTATGGAAATCAAATTCCTCTTCCTCCTCCTCAGTTTCATCTGATTCTTCCTTACTGGCAACAACCCCATCAGTTGCAGCCTCGGGCTCAGCGGTGCTATTTGGTGACTTCAGCTCCTTTTCAACTGTCTTTTCCTCCGCGTCAGAAGGCTTTACATCCTCCTTGGCATCTGGAACTTCATTAGACGAAGTGGGCGTTTCAGCAACGACCTCCTCTTTATCTTTTTCAGTTGTAGCATTTTCGTCCTTTACCTCACTTGGTACTTCCTGTTTTTCGGCAGATGCTTCTTCTCCTGATGCTTGGCTATTCGCCAATTGGTCAGTAACCTTGTCTGCATTTTCAGACATTTCTTTATCCTTATCCATAATATTTAAAATATTCCTGCGTAATTCAAACCATACTAAACAAAAGTAGCAATTTTGAGCTAATTAAGTCTTGGGTCAATCGGATAATTTGCCAATACTTGGAAATCACCTCCCATATTCTTCAAAATAACCCTCCATAAATCATCGGGGGCAACTGTAAAGATGTTTTCAGTATGGCTATTATCACAAACAATCCATGTATTATCTATTAATTCTTCTTTTAATTGACCATTTTCCCAACCTGAATAACCTAAGAAAAATCGAAAATCGGAAATATTGACTAGGCCTAATTTACTTTTCCCTAACAATTCCGCAAAATCTCCTCCCCACCAAAGTTTGGGTCCAAGGGAAACACTGTCCTCCAACACTTGTTCTCCGTAGTATATAAAATGCAAGGTGTTTTGCTCCACCGGACCTCCTACATAAACTTCATTGTCTAGCACACAGTCTTCAAGAAGTTCGTTTAATTTAAAAATAGACAACTTATTTAGCACAAGTCCAAAGGAACCCAATTCATTATTTTCGCACAATAGAACAACAGACCTGACAAAATTTTCATCTTGCAAGAAGGGTTCAGAAATTAACAAACTCCCAGATTCTGGAGCTATATTAGGCATATCATCCATCAAAAGCGGTTTATATGAGGCATTAATATAAAGTAAAAATATTTAAAACCAATATATTTGCATTCCAAACTTAAATTTCGGCAATAAATTACAGGGAAATGAGATTATCAGACATAAGAATAGAATATTCTTCTAAGAAATTGAATTTAAATGAGATAAATTCAAATCCATTGGAACAATTCAAAGTATGGCTTTCGGAAGCAATTACGGCTCAGGTCAATGAACCTACAGCCATGCACCTTTGCACTATTAATGGCAAAGGACATCCATCCGGAAGAATTGTCTTATTAAAAGGAGCAGATGAAGGCTTTGTTTTTTTTACCAATTACGCGAGTCACAAAGGCAGTCAGCTTTCCAAGAACCCCGTGGCCTCTTTAACCTTTTTCTGGCCTGAATTAGAAAGACAAGTTAGAATAGAAGGGACTGTGGCTAAAACTTCAGCCGATGAGTCAGACGAGTACTTCAAAAGCAGACCGGAGCAAAGTCAAATAGGCGCTTGGACCAGCCCACAAAGTGAGGTCATTCCAAACCGAGCCTACTTGGAAGAAAGACAGCTAGAAATTGAAAAAAGATTTCATTCAGAACCAATAAGCAGACCTGAGAATTGGGGAGGCTATCGCCTTATACCTACCTCTATTGAATTTTGGCAAGGTCGTCCTGCGAGATTACATGACAGGGTATTGTACAGTATCAAGGAGGACAATTCAGAATGGACAATGGAACGGCTCGCACCTTAACAACTATTTTTGCCGGGTCATTTAACAAAGGAACCTCGAATAGGTAAAAAAACACCGCTTAGGAAGCTAGAAAATAGCGCAAAAATAGCAACGATCGGCTGAATTGAAATGATTCTATCACTTCATTAATGGCCTACCGTTGCTATTTTAAATTAGATGAGATCGAAAAGATCTTTAACGCCTGCTACCCTTTCCACAGTAAAACCTTCTCCAAACTTCACATTGATCTTATGTCCTAATTCACGGGACCTGGCTTCAATGAAATCAAGAAATTCAGGACTGGATATAAAACTTTCTGGTTCATTAGAATTCGGATCGTGGAATTGAGATTTAAAAGCCAGAATACTTTCCTTTTTGACCTCCCAATAATCTGATACATCTACTACCAAATCTGGTTCAAGGTATTGATTTTGGATATAATGGTAAATGAATTTTGGTCGCCAGGGATCTTGTGCAACGCCATCAAATTCGGTTTCTAATTTTCTTAAACCGCTAATAAAACAAGCATGTGAAGCCAAACTACCTCCTTTTCCATGGTCAGGATGTCTGTCTTCTACCGCATTGGCCAGCACTATTTCTGGTTGGTATTTGCGTATTAATCTAGCAATGGCCACCTGATGATCCAAATCATCTTTGAAATAGATATCTTTAAAACCTAAATTTTCTCTGGCGTTAAGTCTGAGGATTTTTGCTGAGGCCTCAGATTCCTGCATGCGCAATTCAGGTGTACCCCGCGTCCCCATTTCTCCTTGGGTAAGGTCTAATATTCCAACACTATATCCTTTGTCCCTATGGGATGCCAAGGTGCCACTACAAGCAAGCTCTATATCATCAGGGTGAGCAGCTATGGCCAAAATATCCAACTTCATTTTTTATAAATTTGAAATGAATTTTAAAATTCTTATTGTATCTGCAATCGATTACCTATTCGCAATATGGTCCTGGTGCTGATCCCATTCAATCTGGTAATTTGGCTCACCCTAACACCATATCGCTGCGCTATCAATGAAAGATTGTCTCCACTCCTTATCCTATGATAAACAGCTTCACGCATTTTTATTTCATGATCAAAGCTTTGGGCAGTTATGTTATAGACAGGTCCTTTAATTCTCCCAATATCAAAATCGAATATTTCAATAGGGTTTATTGAAAGGCCTTTATATCGCACTTCAAAATGAAGGTGAGGGCCAGTACTTCTGCCAGTACTTCCTCCTAGTCCTAAAACTTCACCAGCTCTCACTTCTTGCCCCACCTTTACATCCTTCCTAGAAAGATGCCCATAAAGGGTTTCAAGCCCATTTCGATGCCTTACCACCACATAATGACCATAACCATACCTTTCATAGGAAGTAATGCGCACAATACCGTCAAATGCCGATCGCACCGGGTCGCCCGTGTTCAACTTCAGGTCTGTCCCATGATGCCAGCGATAATGCCGTTGCCCAAAATCGGAGTTGATCTTGGTTTGATCTAATGGCGCACTCCATTCTGAACCGTACAAAGAATTGTATAAATTTAAAGGAATGGTATCCTTTAATTCCCTTGGGTCAAAGTCATAACTATTAATTTTATGACTGTCCCAAAGACCATAATATTCATATGCTGTAATCCAAATACTATCTATCAATACTTTCTCTTCCACTTCCACCATCACATTGGTTGGTGCCCAGATAAAAGAATCATTGCTTTCACTTACCAATGACAAGCGCTTTTTTAGATCAATTTCTCCTTTAAATAGGAGGGCATCGGTTGTTTTTTCCAACTCACTCCTATATTGATCTGCATCAAAAAGATCTGTACCTAAGGGAACCGAGATAGACTGTTCTAAAGGACCACTTTTCTGTTTATCAATTATTCTTTGTTGTGCTGAAATATCAAAGTTAAGAGCGGCCCAAATTAGAAACACGAGGAACCATCGTTCTTTTAGACTCATATGGACTCAGAACTACTCTTGGGAAGCTAAAAACCTTTCCGCATCCAAGGCTGCCATACAACCTGTACCAGCTGCGGTTACTGCTTGCCGGTATTCGTGGTCTTGAGCATCTCCACAAGCAAAAATACCGGAGACATTGGTTCGTGTAGTTCCAGGTTTAGTTAAGATATAACCGTTTTCATCGGTATCAATTTGGTTGACAAAAACCGAGGTATTGGGTTGATGGCCTATTGCTACGAAGAAGCCCTCTACATCCAAAACACGCACTTCACCTGAAATCCTGTTTTTAACTTTAGCTCCAATAACTTCCTCATCACCAAGGATTTCTTCCGTTTCATGGTTCCAAAGAATTTCAATTTTCGGGTTTTTCATAACCCTATTTTGCATGATTTGAGAAGCACGAAGTTCATCTCTTCTTACAATCATGTAAACTTTCTTACAGATGTTGGACAAATAGCTGGCTTCTTCGCAAGCAGTATCTCCACCACCCACGATTGCCACCTCTTTTCCCCGGAAGAAAAAACCATCACATACTGCACAAGCAGAAACTCCTTTGCCATTAAGCCTGGTTTCGCTTTCAATACCTAACCACTTGGCAGAAGCACCAGTGGAAATAATAACCGTTTCAGCTATGATGGTTTGATTTCCATCAACAGTAACTTTAAAAGGTCTTTCACTGGCATCTATTGCGGTAACCACACCATACCTTACATCTGTACCGAATCGCTCCGCTTGTTTTCTGAAGTCTTCCATCATTTGTGGACCCATTACCCCGTCAGGATATCCAGGGTAGTTTTCCACGTCATTTGTAATGGTAAGTTGTCCACCGGGTTGAACTCCCGTATACATTATTGGAGAAAGTCCTGCTCGTGAAGCATAAATAGCAGCAGTATAACCTGCTGGACCTGAGCCAATAATGAGCACTTTTATATTTTCTGTTTCCTTATTCATTGCTTTATTAATTATTCACTATAACTCGAAAATGAAATCCTTTCGAATACTAACGCTTTAGAAAAACAAAAAGGTTTACTTCTTGAGTTTTTTTTGGGTAAAAAAAAAGGGCAAAGCGCCCTTTTAAATTTTCTACTTTGTCAGATAAGTTACCCCAGATAAGGCTTCAACGTTTTACTTCTACTGGTATGTCTAAGTCGTCTGATCGCTTTTTCTTTAATCTGCCTAACCCTCTCACGGGTAAGATTAAACTTCTCACCGATTTCCTCTAAAGTCATCGCATGTTCTCCATTCAATCCAAAATATAAGGTAATGACATCCGCTTCCCTTTGGGTAAGGGTAGACAAAGCCCTTTGCACTTCTTTTCTCAGGGAGTCATTCATCAAACCATCATCAGGTTTGGTTTCTCCATCATTCTCTAAAACATCAAGCAAACTATTTTCCTCGCCTTGTACGAAGGGAGCATCCATAGACACGTGTCTTCCAGAAATTTTCATGGTATCCACTACTTCTCCTGCAGTCACTTCTAGTACTTCAGCGAGTTCCTCAGGTGAGGGTTCCCTTTCAAACTTTTGTTCAAGTTCGGAGAAGGTTTTACTGATTTTGTTAAGAGAACCAACTCTGTTAAGTGGAAGTCTTACAATTCTAGATTGCTCAGCCAGTGCTTGGAGAATGGACTGACGAATCCACCATACAGCATAAGAAATAAATTTAAATCCCCTGGTTTCATCAAATCTTTGGGCTGCTTTAATCAAACCAAGGTTACCCTCGTTGATCAAGTCTCCCAGTGATAAACCTTGATTTTGATATTGCTTGGCAACGGAGACAACAAATCTAAGATTGGCTTTGGTTAATTTCTCCAAGGCCAATTGGTCTCCTTCACGGATCCTTTTGGCCAACACCACTTCTTCATCCGCTGTCAATAAATCTACCTTACCTATCTCTTGAAGGTATTTATCCAGAGATTGACTTTCTCTGTTGGTAATCTGTTTACTGATTTTAAGCTGCCTCATTCAATTTTATTGATTTTTTTTTAACGCATTGATAACAGATGTTTCCTGAATAATAGTTCATTTTTTCAAATATGAACTATTATTCAGAATACTTCCAGCTTATTAGTCCTTCCTTTCCGGTTTAGGCAACAATGCTTTTCTGGACAATTTGTATTTTCCTGTTTTTCTATCTACATCAATTAGTTTCACAGCAATTTCCTCGCCAGATTCTAAAACTCCATCCATAGACTCAAGTCTTTCCCACTTGATTTCAGAAATATGCAACAAGCCATCCTTACCAGGCATAAATTCTACAAAGGCGCCAAACGGCATAATGTTTTTAACTTTCCCAGTATAGGTCTCTCCTATTTCTGGTTGTGCTACGATTGCTTTAAGTCTTGCAATAGCGGCATCCATGGAGTCCTGGTTATTAGAGAAAATATTGATTTTCCCCATATTGTCCACTTCCTCTATGATGATAGTGGCACCTGAATCTTTTTGGATCTCTTGAATCACTTTGCCTCCGGGCCCAATAACAGCCCCGATTAACTCCTTAGGAATCATCATGTTATGTGACCTAGGTGTATGAGGTTTAAATTCAGGCCTAGCAGTAGAAAGGGTTTTGTTTATTTCATCAAGTATATGCAATCTCCCTTTTCTAGCTTGATAAAGTGCTTCCTTGAGTACTTCATAGTCAAGCCCTTCAACTTTAAGGTCCATTTGACAAGCCGTAATACCTTTATCAGTACCTGTAACTTTAAAATCCATGTCTCCCAAATGATCTTCATCACCCAAGATATCAGATAAGATGGTATAATTACCAGTCTTCGTATCAGAAATCATTCCCATTGCAATTCCTGTTACTGGACTTTTGATAGCAATACCTGCATCCATTAGTGCCAATGATCCTGCACAAACTGTAGCCATGGAGGATGAACCATTAGATTCTAATATATCGGAAACGATACGGATAGTATATGGGTTGTCCGCAGGAGCAGGCAATACTTTTTTAAGCGCTCTCATGGCTAAGTTGCCATGACCTACTTCTCTTCTTCCTGGTCCTCTGTTTGGCTTTACTTCACCTGTACTAAATCCTGGGAAGTTATAGTGTAAGAAGAACTTATTATAACCAGACAATACTGCGCCATCTACCATTTGCTCATCAAGCTTAGTACCTAAAGTACAAGTAGTGATAGATTGGGTTTCTCCTCTGGTAAAAACTGCGGATCCATGAGCTGAAGGCAAGTAATCAACTACCGACCAGATAGGTCTAATTTCGTCAGGGTTTCTACCGTCGAGTCTCTTTTTCTCAATTAAAGTGAAGTTTCTGGCAGCTTCTTTATAAACTTTACCAAAATACTTTCCGATAAGACGTTCGTCATATTCGTGATCTTCACCAAGGCTTTCGATAAATGCATCCTTTATGCCTTTGGTAAGGTCTGAACGTTGTTGTTTAATAGCAATCTGTCTGCTGACCACTTCATACAAGCTGTCATACACATCTGCTTTAATTTTATCAAATAAAGCTTCGTCATTTACTTCATGACTGTAAGCCCTTTTTTCTTCTTTCCCAACCAGCTTGGTAAGCTCTTTCTGAACTTTACAATGCTTTTTGATTTCTTCATGGCCAAATTGTAAAGCTTCAACCATTTCATCTTCTGAAACTTCGTCACCTTCACCTTCTACCATGAGAATAAATTCCTCAGAACCTGCAACGATTAACTCCAAAGAAGCCTTCTCTAAATCAGATGGTTTAGGATTGATGAAAAGTTGCCCATCAATTTTAGCTACCCTTACTTCTGAAATAGGTCCATTGAAAGGAATATCTGATACAGCTAGTGCTGCTGATGCAGCTAATCCTGCTAGGCAATCTGGTAGCACATCTTCATCATAAGACATCAACGTGATACTAATATTGGTGTCAGCATGGTAGTCGTCAGGAAAAATAGGCCTGATGGCCCTGTCAACCATTCTACTGATCAAAATTTCGTAATCAGATAACCTTCCTTCTCTTTTTAAGAATCCCCCAGGTATTTTACCTGAAGAAGCGAATTTCTCTTGGTAGTCAACAGACATGGGCAGAAAATCTACTCCGTCACCTGCTTCTTTTTTAGTTACTACGGTAGCTAATAAAATAGCTTTGCCCATCTTGACTATAACAGCACCATCCGCCTGTTTGGCCAATGCACCTGTTTCTATGATTATTTCCCTACCATCTTCAAGAGTGATAGTTTTTGAAATTGTATTTGGTAACATATACTTTTGAGTATGTAAAGTGTATAGTTTTAAAAATAAGGCTTAATAACAGAAGGAAGTAAAAAAGTAAGGTTCCTTTAAACAAGGAACCCTACAAGTTATTATTTACGGATACCGAGGTCAGCGATTACATTTCTGTATCTCTCAATATCAATTTTGATCAGGTAATTGAGCAAACTTCTTCTTTTACCTACTAGTTTCAACAAACCTTTTCTACTTGAATGGTCTTTTTTGTTGGTCTTCAAGTGTTCAGTCAGGTGCTTGATCCTGTAAGTAAACAGGGCAATTTGTGATTCAGGAGACCCTGTATCAGTTTCTGACTTCAACCGACCATGATTTTGGAATAGTTCTACTTTTTCTTCTTTCGCTAAATACATGCTTAGTCAAATATGTTGTTAAATTTTTTAAAACAGAGCCAAAGGTAGCTGTTTTATTCCTAATTATAAAACATCTTCTTTTAACTTTTTTCTACGGACCTTTTGTTGGTAAAATTTTACCAGCTTTTCCCAAAAACCCAAATAAAAATCTGGTTCAAATAACCTTGCGTCCTTCCTTGCCTGCCTTAAGAAAAACAGTCCAAATGGGATTAAAGCCAGGTTAGAAAAGAAAGTCCCAAACAAGGGGTCTGATAATCCTTCCTTTCCCCATTTTTCGCCTGTAATGGTCAACATATAATACATTATAAAGAATATAATGGATAACAATACAGGCATTCCCAGCCCCCCTTTTTTTATAATGGCCCCTAAAGGAGCTCCTATCATAAACATCACGAAGCAAGCCAAAGACTGAGTGTACTTCTGATACCATGCTACTTTAAAATTCCTATAATTTCGCATCACCTCATTGATTCGTGCTTTATTGGTAGTGAAATTATTCTTTATGTTCCTGGCAGTAGTAAGTCCTACTGAAGCCATGGAGGTACTGTACCGTGGCGTCAGCAGCAATGAATCCAACCGTTGCTCCTGCGCAGCTGATAGCTCTTGTAATACCGGTACTTCGGTTTTCAGGCCACTGCTTTTATTAATCTCTCTCAAATCGGGGTTGTTCTGTTCCTGATTTACAGTCAAATTACCCAAGCTATCATTGGATTGACCAAGGGGTTTGGTGACCGTCTCAGGATTTTGAGCAGCAGTTCGCTGACCTTCTGGGGCTAATAAAGTATCTGATTTATTTTTAGTGGTATCAGCTATGATCTGATTGGCACTATCTGACGACGAATTGGAAAGGCTAGAATTGGCCTGACTCCTCGGGTCATTGGGTTGGCCATTTTCATTATTTTGCTGTTCTGCAAGGTACTTGAGGTTTTTAAGAGAATCGGTTTCCATTTTCTTATCCACAATCTCTTTGGGAGGGACCAATTTTCTGGATCTACCAAAATAATTATAGGAGGCTTCGGTATTGGCATAATTAAAATAATACCAATGGTTAAGCTCCCTATCCATAGAATCAAGATCTACTTGTATCTCCCCAATGTTTTTTATGGATTTACTGTTGGACCATAAATTTTCTGGCGTTCTTTTAAGGTCAAAAGCGTCAAGGCTAAAAACCATTTTATTGGTTTCAAATTCTGTTCTGTCTAAGGTCTGAGGAACATTCCTTCCCCCTCTTCTGCCAGTTCCTTCCCGGTAGCTGTTTCCTTGATACAAAGTCAACATTATGTAACTGTCATTAAAGAAGGGCTCCATCCTTCCTGAATCGGCAGTAATTACGTGTAGGTTCCCTTGGCCTGAGGTATGATCATAGATGAGCACCTCTTTGAGACGTACTTCATCGAGTTTGGAATTCACTTTGATGCTATAGCCAGGTATCCCATTATAAAAGACCCCTTCTTTGATATCAAAGGCCGGAGATTTCATCCGAATATCATACAACAAGCTAAAAGTTTTGAGATTTACGCGGGGTACGATAAAATTATTGGACAAGAATGCCAATACTGTGACCATGGCCACAAACACACCAATTGGCAGCATGGTCCTATTAAGTGATATACCACTGCTTTTTATGGCTGTTAATTCAAAATGCTCTCCAAGATTCCCAAAGGTCATCAGGGATGATAGCAACACCGCTAAGGGAAGGGCCATTGGGGAGATGCTTATGACAAAATACCCGATAAGTTCCATATACACCATGAAAGGTAGGTCCTTACCAAAAATTTCATCAAAATATTTAAGCATATTTACCGTGAGCAGGATAAAATCTACAACGATAAAAGTAAGCAGAAAAGGACTGAGGAATGACCCCAATACTAGCTTATCTAATTTTTTCATGAAATGCCTTTACTTTTCATTAATTAACACACCCAGTCAATTGCCATTTCATAGGAGCGAAGAAATTGTCTTAAAACCAGCTTTATTGCTGTTTAGGTATCAAGGCCAACGGTACTTTACCTAATCCAGACTTGACCTAATCCTCAAGAAACCACAAGGCAACCAACAATTCTTCTGGTCTACACTTGATTTAAAGACGAAGCAAAATTGAACATATTATGTTAAAAATGATAATTATAACGCATTTTATCCTCCAATTATCTCTTTAAGTGAACCAATCAATCCCTCCCAAATGGAGTGCTGCTCCTGCTCATCATAGGCGTCACCATATTCGACCACTCTCAGGTAAAAAGTCTGGGTCAATTCATTTTCATCAAGTCTAAACTCAATGTATGGATGGTCTACCTCTTCATCTTCCTCTTCACCCGGTTCAAAGAACTCAAATTTTACGTGATGGTTGAGTCGCATGATTACGGCACGTGCATAATGGTTTTCCCCGTCGTAAATGAAATTAAAGACTTTATCCTCATTTATGACCACATCATCAGCAAACCATTGAGACAAACCACTGGCAGAACTTAGATATGGATAAATAATCTTTTTGGAGCTATTTATCTGATAATCTGAAACAAATTTAATTTTCTCCATGGCCTTTGTATTTCTTGTTGTAAAAAGTGATTTTTTTTTAGGTACTTGATTTGCAATTCAAGGATTATACTTACATATTTGCATTCCCAATTGGCGAGGTAGCTCAGATGGTTAGAGCGCAGGATTCATAACCCTGAGGTCAGGGGTTCAACTCCCCTCCTCGCTACCAACAATAAGGTCTCTTACTTTTAAGAGGCCTTTTTTTATGCTCCTACCCTCCTACATAGCTGAAAATTAAAACTTTACCTAAGAAATTGGAGGAATACGAATAAATTGCTTTTTTCTTCTCTTTCATGGTTAATATTTGTTTACACGCATTCACCTTCCAAAAGGTAAGTAAACCAAAAGTAATATAAGGAAAAATTCAAAAAATAACCCTCTTTTAAAAAATGAGGGCATAAAAAAACCCTCCGAAGAGGGTTTTTCAATATCGCTTGTACTAATCTTATTTTACTTTTTCAACGATAGCTTTAAAAGCTACTGGATGATTCATTGCAAGATCTGCAAGTACTTTTCTATTAAGATCAATCTCTGCTTTTTTCAACATTCCCATAAATTGAGAGTAGCTAACGCCATATTGTCTGGCTCCTGCATTGATTCTTTGAATCCAAAGTGCTCTGAATTCTCTTTTCTTTACTTTCCTATCCCTGTAAGCATATTGAAGTCCTTTTTCGTACTTGTTCTTTGCTACAGTCCAAACGTTTTTCCCTCTTCCGAAGTAACCTTTGGTTGCTTTTAATACTTTTTTTCTCCTAGCTCTTGAAGCTACTGAATTGACCGATCTTGGCATTTTGTTTAAGTTTTTGACTTTTGGTGCTTTCAGTTTTTCTGAAAAGGCTTGAAAACCAAAGGCCTGGTGAATTAAATAACCTGATTAATTTTAGATTAGATTCTAAGCATTGCTTTTACTCTGCCCTCATCTGACTCATGTACTTCTCCCATTTGGGTAAGATTTCTCTTCCTTTTGGTAGACTTTTTAGTCAAAATGTGGCTTTTGAAAGCATGCTTCCTTCTTATCTTTCCAGACGCAGAAAGCTTGAACCTTTTCTTAGCACTTGATTTAGTTTTAACTTTTGGCATTACCGTATATATATTAGTTGAATTATTTTTTGCCTGCTTTTGGAGAAACAAATATGTTCATTCTTTTCCCCTCCATCTTAGGTAGTTGCTCCACTTGACCGTAATCTTCAAGTGCTTGAGCAAATTTTAATAAGAGCATCTCCCCTCTTTCTTTAAAAACAATGGTACGACCAACGAAATGGACATAAGCCTTAACTTTTGCACCATCTTTAAGAAAGTTGATGGCATGCTTCAATTTAAAATCAAAATCATGATCATCTGTATTGGGACCAAATCTAATTTCTTTCACTACAGTTTTAGCTGCATTGGATTTGATCTCTTTTTGCTTTTTCTTTTGTTCGTATTTGAACTTAGCATAGTCGATCACCTTACAAACTGGTGGTGAAGCGGAAGGAGAAATTTCAACGAGATCAAGCCCATTTTCTTCGGCTAAAGTTACTGCTTTATCAGTAGCCATTACCGCGTTACCTCCCTCTACAAAATCTCCTACAACCCTGACCTCTCTGGCCCTAATTTTTGAATTTACTTTATATGGTTCCTCTTGTCTCGGAGTATACGTTCTTTTTCCTCTCAAAATAGTTATGGTTGTTTTTTAAAGTTTCAATTTGCAAATATCTAATAATTTTTTAAATATTAAAAATCAACAAATTATATTCTTGTTATTTATTCAATGAATCCTTTATAATTCCTTGAAAGAAGTCTACAAATGCGCTCAATTCGAAAGTTCCAATATCTCCTTCACCATGTTTTCGAAGGGATAATTTATTTTCTTCTCGTTCTTTCTCCCCTACGATCACCATAAATGGAATCTTTTTCACTTCTGCATCTCTAATCTTCCTGCCAATTTTCTCATCCCTATTGTCAATGTCCCCAGTAATTCCATTATCATCCAACAGCGCTTTCACTTTGACTGCATAATCGGCATACTTTTCGGATATTGGCAATATGATCAATTGCTCTGGCGCCAACCAAAGCGGGAAATTGCCTGCACAATGCTCTATCAAAACGGCAACAAATCGCTCCAACGAACCAAATGGTGCCCTATGAATCATCACAGGCCTGTGTTTTTGATTGTCTGAGCCTGTATATTCCAACTCAAATCGTTCCGGTAACTGATAATCTACCTGAATGGTTCCCAACTGCCAACTTCTACCAAGCGCATCCTTGACCATGAAATCCAGCTTTGGGCCATAAAATGCAGCTTCTCCTTTTTCTGTCACGGTATCGAGACCTTTCTCCTCTGCGGCCTCAATAATCGCTTGTTCTGCCATGTTCCACACCGATTCCTCACCTATGTATTTATCCATATTGTCTGGATCTCTGAGGGATATCTGTGCGGTATAATTATCAAAACCCAGGGCTTTGAAAACATACAATACCAAGTCAATAACTTTAATAAATTCTTCTTTAACCTGATCTTGCCTACAAAATATGTGCGCATCATCCTGGGTAAAGCCACGAACCCTGGTTAAACCATGAAGTTCACCACTTTGCTCATATCTATAAACAGTACCAAACTCAGCATACCTTACAGGAAGATCTTTATAAGACCGTGGCTTGTGTTTATATATCTCACAGTGGTGAGGGCAGTTCATTGGCTTCAATAAAAACTCCTCCCCTTCATGTGGGGTGGTTATTGGCTGAAAGGAATCCTTGCCATATTTCTCATAGTGACCTGAAGTCTCATACAAAGCCTTGTGCCCTATATGAGGGGTAATTACCTGCTGATAGCCTGAGTGATCCTGTTCTTTCTTAAGGAAAGCAACTAGTCTTTCCCTTAAAAGGGTGCCCTTAGGAAGCCACAATGGCAAGCCCATACCAACTTTCTCTGAAAAGGTAAACAACTCTAGTTCCCTACCCAGTTTTCTATGGTCTCTCTTTTTAGCTTCTTCAAGTAAAAAAAGATATTCCTTTAGCTCTTTTGCCTTGGGGAAAGTGATGCCATATATACGGGTCAGCATTTTATTCTTTTCGTCCCCTTTCCAATACGCCCCAGCTATGTTAAGCAATTTCACCGCTTTTACAAACCCAGTATGGGGTATATGAGGTCCCCTACACAAATCCGTAAATCCACCTTGCTCATAAAAGGTAATGGTGCCTTCTTCAAGTCTTTCTAAGAGGTCTAATTTGTACTCGTCCCCTTTTTCTTCAAAATAAGCTACTGCATCTTTCTTTGAAATGTCCTTTCTGACATACTCATTTTTTTGACGGGCCAACTCTATCATTTTGGCTTCTATCTTTTCAAGCTCAGCGCCCTCCAAAGTTTTGTCTCCAAAATCAACATCGTAATAAAATCCATTTTCTATAGGAGGACCAATTCCTAGTTTTACGCCAGGATAAAGCGCCTCAAGGGCTTCTGCCAATAAGTGTGCAGAAGAATGCCAAAAAGTTGATTTTCCTCCATCATCATTCCAGGTGAGCAATTCAATACTGACATCTTGATGGATAGGTCTCGTAGCATCCCATATCTCACCATCAATCTTAGCGGCCAACACATTCCTTGCCAAGCCATCACTGATGCTCATGGCAATCTCTATACTAGTTACTCCTTTATCAAATTCCCTAATAGATTTATCAGGAAACGTTACTTTAATCTCATTACCAATACTTGACATGCATTCATTTTATTTATAATAAATCACCTTTACAAACAGGTGCTTTCAACTCACTTTTCGCCAAAACCAAGGTTTATATGGCTATTTTCTAACCACCTATTGGCAAGTCAGCTTCACTAAAATCGTTTAAAACCTTGCAATTTTAGCTTAGCCCACCAAAAGTAAGGGATTTTCTTGATTTATGGACTGCAAATATGCAAATTCGATAGGGTAAATAAAAGGCTAGCCCTACCTAATCTTCTGCATAGAACTTAAGCAAAAGTAAAACCGATACTCATCTAATAAGAATCCTCATTAAAAAGCTCACCTAATATCATAAGACATCACTCAAAATATAAGCCAAACTCAATTCGGTTGGTGTTTTTTATAAAAAAGTTAATTTGGAAATTTAAGCTGTTTATTGTGCTTGCCTTTCGTTATTTATTTACTTCCTGTGCCAAGGAAGGAGATACCTCTTGCGAACAAATGACACTTCTTTCTCAATAGCGTTTAGAATTAAATCATCTCACACAAATAATAGAAAAAAATATTTATTTTAGTGGTAGACTATTTAACCATTAGGCATACGCATACAACCAACTCCTAAATGAAAATACATACGACGAATTACCAAAACACATTTATAGAAGTGGCCGATGACTGTCCGGTGGATAAGGCCGAAACGCCTCCGATGAAAGGGAATAAAATAACTGTTGCCTATAGGCAATTTGCCCTATTGAATGAAGCGCCCTATAAATACACTTCTGACGAGGTGTTGTTTCAAGTTTATGCCAATAAAAACGACTTGATTCAAGCCGAATACCAAGAAGCCTGTGTGGAATTTTTCTCCAAAGGCCAGCCTTGTTTTCGGGCTTCCCCTTTAACCAAACGTTATGGTTTTGGTATTCATAGCAATGAAGAAGGAAAAATCGCCCTTTTTGGCATAGAAACTGAAGAATACGCCAAATTCATAGCAGATGATTCCATCGAAAAAGTTAAAGCAATGCGGTCTAAACGGAAGTAAAGTTTTAGCGCTACTCAAGCAATTTGAGGGCGACATTAATTAATTATTTTTTAAAGAATTCACGCTTATGGGCTGCGGAATGCTTGACTATGCCCTGATACCATTGGTATTTCAGCTCGGTTTTTTCTTCCTCAGTGAGGAAATAATTTCCGATTGAACTGCTATCTATTTTTTCCTGAAGGGCATACAGGCAAATGGCGGCACTTACAGAGATATTAAAACTTTCTGTGAAACCTTTCATAGGAATGTGAACCAGGCCATCTGCTGCGCTTATGGCCTCATTGCTAACGCCTTCATGCTCGTTTCCAAAAACCAGTGCTATCGGCTGATCAGTGGACAACTCTATTAGTGGTAAACTACCTTCTTTAGGGCTAGTAGCAAATATTTTATAGCCCTTTTGCCTTAGCTGCCGATAACACTCTGCAGTAGCATTACCGGACCCATTGTCGTATTTGTGCAAATCTACCCACTGAGCAGCCCCCCTCGTCACATAAGGATTGACTGCATAACTGTCATTACCATCAATGAGGTGAACATCCTGAATACCAAAGCAGTCAGCCGTCCTGAGAACGGCTGAAGCATTGTGAGGCTTATAAATATTTTCCAACACCAGGGTGATGTAACGGGTTCTTTTTCCTAATACCTTGTCTATCAGTTCTTTTTTATGTGGTGTCACATAATCAGAAAGATAATTTAAAAAAGCCAGTTCATCTTCGTCCAGTCTCACCATAAAGGGTCAGGGTTAAAACAGACCTAATTGTTCCTTGTCATCGTCTTCTTCAGAAGCATCTTTCGATCCCTCAGCATCCTTTTCCTGTTTAGGCGCTTGCGCTTTCTTTTCTTGTTTTACAGACGCCACCAATTCTATACCAGTCACCTTATGGTTGCTTAATCGATTCCCTACGGATTTCCATCCTTTGACGTCGATTAGCATATCCATGTCATAAACTTTTTCTTCAACTCCATCGTCCAGCTTAAGCTTGACTTTTACCTGAGGCTGTTTTTCTGTAGATACTACAGTCAATTTGGATTGCTTGTGGTCAGTGATGAAATTGAATTTTTTATTCAATGTAGAAGTTTCGATCACAAATCTTTTGACATAATACATCTTATGAACTCCATCATAATAAATGGAGGATACCACACTTTCTGGATCGTATTTTTCTATGAGGAGAAGATTTTCTGCATCAAACCTATTGGTCAGTTCAAAACTTGTCAATTCATAACTTCCGTCTTTGTAAAAAACCAGTACTTTGTCTTCCCCCAGAAAATTACCAACCAGATCCCCTCTATCATCAGTATTTAATCTTCCCACTGAAGGGTCAAAATAAATATTCAATCCCCCTAAAGTGGAGACTCCTTCCATCTTAAGCTGAATTTTTCTGACAGGATATTTGGTAAGAATGTTTCCATTGGCCCCTCTGCCTTTGATTTCCAAATCTTTGAAATCAAAATCGAAGACCTTAACTCTTGCCTTGGCACCTGCGGTCAAAAAGACTGTGATGATCTCTGCTTCTCCGTTAGCATTGGCTGTGAAATAAAGCACTTTGGAGCCCTTTGTGCCTTTGGTGAGCACATATTCCCTGTCTCTGGTGACACTCAGCACCTGGAATCGTTTGATCATTGTTCTGCCTGAAACACCATCCAAATAAATCAGGTTATAGACCATTCTTTCATCACCTTTCCTGAAGACGGCCACATGGATAATGTCTTTTCCTACGAAGCCTTTGTCTTGAATTTTGGTCACCACACAGACGCCATCCCGTCTGAATATTATGATATCGTCCAAATCTGAACAATCACAAACAAACTCATCTTTTTTCAAGCCATGCCCTACAAATCCATCTACCCTATTCACATACAATTTGGCATTGGCTGCTGCTACTACATTGGCAGCAATCGTATCAAAAGTCCTGGCTTCAGTTTTCCTTTCTCGACCTTTTCCGTATTTGGCCAGTAGGTTTTTATAATACTGAATGGCATAATCTGTCAGGTTTTCCAAATGATGGTTGACTTCCTCCAATTCTTCGTTGAGCTTACGCATCAACTCATCTGCTTTAAATGTATCAAACTTTGAAATACGTTTGATCTTAATCTCCGTCAAGCGAATTATATCGTCCTTTGTGATTTCTCTGTAAAACTGCGGTTTGAAGGGTTCCAAACCTTGGTCTATGGTGTCAATCACTGCCTCCCAAGTTTCACACTCCTCTATGTCCCGATAAATTCTATTTTCTATAAATATTTTTTCCAGAGAGGAAAAAAGCAATTTCTCCAGTAATTCATTTTTCCGGATCTCCAATTCCTTGTTCAACAGATCTTTGGTCTGAAAGGTATTGGTTTCTAAAATTTGATTGACTTTTAGAAAGACTGGTTTGTCATCAATGATTACACAGGCATTGGGTGAAATGCTGACTTCACAATCCGTAAAAGCATAAAGCGCATCTATGGTCATATTAGGCGACTGACCAGGAGCAAGCTGTATCATGACCTCCACCTCTTTGGCAGTATTGTCTACAACCTTTTTGATTTTTATTTTTCCTTTATCATTGGCTTTGATGATAGAGTCTATCAGGGAATTGGTAGTGGTTCCAAATGGAATCTCCTTGATCAACAATGTTCTGTTATCGTCTTCCTCTATCTTGGCTCTGACCTTTATTTTTCCGCCACGTAATCCTTCATTGTACTCAGAAAAGTCTGCATAACCACCTGTATGAAAATCAGGCAATATATTGGTTTTTTTCCCTTTAAGGATTTGAATAGAGCCTTCAATTAGCTCACAAAAATTGTGGGGTAAAATTTTTGTGCTTAATCCCACAGCGATACCTTCCACCCCTTGAGCCAATAACAATGGGAATTTAACCGGGAGGGTTACGGGTTCTTTCTTTCTACCATCGTATGATAGTTGCCATTCTGTAGTTTGCGGATTAAAGACTACCTCAAGGGCAAATTTGGACAAACGAGCCTCTATGTACCTGGCAGCAGCAGCTCCATCACCAGTTCTGACATCGCCCCAGTTACCTTGGGTTTCTATCAGCAATTCTTTTTGACCCAGGTTCACGATTGCATCTCCAATAGAAGCATCTCCGTGGGGATGGTACTGCATGGATTGCCCAATGATGTTGGCTACTTTATTGAAACGACCATCATCCATTTCTTTCATAGCGTGCATGATTCTACGCTGAACAGGTTTGAACCCATCCTCTATCGCAGGTACCGCACGCTCCAAGATAACATAGGAGGCATAATCCAAAAACCAATCCTGGTACATTCCAGAAACAGGAACAGCATTGTACAGCCCCTCATTTCCATCTATTGGTAAACCTTTTTCTTCACTCATGTATTGACTTCTATTTTTATTTAAGTAGTCAGATAAAAATCCGGTCACACTTAAATCTTATTTCCAAATCGGAAATACTAAGTTGATATTATTTATTGTCAAGCTTAAATCCGGTAGACAAAAGCCTAGCTATTAGCTCAACGCATCATTTCCCTAAAGTAAAGAACAGAAGGGGTAAAAGAGGTCAGGAAATCTTTTTCATCACTTGGGTTAAAATGCAAAACTACAATGTCCCTATCTGTCATTCCTCTTCCGGTAAATTAGTTAAGCATTAAATTCCCAGTAAACCACCTACCCTTTTAACTTAGGTTTAAGCTACCTCTTTTTCATCCTCTGATGCTTCATTGTCCTGCACTGTAGCGCCAAGGTCCAGGTCTTTCTCTACCTTCAATCGGCTTATGATAAATTCCTGCCTGGTAGGCGTATTTTTACCCATGTAAAAGCCCAATAGGTCCGCTATCTTAGTTTCTTTGTTAAGGATAATTGGCTCCAGCCGAATATCTTCCCCTATAAATCCACCAAATTCATTTGGCGAGATTTCACCAAGTCCTTTAAATCGAGTGATTTCCGAAGTTTTTCCTAATTTATGAATGGCGCGTTGCCGTTCTTCATCCGTATAGCAGTAAATGGTTTCCTTTTTGTTTCGCACCCTAAATAGTGGCGTATCCAGGATAAAAAGGTGCCCATTCTTAACCAAGTCAGGAAAAAACTGCAGAAAATAGGTCATTATCAAAAGCCTAATGTGCATTCCATCCACATCAGCATCAGTAGCGATGACAATTTTCCTAAAGCGTAAGCCTTCAATTCCGTCCTCTATATTCAGTGCATGCTGGAGCAGGTTGAATTCCTCGTTTTCGTAAACCACCTTTTTAGTCATTCCGAAACAATTCAGGGGCTTACCTCTCAATGAAAACACCGCCTGGGTTTGGACATTTCGGGATTTAGTAATAGAACCGGATGCTGAATCCCCTTCCGTTATGAACAGCATGGTTTCATTTTTCAGTTCTTCTTTCGCCTTGTTGTCGTCATAATGCACCCGACAATCGCGCAATTTTTTATTGTGTAAATTGGCTTTTTTGGCCCTTTCATTGGCCAGCTTTTTAATGCCAGAAATTTCTTTTCTTTCTCTTTCGGACTGAAGAATCCTCTTGAGTATGGCATTGGCAGTATCTGGATGTTTGTGCAGGTAATTGTCAAGCTCTACCTTAACAAAATCATTAACAAAAGTACGCAAAGTAGGCCCATCAGGCCCCACACTTTGGGAGCCCAGCTTGGTTTTGGTTTGCGATTCAAAGACCGGCTCCATGACCCTTACAGCGATGGCTGCTACTACTCCTTGCCGTATATCTGCCGCATCAAAATCCTTTTTGAAGAATTCTCTAACCGACTTAACGATAGACTCCCTAAATGCCGCAAGGTGCGTTCCACCCTGGGTAGTAAATTGACCGTTTACGAAAGAGTAATATTCCTCTCCATATTGATTGGTATGCGTAAGGGCCATTTCTATGTCATTGCCCTTGAGGTGAATGGTAGGGTATCTCCTACTGTCCTCATCCACCTTCCGGTCCAATAAATCAAGTAATCCATTTTGGGAATAGTACTTGACACCATTAAAATTTATAGTAAGCCCACTATTCAGAAAGGCATAATTCCAAATTTGATTTTCCAGGTATTCTGGAATAAAGTGGTAGTTTTTGAAAACGGAGGAATCAGGAGAGAAAATAATTTTGGTACCATTTCGCTCCGATGTTTTGCTTATAGGATGGTCTTCAATCAATTCTCCTTTGTCGAATTGAGCTGCCTTAGTCTGACCTTCTCTATAAGATTGAACCAAAAAATATTCTGACAACGCATTAACGGCTTTGGTACCCACACCATTTAGCCCTACAGATTTTTGGAAAGCACCTGAATCGTATTTTCCTCCAGTATTAATCTTAGAAACACAATCTATCACTTTCCCTAAGGGAATTCCGCGCCCATAATCCCTAATTTCCACTTTGTGCTCACTGATTTTCACTTCAATGGTTCTACCATTCCCCATCATGTGTTCATCAATGCTATTGTCAAGGATTTCCTTTACCAAAACATAAATACCATCATCCTGAGCACTACCATCTCCCAGCTTACCAATGTACATACCCGGCCTTAGGCGGATGTGTTCCTTCCAATCCAGGGATTTTATACTGTCTTCGGTGTATTGTACGTTCTCTGCCATATCTTATGTCTTTTCTGCTTTAAACTGTACCTGTTTTTACCTGTTTCATTTTTCCTACCAACAAAAAGAGCAATGCCATCACCCAAATCACTAACAATATGGGCACAATGTAAAAGAATACATTGTATTCAGCACTCCTAATCTCATTCTGGTTGGTAAGGCTGTGAATATAAAAAACCATAATGCATGTAGATAAATTAAGTATTCCTATGAAGGAATAAATCCAGGCAAGAATACGGTCTCTGTAAATATCCCCTACTGGGAAAATTCTATGCAGGGAGGTATTACCCTTCATTTCTATCATTTTTCCCGGAATAATCAATAGGACATTGTATACGAAAAATATAATTACTGTGACATAGAAAAAGCTTTCCTTCCCTAATTGTTTCACAGGCAGGCCTTTGCTGTTTTGCTCATAGGTGGCAAAATCAGGCATTGAGGCATAGGCATACAAGAAAACGAATAAAAACATTCCTATCGACAGGAAGTAAAAGAATTTAGCAAAGCGGGTGTACATGATTTTTTATTTAGCCAGCAAATATAAAAATTAATCCAGTACCAAAAACGGAAAGTCTACCAGCCTTTGAGAAAAGAAAATTTTTGAATTCGGTATTTACCTGAAATTCAGGATCCGATCTTCCTCTTTCCCTATTCCCTGAATAATTAAATAATCTTTTTTTACGGTAACAATTGCGCCAAGGGCAGGAGATTCGGCTTCCACCATGCCCAGAAATGTTAGATGGTGCATGCCGTTGGAATCCTTAAAATAGTTTCCGGCATGGTGATGTCCCGAAAACCACGCCACCATGGCTGGCGATTTTCCAATACGGTTCATTACTTCCTTGTGATTGAGTAAATGCAATCCGTTTTCTGGTAAAAGTGGGTAATGGCACAATGCAATTACATGCTTCCCTTCTTTTTCTGCCTTTTGAACCACAGATTCCATCCAAGCCAACTGTTCTTCTCCAACGGCTCCATTCCAGGGCTTCACATTATTGGCGCCTTCGGTTTCCATTGCAGTCATCATCTCTAAGGCTTGTACATGGTTCTTCGTGCCTTCAGGATGTGCGCCTACACTAATGTCCATCCCGTTGACCACCATAAATACCATGTTCCCTTTCTCTATGGAATAGTAACCTTTTTCATTGGCGATTTTTCCTCCAACCTTTTGTTTAAGGCTGTCCAGAACAGAAAAGTCGTGGTTACCCCAGATATAATGAAATGGTGCTTTACTGCTTTCCAAAATCGATAAGGGTGCATTAAAGCTTTCAAAATCTCTATCAATCAAATCCCCTAGATGAAAAGAAAATTCTAAATCATAGGCATTAAGGAAGGGTATTGTGCGTTTTAGTGTTTCTAAGGTGCCTCGATAGTTTCGCTTTCCTACAGTTTCCACATCCGCATATTGAATATCAGTTAATATACCGAAAGAAAAGTCATCCGTCTGAGTTTGTGTTTTCAATAGGTTTATCATTTCGGTAGCGTATCTTTCTCCAATTAAAAGCTGACTTGGGCTGTCAAAATGGGTACTGTCAAAGGTAGTCGTCCCATAAGCCAAAGCTACTCCAGTATTAGGCGTCTGCTTTGGGAGCTCTGTCAGGAAGGCATTGAGAGGCTTCCTGATTGCTTTATCTTCAGACAATTGTCCAACTACAAAAGGCAAGTCTGGTAAATTTAAACTGTCACGTAAAGCCGTAATTAAATGAGCTATTTTTCCCAGGTATTGGTCTGCCTCCTTCACATCTCCTTCACCCTGATGCCAGATAATTCCTTTTATCTCACCACTTTCCGCTGCAATCCTTGCTCGAGAGATAATCTCATTGAAAAACAAGGTGCCTGGCATCCATTCTGCAATCACACTACCACCTTTTGCATTGACTACAAGCCCTATCTTTCTATCTGGAATATCCCTTTGCATTTTTCTTGCAAAACCATACGCTGGCCCTAGACGCTGCATACTTACCACTTTCCTAACGCTTGAATACAAGTTTAGTGGATTGGTAGCTGGCACCCACTCCTGCCCCGTGAAAAGGTAGACATCTTCAATAGGTGCCGTCAAGTCATGAAGGATTTCCGCCCTCCCTGCCATGTTAGACTGCCCAATGGCCAGGTAAATATCTAAATTTTTGATTTCCTGTGCTTGAAGAAATAAAGCAAATGGCAATAGAAATACTAAAAATACAAGTTTCTTTAAAAGAGCAGACATAGCAGCGATCAAATATTAAATAAGAATTGATGTGCTAAGATTATAAAAATTCCCTTACAATTGCCCGTTTTTACCCTGCTTTTTGCAAAAGTTCTTCCAGTTGCTCTTCAATCAAAGGGATGGCCTTGCACAGCTCTTCAAAATCATTGATGATAAAATACCTGTCTTGAAATTTATTTTTCCAATAAGGGGTGTTTAAAACGGCTTCTACCTCGAAGTCATGGTGTAGCGATGTTTCTGAAAGACAATAGTTCAACTCACCGGAGGAGCTAAGTATACTTGCACCATAAACTTTGATCCCGTTATTTTCTCTTAACAAACCAAACTCAACCGTATACCAGTATATTCTTGAAATTAATTCAATGGCCAATGGGTTATCAATAAACCGCAGCGCTAATGTTGCTAAATCTTCCAAAAAACGAGTAAAGGTGGGATTCATTAACAATGGTAAATGAGCAAATGCATCATGAAACAAATCCGGCTCTAGCTGGTAATCCAACTCATCAAGCTTTCTAAGCCAAGAGGTGACGGGGAATCGCTTATTTTGTAGTAGATTATAGAACGAGGCATCACTCAACAGCCCTGGCACTACTTGTATAGACCAGCCAGTGGAAACCTTTAACCGGTAAGAAGCATCCTTTAAGTCAGCTATGGATTTTGAAGTAAAGCCAATCGCCTCCATGCCAGAAATTACTTCTTTGGCTGCGGCACCTGGTAAATTTTTTTCTTGCTTCTCAAAAAGAATTTCCCAAACTTTATAATCTTCCGGTGTATAAGTCTTGAAATCCTGTTGCAATAATGCCAAACTTGGGTCTGAAAAAATCCCTGTGGAAAAAATATTTTTCCTTTTCAATTGTTCAAATAGATTTGCCATGGGTTCTGATTCAATAGTTGTTTAAAATACTTTACTTAATTGTTAAACGGAAAAATTGATCCGAGGATTATAAAAATGAAATGATTTTAACCTAAATTATGAAACTGAATCCTTGGATGCCTTAACTTTCACTGTTGGTAAAATATTACCCACCCCATTGATTGGGTCCTTTGGACCAATCTCATTTCACCATTGTTTATTTATAGTACAAAGCAGAATTAAACTTAACGAATGGATCAAATTAGGGATTACTTTGAACAGCTTGTTGGCATTAATGATAGCGATTGGCTGGCGTTTTCTTCCAAACTAGTTAAAAGTGAACACCCTAAAAAGTCCTACCTCTTAAAGGTGGGAGAAACAGAGAACTTTTTATCCTTTATTGAAAAAGGTTCCGTCCGACTTTATTTCCCAAAAGAAGAAAACGATTTGACTTTTGGGTTTTGTTTTGAAGGTCAATTTGTCAGTGCCTACGATTCATTTTTAAACCAGAAACCATGTAATTACCAGATGGAAACCTTAATCAAAACTACGCTTTGGAGGATTTCCTATCAGGACCTACAGTACATTTATGCAAATACTGGTATTGGCAACACCATAGGTAGACTTGCTGCTGAGAGTCAATTCTTGTTAAAATCCGAAAGAGAACTTTCCTTTTTGAATCAAACAGCTGAAAAGCGGTACAGTTCTCTTTTTAAAAAACGGCCGAAGCTATTCTTGGAAATCCCACTCAAATACATCGCTTCTTATATAGGCATCACCCCTCAGGCACTTAGCAGAATCAGAAAGCGAATTTCTTAACCTGGGTTCATTGCCTGAAGGCGGAACTTTGCCCAACTTTGGAAAAAAAAGATGAAACCATTCCTTCTCCTAATTACTGTTACGGTATTCGCAATAACCTATTTGAGGCTTGTATATGGTGTTTATAATATTACCTGCGCTGCAAGAATAGGCCTATCAGCCATGTTACTTTTCACTGCATTGGGTCATTTTATGTTTACTGATGGAATGGCAATGATGGTTCCTGATTTTATCCCCTTTAAAAAAGAGCTTGTTTACCTTACAGGATTTATCGAAATTTTAGGTGCTATTGGCCTACAGGTTCCCTCATTTCAAGTGGTAACCGCCTGGCTACTGATTCTTTTTTTCATAATGCTTATACCAGCAAATATAAAGGCTTCCATGGAACAAATCGATTATCAAAGTGCCAACTTTGAAGGAAATGGCATAGGGTATTTGTGGTTTCGAATTCCCTTGCAAATCCTATTCATAGGCTGGGTTTATTTTTCATCGATCAGAATTTAGCCCAGAATGCGATGACATGGGATAATGCTATCTCAAGCTGATATTTAGGAATAACCCGTCCAGAAATCCCCCTTTTTCCCCCTTTTGAAAGGGGGATTTTGAGTTTTCAAGAATGATGAATTCGAACCTGATTTTTAATTTCCTCGGCCTGTTACAATGATACCAAATTAAGCTTTCCTTCTCCACTTCAGCAAATCCCCCTTGACAGGGGATTTTGAGTTTTCAAAAATAATGAATTCGAACCTGATTTTTAATTTCCTCGGCCAATTACAATGATACCAAATTAAGCTTTCCTTCTCCACTTCAGCAAATCCCCCTTTACAAGGGGGCAAGGGGGATTTATACGAGAATATGATGCTAGCTGATATTTAAGAATATTCTCATCAGAAATCCCCCTTTGTCCCCCTTTTGGAAGGGGGATTTTGAGTTTTTAAGATTCACGAGTGTCGCTACTGATTTTAAATTTCCTCAGTCCGCTTAATGTAAATCAAAAGTCTTTCTCACATCAAAAATCTTCCTAATATAACCTATCAATTCACTGCTTTGGGTAAAGTTTAAGGTTTGCTGACCATCAGAGTATGCCTTGTCAGGGTGCTCATGCGATTCATAGATAATCCCATCTGCTCCTGCCATCACTCCGGCCAAAGCCATCTGCGGCACAAAGTCTCTGATACCAATGCCGTGTGAAGGGTCTACTACCACTGGCAAATGTGATTTTGACTTGAGAATAGGAACGGCATTTAAGTCCAAAGTATTTCTACTTGCCCGCTCATAAGTACGGATTCCTCTTTCACATAGGATAAGCTTTTCATTGCCTCCAGAGAAAACATATTCCGCAGATTGAAGTAATTCCTCAATCGTACCTGAAATCCCTCTTTTGAGCAAAATCGCTTTATCAATTTTGCCTAATTCATCCAGCAAGTTAAAGTTCTGAGTGTTTCTGGCGCCCACTTGAAAAATATCCACGTAATCGTGCATTTCTTCAATTTGGGAAACCTGCATGACTTCTGTTACTATTTTTATCCCTGCCGCTTTGGCATGTTGGTGCCAAAGTTTTAGGCCTTCCATCCCTAAGCCCCTAAATGCATAAGGACTACTCCTGGGTTTAAATACGCCACCCCGCATCATCGTCACCTTATTTTCCTTAAGGTGTGCGATCACACGTACTATCTGCTCTTCTGATTCTATGGAACATGGGCCGGAAATTATGGCCATGTCACCCTCTTTGATGGCTATACCATCACCAAGGTCAACTGTCGTAGGTTTTGCTTTCCACTTTTTAGAGACCAGCTTGTACTCATCAGAAACAACATGGATATCCAAAATACCATCCATGGCTCCAATTTTTCGAATATCATAAGCACCTTTCCCAATCCCAATTAGGTAGTTTCCCGCTTGGGTTTTAACCTCGGTTACTTTATAGCCGATGCCATTGATCTTTTGGATCAAATTTTCTCTTTGTTGTGTACTTATGTCAGAGTTGAGCTGTATGATCATGCTTTTATGCCTTTTATAAATGTGTTAATTTCTTTCTTTAGCTCTTTTGCTTCGCGCAAAACATTGATGAAAGCACTGCCAATAATAGCGCCATGTGCATGCCTGGCTGCAGTAGCAAAAGAAGCCTTGTCAGAAATACCGAATCCTATAAGTCTAGGATTTTTGAGTCCCATATCCCCTACTCTTTCAAAATAAGCAATTTGATCAGGTGTTACGTCTTTTTTAGCACCAGTTATACTTGCAGAAGAAACCATGTAAATAAAACCATCTGTCTCTCTGTCAATCTCACGTATCCTTTCAGGTGAGGTCTGAGGAGATATCAGAAAGGTATTTCTTAGGTTGTAGGTTTCAAACAATCCTTTATAGGAATCTAGGTATTGTTTCATTGGAAGATCAGGTACAATTAATCCATCTACACCTACCTCTTGGCATTTCTTGCAAAATTCCTCCATACCGTACTGGACGATAGGATTTAGGTAACCCATTAAAATTACTGGTATTTTTAATTTGCCTCTCAATTCGGCCAATTGGCTAAACAAGATTTTTAGTGTCATTCCATTGTTTAAAGCAACGGTATTGCTTTCCTGAATCGTAGGGCCATCTGCTACAGGATCAGAGTAAGGAATTCCAATTTCTATAATATCGGCTCCTGCTTCTTCGATGGCTTGCATTATACCCATGGTATCGTTAAGACTAGGAAAACCAGCAGTAAAATATATGGAAAGAATATTTCCTTCCTTATCTTTAAATAATTCTTCAATTCGATTCATAGCCATCAGTAATTACCCCATTTAATATATGTTTCCAAATCCTTGTCTCCTCTACCTGACAGATTGATTACAATGATGTCAGATGCTTTGTATTTTAACTGGTTCAATGCTGAAAGTGCATGTGCCGACTCAATGGCAGGTATAATGCCTTCCAATCGACTTAACTCTATACCAGATTTCATGGCATCTTCATCCTCTACGGCCAAAAACTCGCCCCTGCCCGAGGCAAATAAATGGGCATGAACAGGTCCAATTCCAGGGTAATCCAACCCTGCTGAAATACTATGCGGCTCTACCACCTGACCATCTTCTGTTTGCATTAGTAAGGTCTTACTTCCGTGGAGAATCCCAGGTTTTCCAAGCTGAGTAGTGGCTGCGGATTTGCCTGAATAGACCCCGTGCCCAGCTGCTTCCACAGCTACGAGGCGAACCTTTTCATTATTATAGTAATGGTAAAATGCGCCAGCAGCATTGCTCCCACCTCCCACACAAGCGATCACAATATCAGGGCTGTCCCGACCATCCTTCTCTAATAATTGTGATTTGATCTCCGCAGAAATCACTGACTGAAATCTGGCGACCATTTCTGGGTAAGGATGAGGACCAACTACAGATCCAATGATATAGTGCGTATCCACTGGATTGTTTATCCACTGCCGCATGGCTTCGTTGGTCGCATCTTTGAGTGTTCTACTTCCGGAGTTTGCAGGCACCACGGTCGCTCCTAAAATCCGCATGCGTTCCACATTCGGTTTTTGACGCTCCATATCCACTGCCCCCATATAAACGGTACATTCCATACCCATCAAAGCGCACACAGTGGCAGTAGCCACCCCATGCTGACCTGCTCCAGTCTCAGCTATAATTCGCTTTTTGTTGAGCTTCTTAGCCAAAATAATCTGACCGATGGTATTGTTGATTTTATGAGCGCCTGTATGACAGAGGTCCTCTCTTTTCAGGTAGATTTTAGCGCCATACTTTTCAGACAACCTTTGGGCATGAAATAGAGGTGTTGGTCTACCTACATAATCTTTCAATAAGCCATCAAACTCTTTTTTAAATGACTCAGAAGCCATTATTTGCTCGTAGTTCTCTTTAAGCTCTTCTATATTGGGATACAGCATTTCGGGGATATAGGCTCCCCCAAAATCTCCGTAAAATCCATTTTCATCAATTTTTATCATTGCTTTTCAGTTTTGTCTTTGACGCGGCTTCTTTTCTTATTGCTGCTGCGAATGTTTTTACCTTCTCCAGGTCTTTAAAACCTTGAGAAATTTCAAATTTTGAGTTAATATCTATCCCTGCCATGGCAGGAAATTCCTGATAACAATTCAATAAGGTTTCCGTATCCTGTGCTGAAATTCCTCCACTCAATAAGAAAGGGATTTGATAAGGATAGGCTTTCAAAAGTTCCCAATTGAATTGGTGACCGGTACCTCCATAGGAAGGGCCATCCGTATCAAAAAGGAAATAATCAACCAGGGCTACATAAGGTTCCAATGACTTCCAATTCCAATCTGCCCCCACCCTGAAAACTTTGATAAGTTTAACATTGGATTTTTCTCTGATGGCTTGCAGTTGTTCAGGAAGCTCATCCCCATGAAGTTGCACCAAGGATAACCCGTAATCGTTTACCTTCCTGATGATCTCTGCTGTATTTTCATTGACAAATACACCAACTTTTGGGAGGCTTAATTGTTTATAAAAAGCCGCTTCCTGTCCGAATTTGGGTACATATCGTCCTGAAGGGGGGTAAAAGATCATACCCATCCAATCTACTTGTTCTATACCTTTCAATCCTGAAATATTTTCAGGGTCGGCCATTCCACAAACTTTGATGATCATAGGGATACTTGCTCTTTGGAGGCTGCCAGTAATTTCCGGTATTGCTGCATAAAATTATAGGCCGCTTGATGTGGGCGAATGGTTTTCATAAAGTTTTCCCCTATCAAAAAGCCATCAAACCCTGCTTGCTTCAATTGAACCAATTTGGCAGGGTCAGAGAGACCACTTTCTGATATTTTAGTGAAGGTATCCGGTATTGCCTTTACCAAATCCAAAGAGGTTTGGATATCCACCTCAAATGTTTTGAGATTGCGGTTATTTACGCCCACTAGGTCCACATGCTCGTTAAGGCTTTGAGTCAGTTCTTCGCCGTCATGTACTTCTAGCAACACTTCCAAGCCCAGGCTTTTGGCAAAAGCTGCCAACTCGACCAATCGCTTTGGGGACAAGGCTGCAGCGATTAATAAGATACAGTCTGCTCCTATGGACCTTGACTCGATTATCTGGTACTCATCTACGATGAAATCTTTGCGTAAAATGGGGCAAAAATTGAATTTTCTAGCCAGACCAAGATCTGCTTCACTGCCTCCAAAGAAGTCCTTGTCAGTCAGTATGGACAATGCTGAAGCACCTGCCTGCATGTATCCTATGGTCGTTTGCTCGACAGATGCTGTGCCAT
Source organism: uncultured Cyclobacterium sp. (assembly GCF_963977555.1). Taxonomy (GTDB): domain Bacteria; phylum Bacteroidota; class Bacteroidia; order Cytophagales; family Cyclobacteriaceae; genus Cyclobacterium. The sequence goes on along the minus strand of NZ_CAXBPD010000002.1, from coordinate 288,602 downwards.
TTATCAATCCTTTTGAGGGGGATTTCCGCTTAAATTCAGTAATTATGCCCGTCTTTTCAGGATCAGTAACGTATTTCTTCATCGAAACCACCTTACCCTCAAAAAACAAGCTCTTTTCCAGTAATTTCTGTGGATATAATGCTTTTCGCTCAGCTATCTCCTCTTTTTTTCGGGAAATTATTTTTTCAAGTATATTCATATTCAACTGATGTTTAAGGAAGTTTTAGGGCTTATCAATTCTTTGAAAACTTTAAGCGCTGTACCATTTTTAAGTGTTTCACGGGCTGTTTCCCTTGCTTTTTCAAGGCTCCATGTTGGTTTGGAAGTAGTTAAAGCAATGGTTGCGTTTGCAATTACTACCGCTTCTTGTTCAGGGCTTCCTTTGCCCTCTAAAATGTCCATGAAAATAGCTGCAGAATCCTTGATTGAACTTCCACCCTTAATAGCTTCAGGCAAAATGGTGCTAAAGCCTAATTCTTCGGGGTTGACTACTTTTTCGCCATCGTTGGATATCCATTTTAAATCTCCGGTAAGCGAAACTTCGTCATACCCATCTAAAGAATGTAAAATACTAAACCTGACATCATTGTTCTGGTACAAATATCCGTACAATCTGGCAAGTTCAAGGCTAAATACACCTACCAATTGTTTTTTGGGGAAACTTGGGTTCACCATAGGCCCAAGCATATTGAAGAATGTTTTCACGCCCAATTCCTTTCTAACGGGCCCTATGTGCTTCATCGCTGGATGAAACAGTGGGGCGTGAAGGAAGCAAATTCCTGCCCTGTCCAGGCTACTTTTAAGTTTATCTATGTCACTGGTAAATTCATAACCAAAATATTGTAACAAGTTGGAGGAGCCACAGACAGATGAAACACCCACATTACCATGCTTGGCAACGGGCTGACCTGCTCCGGCAACTATAAATGAGGCAAGTGTGGATACATTGAAAGTATCCTTTCCATCCCCACCCGTACCGCACAAATCAATGGCATCATATTCAGGAATATCTACAGCAATGCATCTTTCCAACATGGCTTCTCTAAAACCCATCAACTCTTCAACCCTGACCGTACGCATCATAAAAATGGTCAAGAAAGCTGCCATTTGGCTGGTATTTACTTCACCAGATGTCATTTCTTTTAGCACTCCCTTAGCCTGTTCTTTACTTAGGGTTTTATGTTCTATCAGGTGGTTAAGTATTTCTTTCATTGATTTGTTGTTTTTATGCCTTCAATCCAGTTTTTAATTATTTGTACGCCATGTTCTGTAAGGATGCTTTCCGGGTGAAATTGTAAGCCTCTTACTGCAAACTCCTTGTGCTTAATGGCCATAATTTGCCCATCTGGAGTTTTGGAGATCACCTCAAGTTCGTCTGGAAGCATCGTGGCATCAATTACCCAACTGTGGTACCTTCCTACAGTAAAATACTCAGGAAGTCCTGCAAACAATGGATCAGGTTTAATTTTAATCTTACTCGCTACCCCGTGCACCACTTCAGTTAGGTTGATAAGTTCCCCACCGAAAGCTTCTCCTATGGCTTGATTGCCGAGGCATATGCCAAGTATGTCTTTACTAGAGGCATATCTCTTGATCAATTCCGGCATTATCCCCGCTTCAGAAGGAAGCCCCGGGCCAGGTGAAAGCAAGATTTTATCGTAAGCATCCACCTCATCGAGGCTTATTTTATCGTTTCTAATGATATCCATCGATCCTCCATATCCCAACTCACGGATAATGTACACCAAATTATAGGTGAAAGAATCGTAATTGTCTAGTACCAGTATTTTCATCTGTAAATCCTTTTCTAGTAAAATTTAAATTGTCTCTGCGGATTTTAGTGCTACCCGCAAGGCCTCAAGTTTATTGCTTACTTCCTGAAGCTCACTTTCTATCGAGGACTTCGCTACTACACCAGCTCCTGCTTGAAACCGCAGTTGGTTGTTTTCTGATACAAACGACCGAATCAGAATGGCATGATTAAAATCTCCATTGAACCCTAGAAACCCTATGGCTCCCCCATAAAATTTTCTGGCGCTATTCTCCAATCCATCTATAAGTTCCATTGCCCTGTATTTAGGTGCTCCAGATAAGGTTCCTGCTGGAAAGGTATCGGCAACAAGTTGTAAAGGATTTGCTCCCTTAGGCAACTCTCCCGTAACTTTTGAAACCAGGTGAATGACATGGGAATAGTATTGAATCTCCTTAAAAACTTCCACATTGACCTTTTCTGAAGACCTGCTTAGGTCATTCCTTGCCAGGTCCACAAGCATAACATGTTCGGAATTCTCTTTAGGGTCATCAAATAGTTTCACCGCCAATTCAGCATCTGACTTGTCATTACCAGTTCGCTTAAAGGTTCCAGCAATAGGATAAATGGTGGCTTTTCTTCCCTTAACCACTATCTGGGCTTCGGGACTGCTTCCAAATATTTTATAGGAACCATAATCGAAATAAAACAAATAAGGAGAAGGATTTATGGAGCGCAATGCCCGGTACACATTGAATTCATCCCCTTTGAATCCAGTAGAAAAAGAACGGGACAAAACAATTTGAAAAACATCCCCTCTGAAACAATGTTCCCTTCCTTTTGCTAAGATATCAAGAAATTCCCCATCTGTATAATTGGAACTTTCCTCTCCATCCAGACTAAATGAATAGCTCGGTATGTTTTTATTGTTAAGGATCACTTCAATTTTTGGAATCCCTGAAGTCTCTTCCTCTTCTCCTTCCAGATAATGTTCAAAAATATACAGCTCATTTTTAAAGTGATCCACTACGATCATGTTTTTATAGACCGCATAGTGAATCAAGGGAGTGGGCGAAGGTTGCGGATTATTGATGGTAATGTCTTCAAAATAACTGACCCCATCGTATTGGATGTACCCAAATAAGCCATTGGTGATAAACTTGAAATCAAGCTTTTCTTCCTGAAAAGTATTGCCAAACTCCCTTATCTCATCCATTATATTGTCCTGCTTGTCAAACTTCTTTACAGAAGTAGGCTGCCCTGGAAAAGACTGGTGAACTTCATCATTGATTAATGAAAAAGTAGCCATGGGTTCACAGCAGATATAAGAATAACTGTTTTCATTCCCGTGATAATCAGAACTTTCCAACAATATTGTATTGTTGTACCTGTCACGAATCTGAAGATAGACACTCACTGGAGTGATGGTGTCTGCCAATAGTTTTTTATACCGGGTTTTGATTCTTATTTTATTCATTTTTTGGGTATTTAAAATAAAAAAAAGGCTTGCCGGGAGTCCAGCAAGCCTAAGTATATCTGATTGATCAAAATTTGGCAATAGTTAGCTGTTTCCCCTTTAGAAGAAGTAAGTAAGCCACCACCAATTTTGATTTTGTTTTTTCATAACGATCACCAAATATAGAAAAGGGTGTTCACTTTAAAAAGGTATTTTAATATATTTTTCAATTGGCTCGGAGAAATTCCTCTAGACTCCTTATTTAGGAAGAGAATAAGGAGAATTTTTTATCAAACTATAAGAGCAATGTAGTTTTTAAACCAAAAAATTGCAAGGCCAGTGGCTGAGCGAAGTCGATTCCCAGGAGTTGAGCCGAAGCACAGTGGCTGAGCGGAGTCGATCCCCGGCGGCTGAGCGGAGTCGAAGCACGGTGGCTGAGCGGAGCCGAAGCCAAAGGGTCCCGTGTCCGGAATACCTACCCCATCGAATCCGCTCAGTATCCAGTAACTAGAATAACCTTAGCACTCATCTTGTGGCATTAAGACAGCCTGAGAAAATGTAAAACAGTTATGAAATCAATAACCCTAATAGCACAAAATCCCCCTTTCTTTTAAAGGGGGACCAAGGGGGATTTTTTAATAAACATTTTAAAATATAAGCTTTACATTTTATTATTTAAATACTAGTATAGGTTTACAATCCCGTTGAAATCCCCCTCCCCCTTGTCAAGGGGGATTTGCGGAAATGGGAATTTATGGCTGAATTGGTTGCTTTGAAACGGGCTGACTTAATGTAAAGTTTGTAAAGACACTATCATTCCTGAAAGTACAAAATCCCCCTTTTCTTCAAAGGAGGACAAAGGGGGATTTGCTGAAATGGGTATATTATGCTGATTGGGAATTATTTCATCGGGCTGAGAAATCTAATTGGTTATACCGAACCCGTTAATCCAAACTTACGAAACTCCCCCTTCAAAGAAAGGGGAGTTTCAACTAAAGTAGATGGAGTTGTCTCTACTAATGAAGATTCTCTGTTCAAGGCTTTATCTCTTGTGCAATCGCTTTTTGATCAATAGCTTCAAATCGTGATTTGTGACTTAAGAATTCTGGTACTAGTTTCTTCATTTGTCCTACCAGTGTCATTTCTCCTTCATTGCCTTCCATGTCCAACAATAAAGCTACTTCTAGGTTGACATCCTTATAAACTCCCGGCCTTACCTGCGCAATTTGAATTTTCGCATGATGGGTTTCTATAGTTTTTTCTTGGTCGTTTAAAACCTCCTCGTATAATTTCTCACCAGGTCTTAAGCCTGTAATGCGAATCATAATGTCCACGTCGGGCTTTTTACCACTAAGGTGGATCATTTTTCTTGCCAGGTCTATAATTTTTACCGGTTCGCCCATATCGAAGACAAAAATCTCCCCACCATTGCCCATTACTCCCGCTTCCAAAACAAGGTCGCAGGCTTCAGGAATGGTCATAAAGTAACGGGTAACTGCCGCATCGGTGACAGTAAGTGGCCCTCCTTTTTTAATTTGTTCTTTAAATAAAGGTATTACAGATCCATTGGAACCCAAAACATTTCCAAAGCGGGTCGTTATAAAACGAGTTCCTCCTTGGTTGGATTCCCTAAGTTTTTTATCAAGGCTCTGAATGTACATTTCAGCAATCCGCTTGCTGGCCCCCATCACATTAGTAGGGTTCACAGCTTTATCGGTACTTACCAAAACAAATTTATCTACACCATATTTCACGGCCAAATCTGCAACAGTTTTGGTACCGAGAACATTACACCTTACTGCCTGTGCAGGATACCTTTCCATCATTGGCACATGTTTGTAAGCTGCTGCATGGAATATTACTTCCGGGCGGTAAGTTTTCATCAAATGATCAAGCGTATCTTCATCGGTGACGTCAGCCAAAACCGTTTGCATGGCCAAATCTCCAAACTCACTTTCTAAGCGAATCTCCTGATCGTGTAAAGGAGACTCTGCTTTATCCAGCATAATCAAAAAGCCAGGATTGGCACGAGCCACCTGCTTACAAATCTCGCTGCCTATAGATCCTGCCGCTCCTGTTACCAATATGGTCTTACCACTTAGGTAACTTGTTACATTTTTATTTTTCAACATGATCGCATCACGGCTAAGTAAATCTTCAATATTTACTTCTCTGATACTTCCTTGTTTAGCACCACCATCTACCCATTCATTTACCGGTGTGATGGTAAGGGCATTTATATTAAGGGTAATGCACCTGTCAATTATTTCTCTTTTTCTAGCAGGAGAAAGTTCCAATACAGAAATTATCAATTCTTTAACCCCTTTTTCTCTCACCAGGGTATCCAACATTTCCAGTCCTCCATGAACCCTCATGCCTTCAATTTTCTTCTTTCTTTTTGAAGCATCATCATCCAGAAAACCATGCACATTGAATTTATAATGGCTGTTCTTTAAAATGGCATTGTGAATAAGGATCCCAGCTTCTCCAGCACCAAAGATTAAAACATCTTTTTCTGGAAGATTTGGCTCACCATTGTTTTTAATGAATCGGAAAACTTCTTTGACAAAAAGACGATAAACCATCAATAGGGACAAGGTAAGCACTGAAGCAATTACAAGCACCGACAAAGGAAGGAAGTGTTTACCTGGGACTAAAAAAACGCTGTAGCCCATATCACATAAAAAAGCGATAACACCAGTAGCAACTGTGGTACGCATTAGTAATAATCCGTCACTTAAAGAGGTATGTCTAACAATTCCTACATAACTTTTAGTGAAAAACATAACCAAAGAACCTATTAGCAAATAGGCAGCAGCAGCTCTCCCTACCGGATAATCAGCCAAGGCTAACCAGTCAAAATTTGCTCTTAGCCAAAATGCCAAAACAACACATTGGAACATGATAAAACCATCCAGGAAAGCTATAATCCATCTGGGAAGAATGTTGATTTTTTTGCTGAAATTGATCATAAAAAGGTTGGTTAAAATGACCCGATTTAACGGTCCTTACTAATTATTCTTGAAAATCGATTGCGTCAAAGATTGCTTTAATTTTAACGAAATTTTGAAAATACAAAACGCTTGCCTATTCAAAACTTAAGTTATAAAGGGCTGATTTTAATAGAATTAACATTTAGTATAATGAATGGCGGTACAGATTAATATTTATGAATTTTATCCAATGGTATTTAAAGCTATATATTAATTAAAAAGGAAATTCTGGGATATATTCATTTAAGTGAGCTGAAAAACAATCTGTTTATTTTCTACTTTATAAAATGTCCACTTAGAAAAATCTAATAAATTTTAAGCCGTCTTATAAAGTCCTCAAATATAGTAAATTTCCTTAAAAAGCACTATTACCAGTTTATATTGAAACCAGGCAATTCTAATTTTTCATCGGTCATTTGGAACCTAATTTTCACTTTTATACCATTTTCTACTTTTCAAACATCAATTATTGCACTTCTTAATGGAAAAATGACGAAATAAAAAAAATCGTTTTAGGTTAAAAAAATTATGTTTTGGGGTAAAAAATTTTCTTTTTCAGTCCAGAATTACCCCCTAACTAAAAACTGATGCTAACAGTCCCTATTATATACATAATTCCTCGTCACAAAAGTTCTCAATTCGTTAATACTTTCTTAATTTTATTAACAAATTGAAAAAAACATATTTAAGTCTATATTACAACCTAGCCGGCATGGCTAAGAAAAAAACAACAACTTTAATGGACAAATCACATGAAGTTTAACCATTGGACCAAGACCGAACACGTTTAGTATACTCTTTTTCTTTTGGGCTATCAAAGAAGGAAGAAAGAAGCCAACACCAAGTTTAGCCACAGTAAATATTTAACCCCAAATATGCAATAGACAATCTATTAGGTGCTGATCTGCCGTGGCATACAAAAGGGCTGTTTTCAATTCGCAGTAGCGATGCTATGCTTTAATCTCAAAACAGCAAGATAAAATTGCGATGAAAACGCCTCCCCTAAACACGGAATAGGCTTGATGAATCCTATTATATAATCAGGGCTTCAACATTAAATTTTAATCTAAAAAATACTGCGCTTTTTGAATCATTTCAGATGGTGCTATCCAATCCTTCATAAACCGAGTTTTTGCTTAAAAACTCTGGAATTATTCGTTTCATTTTTTGTACTACAGCCAGATTGTCATGATGCTTGTTTATCACCAACAATTCACTAATAGCGACATTTGCTTCGGAATAAGGATATTCAAGTACTTTAGCAATACTAATCTTATGGTGGTGGGTAGGTTGCGTTAGTTCAGCAGACGAAAGTAATTCTTCATATAGTTTTTCTCCAGGTCGCAGCCCAGAGAAAACAATATCAATGTCTTTACCTTCCTCTAAACCTGCAAGCTGTATCATTTTCTTGGCCAGGTCTACAATTTTAATAGGCTTACCCATGTCAAAAACGAAAATCTCACCACCTTTCCCCATGGTACCTGCTTCCAAAACCAATTGTACCGCTTCCGGTATGGTCATAAAATACCTGGTGATTTCGGGATGGGTAACTGTAATTGGCCCACCATTCTTAATCTGGGACCGAAATCGAGGTATTACTGATCCATTGGATCCCAATACATTTCCAAAACGTGTCGTTATGAACCGGGTTTCACATGACTCCTGGCCATTTAAGGATTGGGTATAAATTTCCGCCAAGCGTTTAGAGGCCCCCATCACATTGGTTGGATTTACCGCTTTATCGGTAGAGACCATCACAAATTTATCAACCTTAAAAAACACCGAAAGATCAGCAATGTTCCTGGTTCCCCCTACATTTACAGATATGGCTTCAAATGGGTTGTTTTCTATCATCGGCACATGCTTGTAAGCGGCTGCATGATAAACGATTTGCGGGCGACAAACATTGAATAGTTTGTGCATCCTTTCATAATTACTAACATCTGCCAGTACCACTTCCATTTTAGCCCCTGGAAATTCGTCCTCCATGGACAATTGAATCTCATGCAATGGAGATTCAGCATGGTCGCATAAAATCAATAAGGATGGCTTGTAGGAAAGTACCTGCCGAACAATTTCCGAACCAATCGAACCGGCAGCACCTGTAACCAAAACCTTTTTGCCTTCCAGGTCACTTTTTACTTTACTTTGGTCTATGACAATTGGCTTACGCTGCAAAAGGTCTTCTATACGTAACTTTTTAATTTGCTTACTCGGTAGCTCACCTGAAAGCCAGTTTTTGGCTGGTGGTATGGTAAATACTTTAATGCCTAGGCGAATACATCGTTCGATTACTACTCGCTTGTCTCTTCCATTTAGGTTTTCATTGGTAATTAATAATTCCTGAATGTCTTTTTGCTTTTTAAGCCTAGCAAGCTCCTTTATATGATATACTTTCTTTTGTACCAGATAATTGTTTAGCATACTTCTATCCGTACTAATAAAGCCCTCAACTATATAATTAATGTTAGGGTCATTGCTTAAAGCCTGCTTGACCAATACGGCATTTTGGTCAGCTCCATAAATCAGTACTTTATGAACAGATCTATTGGACATTTTACTTATGAGCACCAAGAAAGTGGCTTTGGCCAGAAGCCTAAAAGCGATCAACAAAGTAGAAACAATAAAGAAATTAACCAACAACACCAGCATCAGGAAACTAGTATTTAAGGTGATCCATCGATGACCCAAGCCATAATAAAACCCTACAAAAAGCAATGAGAAACCCAATGCCGCAATAAAAATATGGAAAAGATCTGTTGAATTGGAATACCTGAGGAGCCCTGTGTGCAATTTGGAGAAATAGATTACAGGCAAGGCAATGGCACAAAAACAACTCGTCACTAAGACGTATTGAAAAAACTCCATTTGGTCAAATCCAAATCCCCCAATTATAAGGAAGGCGAAGGTGAATGAAATAAAAACAATAAAAATATCCACCGATAGAATTAACAAAGGATGGATATGCTTATCATTCTTTAGGAAATTTTTGAGTGGGTTTAATTTTGAATTCAGCACTTTTTCCAAATCAATTAAAATTTTAGCAAAATAATTAGCAATAAATATACCGAATTTCAGCACTAAGTAAAAATAACATATAAGTAGTTCTTAAATCCTTTTATTGACCAGCACTTAATAGTAATATTCTATGAATCAACAAAATATATCACTAGAGAAAACATGGCTACGCCAACAGCAATTCCACAATTTTTAAGCAATAACAATGGGAAAACCTCCCTAATTTTGGCCTGCCATGATCAGCAACCTAAGGTTTTATTTATGGAAGGCTTCTTCTAAAGGTTAGATCCAGTAAGAGTCAAGCCTACTCCAAGCAAATCACCCTGAATTGCGAAACCTTTACTAATACTTACAGAAAATTTATGCTTAAGGACTTTCATAAAATGAATGTAATCTTTAATGAATCAAGGGGTTTCTAGTCGATTAGACCTTTAAAATTTTGAGAATTATTCCTATCTGTAAATAAAAACGCCTCTCTAATTATAGGATAAACCAAGCTTTAAATTTTATTTATCCTATATTATTTAGCTGCAAATATACAGCATTTAATTGAAGGGTTTATCAATAAAATGAATTGGATGAGAAACAAATGAGCTTGAAATGCCTCGGAATCTTGGTAGCATATAGATGCCAATAGTGCTTCACTAAAATACCAGATCTTGGATAGAATAGGCCATTCAAATGAAGAAAAAAATTAGATTAACTGTAGCCAATTTGCGTGGCACCATCTGTTAAGTCTTTGCTTACCACTGCACCTGCAGCTATGGTGCACCATTTCCCGATTTTCACGTTTGGTAATATGGTACTATTGGCTCCAACCAAAGTGCCCTCCCCAATTTGCGCGCCGCCACACAAAGTTGCCTGGGGGGCAATGTGCACAAAATCACCTACTACACAATCATGGTCGATCGAGGAACTGGTATTTACGATTACCTGCTTACCTATGGTCGCATTTACTTTTATAATGGCGCCTTCCATCACCACTGTTCCTTCATCTATAAAAGAACGCTTACTTACCAATGCGGATTCATGAACAATAATCCCAAATTTCGTGCGCTTCTGAAATTTAAGGTAGAGTTGTTCTCTGCGCTTGTTGTTTCCAATGGCTATAAACAGGGGTTGATCAAATACAAAGGAATCAGGAACAGGCCCACTTACCTTAAAGCCAAGAACTTCCTTGATGGTAGTATCATCATCAAATACACCTGCTATTTTCACAGCTGGATCTAAAATATCTATTATTGCTCTAGCTTGTCCTGAAGCGCCAAAAATGTACATGTAAAATTAAAATTTAGGGTGGCCGTTATTGTCCTGTAAACTTTGCGGTACTGACATTATTTTGAAATTCTATGTTCTCTCTTTTAAGAAATGGCTTGATTGTCAATACCATAATTTTCAGGTCCAGGGAAAAATTCCTGTTTCTGACATACCAAACATCATATCTGAATTTTGTTTTCCAGTCAATATTGTTCCTTCCTTTTACTTGAGCAAGCCCTGTGATCCCTGGTAAAACATTATGCCTCGAATTTTGCTCTAATGAATATAAGGGTAGGTATTCAGGAAGTAAGGGCCGAGGACCGACAAGACTCATCTCTCCTTTCAGCACATTAATTAATTGCGGCAACTCATCTAAGGAAGTGCTCCTTAGCATAGTACCAATAGGTGTCAAACGGAGTTCATCTGACAGTAACGTACCATCTGTATCATAGCCGTCAGACATGGTTTTAAATTTGAGTAATTTAAAAAGCTTTCCATTTTTACCTGTTCTGGGCTGAACAAAAAACACTTTCCCCTTATTTTTCCAAAATAAAAGAAAACCAACAAACAACATTACCGGGATAAAAAATAATAGCAGGCAAGTGGAAACAACGATATCAAAAATTTGCTTGCTCATGATTTCACAGTTAAACTGTTTTCTCAGTTTTCAATATCACCTCTTTGTGCAGTATAAAAACAGCATTGATAATCCTATCCAATTCCTCCTCATTCAATCCAGAACCACTAGGTAAACAAAGGCCCTTTAAAAATAAGTTTTCTGCTATGTTGCCCCCATAGTAGGGTGCGTTTTTATACATGGGTTGCAAATGCATGGGTTTCCACAAAAACCTGGATTCTATCCCATCTTTTAAGAGAAACTCTCTTAAATCACTTGCCTTAAAGCCTGCCCTGTCAGGCTCAATGATAATCGTAGTCAGCCACCTGTTAGAGAAATAACCTTCTGGTTCTTTTAAAAAGGCTATACCAGGTAGCATTTCTAAATTCCTTTTATAATAGGCATAAATATTTCTCCTTTTCTCAATTCTATTTTCCAGAACGTCCAATTGGGCCAAGCCAATTCCAGCAGAAATATTATTCATTTTGTAATTGAAGCCCATCTCAATATGCTCAAAATAAGGGAAATCCAATTTTGCTTGGGTGGAAAAGTAACGAGCTTTTTTATCCCAAAACCTATTATTGGTCAAAAGGGCACCACCGCCTCCAGTGGTAATTATTTTATTTCCATTGAAGGAATAGATGCCTAAGTCGCCGAAAGTTCCAGTAAACTTGTCCCCTATTTTAGCGCCAACAGATTCGGCGGCATCCTCTACCATAGGTATGTCATACCTCTGGGCCACTAATAACAGTTCGGGCCAATTCGCTGGCATTCCAAAAAGATTGACAACAATGATGGCTTTGGGTTTTTTTCCCCGTGCAATACAGTCTTCAATACTATGTCCTAATTTCTCAGGACACATGTTCCAGGTACTTTCTTCACTGTCTACAAAGATGGGTTTAGCCCCCAGGTACAAAATCGGATTCGTAGAGGCGATATACGTAAAAGTTTGGCAAATCACCTCGTCTCCTGGGCCTACACCCAATAAGTGAAGAGACAGGTGAATGGAAGAAGTTCCTGAGTTTAGGGCTACAGTATGAGCTGAATCAAATCGCTCTTGTATAGCCATTTCAAATTGCCTGATAAAAACGCCATTGGTAGCAATATTTTCTTGATCTAAAGCACGCTGTACATACTCAATTTCCTCCCCCGTAAATTGGGGAGAAGACAAATAAATGTTCCCTTTTTCTTTAGTCATTTTTAAATGTTTGCTACTGCCTATACAATGGAGTATAAGACAAATCTAAGCGAATCATAAACAATACCAAAGGGTTTTTTCCCAACCGAATAGACCAAAATATCCTATTTTTAACCGTAAAAATCTAATTACATTTTTGATTATTGAAGCTACATTTTTTCTAATTTAAAATAGGATTTTGCAGTATTTAAAAAATTGGAAAAATTAGGAGGGATCAAAATTTATTTTCGCAGGTTGGGCATATTTGCGTAAAAAGAAATAAACAGGGATTAAAACGCCCACAAAAATTAATCCTGGTATCCAGTATATTTCCTCCAAACCTATGCCATATAGCCAAATAGCATTTATTAATAATTGAAGGACTGCATAGGAAATTGAAATGGACAAATGAGAATAACCTTTTTCATTTACCAGGTATTGATAAAGGTGGGTACGGTGTGGCTTAAAAATGTTTTCCTTCTTAGATAACCTGATGAAAATGGTCATGCAGGCATCAATTCCATAAAGGCTAAAGAAGAACAGGTAAAAAGGATTCTGCGTAATGAAAACCAGCTTGATCATCAAGTACCCGAGCACCATGGCCATGCTTATGCTGCCTACATCCCCTGCAAAGGACTTGGCTTTTTTTCTCACATTAAACCAGGCAAAAATCAAGGCGGAAATACCAACAATAAGGATCAGCTCTTTGTCTGAAGTCAAAGAAGGAAGCTGATAAAAGGTTAGTAAAGTCACCAGGGCATACAGAACGGTAATACCATTGATGCCATCCATAAAATTGAACAAATTGGTCCATCCTATTAATAGGAAAAATAATACTGGAATCCATAGCCCCAGGGAGGTACCTTGACTGATATCATAAATCAACAATCCCGTAGCCAATAAATGCACCGAAATTCTTGGCAATTGATGTAGCGGACGAATGTCATCCACCATACTTACAACCCCCACCAATAATATTCCCAGTGCCAAAGGCCAAGTGGCTACCCCCAATATCCAGGATAAAAAAACAGCCAATACAAAAACAACTCCTCCCCCTCGGATGGTAGCCTTGGTATGGGAGGAACGTTCATTGGGTTTGTCTATAATGTTATACTTATCCGCAATAAGAAAATACAAGAGTTGAGCAGCCAATAGCAACAGAAAAACAATGAAATAGTACATAAAAATTTGGTTTTGGAAGCGCAAATATAAGGAAACTTTAAAAAACTCTGGTATTGGGGATTACTATTGTCCTGGGTTCGGGGTGAAATTTATATTATCGTCATTGCGAACCCTTTTATAGGCAGGTCCAAGCATTAGGTATCGGTGCGGCAGTCTTTGTTACCACATGTTATTTGGTAATTCTGGTTATTCTCGTAAAAATCCCCCTAGCCCCCTTTTTAAGGGGGAGTCGGAATCATTGATCTAAACGGAAATATTCAAGATTTTTAGTAGATAGTTTTTTGATCAATGTGTATTTCTAGCGGTAGGGAAAACAAAATTTGGCCAAGCAGTATCATCCTTAAAATAAACGCAGCAACGTGAGTAAATCCCCCTTTTCAAAGGGGGTGCAGGGGGATTTTTCCATCACGGAGATCCCCACTATCCGCGCACAAGGCCCAGCCTAAGACTTACAATGACGATTTAATTTTAATGGTAGTCTTTGTTACTTCGTCATTGCGAACCCTTTTGGGTGGCCGAAGCATTGGAAAAGGGTGTGGTAATCCAACAATCGTCACTGCGAAGCCTCTTCGATATCCCCAAGGCGGTGGCAACAAATCAGTCGTCATTGCGAACCCTTTTGCGTTGGCATGGCCTTGGGAAAGGATGTGGCAATTCAGCAATCGTCACTGCGAAGCCTTTAGCGAGGGGATAAGCGAGGAAAGGCTGCGGCAGTCTCAGCTGGTTTAGTATTTACGAAGCCTATTCAAATAGAATGATAAAACCATAACAATCTCGGAGCCTATTTACCTGCAGGGATTGCCGCGGCTTGCTCCGCACAAAGCCTCCCCTAAGCCTCGCAATGACGATCATTTAGCGTCACTGCGAAGCCTCTTTGATATCACCAAGGCGGTGGCGACAAATCAGTCGTCATTGCGAACCCTTTTTGTTGACCGTAGCGATGGCAAAGGGTGTGGCAATCTCAGTAATCGTCACTGCGAAGCCTTTTGCGAGGGGGAAAGCGAGGAAAGGCTGCGGCAGTCTCAGCTGGTTTAGTATTTACGAAGCCTTTTCAACTGGAATGATAAAACCATAACATCCTCCGAGTCTTTTTACCAGCAGGGATTGCCGCGGCTTGCTCTGCACAAAGCCTCCACTAAGCCTCGCAATGACGGTAACTAACCCTCATTGCGAACCCTTTGCCCTAGCAGGGCCTTGGGGAAGGCTGCGGCAATTCGACCAATCGTCACTGCGAAGCCTCTAGCGAGGGGAAAAGCGAGGAAAGGCTGCGGCAGTCTCAGCTGGTTTAGTATTTACGAAGCCTTTTCAACTGGAATGATAAAACCATAACATCCTCCGAGTCTTTTTACCAGCAGGGATTGCCGCGGCTTGCTCCGCTCAAAGCCTCCCCTAAGCCTCGCAATGACGATCATTTAGCGTCACTGCGAAGCCTTTTGCGAGGGGGAAAGCGAGGAAAGGCTGCGGCAGTCTCAGCTGGTTTAGTATTTACGAAGCCTTTTCAAATGGAAAGATAAAGCCAAGACAATTTACGAAAGTATTTTCCTGCGGGGATTGCTTCGGCTTGCGCCGCACAAAGCCTCCCCTAAGCCTCGCAATGACGGGTTTTCCTTAAAACATAAAAAGCTACAAGCGATCCAATACGGATACCTGTAGCTTATCAATTTTTTAAGGTAAAGGGAAAACTAAATCATTTAATAGCTTTAAAAGATTCAAAGGTTTTCTTCAATCCTTTTTCAGCACTTATCGGCAAATTACTGCCTAACTCGTTTAGTAATTTCTTATTGCTCACCTTATAGCTCTCCGTTAATTTTTGTAACCTTTCGGAGGTAAGGGGCAAATGAAGCTTATCCCCTACTTTTGCACCCGAAATAATCAATGAGGTTGGTATCTTCCAAAGTCTTGCTTTCTTGGCAAGCGAGCCCGCCATCAAGCGAATCAAATCATTGGTAGAAAAGGTTCCATCATCAGACACCTGATAAACCCCCGAAGGAATGTCTTTATTTAATAATTGAAGAATAACCCAACATAGGTTATCCACAGACAAGAAAGAGCGTTGATTATCAAAAGCCGCCAAGGGAAAAGGCAATCCTTTTTTAGCAAAGGCAAAGAGTAAGTTGAGATTACCCTTGTTCCCTGGGCCATGAATCATGCATGGACGAAGGATATATACTCGTTTGTCGGCAGGCAGGTTTTCAAGAATGTAATTCTCAGCCTGAAGTTTAGATTTCCCATAGGGCGTAACAGGATCACATTTTGTTTCTTCTGTAAGCCAACCCTCTACGGTATCTGCACATGCCTTTACCGAACTTATAAATACAAAATTTTTGGCTTCAGGATCGGCCAAAAATTTATCGTAAAGTTTTTTAGTTAAACCATAGTTCACATCAAAATAGGCTTGATCATCACTGGTTTTTTTTAGATCATGTGCTTTACCTGCCAAGTGTATATAATGCGTTGCTGAAGAAGCTACATCCAAAAAAAACTTATCATAAGTCAATGCTTTTTCTAGACCATTGTCATCCTTTCTTAACAAGGAGACAATATTCTCAACACCTTCCGACTTAAGGTAATCACAAAGATTTTGACCAACAAAACCAGTCGAGCCGGTAATTAGAAAAGAAGGCGTATTATTCATATTTATCGAAGCTAGGTTTAGCTAGGGGTAAAAGTTTTTGATAATTATTGAGGATGAGGTTTGTTTTAATTACTAACAAGATTAGCCCTACTTAAAAATAAATTCAAAGGGTTTAAAAAGGTATTTGGAATAAATCATGGCCAGGTTGGTATACACTTCGTTTTCTCTGCATCCCCGTGCAATCTCTTTGTTAAGCGTGATCAAACTTTGTAAACCTTGAGTACTAAGCCCTCCCATACGCATCTTGGTAGTAACAATAGGCAAGTACTTCCATCGCAAGCCTCCCTTAAGCAAAAAGCGTATGAGCAGTTCATAATCGGCAGCAATTTTATAGTCCGTTTTATACGGTCCCAACTTTTCAAAAAACGCTTTCCTTACAAAGAAAGAAGGGTGAGGAGGCATATAGCCCCAGGCAAATTTTGAAGGTTTCCATTTTTTTGCTGAATACCTCCTGATAATTTTATCCGCATCTTTGTCATCCACAAAAACAATGTCACCAATTACGGCATCTGTGCTAGCTGACTTAAAAGCATTAGCAATTTCAGCAAGAACATGGGAATCATAAAAGAAATCATCCGAGTTTAATATACCTACCACATCTCCTGTAGCCATTTTAATGCCCTTGTTCATGGCATCGTACATTCCCTTATCCGGTTCAGAAACCCATTTGCTAATGGTGGATTCATTTTCTTTTAAAATAGCCACCGTACCATCTTTTGAATTCCCGTCTACAATTATGTATTCAATTTCCGGATGAACTTGTTTGGCTACAGAAGAAATCGTATCCTGTAAAGTCTTGGCTGAATTATAGGTGACAGTAATTAAGCTGATTTTCAATTATAAGGTGATTTAAGAATTAATAATGCGTTTTAAAAACTCTAGCTATTGTATTGTTCTAAAAATTATATGAGAAGCTAAATATAATAAAGAAAGTGAACACACAGAAAATAAGAATTGGTTAATATTCATAAGGCAAGAGTTCTTCACAAAACAGTTAGAAGAAACGGAAACTGATAATAACCATTTCTAATATTCTAAACATTTGAAAAATTTCTACATGAATTTATTATAAACCTCAAAAGTACGTTCATAGCAAGATTGCCAACTAAATCTTTTAGAATTAATATACCCATTATTTAGTACATCTGAAATCGAGGTGTTTTTAACTCTTTTCACAGCCTCAACAATTGAAGAATCAGTGAAATTTTCAAAGTAAAAAACATGATCATTACTGACTTCAGGTAAAGAGGAAACTGCTGCACAAACTACAGGGCATTTAGCTTTTTGTGCTTCAATTATTGGAATTCCAAAACCTTCGTAGTTACTTGGATATAGAAGGCATAAGGCAGCATTGTATAATTGATTTAAACAAACATTATCTATACCTAAATATTGTTTATAACGATTTGCCTTTAATGAACCATCCAAAAACTCTAATTCATTTTTAGATAAACTTCCGCCACCAACTAAAACAAGGGGGATTTCCAACTTTTTGCTAGCTTTAACTACTAAATCAAAATTTTTAAAATGGCTTTTCCGATCACCCACAAAAAGAATAAAACCATCCATTTCAAAAGGAAAAGAAGAATCAAAAAAGTTAACATTATTATCAATGGGGAAAAAGCTATCTCCTACCCCATTATGTATAACAGAAATTTTACTTTCTTCTAATTTTGGATAATAATATAATAAATCATTTTTAGTATTTTCAGAAACACAAATTATTGCTTCAGAGTTAAACAATGCAGTCTTTTTTTGTTGAGAATGAATATGTTTAACTATACCCTTATTAAATTTTTCATATGTAAAATCATGAACGGTCGTAATATTATTAATATTTTTATTATTATTATAACGATAATAACTAGAGTGGAAAATATTAAAAGAATTGACAGTAGAAACCGGAAGATATCTTGAAACAATTAAAGGAAAGATAGAATTATTTACAATAATTTTATCTAATGGAATGGAAACTTCCTTTCTAAATATATTACTTCCAGCACTTGTGGCGCTCTCTAAAAAAAAAGAGTCCATTTTACTTTCAGAAAGAGCCCTAGAAATAATTTCTTTCCAATAAACAGAAATACCTCCTGACATTTGTAAATCAAAAATTACATTATCAAATAAAATATTTTTTAACATAAATAATTATTATAAAGTTGGTTTTTCGCTATTTAAAATTCGTTGAATTATTATAAGTTGATTTTTTGGATTGTATTTTTCGTCGACAACTTTATAGCAATTTAAACGAATTAATTCTCTTTGTTTCACCATACGAACCCAATCCAAAATCTTATTACGCATTATCGCAATGGAATTTTCTGGAAAAAGAAATCCGTTAAATCCCTCAATTATAGATTCAACCTCAGGCATTTGATTAAAGAAATTATTATGGGTAGCAACTGGAGTCCCCATACTTAATGAATGTATAGCAGTTAGGCCTACATTCCCAGGAGAAACGCAAAGATCTGAACAATACAAATACTTGCAAATAAGATTTTCATCATACAAACCTCCAGTAAAATGAATCCAATTATTATTGATACCCTTTTTACTACGTTCAGTTAAATTCTCACGTTCTGATCCATCTCCTATAATCAATAAATTAAACAAGACTTGATCAGCATTAATCAATTTAACAGCTTCAATGACAAGCTCAACCCTTTTTTGGGGAGTTAACCGACCAATAAAAATTAAAACAGGCAGTTCAGGATTACCAAAAAAAGGGAAAACATCAGCTTTATTTAATAATTCAAACTTCTCCCTAAGTTTAAGGTGTAAATCATAATCTAAAGAATTGAAAATCACATACAGTTTATCTGGATTAAACCCATTTTGAAGCATCAATGATTTCCCTCTTCTTTCATAAAGTAGATGTTTATCTGCCAATCTGTAAAATAATTTTCGAAAAAATAACTTTACTTTGGATTCATTACCATAGATTCCGTGGCCCCAAAACACAACTTCAATATTTCGCATCCGACAAATAATGGCTGCAATCCAAGTAGAAATACAATTCATTTCAGCAGTAAAAATGGAAACATCCATTTTTTTTAAAAGACAGTTTTTAATAACTCCAGACTGCCAAAACACAATTTTATTTAAAATCCAGAAATTTTTGATTCTTATAAGTCTATTGTTAAATTCCAAAATATCTAAACTATCAAAATCAATTTCTTTAATTCCAGTTTTTCCAGGATCCCCAAAATAGAAATTAATATCTATTTCATTTGACTTCAATAGTCGCATCCATAAAGGTTTACGATAGTGGGGAGCAATATTTGTAAAAAATCTAATGGTTTTCATAAATAATTAAATAAAAGAACAACATATTAAAAAAATTAATTTTTTACAATTAAAATCTTTTTAACCAATAAAAATCCCAAAGTAAAACCAATAAGATAAGCAAAGGAACTTAATAAATCGCCTCTTAAAATATAAAAGGTAAAACCAACAAAAATATAGTACCATAAAATAAATAACCTATTCGAGTTTTTATCTTTATAAAATTTAATATCAAAATACGCAGAGAGATAAGACAATAAGATAGTAAACAGAAATATACCAAAATAACCAAAATTAATATATCCTTCAGCAAAAAAGTTCATCGAAATATTTGCGAAATCTAAATTAGATAATTCTGCACTAAATGCACCTGATCCAATTGGTTTATTAGGCCATAAACTCCTAGGAACCCAAAAAAACACAACTCCAAATAATTGATTTCCATATGTTATTATATCATGTTTTAAAACAGAAAGGATACTTTGATAAGTATCAAAATGACCCTCCTTAAACATATCAAAATCGAGTCCAAACTTTAAATTGGTATCTGACGTATATCTCCTAAATGTATCCATAAAAGGAAAAAGAAACAATAATCCAAAAACAAAAGTTATTGTAAAATTAAATTTCTTACGCAAAATAGGAAAGAACAATATCAATAAAGGAATATATAAGGCCGCAATACTAAATCGAGCCATTCCAAGAGGGAAAGCAGTTAAAATAGCCATAAACCCGAAAACAATAAAATGAAAATCAATCCTATTTTTATATATGTAATAGGATAAAAACAAAATCATTGGCAATGGTCTAACAAAATACTGAGAAATAAGCCATAATGGCCCTGTAATACTAGATGACATTTCAGAAAATTCCCCACCTCTAAACATTAAACTCATGATACTATAACCATTATTGGAAAAAGTAATAAAAAAACATCCTATGGAGATAAAATATAATAATACTAATTTAAGGATATTAATATTATTACTAGTCTGAATAAAGTCTACAAAAATCTTATTGAATTTAGATATAAATAATTTATTTTGAAAATAATAATAGAATAAACAATACGAAGAAAGTATTAAAATTAAAATAATATTACATTCAAAATAGTCATACTGAGAAAAAGAGGTATTACCCCAAAAAACAATAGATTCTTTAAACTGAATAAAAGGAGCAAGAATAAGAAAAAAAGAGAAAAATAATTGAATATTTCTAAAAATTGAAATAGGTTGACGAGCGTAACTAAATAAAGCAATGGAGTTAATAAATAATAAAATAACAAAAGTACAATCAACTGGGTTGAAAATATTTAAATCTAATGTTACAAATATTATGAGTACAGAAATAAAAAAAAATAATTTATAAAAAATACTCATTACTTTCGCTTTAGATTTATAAATGAAACATTAGAATATATTTTAGGCATAAAATATCTGAAAATAAAATTTGATGTTCAGATTAAAACAATTTAGGAAAAAACAACCTTATTACTGTTTTAGAAAAACTTAGAAACATATAAGGTAAACCTTTATGGATACGAACAAAATGCAAATATTCCTTAATATTCCCATTAGTTTTTTGAAATAGCAAGTCATATCTTTGACTAAAGGTAAAATCTGAACTAAACCAAGGGACTTTAGGATTATTAGCACAATATCCACATAATTTACTAGCGATATTTACAAGAAAACCTTTTTCAATAGCTCTTAAACCGTAATCGATATCACCCATTCCATGAGTAAAGGCAGTATTCATATTGCCAATCGTATGGAAAATCTCTTTAGGGATAAGAACGAAATTTCCATTTACAGTATCACATTCCAAAGGACTTCCAATAGGGGCTAACAATAACCCATTCTTCCTTCCTCCGTAGCTAATTTCATGTGTTTCAGGATCAACTACTGTACTAATAATAATTGTCTCTTTTAGTTTTTCCTTTTTAACTGAATAATAATCATTAACAATATTTAATATTGCATTTGGGAAAATAAAGGTATCATCGTTTAACCAAAAATAGAAGTCAAAATCATTGATTTTCGCAGCTTCTTCCCAAGCTAGATGCATTCCATGATTCCAAAATAAATTACCAGAACCTTCGATGACATTTACCTTAGGAAAGGCCTCTTTAACGCATCTCCCAGTATTATCAGGTGAATTGTCATCAACCAAAAACACATCCAATTGGAAAGTATCAGGTAATTCGCTTTCAAATAATTGATTTAAACATTTTAAAGTGGATTGGACTCTATTATAGCAAGTTAAAAGAACGGCTATTCTAATCATATTAGTAATAATAAAGATAGTAAACAGTATATAATATTTTTTAATTAAAATTTTTTAAAAAATTTGAATAATTCAAAATATTAAAATTCCTATATGAGATTTATGGTAATAGAATTAACTAATTATATATAATTTAAATGATTTTTCGTAAACGATTCAAAAAGTTATAAATAAACATATAGTACATAATTCAATTTACAGTATTTTATCATAACCGAACAAAATGAAGCAAACGAAATCAAAAAAGAAATTTTAATCATCTAAAATAATTAATTATTTTATTAAATTTCACTCTGGAAATTAACAATATTGCGAAAAATGGAGGGATATGAAGCAAAATATCACGTAAAAGATATTTAGGTTTTCGGTTTACCATCAAAACATATTTCCGATAAAGAGTGGACTTTTTTAAATTTATGATAATTTTAGTAAGATCATAATACCCTTTGGCATAACAAGAACCATTGTTTAAAACATAGGTAATAGCTTCATTAGATTCTTCGTTAATAAGCTTCTTCAATCTTTTATGATATTCATTTGGTAAAATATCTAATAAATGAACCAAACCTTCTATATATGATTCCTTATCATTTATAGAATTTATATTAAGAGAATGAATAGCTGAACCAGGTCTTTGCAAATAAAGATAACAAGCTTTTTTCAAAAAAAACGTATTATGGGATAAGACCAAAGCGGTTAAGGAAAATAACATATCTTCTGAATGTTTAATACGTTTATCCTTAGTAAGTGCAAAAACTTTACTTGCTAATTCTCGAGTATAAGCTTTGTCCCAAATACTAGGGGATGAATATTGCTTTAACGGACCATGATTTTCTAACATCAAACTTCGTCGCTCTAAACTACCAGATAGGGGGGGCAAAAGAGTTTGTTTTGAATTCCAATTCATGTCACAGTAATCAAATCCGAATCTTAGCAGGTCAAAATTACCACTCCTCATTTCTTTTTCAATTCCTTGAAGCGCATAAGGCCTCAATTTATCATCAGAATCTAAAAACAAAATTACATTTCCTGAAGAAGTTTGAAACCCGTTAAATCGAGCAGCCACAACCCCTTGATTTTTTTGTCTAATAGGTTTAATACGAGCATCTATTTCCTTTAAAGATTCACAAATCATCCAAGATCCATCAGTAGATCCATCATCTACGAGGATCAACTCCCAGTTAAAATACGTTTGATCAATAACAGAATTAATACAGGCTTCTAACCAAGTAGAAGTGTTAAATACAGGGGTAATTATAGAAAAAGATATCATTAAAGCTAAAATAGATTGAATACTTAGTAGGCTAATAAAATTTAAATAGACTTAAGAAATTCTAACCCAATTTTTCTATAATCAATAAGTCGTTTTTCTACATCAATCCAGTCAATTTCATTTTTCATTAACTGCGTTAAATCTTTACTATTAAAATCTTTAGAACTTCTATCTTCCAAACCAAATCGACTCAACAGTTCAATAATTCGAAGATTTCTTGCTGAACCCTCTCCATCATGTAATAAGACTGCAAACTTTGTTCTTGTCAAAATACAAAAAATTACAGCATGGTATGAATCAGTAACAAAAAACTGACACTTACTTATATTTTCTATCCATACAAATGGATTAACAGAATTTCCTTTCGAATCTAAATTGACTTCAAATGGATTGGATTCAGAATATAAGGCATTGACCGTACTAAAAAATATTTCACGATGTTTGGGATTTAAAATAAATAATCCAATTTCTATATTTTTATGTTTAGAAATAGAAAGATCCTGAACCTTAGACCACTCAACTAATAGGGTTGGATCTGGCACCAATTTATAATCATCAACACCTATTTTTTTCAATATCCCGTTATTATCCTTTTCTCTAATTGAACAAAAATCAAAACCTAAGGAAACGTTTGATATAAAATTAATGTATTCTTCTGATAATGACTCTCCTCCAAAACTTGCTGCGTAACTTACTCTTTTTACTTTTTGATCACCAAAACATAGAAAAAAACTTTTTAAGTCCTCCTTAGATACAATCCTTGGACTCCAAACTTGATCACTTCCAGTTATATAGACGTCCGCATTTGGAGGATGAGATGATAATTTATTAAAATTAGAATAAGATTCACCTTCAATTGACAAATACCTATTCCTAAAGTCTACAAAAGATGAAAAATCTACTGGCTCTGGAGTAGGCAGAATTTTGAATTTTTGTAAGATTATAAAAGGATTTTTAATCCAAAATAACACTTTACTTAGAGTTCCACCATTAGGTCGACGGAATTTGTAGTCAATAAAAGAGGCAGTGAAACCAATTGATTTACAGGCCTCTTGTAATGCAAAAGATTGCAATAAAGCACCATAATTATTTTCATTTACAAATGTTAAAATCTTAATTTTTTTCATTCTTAATGTAAGTGTTTAAAATAGAAATTAATTTATCTAAAAAATTAACTTTTCTTCAGATCCCTAAGCAATCCTAGACCACTTTTTCCTATTAATGAGGTGGCAAGATTTTTAACAGAATCTTTAGCAGCTGGCTTAAAATCTTTTTTAATGTTCACTATCATTTCCAAAGCCTTACTTTCGTCCTCACTATTTGTAAATACTTCGAAAAGTAGAGGACGATCAGTACATTCAGAATGTAAGAAACGCTTATAAACTGTTTGGAATTCTTCTTTATTGTTAGCTGATATATATTCAAATCCAAGGTTTTCAGCATAATGTTTAACCAATAATGGTGATTGATTACCAAAATGGCCAGCTGCAGAAATGAAATCATCTGCATAATCACGAAAATGTGAGGTATGGTGTTTATATTGTTTAAACTCAGTTCCTTTTCCATTATTCACAACCAAGACTCTTACATTACTCCCGACATCTCTGTTTCCCAATACATTCATGTCATAAAAGAAAGCTAAATCCCCAGTTACACAATAATACTTTTTCTTTCTATTTGCAAATGAAGCACCAATAAGCGATGATAGACAACCGTCAATTCCAAACCCACCAACATTACACATTGATTCGACACCTTTTGGAAAATCAAAAAGATTCCAAGACCGTAAACTATTCAATATTGCAAGATGTACTACTGAATTTTGAGGAATTTCATTGGCCATTTTCGAAGCCAAATATATATTTGAAAAGGGCAATTCAGGAATGTTTTCCCTAATTGATTGAAGAGCCTTTTGACACAAGTCAAAATATGAATTATTGTTTTTCTTATCGTTAGAATAGGATTTAAAAAAAGATAATTCGCTCATTTCAAATACATTAGTTAACTTACGAAAAGTATCTCTTATTTCACCATCAGGGTTAACACGCCAAACTTCGGAACCAGAAAAAGTAGACAATGTATAATCTCCAGTAATCTCCCCAATATGTATCATTAAATCAGGTTTTAATTGAGATTTCTCAAGGAACTGCTGGGAACCTACTAATGAAAATAACAATCGGTTCTTCCCATAATATCCACTTGTATGGTCACACAATACAATTGCTCCTGTAGATAAACAGAATTTCTCTAGTGTATCTGTTTCACTTTGTGTCCATTTTTTATGTGAGCCTACAAAAACACCTATTTTATTAACTTTAGGTAATTTAGGTAATTCATCTTCTTTGGTAAACCGGGAAATTTTACGGTAAGAAGGGAGTTCTTTTGTTGTATATGTACTTTGGGAACTCGTTTGTAAATTTATATGAACAGGTCCACCTCCAGATCGGTTTAATTCAAGAATAGCCTTATTTACCGATATCATACAATCCCATTCATCCTCTGCATCCTTTATAATAGGTAATGTCACACTTAATTTTGCGACATCTTTAGGAATAATAGATCTATCAATAACTTGTGCTATATGGTGCCCTACTTTACTTAACGGTTGGGTAGAAGTTATAGCTAAAACAGAAAGTTTTCGATAATAAGCCTCTGTTAAGCCTGGTGAATAATTTCTAGAAGCAGTTGCTCCAGTACAGCTTATTACAACTGGTTCATTTGTCTCTGAAGCAAGTCCACAAGCTAAATACGCAGCTGATCTTTCATCTACACAAGAATAAACCTCAAAATACTTATCAAATTGAACACTTGCGACAAAGGGTGAATTAGCGCTCCCTGGTGATGCAATTATTCGTTTAATTCCATTTGCTTTTAATAAAGACAATAGAACTTGTACATTTTTCTCATCTGTATACATTGTGTTCATAGTACAAAAATTAGTTATAGAAAATTAGAATTAATTATTTGAGGGAAAATCCTCCATCACACAAAATAGTTTGCCCAATTATAAAATTTGATGCATCCCCCAGAAGAAATGCTGCTAACTCTGCTATTTCTTCGGGAGATGCTATTCGTTTCTGGGGGTTTAGGTCACAATAGCTGTTTTCGCCTTGTTTTAAATAATTTTTTTGCATTTCAGTAGAAATAATTCCCGGTGCAATCCCATTGATAATTATATTTTTTGAAGCCAATAAATTACCTAAACCTTGTGTTAGACCTGCAATATCCCATTTAGTCATCCTATACGGATAAGTTGCTCCTACGTACCCACCTTGAGAAGATATATTTATTACTTTTTTGACATCATTTGTACTATTTCCTAACCAATATTGACAAACTTCTTGGGTTAAAAAATATGCTCCTTTTGAATTAATTCCATAAACATTGTCCCAATCTTCTTCTGTAACGTTCGGGAAGATTTTCTTTGATAATACACCCGCATTATTGACGAGGATATCAAGATTTCCATCTAATAATTTTAATGCAATATTCAAATTCTCTGAAATTTTTTCTGTTTCACTGATATCCCAAACTAAAATCTTTAGGTTTGAATTATTAAGAATCTGTTCAGCTCTTTTCAATTTAGAATGATTTCGACCTGTAATTAAAACTTTAGCTCCCAAATCTAGAGCCTTACGCGCGATAGCCATTCCAATACCAGATCCACCACCAGTAACTATAACATGCTTTCCTTTCAAAAGCTCTCCATATTTCACATACGCTACATTTATAGAAAGATGACCTCCCTCAATTAGAATTTTAGGAGCCAGTTTCAATAATCTCGGAAAATTACTTACTATTTTGATAGAAGCTTTTAAAGTTGTTTTTACTTTATTTAAAATAATTCGATACATTACTTTTATTTGTCTATAGAAAAGGAAACGAGAAAGTAGAATGATGATAATAATTCATAATGCTAACGATTTAAATTCGATAAATTTTTGACTTTTAAAGAAACAAAGCTTGTCAATTTTTCTCGAATTTCTAAAGGCAATCCTAAATAGTAAATTGTAAATGCCGTAATAAAAAAGATGCCTCCTAAAGAAATGACAAAATAGACAAGACCTGTAGGCAACAAATACCTTAATAATGCACAAAGACATGATGATATAAGGACAACATTAAAAACAGGAAGCATGGTTTGTTTCAAATAAGGTACAACAGGGAGTCCAGTCAATCTACTAACAATTTGTAAGCGAACGATAAACATAACCAAATTAACTATTATAGCCACATAAAAAGTCGCCTGTGGTTCAAAGTTATTCCTAAATAAAAACCATGAGATTGCAAGAATACTGAATTGAAAGAAACCTAAAATAGATTCATAAGCTGCCATTTTTCCCGGAGCCCGAGCAACGGTTGTCAATGGAAGACTTACAGCAAAAATGAGGCCTTCAACCAAAGTTAATCTCGCAAATTCTACAGTGTAATTTGGCGTGTTTTTGAGCCATATAGAAAGAATACTTTTCATTTCAATAAAAATAGGTAGGGCAAGAATCCACATAAGAAAAAAGGTAGCCTTTGAGCCATTAATCACAAGTTCGATCATCTCTTTTCTCTCATTAGCTGCATATGCTTTTATAATTGGAGAATATAAACTTGTGTTAAATTGTGTGGCGAGCAAATTAGATTGCCCAGCAATGTTGACCGCAATAGCTCGCGCTGCAACAACAACCGGAGTAAAATATTGATTTAAAAGTATGGTTATAGCAGCTCCTCGGGCTACGGTCGTCAATTGACCAAATAAAGTCCATCCTGTAAAACCAACAATTTCTTTCGCTAAGCCAGAATCCCAACTGATATGTTGAATTCGGCATTCAACATATTTATTAAAGCAAATTAATAAATAAATAAAAGTATCAATTGAAGAAACAGCTAATAGAAGTAATCCATAAACCAAAATTTTATCCCCTGGTAGATAAATCAATAAAAAAACAGCGCCTAACTTTAGCAATGCATCTACAATTGCCATGTAAGCATAGATTTTCATGTCCTCATGAGCTATAATGATAGCCATAAAAGGTGCCTTCAAAATAGTCAAAACGAAAGTAAATACTGCTATATAAAAAAGAGAAACTAATGCATCAAGCCGACCCTCAGGGACTTGAAGTTGGTTTTCAACAAACCAAACTCCACCAGTATTTAGAACTACAAGAGCAATAATTCCTATTCCTAAATAAATTAAGACGTTAACACCGAATATATTATTCAATTTTTTTTGATCTTTCTGCCCTAGTGCATGTGAAAAAAATCGTTGGGTTGCCGATGCCATTGAACCCGGTAGAAAACTAAGTAATGCAACCACCCCACCAACAACATTGTACAATCCATAATCCTCGACGCCTAGTGTATTTAAAATTATACGAACTGTATACAAGGACACCCCCATCGAAATGATCATCCGAACATATAGGAGAAGTGTGTTTTTTGCTATTCGCTTATTTCGCTGCGAGGATGTTTCAATTGTCATGAATAAAAATATATAAACGTTAGCCTAAAAGCTCAATTGATGAATTAAGTAAATGAAAAACTTTCTCCAGAAAAAACACATTCTAGATTTTACAATTATTACAATGCAGCAATTCTAAATCAGAATTAGAGTTTTTGATGTTGGGAATTTTAAAACCTAAACTTCAAATTGTAAATTTCCAAAACAATAATTTCTATCTTTATTTTTGAAGTAAAATAGGACTTATTTTTGGGCATATTAAATAATCTGAGCAAGTAATAAATGATGAAATCATAATGTTATTCTATTAAAAAAAAGTTATTGTGTATATTAATTAAACAATTTATTAACAATTGAGAGATTTGATTAAAAAGGATACATTATGACATAGTTAATTATGATCAATGAAAAACTCTTTTCTCCACTAGTGGAAGTAATTAAATAAATTCAAACTCATTAACTTACCCCATATTCTCCCAGTACCAGGCACAAGCTTCTTCCAGACCCGATTGAAAAGAATATTTTGGATTATAACCCAAAACCGTTTTACCTTTTTGTATGGAAGCCATGGAATGGGCCACATCGCCTGCCCTATTGGGTCCATATTGAAATTCCACTTTAGAAATTGCATGGTCATAGGGTGTAAGCCCCTTCTTTAGGGCTTCTGCCAATTCATTTAAAGAAGTTCTTTCTCCAAAAGCCACATTAAATACCTCTGAAATAATAGCTTCATTTTCAACTTCAGGTACACCCGCTGTGTTTTCTTGGTACTCCTTCAATCCTTCCTTAAAAACAGCAGTAGGAACCGCTGCCGCCAATAGATTGGCTTGAATCACATTGTCTATATAGGTAAAATCCCTGGAATTGGCCCCATCCCCATTGATATAAGGGCTTTGATGTTTTATTAAGCTGGAAACAAATTTAGGAATCACCGCAGCATAAGCGCCATTGGGATCCTGACGCCTGCCGAAAACATTAAAATAACGCAAACCTACCGTTTCTATCCCATAGCTATCTGAGAAATTTTTGGCAAAAAGTTCATCTACATATTTTGTAATGGCATAGGGAGAAAGCGAATTTCCAATGACATGTTCCACCTTGGGTAAAGCAGGATGATCTCCGTAAGTTGAGGAACTGGCAGCATAGACAAATCGCTTTACCCCTGCCTCCTTGGCTGCAAACAATAAATTTACAAAGCCAAGGATATTCACTTCAGTACTAGTGATGGGATCCGCGATGGAACGAGGTACTGATCCTAAAGCGGCCTGGTGAAACACATAATCACAGCCTGCAACTGCTTTCATACAGGTTTCCCTGTCACGAATATCTCCTTCAATTAAGGTGAAATTTGGATTACTTTGGGCTGCTTCCAGGTTTTCAATATTACCCGTGGAAAAATTGTCCAAGCAAAGCAATGTATTTTCATTTGCCAATAAGGCATCTATCAAATTGGAGCCGATAAATCCAGCTCCACCTGTTACCAGCACTTTTTGTTTTTTAATCTCGTAAGACATATTTTCTTTTAACGCTATTTCTTATATTCCTATTAAAAATAAATGCTTTAAAACCTTCACTTTATAAGGTCAAAAACTTTGTCCCACATGTCCGTAGTTTTATTCTTTTGCTCTTGAATGATCTCTTTTTGTTGAATATAATATTCTCTCTTTGAAAGGGCTAACCTTTCCCCAATCATTGCATTCAATTCTTCCTTTTGGTAACTGTTAATATCTACCAAAGAAGTTGCTTTTTGGTAATCTTGTAACAACATTTTGTATTTGTGGCTCCATGAAGTTGCGATCACAGGAACTCCTTGACACAAAGCACTTACCAGGCCATGAAAACGAGAAACTATGATTAATTGTGAGGCCTTTATCCTTTTCTTTATCATTAAAGGATCCTCCTCCATAACAATAGGAAGGTCGATTTTAAGCTCCTTGTTAAGCTTATCTGCTATGGCCTTGTCTTTCTCTCCCTCGTGAATCAGGAAATAAGGTTTTGCATTTTCCTGCATTAAATGTACGAGCGCGTCTTTTAAGAAATTGAAGTAACTGTTTTGGCCTTCAGCAATCATTTTATAATTAGGTACTATACACACATTCCCTTCAGGGTAAGTTTCTGCCGCTACCACTTCCAATAAGTTGGTGAAATCAGGGGCCAGTAAAAATTTGCTTTGATCGCCGTAATTGCGCTTAAGGTTATTCAATGAATCCGTATCTCTGGCAAAAATCAAATCTACTTTATCCACCACTTTATGAAATGAATCCTTGACTTCTTTTTTATCAAAAGGCCCCAATGCTTGTGGCAGTAGGATCGTTTTGGCTTTGCTTGGGACTTTTCCTTCGATAACATTGTTTAGACGGAACAAGGGTTTTTTAGCCCCCCAAAAATCACCATAAGCAAATCCCGAAGCATCCAATACCAGATCAATGTCCTTGTCCAAAATAAGGCCATAAGAATTTCTGGTACTTTTAGGCAGTAGACCTAAAATACTGCTCCACGGAAGCCTGCTTGACGGTAAGGTAACTTTTAATTTTAACCCATGTTTGGCTGCAGAAAAATAATCCATGCCAAATCCTGGGGAGGCACAGAATTCCGCATTTATTCCACGTCTTGAAAATTCCTGAAGTATGGCCAACAACAATAAATGAGCACCCTTATTGGTAGTCCCAACTCCTTTAATTTCTACAATCATTTTTTCTAAGTATGCTATGCTAAATATTTTCGAATGTCATCCAGTGATCTTTTTTCAGAAAATGCTACTTTTCCCTCAGGATCAGGGTACCCAATCCCTATGCACATAATAGGTCTTTGATGCGCTTTTAAGTTTAAAAATTCGGTCATTCTTTGTTCTCTAAGCTCTATATCAGGCCAGTTAATTGGACAACTGCCAAGTCCTAAAGTTTCTAAAGCCAGCATCAAGGACATATTGGCCAAGGAGGCATCAATGTATATTAAGTGACGGTCTCGTTCATCAAAGTAAGCATCTAAATTCCCTACCGCCACAATAAAAGTTTGGATGGAATGGGCATACCCCTTAGTGCCCATGGGAAGTTCTATCACTTGATCCAAATTTGCCCTGTCGTCGATAATATGGTATTCAAAGGGTTGGCGGTTGCAGGCACTGGGAGCTTGTACAGCTGCCAATATAGCTTTGTCAATAAGTGCTCGATCTACGGGTTTGTTTAAAAACCATCGAACGGATTTTCTTTGCTTGCTTAGTTTATAATAGTCCTCATAACTTATTCCAGAAAAGGAATCCGGGTCTCTTTTATAAGGAAGAGAACCTATTTGAGTGCATAAGACGTCTGCGCCAGACAAGGCAGTATCAGCCTTCAAAAACCTTTCTCTCTCAGAATCTATCACCTTATGGGGCTTGCAAACTTTAAAATATTCTGTCAAGACATCCTTAAACCATTTAATTTGAGGATTTTTTTCCAATTCTTGGTTTTTGATTACCCCTAGGTAAGAGTCCACAGTTTCCCCTATAAAATCGGCGGCAAAGAAATCCCTCCTTGGACGCATCAAAAGACCCTTCTCAATCCTATGGGTATTTCGAACCAATAAAAAATAATTGTATTTAGATTTTTTCGCCTCTTGGATATGTTTGACTTTACCGGACAATACAGCTCTATGTTCCCTCCTAAAAGTCGGGCTAAATAAAAAATAATAAAGGGAGGAAAGAAAAGTGCTGTTGTGAAAATAAAGCGGCAGTTTTTCCTTATAAAGGCTGTTTTTAACCTTTGAGAATTTTTTAAAAGGATATTTTAATATTTTTTTAATCATTAATTATTGTAGGTAGCGTTGGTTTTAAAAGGGGGGGGTTATAAATTTTTTTAGCGCATCGCTGATGCTCATTTATATTTCTACCGTTAAGACGGCGTTTATTTGGTCAGGTCGTTTCAATAATACCAAATCAGCCTAACCATTCCATTTCAGCAAATCCCCTTTTCAAAAGGGGGTAAGGGGGATTTTTTTTAGCCATCATTCTCAATATCAATTCGTAATAGTTCGTTATTCTCGTTATAATCCCTCCCGACTTTGGTCGGGAAAGGCTCTGCCCCCTTTATTAAGGGGGAGTTGTTATCGTTTAACTAAACGTGAATTTTACTAAATGGCTATCTTATTGCCAATAGAAGCATCTCTGATGCTGATTTATATTTCTTCCGGTAAGATGGCGTTTATTTGTTCAGGTCGTTTCAAGGATACCAAATCAGCATAACCATTCCATTTCAGCAAATCCCCCTTTCAAAAGGGGGTAAGGGGGATTTTTTTTAGCCAACATTCTCAATTTCAATTCGTAATAGTTCATTATTTCCGTTAAAATCCCTCCCGACTTTGGTCGGGACAGGCTCTGCCCCCTTTATTAAGGGGGAGTTGTTATCGTTTAACTAAACGTGAATTTTACTAAATGGCTATCTTATTGCCAATAGAAGCATCTCTGATGCTGATTTATATTTCTTCCGGTAAGATGGCGTTTATTTGTTCAGGTCGTTTCAAGGATAACAAATCAGCCTAACCATTCCATTTCAGCAAATCCCCCTTTCAAAAGGGGGAGTCGTAGTCGTTTAACCAAACGTGCATTTTTCTGATAATCGGACTGTGTTTGTAGGCTGAAAGAGGGACTGACCCGTCCTGAAAAAAGTTTACCGTTTTAAAATTTATTCCTTGTTAGTACTACCACAAATTTACTTTTCTTTAGCCCTGAAAGGGCGATATACCTTAGCACAGGGTGAAGCCCTGTGATTAAAAAGCTAAATATATAGATTTTAAGCCCTGAAAGGGTGACATCAATTAAATGTCAATCCCAAATATAGCGACCATTATATTCCACATTGTATTTTTTCAAAAATCCTAGGTATTCCTCTTGAAAAGTAACCTTAGTATGATGCTCATGTTGATGTGCGATATATGTCTTTACGGTATCCACTTGTTTGGGATTTACCGAGAATGCACCATATCCATTTTGCCAATAAAAATCCTTATATGCTACTCCTTTAGTTTTAATCCACTTTGAAGAATGTGATTTCACTTCCTCTACCAACTTTATAAGTGCTATTTTTTTAGAAAGCTTGAATAACATATGGACATGATCATAATATCCTCCAACTATTATGGACTGGCAATCCAGCCGATTACAAATACCGCCTAAATAACCATACAATTCAGTTTCAACAGGTGGTTGAATGAATGGCACCGCGTTCTTAGTGCTGTATATTAAATGGATGTAGTTTTGTACTAATGACTGCCCCATAAAATCGATATTACGCCCCTACAGGGCTTGAAAATAAATTTATCACTATTGTAGATGGGCTACACCCATCCCTGTGAGATGATGCCCTTTCATGGCTTGGTTATTTCGAAATATGACCCGTCCTGAAAAAAGTTTACCGTTTTAAAATTTATTCCTTGTTAGTACTACCACAAATTTACTTTTCTTTAGCCCTGAAAGGGCGATATACCTTAGCACAGGGTGAAGCCCTGTGATTAAAAAGCTAAATATATAGATTTTAAGCCCTGAAAGGGTGACATAAAATCAGTTTCAATCCAAAATAGAAATATTATCACGCCCCTACAGGGCTTTAAAATTAGATTAGCCCTATTGCTAGATGGGCTGCACCTATCCCTGTGAGATGATGCCCTTTCAGGGCTTGGTTATTTCGAAATATGACCCGTCATGAAAAAAGTTTACCGTTTTAAAATTTATTCCTTGTTAGTACTACCACAAATTTACTTTTCTTTAGCCCTGAAAGGGCGATATACCTTAGCACAGGGTGAAGCCCTGTGATTAAAAAGCTAAATATATAGATTTTAAGCCCTGAAAGGGTGACATAAAATCAGTTTCAATCCAAAATAGAAATATTATTACGCCCCTACGGGGCTTTAAAATTAGATTAGCCCTATTGTTAGATGGGCTGCACCCATCCCTGTGAGAGGATGCCCTTCAGGGCTAGGTTTATTTCGAGTTTGAAATACATTGCTACATTGATTTTATTTCTTTAAACTCTGCCAATGCTTCTTTGCCCATTACAAACCAGATAATTGCTCCATATATTCCGAATAAAAGCACTGAGGACAATATATAGTGAAAATGCAGGGTATTGTTTAGAAAATTAATGACGATATAGGTGAAAATCGTAGCCAATAAGGGCACTCTGATCGCTCTGAAAAAATCCATGGAGGATATTTTTACAGATAAAAACTTGTTAAAGGTAATTTGGGCAATGATTACCGCTATGACTTTATTGATTAGTACTGCCGTGGCTGCTCCTATAATCCCATAATTAAGGATGGCATAATAAACTATAGGTAAATAAAGGATCGCTTTAAAAATTTGCAATTTCATTTCCAAATCAGGCTTGCCTAAACCTCGAATTAAAGCCGTATTGCTATTGACCACCATATGTACCATCACCGCTAAAGCCAGGATTTTTAATGGATCTAAAGAATCTTGCCATTTGTCTCCGAAAACAATCAAAATAACAGGATCTCCCATCAAAATGAAAAAAGTCATGATTGGGAATATTGCTATACTATTGTATTCGACTACTTTTAGGTAGTACTTTTTTAAGGAGGCCGGATTGTCTTGCATTCTGCTATACAGTGGATAAAATACCGTATTCATCACGCTCATTAACCTTCCTCTAAATATATCCGTTAAAATAAAGGCAAAAGTATAAATACCCAATGCCTGAGCGGTCGCCAACTTACCTATCAACAAATAATCTACATTACTTATAAGGTAATTGGTAATATTCGTTCCAGTAGTGTAGATCCCAAAGCCAAAAATATCTTTAAAGGCCTGCGCTTCAAATATAAATTTCGGAACCCATTTTGTGGCATTAAAATACAGGGGTACGGTGATTACAAATGTGGCAACGGAATTAAAAGCCAAAGACCAAACCCCTGCACCTGAGAAGGCCAAAATGACAGACAATATCCCAGCAGAAATATTAGCCGTATTGTTGATTAGGGCCATTCTTTTAAAGTTCATTTTTTTGGTCAATTGCGCCTTGTGAACCATGTTGAAAGGATTGACCAATATTCCCAGTCCTAGAACAGGAACAAGGTCTTTCAATAGGGGTTCACCATAAAAATTGGCAGCAAAGGGTGCCACGACAAAACAAATGAACAAATACATTAAAATGGACCATGTCACTCCAGTCCAGAAAGCTGTATGAAAGTGAGCCTCCTTAAGATCGGCTTCTTTCCTTTGAATTAAGGCTGATCCAATACCCAAATCATTGAATACCTGAACAAAACCTATAAAAACCACCGCCATGCCAACCAAACCAAACTGATCAGGGAAAAGCACCCTGGCAAGCACAAGTTTGACAATAAAAGATGCCCCTTGATTGACTAGCAGCTGGATGATGTTCCAAATAATTCCAGAAAGTGCTAACTTCTTGACTTTGGTCAATATATTGATGCTATTAAATAATTACACATAATTGTTTTGATTAGCCTTATTCCTGCGTTCCCTTAGGAGAAATGACAAGAAGTAGGTGTAATTATTTATCATTCTGCATAAATTAATTACTCAAGCGAGGTTTAATTAAAGTCTTGCATCGACTTTGTCCTTGTCTAATACAGCCTTGACATCAAAAACCACTAATTTATTGCTCTTCTCTATTGGCAGGTTTTTGAACTCTTTGTGCGCTACGGCCAATATTACTCCTGAATATTCATCGAGTGGTGGACAAGCTTTGCCACTTATGATGTTTACACCATATTCATGGGACACTTCTTCAGGATTTGCCCATGGATCATACACATCCACTTCAATATCAAAATTTTTCAATTCTGTGTAAATATCAATGACACGGGTATTTCGGACATCAGGACAATCCTCTTTAAAAGTGAAACCAAGGATCAATACTTTGCTATCAATGACCTTAAGGTCTTTTCGCATCATGTGCTTGATGACCTCTGTGGCAACATGCTTGCCCATAGAGTCATTCAACCTTCTTCCTGCTAATATGATCTCTGGATGATAGCCTACTTCCTGTGCTTTTTGTGCCAGGTAAAAAGGATCTACACTAATGCAATGTCCACCAACCAATCCCGGTTTAAAAGGAAGGAAATTCCATTTAGTTCCTGCAGCTTCCAATACTTCCTGGGTGTCTATTCCCAATAGATTAAAAATCTTGGACAATTCATTGACAAAAGCAATGTTGATGTCCCTTTGTGAGTTTTCGATTACCTTGGCAGCTTCTGCTACCTTTATGCTGCTTGCTTTAAAGGTTCCTGCTACAATTACCTCACGATAAAGATTGTCTACATAGGTAGCTATTTCAGGTGTTGAGCCAGACGTTACTTTTAATATTTTAGAAACAGTATGCTCCTTGTCTCCTGGATTAATCCTTTCAGGAGAATAGCCAGCAAAAAAGTCTACATTATAGGTCAATCCACTGATTTTCTCCAGTAAAGGCACACATTCTTCCTCAGTTACCCCAGGGTAAACGGTAGATTCATAGATGACCACATCTCCTTTTTTCAAGTATTTTGCAATGGTCTCGGATGCCTTCAGCATGGGCGTCAATACTGGCCTATTGTGTCTGTCCGTTGGAGTAGGAACAGTAACAATGTATACCTGACAATCTGCAAGATCATCAGGGTTATTAGAATTAAAAAGTCCTTTGTCTTTTGAGCTTTTTGTAGCCAATACTGCTTGTAAATCCTGGTCTTCTACCTCAAGGGTGAAATCATGACCACTATTCAATTCATTTACCCTTTTAGAGGAAATGTCAAAACCAACTACAGGAAATTTTTTGGCAAATTCTGCTGCCAAGGGAAGTCCAACATAACCCAGCCCAATTACGGCAATTTTCACATCTTTTAAAGGAACGCTCATGTGGATAAAAATATTAGTTGTAAAGATTAAAATAAGTAAAGTGCAAATATACGCTAATTTAAATAATTGTTTCTGTCTAGATTTCAGTACAAACAGAATATTATTTCAATAAATCAATGAATCCAGTGAAATGATTGACTTCTTATAATCCGCATTGTGTTATTACTTTTAATTATACTTTGTTAAAATTTGTCTTGGCAGAAATTCTCCGAAAAAAAGTGGCAAGAAGAATCCCCCTTTTCAAAGGGGGCAGGGGGATTTTTTCGTAAACAATAAATTTAAAATAGTAGTAAAATAATATTCAACAACTTTTTAAAGATTGTTCAACGAGATGTTCTCGTTGAAATCCCCTTACCCCTTAATGGGGAGTTGTGAAAAATGACTACAACTTTACACAGCTTCGCCTCCTCAGTCCCAAGTAAAATTTGAAACGAGCCAAATGCTCAATAAAAAATATTGTTAAATCCAAGAAGGCTAATGCCTTAGATGTATAACTATTTTAGAAATTTAGTATATAGCCTGGGTGTGATTATATACTACTTTCTTCGAAATAACTTTTTAATGAAGTTTCTATTGTCCTGGTCTTCATCGTAGTATCCATAACCGTAACCATAGCCATAACCGTAACCATAACCTGTTCCATACCCATAATGATTGGCTTCTTTGTCCAGCCCATTAAATATAATATAGGCCTTTGTCAGAATTCCCTGTTGCTTCAGACTATTGATATGGTCAATAAACTGTTTGCTGCTGTAATTGTAACGGACCACAAAAAGGGAAATGTCCGCCAGTCTTATAAGGTCTAAAGTCTCTGAAACAAGCCCCACAGGAGGGGTATCCAACACCACCATATCATAACGCCCTTTCATCTCTTCCAACAAATCTGCAAAACGATTGGTGATCAGCAATTCTGCCGGATTTGGAGGGATAGGGCCAGAAACAATAATGTCCAGGTTTTCATAAGCTGTCTTTTGGATGACTTTGTTGACATCGTCTTGATTGTTACTCAAATAAGTTGACAAACCTTCTTTATTGCTAATTCCAAAATCATCAAAGATTTTGGGTTTCCGCATGTCACATCCTATCAATAAGGTTTTCTTATTGCTCAAAGCATAAACGGAAGCCAAATTTATACTCGAAAAAGTCTTCCCTTCTCCAGAGATGCTGGAGGTAATCAAAACAATAGCGCTTTTGTCCTTAGGGAGAAGGAAATTCATATTCGCCCTAAGCGATCGAAATGCTTCCGTGACACCAGATCGGTGTTTTTTTAGTACCACCAAATTGTCCCCTTCTTCACTTAGGCCAATGGTAGAGATTACATTGAGCTGAGATTTTTTCTCCAGTTCCTTTCCATCCTTAATTTTATTACTAAAATAAGTGCGTGCCAAAGTAAAGCCTATTGGTAGAGCTAATCCCAATATAAGGGCAATAAGATAAGTCAAAGTCTTTTTAGGACTAATCGGAGTAGAATTGATCAATGCTGTTTCAATGATCTTATTGCTAGGCGTATTGGACGCCCTGGTAATGGCGGATTCCGCTCTTTTTTCTTGTAAGAAGGTGTACAAATCATTATTTAAGGAAAATTCTCTCTGAATGCGCAATAAATTTTGCTCAGTTTGAGGCAAACTACTAAAGGTTTTGGTAATTTTATCTATACGAGCCTTTAAATCGTTGATCAACAACTCGGCATTATTGTCCACATTTTGCAACAATTCGAGTATTGACAAGTTCATGTCTTCTATTTCCCTACTAACTTCCCTTAATGGTGGAGATATGGCAGTCATTTTAGAGGCATGCATTGATTTCTGTGCCTGTAACTCCAAAAGGTTTTCAATCAAGGTATTTAAAATGGGGTCATCAATTCCCAATCCAGAAGGTACCACAATACTATTGTAATCCCCTCTTTTGAGATAGCTGTCGAGTTGTTGGTAATATTCTCTTTTAAATTCCTCTTTGGCCAACTCCGTTTCAAGTGCTTTCAGTTGCTGAAAAATAGCTGTGCCCTCAGAACTTAA
Source organism: uncultured Cyclobacterium sp. (assembly GCF_963977555.1). Taxonomy (GTDB): domain Bacteria; phylum Bacteroidota; class Bacteroidia; order Cytophagales; family Cyclobacteriaceae; genus Cyclobacterium. Next base: position 249,359 of record NZ_CAXBPD010000002.1, on the reverse strand, counting down.
ATCATAAATGGAATTGTTAGAACGAAAAGTTTCCAGCCTATTTTCTATGTACATCAAAGAATCAGACAATAAAACCAGCTGATTGTCAATGAAATCAATGGTATTGGTAGCCATGGTGTTCATTTCCTGCAACTCATCCTCTAGGTAAACCTCTTGCAAGGTATTAAGGTAGTCCCTTCCTTTATTTGGGGTTTCCGTATTAATTGTCAGCTTAAGAATCGTAGATTGCTTATCAATAGAAGCGACCTCAAGACTCGCCCCGGTATAATGATTGATTAAACTCTGACGATCCCTAAACCTAATAATAATTTGCCCACTTTCCTCCATAGAAGTTTGACTAACCTTGAATCGATTCATGGGTAACTCTACCCATTCACCAAACTGAAAGGTTTGTGTAGGAGAACTGGGATCTTTCAAGGATCCCCTTTTATCGGAATCTGGAAAAACCTGACTATAGGCTTCATCCAAATAGGTCACAGTGAATTTCTGCCTATCCAACCAATTAATTAGCAAATCTCCATTTGTCAGTTGGGGATAGGTCCAATCCACTTCTACGGCAATAGGTGTCTTTTCGTATATTTCCGTTTGTATAAATCTTCCTTCTTTGAAATACTCTACTTCAAAATTTAAACGATCTAAGGTTGCATTTGCAATTGGTCTGGATTTTAATATGATGATTTGATTGCCCAACTCCATTTCACCAGAACCGCCCAAACCCAAGCCTGTGGATTCAAATAAATTGAAAGGTGTTTCCTGCTCCTTAACAAAAAACTTACTAGATACCTGGTATTCCGGTACCGAATATCGGATTAGCATATAGGCAATACCCAAGGCAATGATAACCGAAAGTGCAATGTATGGCCAGATGCGCCAAATCCTAAGGACAATATCTTTGATATCGATTACTTCTTCTTCCTGTCCGATTACCGGTGTTCTGTTGATTTCAGATTGGTTCATTTAGTAATTAATTGATGGCATTCAGAACTAGTAAAACTGCTGAAAGGGTAGTCACTGCCAATTGAAAAGTTTGGACAAAATTCACTCCTGTACCCAGTTCCCGGATTTTCATGGGCTCTGCATAAAGCATGTCATTGGGACGAATAAAATAGAATTCAGAGGCTATTAGTCGTTCATCTGTAAGGTTGATTCGAAAGGTTTTGGTTCCTTCAGGATATTGTCGCATCAGTACCAATTGATCTCTTTTAGCAGTGGTGGTTAAATCCCCAGCAAGTGCAATAGCCTGAAAAATACTAATGCGATTTTGTAAAATGGTATAATTACCATTCTTTTTGAATTCACCTAATGCAGAAAAACGGATACCTCCTAGACGTACCCTTACAAAAAAATCCTCTTTGTTTACATAGGCTTTGAGCTTTGATTCTATTAATGCCTGAGACTGTTTGGTCGTCAATCCCAATAATTTGATTTCCCCAAGCAAAGGCAATTCCACTATTCCATTTTCATCAACCGTATATCCATTGATAAAAAAGATATCTCCACCATTTTGAGCACCCTGACTCATGTTCATATTGGAATTTTGATTTCCAGATGCTATTCCAAAAATTTTATTCAATTCCGTGGAGGTAGTTGTAACATTGATATCCACAACATCGTTGTATTGCAAATAATATTCATCAGTACTGTTGGCCACAAGCTCGCTTTCAGTAAAAAGGGGAGTGTCTTCTTCAGACATGTCTTGCATGTAGATGATTTTTTTATTGGAAACGCAAGAGCCGGCAGCAATTAAAATCAAAAGGGTAAAAAATAATCTGTTGAGTGGCTTCATTTTGGTTATATAAAATGAACTTTATAATTCTTGGCAAAGATATTTAAAAGTCAGCCAGTAAAAAACTGTTTAATACCTTTTTTTCATTAGAAAGGCCAAATGGCGGTATTGATAGGTCGAAATACATTAAATGATGTGTGAAATGTGTCATTTGTGCTATATAAGTTCTTTTGGAGAAAAAAATCGTCATTGCGCCGATTAGGGCAAGCTTTGTGGGAAGAATTCAGAAGCAATCCTCAAAGGCCGAGATTGCCGCGCCCTTTTCCTGCCCTATGGCCAATCTAAAAGGGCTCGCAATGACGGTAAATCGAGATTGCCGCAGCCTTTCCCTACGCCATGGCCTCACAAAAAAAGTTTGCAATGAAGGTAGCAGATCGTCATTGCGAGGATTAGGGCAGGCGTTGTGGGGAGAAAGCCGAAGCAATCCCTCGAAGGTCGAGATTGCCGCAGCCTTTCCCTACGCTATGGCCTCACAAAAGGGCTCGCAATGACGGTAGCAGATCGTCATTGCGAGGATTAGGGCAGGCATTGTGTGGAGAAAGCCGAAGCAATCTCTCGAAAGTCAAGATCGCCATACAATGTCCTGGTTTTATACTACCTCTTGATAAAGTTTCGTGAATAATTAACCAGCTGAGATTGCCGCACCCTTTCCCAGCGCTATGGCCACCCGAAAGGGTTCGCAATGACGGTAGATCCAGATTGCCGCGCCCTTTTCCTGCGCTATGGCCAATCTAAAAGGGCTCGCAATGACGGTAGCGTTGGGCTTAATGGTGCTTTTTGGATGCTGGCTTTATGGCTTCCCGCAGTACTCCTGTACCATATCCTATCAATTGTCCATAGGAGGTCAGCAAGGCTAAGCATTTTACTTTTAAACCTGGACCGGAACTGAAGAAAACCGCAATTGTCCAAAGTAAATACACGGCACCTATTGCATACCCTAACGGCGAAAACATCAGAAAAGCCAATGGAAGAACCAAAAGGCCTAATAAAAAAACCAACGGAAGCAAATGCACCAGTTTGAGGGCGTCTTTGTGAAATTGGGTGATGAAAACGCGATTCCTACCAAATTGATGACTCTGGCGGAAAAAGGATGAAAAATCATTTTTCCGGTGATGGTACACAAAGGCCTCACGCACCAATTCCAACTTAAAACCGGCTTTTTTGATCCGAATGCTAAGCTCTATGTCCTCGGCCATGTTGGGATGAATAAATCCCCCTACCCTTTGATACACTTCTCTGGAAAAACCCATATTGTATCCACGGGCCTGGTACTTGGCAGGTTTTTTCATTTTTCCACGTATGCCACCCGTGGTCAGATAAGCAGTCATGCTAAAATTCATGGCCTTTTGCCAGGAAGAAAAACTTTCTCCTGCATCATCCGGGCCACCATGCGCATCCAGTTTCCGCTCTTCAATGGCTGCATCAAGGATTTTCAAATAGTCAGCCGGAATCACACAATCAGAATCAAAGAAAACAAAATAGTCGCCTTTTGCCAATGCTATGCCCTTGTTGCGGGCAAAGCCCTGTCCGGTATTTTCCTGAAAGTGATAGTTTAGGTTGATGCTCTCCTGAAATTCACCAATAATAGCCTTAGAAGATTGCTCCGAGCCATCTTCTATTATGACTACCTCAAAGTCACTAAACGTCTGAAGACTCAGGCTTTCAAGTAAATTTTGGAGTTCCTCAGGGCGATTGTAAACGGGGATGATCACCGAAAAACGCATTAGGCTTCTCCATTAATTTCGTCGTCAATATTATAATCGCTCTTATGGGTGCTGTTAGAGGTCATCATTTCTGCCATAAAACCGGTAAGAAATAGCTGTACACCTACAATCAGTGCGACAAGGGCAAGAAAAAACAAAGGTTGGTCGGTAATTTCTCTTACGTGCAAACCATTTCTAAGGCCCGAAATTTTCTCGTAGATTAACCAGACTGTAATCACAAAACCGGATACAAAGGAAAGGGATCCCAAACTTCCAAAAAAGTGCATGGGGTTCTTCCGGTATCGATTGACAAATGAAACGGAAATCAAATCTAAAAAACCATTGACAAAACGCTCAATACCGAATTTGGTTGTACCGTATTTTCTGGGACTGTGGGCCACTTCTTTTTCGCCTATTTTGCCAAAGCCATTCCACTTGGCAATAAGGGGGATGTACCGGTGCATTTCCCCGTAGATGTCTATATTTTTTGCGACTTTGTTGGAATAGGCTTTCAAGCCACAATTGAAATCATGAAGCTTAATACCAGAGATAAACCTGGTTACCCCATTGAATAAACGGGAAGGGATGGTTTTGGACATAGGGTCATGGCGTTTGCGTTTCCAGCCACTGACAAGGTCAAAGCCCTCTTCTGTGATCATGCGGTATAGCGCTGGAATCTCCTCTGGGCTATCCTGCAAATCAGCATCCATGGTAACCACCACTTCACCCGTGGCTTTTGAAAAACCTACATTTAGTGCTGCAGATTTACCATAATTACGAATAAATTTGATGGCTTTCACATTCCCATTCCGCAAAGACAAGTCGCTGATCACCTGCCAGGAATCATCTTTGGAGCCATCGTCTACATAAATAACTTCATAACTGAGGCCTTTTGTTTCCATTACCTTTACAATCCATGCCTGTAACTCCGGCAATGATTCTTCTTCATCGTAAACAGGTATAATAATAGAAATTTGGGGCATACTCAATTAAAAGTCAGTTGATTTATCTCTCTTTTTGATAATAGCGCCTAGAATTAAGGACAGAATGGCATAGATGATTAAGGCAATTCCAAAACTTTTGATTTGTCCTCCAAAGGTATAGGCCTCCTCCATATCTGTACGCATGTCCTTAATTTGGTCACTTGAAAGACTGTCACCCGCACCGAAATTATCGAGCATGTCCATCATGTTTTCAAGTTGAACTTTCACCAAAAGCTCAGACAAGCCGGGATGGATTACTTGGTACAACAGTATATTACCTACCATGGCAACCAATCCAGCAATAATTAAAGTGACAAAGGCAAACTGAAAAGCTGTGCCAAATGTCATAAAACCACCAATTTCCTTCCGGTATTGCCTACCAAAATAGATCACAAGTCCAAAGAAAAAAATGATGGATACAAAACCATACCAAGCGGATACTAAATAAGTATAGTCTATAAAATAAATTATAAAAGTAATCACCAACATAATTAAGCCAGTGACAAATCCAGGTTTAAGTGCAGCCTTAGATGGGGATATTGTTTGTTGTTCCATAATTACAGCTATTTAAAATTCAACGTTTCTCTTTAAAATTATGGAAATTATGATGGTAAAGAACAAACCAGGGAATATTTTTCTTAAAAAATCGTTTAATGCTACATCAAAAATGGACATTTTCGAAATATTGGCATATGTTTCTTCATAGGCCGCTTCATTCAGGTTTTCCTCTAAAACCGTTTTATTCGCGCTCATCAACTCAAGATTGATTTGTCTGAAGGTGGTAAACAATTCCTCATCTAACTGAATACTCCCAAAAATATAAAGTGCAGAAATCATGGCAATAATTGTGTAGGTAAAAAAGCCTACCGTCATTCCCTGTCCAAAATAAAGATTTCCGCCGTTAAAATTGTCCCGGAAACTTTTCACCCCAAAGAATACAAAAATGGGCGTAACGAGGTAGCCAATAATTAAATTCATACTAATAGGCTCAATATCCAACAAATAAATCGTCAAATATCCCAGGAAACACAAGCCTCCACCATATAGTCCAAAGGGTAACGCTGCTTTTAAATACCTATTCATTTAACCCTTCAATTTTGCCCTGGTTTATCAGGTATTTTACTTTTCCATTTAATGTTTGATTGAAGTAAGGGTTATTATCAGCCAAGGAGGCGTTGCTTTTTTCATCAAATAACCATTCTTCATTAGGATCAAATACGGTGAGACTGTTCCATTCCTTGGCTTCGTTCCCTAAGATGGCCTGAGGACCTTTGGTTAGCTTTTCAATCAATAAGGGATACCCCAACTCCTTCGATAATTTGACCACTGCAGGCACAAAGGTAGGCAAACCAGCCATCCCAAATGGGGAAAGGTCAAACTCCATGTTTTTAGCATCTGGCTCATGAGGAATATGGTTGGAGACCAAAGCATCAATCGTCCCATCCTTTAGTCCTTCAATTAGCGCTGCTTGTTGTGCTTTTCCTCGAAAAGGGGGAAGTACTTTTAGTCGGGTATCAAAATCCAATAAATCATCGTCAGTAAAAAGTAATTGGTAGATGGAAACATCCGCAGTCACTGCTAAACCTTCTTTCTTGGCTTTCCGAATTTGGGCCACTGCACCGCGAGTGCTTATGGTTTGAAAATGCAGCTTACCTCCTGTATACCGAAGGATTTCCAGGTTTTTTTGTACCGCGACTTCTTCAGCCAGGTCAGGGATGCCTTTTAACCCCAACATGGTGGAAGGAATACCTTCATGCATTTGACCAAAAAGAGCCAGCATAGGATCCTGACTTTGATCGAACAATACGCCATTGAATTTTTGAAGGTATTGCAATGCCTTCATCATGCGGTCTGAATGAGCGAGGGAGACCAAACCTTCACCAAACAGCTTCACACCGTAATGGTTCAAGTCCAACATTTCAGTTAGCTCCTTGCCTTCAAAATTTTTAGTAACAGCCGCCTGCACATTAAAGGTTGGAAACAATAGATGGCTGTGGTTCTTTAAATAAGCCACCTCACTTTTAGACTGAATGGGGGGATTGCTATTAGGAAGCAGAACTGCTTCAGTCATGCCCCCTTGCATTAAGGCATTTGCCAGGCTTTCAAGGGTCTCGCGGTACTCCTGACCCGGTTCACCAGAAAAACACCTTAAATCAGTCCATCCCTTTGAGCCCAATAAGCCCTTACAATCAACCAGTATTTGGTCTTCAGTAGCATTGTCCCTGTTTGCTTTTTTTATGGTTTCTCCATCAAATACATAATCAGCGGCAGGTAGGATTTCTTTTTCTGTGATGATTTTCAGTGACTGGAAGCGTACGGTCATGAGCTGTTTTTATTTTTGCAAAACTGCAATTTTATTCCCTAAAATGGAAATAAAACGGAGGAAAGCCTGAAGCAAATATCATTTTAATCCTTTCTTAAATTCGGATTAGGCTTAATCAATCAATTTGGCAATGAAATCCCCAGTTGGGCTTTGATTGGAGAATGTTGCGAAGATCATCGGTAATGAGGGACTGCCGCAGTCTTACCAACGGCACACTCCCCTAAAAATGGTTAGTAATGACGATGGAACGATATTGCTAGAACAATTGTAACTCTAATTGAGATTTTAAATCAAAAACAATTTAGTATATCTACACCGAGTCTTTCACCATTTCGATTATCACTTTTTTGCTGCAGGCCTGTCCTGACCCTAGTCAGTGGCCCAAAAAGTAACCAACCTGTCCTGAGACTTCGGGGAAAAGCCCGCTGCTGAATATCTTTTTGGCTAAAATTTAAGGCCTCCCGCACTCAGGCAAACTCCATGTTTTTGGTTTTAATATTTGAGTTACTTTATGGATGTTATCTAAACCAAAAACTTCGTCAAACAGTGCCTGTGCCTTTGCCAATCCCTGCTCAAATTTTTTAACCCCAAAAAGCTACAAGGCGGAAATTAATTTACCATATGACTTTAACCCAATTCAGTTTTATGAAAAATCCGTTATCGGTAAGTTTAGAGAATATTTTGTGCGCGGTGAAAGTCATTGGAATCCCTCGCAGGTAATTATTCTCGCGGTATATCCTGGTTTTGTCATTCTTGCTGATAAAGTTTCGTGAATACTTAACCAGCCGGGATTGCCACATCCCTTCCCTACGCCATGGCCACCCAAAAGGGTTCGCAATGACGGAAAATGATCGTCATTCCGAGGCTTAGCGAGGGCTTTGTGGGAAGAAAGCCGTGGGAATCCCTCGCTAGTAGATTGATTGGTCCTTACTGTTGATAAAGTTTCGTGAATACTTAAACAGCTGGGATTGCCACACCCTTTCCCTACGCCATGGCCACCCGAAAGGGTTCGCAATGACGGAAAATGATCGTCATTCCGAGGCTTAGCGAGGGCTTTGTGGGAAGAAAGCCGTGGGAATCCCTCGCTAGTAGATTGATTGGTCCTTACTGTTGATAAAGTTTCGTGAATACTTAAACAGCTGGGATTGCCACACCCCTTCCCTACGCCATGACCACCCGAAAGGGTTCGCAATGAGGATTGATCGAGACTGCCGCAGCCTTTCCTCACTTTTGCCCTCCCAAAAGGCTTCGCAGTGACGGTAGGTTGAAACTGCCACACCCCTTCCCTACGCCATAGCCACTCGAAAGGATTCGCAATGAGGATTTGGCCGTTTTATTAGGACAATTTTAAATCGGACAGAGGTTTCTTTGTAAATGTGGCCTGTGAACTTTCATAAATACGAAAAACTCCAGAGGAGTGACATTTTTGTAGCCAAGGGCCAAAGCCCTTGGAAAAACAATGAGCATTACGCGATTTTGGCGGTATTGTTGCTTTTTTTCTGCAACAATGCTGACAAAATCTCCCTAAGTAGGCATCATTATGTAACGTTTCACTGTCTTCAAATCAGTTTTCACCAATACTAAATATCCATAAACGAGAATTGGATACCCCAAAGCAAAATTCTATGCTTTGGGGTATCCAACACGTAATAATAGAAATGTGAATATTTTATAATCCAGCCAAATTTTCTTTGGCCAATTCAAAATCAGGGTTATCAGCCAAAGCGGCTTCAAAAGCAGTTTTGGCTTCTGCAACACTTCCTTGATCTTTGTAGATCAAGCCTTTAAGGTTTTGAGCGGCAGCCACCATGCTTACTTCTTGCATCTCATTGTTTTCTCCTTTTGGGAAGTTCAATTTTTGCTCTGCGGCTTTGCTGTCCTTAATCAACATGTTAACAGAGTTTAGCCCCTCATCGTATTTCTTTAATGTGTACTGAAGGTACCCCGCTTTATACAAGCTGAACAAGTCACCTGACAATAAATGAAGTGACTCGAAATGTGGCAATGCACGTTCTAATGCACCCAATTGCTCAAGAGAAAATGCAGCCACTTCTAAGGCTGTCAAACTTTTGTCATTTCTTTCTAATAAATCCAGGGCAACAAGGGCTGCAGAACCATACTGTTCCATTTCGAAATACATGGAAGATAGGGTTTCAGCATAAGCAAGATTTCCAGGATTCCTTTCCATCAACTCATAGAGCTTTAATTTAGCCACAGAGGCATCATTGTATCTCATGGCAAGAGAATAGATCCTGTTATCCGATTCATTTTTAGCTTTGATGCTTTCACTGGACTCCTTTGTAGCAGGGGTGATTTTTGTTTCTTCCTGGGCAAGGGAAATATTTTGTGCGCTGATGCACAGCAACAAAATCAATACGGCAAATTTCATTTTCATCATCTATCTTAAGTTGTTTTCACTATTCCTTTTTTTGCAGCTAACTTGTACATTAACTCCAAGGCTTCATTTTTATTGTTTTGAATATGTCCCTCCAGGATGGCTTCTTTGATTTCTTCTTTTAAATCTCCGACCACCCTTGATGGTTTCAAACCAAATATAACCATGATTTCGTCACCAGATACAGGAGGTTGAAAATTTCTTACCTGATCTTTTGATTCTACCTCCTGAAGTTTGATTTCTACCCTGTCAAAATTGGCTAAAAATCGTTTGACTTTACTGTTGTTTTTAGAGGTAACGTCTGCTCTACAAAGCTGCATTAGGTCATCTACATCATCTCCAGCTTCAAAAAGAAGTCTTCTTACAGCTGCATCAGTTACCGTCTCATTCACTAAGGCGATGGGTCTGAGATGTAATTTTACTAATTTTTGCACATATTTCATCCTTTCATCCATAGGAAGCTTTAATCTTCTGAAAATTCCGGGGACCATTCTGGCTCCTTTGTCTTCGTGTCCATGGAAGGTCCAACCCACTTTTTGGTTAAATCGCTTGGTAGGTGGCTTGGCAATGTCGTGCATAATGGCAGCCCATCTTAGCCAAAGGCTATTTGACCTGGAAGCCACATTGTCCAGTACTTGTAAAGTATGGTAAAAATTATCTTTGTGTGACTTGTCTCCTACTGAATCTACCCCCTGAAGCGCCACCATCTCTGGAAAAAACTCTTTTAGCAATCCACTGACAAAAAGCAACTTAAAACCATAAGAGGGCTTATCAGACATTATAATTTTATTGAGCTCTACTATGGTCCGCTCACCAGAAATTATAGACATTCGGTGGGAATTATTGATGATCCCATCAAAGGTACTGGCTTCAATGTCAAATTTTAACTGGGCAGCAAATCGGACAGCACGCATCATCCGCAAGGGATCATCCGAGAAAGTAATGTTGGGATCTGTAGGCGTACGAATGATTTTTCTTTTAAGGTCTTTGACCCCATCAAAGGGATCCAAAAGTTCTCCGAAATTTTTGCCATTCAAGGAAATACCAAGGGTATTGATGGTGAAATCCCTTCGTTCCTGGTCCTCCTGAAGCGTTCCCGCCTCTACTTTAGGTTTTCGAGAATCGATTTGGTAAGACTCTTTTCTCGCACCTACAAATTCCAGCTCCCAGTCATCCATTTTTATCATGGCTGTACCAAAATTTTTGAAAACCGAAACAGGAGGTTTGTTGTCCAGGGAATCAGCCACTGCTTTTGCCAACTTTATTCCATCACCGATGCATACAAAGTCAATGTCCTTGCTTGGCCGTTTTAATAGGATATCCCGAACATAGCCACCTACTACATAGGATTCTAGATTTAATTTATCGGCTATCTCACCAACCTTTTCAAAGGTTTGAATATTTCCCAAAGAATTTGTCAGATTCATCCATTTATTATTTTCACTCTACCGTCTTCATGTAGCTCCATAACCCTTGATTTCCTGTTGAAAGGAAAATTTTGAGTCCCTTTGATAGCTGAAGGCAGCACATCATCCTCCCATTTCAGAAATACTATTTCCCTAATTTGGTGAAGTAGCTGCTTCCAGTAGGCTGAGCTTACCAATGCAAACTTAATTAATCCACCGGATTTACCTTTATTTATATTCCATGTCGGTTGTGGACTAAGGAAAATAGTCTGGTCTGCTGCATATTCTACTATGTCCAAGGCAACATCAGAAAAGTTACCTACTAAGGATTTTAACTGATAAATTTCATGCACCAGAAATAGGCCCTCCATTTCCGGTTCCCATAGTTCCGCTTTTATCAAAGTAAAGCTGGTTCCACTTTTGTCCTGAAAACTTAATTGACCTGTATGGGTAAACTGTTTACTTACTTCCTTATAGTCCACAATTTTACTTTTTTATTTGTTAAAACACCTCTTTGGCCACCTTATAAGTGGTATCGGCTTTACTCATGGTGTAATAATGCAAAGTAGGCACACCATATTTAACCAATTCCTTACTTTGCTGTATGGCCCACTCAATCCCTACTTCTTTAACATCAGCATTGTTTTTGCATTTTTCCAATTCGACCATTAAATCATCAGGCAAATCCAAGAAAAACATTTTCGGCAAATTAACCATCTGTGAAAGCGTAGTGATGGGTTTCAACCCTGGAATGATCGGAACATTTATTCCTGCTTCCCTTACCTTTTCTACGAAATCAAAATATTTTTGATTGTCGAAAAACATTTGGGTTACAATATAGGTAGCACCAGCGGCAATTTTCGCCTTCAATTTTTTTAAATCGAAATTCAGACTGGGTGCTTCAAAGTGTTTTTCAGGATAGCCAGCAACTCCTATACAGAAGTCGGTTTGAAAGCCAACCTCCGTCTCGTCATGAAGGTATTTACCCTGATTCATTCCTGTGATTTGCGCTACAAGCTCGGAGGCAAACCGGTGCCCATCTTTATTGGGAGTGAAATTCGGTTCCAATTTTGGGGCATCCCCCCTTAAGGCCAATACATTCTCTACTCCTATAAAATACAAATCGATAAGTGCATTCTCCGTCTCTTCCTTGGAAAATCCTCCACATAATAAATGAGGCACTGCATCTACCTTAAACTTGTTCATGATCGCCGCACAAATTCCGACTGTCCCTGGTCGTTTCCTGGTACTTATTTTTTCAAGGAATCCATTGGCGTGCTTTTTATAGATGTACTCCTCTCTGTGATAAGTGACATCTATAAAAGGGGGATTGAATTCCATTAGAGGGGTAATTCCTTCTAATAGATTGGTCAAACTCTGTCCTTTAAGCGGAGGAAGAATTTCAAAAGAAAAATGCGTTTTATCTGTATCTTTTAAGTATTCGGTAACCTTCATGATAGTATATTGATAAGCAATATAAGGTGCTTTTAAAAATTTCTGAATTTATTCTCTACGCTAAACTTCTTGAATCCTATAACAGGCCATAGTCCAATTATTACTGACGGAATAAGTAAAGGTAGCGCTATTGATTCAATTACTCCTATTGGTGCTGCAGACCTATTGGGGTGCGGAAGTTAATTTTGGTGTATAAGCAAGGTTGGGCGAAAGCCATTTTTCCGCTTGCGCTAAGGAAACTCCTTTTCTACGTGCATAGTCGGCAACCTGGTCTTCGCCAATTTTGCCTAAACCAAAATATTTACTTTCTGGATGACCAAAATAAAACCCGCTCACAGAGGAGGTTGGATACATTGCAAAGCTATCTGTTAGCGTCATACGGGCATTTTTCTCCACCTCCAACAAGTCAAAGAGCGTCCTTTTCTCTGAATGCTCAGGACAAGCAGGATATCCCGGTGCTGGACGAATACCCGTGTATGTTTCCTTAATTAAGGCTTCATTTTCCAAAGACTCGTCAGGTGAATAGCCCCAGAAATCTTTCCTAACCCTTAAATGCAAGTATTCCGCAGCTGCTTCAGCCAAGCGATCTGCCATGGCTTTCAACATAATGTCATTGTAATCATCTCCCTGCTCCTTAAAATCCTTGAGCTTCTCTTCAATGTTCAGGCCTGCTGTCACAGCAAAGCCGCCCATATAATCCGTAGCATCTGGATGAATATAATCTGTCAAAGACCGGTTAGGAACATTCTTTCCCTTTCGCCCCTGCTGTCTTAGAAAATGAAAGGAGTAGGGTTTCCCTCCCGTGAATTGCGGATCTACCACCAAATCGTCTCCTGACCTTTGCACAGGAAAAAGACCGAAGACAGCATTGGCTTTTAACCAACCCTCGTTGATTATTCGGTCAAGCATCTTGTTAGCGTCATTGTATAATTTGAGTGCTTCAGTTCCTACCACTGGATCCTTTAGAATCTTTGGAAATCTACCTGATAGCATCCAAGTACTGAAAAAAGGTGTCCAATCTATGTATTCTCTAATGACAGAGAGGTCCAGGTCATTTAATACCGATACTCCTATTTTATTTGGTTCTACAGGTACATAGTTTGCCCAATCAATGGCTACAGGGTTTGATTTGGCTTCTTTATAGGTGGCCATTTGTTTAACTTCCTGCTTGGCGGCATGTACCTCGCGAAGTTTCTGATAAGTAGCCTTTATTTCCTTTTTATACGCGGCTCTGGTTTCTTTATTTATGGCGTCTCCTGCTACTGGAACTGATTTAGAAGCATCTGCAACATGTACTACTATGCCACTGTATACCGGATCAATTTTCACTGCTGTGTGAATTCTAGAAGTGGTCGCCCCTCCTATTAAAAGAGGTATATCCAAACCTCTCCTTTCCATTTCAGCAGCCACATTTACCATTTCATCAAGAGATGGTGTAATCAATCCACTTAGACCTATAATATGGGCATTATTGTCTAGCGCTTCCTGAATGATTCGATCCGTTTCCACCATCACCCCCAAATCAATAATCTTGTAAGAGTTACAAGCCAGCACTACGCCCACGATATTTTTACCAATGTCATGGACATCACCTTTGACAGTAGCCAATAAAATCCTTTTCACATTGTCTTCTTGCTCACCTGTCGTCTCATTGGTGCCTGGCAAAGGCATGAATGGCTCGAGGTAGGCTACGGCTTTTTTCATTACCCTTGCACTTTTCACTACTTGAGGCAAGAACATTTTCCCTTCCCCAAACAGGTCTCCAACAACATTCATCCCATCCATGAGAGGACCTTCTATTACCTTTAGCGCATCCTTTAATTTTAGCCTTGCTTCTTCCGTATCTTCCAAGATATAGTCTAGCACTCCTTTGACCAAGGCATGCTGCATTCGCTTTTCTACTGTAAAACTTCTCCAGGCTTCGTCTTCTTTGCCCTTTTTTCCCCGGGATTTTACAGAATCAGCAAAATCGAGCAACCTTTCGGTAGCATCCTCTCTCTTGTTCCACATTACATCCTCTACCCGCTCCAGCAATTCCTTTGGAATATCATCGTATATTTCCAGCATTGCTGGATTGACGATCCCCATATCCATGCCATGTTGGATGGCATGGTATAAAAATACTGCATGCATGGCTTCTCTTACAGGGTTATTCCCTCTAAATGAGAACGAGACATTGCTCACCCCTCCACTTACTTTTGCACCAGGTAGGTTTTCCTTTATCCATTTCGTGGCACGAAAATAATCTACGGCATTGTTTTTATGTTCGTCCATACCAGTAGCCACTGGAAAGACATTCGGATCAAAAATAATGTCCTGGGGTTTGAATTTTATCTTTTGTGTCAGTAGGTCATAGGATTTTTTGCATATTTCAATGCGTCGATCATAGGTATCTGCTTGTCCCTTTTCATCAAAAGCCATGACAACAACTGCTGCACCGAACTTCTTGATCATTTTGGCTTGGTACAAAAACTCCTCCTCACCATTCTTTAAGCTAATTGAATTAACAATTCCCTTGCCTTGAATACATTTGAGTCCTGCCAGAATAATCTTCCATTTGGAGCTATCGACCATTACCGGGATCCGGCTAATTTCTGGTTCAGAAGCCACTAGATTAAGGAATTTCACCATAGCAGCTTCGCCATCAAGCATGGCTTCATCCATACAGACGTCGAGAATCTGAGCTCCTCCCCTTACCTGATCCAGAGCCACTTCTAGGGCTTCATCATAATTGTCATTAAGAACAAGCCTTGCGAATTTCTTAGAACCAGTTACATTGGTACGCTCCCCTATATTTACAAAATTTAAGGTCTTATTGAAAACCAAGGGTTCTAATCCTGATAACTGTAAGTTGGACACTTTTGTAGAATTGCTCATGAAATTAATCTTCTTCGGTTAATACCTGCTTAATTCTAGGTGGGAAATTACTGGCTGACTTTGCCAAGGCTGCTATATGCTCAGGGGTAGTCCCACAACATCCACCTACAATATTGAGCCAACCTTGTTTCAAAAACAGGGTCACTTCCTCACTCATTTCTTCTGGTCCCTGATCGTATTCACCAAACTCATTGGGAAGTCCTGCATTGGGATAAACGCTCACATTAAAGGGGGATTTATCTGAAAGCACCTTTAGATAAGGTCTCAATTCGGCAGCTCCTAATGCACAGTTTAATCCAATACTAAGTAAAGGAACATGTGAAATAGAGATCAAAAATGCCTCGGTAGTCTGGCCTGAAAGGGTCCTTCCAGAGGCATCCGTAATGGTACCTGAAACCATAATAGGGATACCACCTTCTGTTGGTTCTAAGGGGATGTTTCGCTTTTCATACACTTCCTGAATAGCAAAAATGGCTGCTTTGGCGTTTAAAGTATCAAAAACTGTTTCTACCAAAAGAAGGTCAACCCCACCCTCTATTAAGCCTTCTATCTGCTCTGAATAGGCTTCCACCAGTTGATCAAAGCTAACAGCTCTAAATCCTGGATCATTGACATCTGGTGACAAGGAAGCGGTCCTATTGGTAGGTCCAATTGCCCCAGCGACAAACCTGGGTTTATCCCGTTCTCTGGCAGAGAAATCATCCGCTACTTCACGCGCAATCTTTGCTGATTCATAATTAAGTTTATAGGCTATTTCAGATAGACCATAATCTTCCTGAGCGATAGATGTGCTACTAAAGGTATTGGTTTCGACAATATCGGCTCCAGCTTCAAAATAGGCTTTATGTATGTCCTTGATAATTCCCGGACGGGTCAAAGAAAGTAAGTCATTGTTTCCTTTTAAGGATTTCTTTACAGCAGCAAGCTCTTGATTTCTAAAATCTTCTTCCTGTAGGCCGTATCTTTGTATCATGGTACCCATAGCACCATCCAATATCAAAATTCGCTTTTGTAATTGTTGGAGTAATAAGTCAGTTCTTCTTTCCATGTGGTTCGTATATTAATTAAAAAGCTTATACGAGCATGAACCGAGTAAAACTAGAGAGCGTTTCTAACTTTTGCGGCTCATCTTTATCCGGCATTTCCGGAATGGGAATTAGCACCTTGTCAACTCAGGTTGCTAAGACATCATAGGGCCCTACCCTCCGTCTTTCTCGATAAGCAATTCAAAAGTAACATGAATTCAGGAAAAAGATTCTCTTTTTCCGAAAAACTTTAAAATTCCCTGGTTAGAACTGGATTATATAATACTGTTGACCAAAATTCCCAAAACATTAGCGACCACAAGTGGCTGTGATCTCCAAATAAAAATTACTTTTTTGGCATAAGTTAAAAAATAATCATTGGCAACAGAAAAACCTTCTACCTTTAAACCTAACAGAAGATGGGACGATTTAATGCACGTATTTTAACAAAGCCTGAAACGGATAAATTTTAAGGTCTTAAACCAATACCAAATTGCAAATAGGGGCCTGCCATATAGCTTGACATGTTCAGTTCTCCTAATTTATAGGTGCTTAATGGTAATTCATAACCTGCATGCGCAGAGGTTACAAGCCTAAACATTTTATTAAAAACGGGTATTGCATAAGCAACCATTACCTCAGACTTTCCCATAAACCCTCTGGTTTTTAAATAACCATCATAATCAGGTTCTTCAAATAGGGCGGGAAAATCTGGTTTATTGTTGTTTGTTAAAGTATATCGGATGTTTCCATATCCCAATCCACCAGTAACCCCTAATTCCAAATTTCTCATTTTATAAAGTTGGTAACCATAATTACCATATAACCTCACACTGTTTAAGGTATGCTCACGGATTTCATCAGCCCTGCCGGCATTGGCGATGTTAAAGACATCAAATGAATAAATCCACCTTCGGTTTTCACCAATGATTTTCATCCCAATATTATTAGGTGTTTCATTGAAAGGTGCCAATCCATTGTTTACCAAATAATCATTAAGCTTGTCTGGATTGGTGAAGTTCAAACCATAAAAAAAGTGTACACCAATACCAGCATCTGGAAAAAACAGATTTTCATCTGGCATAGAAATACCAGCCCCTAACCTAAAAAATGCACCACTTTGTAGATTGTCAAAAGTAATGTCATTCATTTTCCAGGCTCCTTCAAATGGGCTAAAAGAGTAACCGAATTTACCAAGAAGGCTGACATTTTCTTCAAGTCCAGGAACATTAAAATCATAACCGAACTGAAAACCTATTTCTGTCAAAAACCCACCAAAATTTTGCGTCCCTTTGTGAATATTGCGCTCCCTTAAAATAAAACCCTGCGCTGGCTGCTGTAAAAATGCACTCAGATCATCCACCTTGCTCTGGTCTTTCAGCATCTCAAAATTTACATAACCAGCCCCTAAGGACATGTAATGAATAAGGTGAAATTTACCTTCCTCAGTGAGAGAATAGCCCACATTCAAATAAAAGCGTGTGCTCTTATTGTCTATAATATAATCTTTATAATAGGAGTTGGCCCCTGTATTTTGATACAGTTCAAAACCAAGAATAAAATCAGACAAGCGGTATTGATAGCCAATACCCAAAGTAGAGTATCCTCCTCTAAGGTTTGAAATGCCTTTATCGGAAAGCATCTCATTGAACTCCCTTAGGTTTGCTCCCGAGGAACCTGCCAAAACGTAAATCGTCGATCGCTCGGAAACCTTGCCCTGTGCATGCAGATTAAAGGTTAATCCCAGCCAAAGCGGTATGTATAAAATCCATCTCATAGGGCTAATCAAAGTTGCAAAGATATCATTTTAGCTGGTGAATTCCGCTACCTTTTAACCATAAAAAACCATCGCTAATCATAGATAATTGATTATTTTTCCATAAAGGTTCTCAGGGGTGAAAGGTTTAGAGATGTAATCGTCCATTCCTGAAGCTTCAAGCTGGTCTTTTACCTCCAGCAAAGATGAAGCAGTAAGGGCAATAATCGGGACATTTCTTTTGGATAGTAAGTCTAGTTTTCTAATTATTTTTGCTACTTCAAATCCATCCATTTCAGGCATCTGAAGATCTAAAAGAACCAAATCGAAATCCTGCTTTATAAAATGATCCAAAGCAATTTTGCCATTTTCTGCAAATTTGATTTCTCCAACGCCCCATTTGGACAAGTATTTTCTTAAAAGCACCTGGTTCACGAGGTTGTCCTCTGCCACTAATATACTCTTGTCTCCAAGTTTACCATCCATAACCACTGTTTCTGAAATAGCTTTTAATTTTTGCTCATTCTGGATTTCAAAGTTTATATCAAACCAGAAGGTAGACCCTTCTCCAATTTTGGATTCTAGGTGAATTTCTGTGCCAAATAATTTGGTAAGTTTTTTGACAATCGCTAGCCCTAATCCAGTTCCGCCGTACTTTCTGGTAGTATCAGTACTGGCCTGAGTAAAGGCATCAAAGATTGACTTAACCTTACTAGGTGATACTCCTATCCCTGTATCCTGCACTGTGAACCGTACATTTACCCATTCCTCTTCCTGGCTGACAAGTTCAAGAGAGATTTTAATATAGCCTTCGTCCGTAAACTTGATGGCATTGCTAATAAGGTTATTGAGGATTTGAGCAATTCGAACAGGGTCTCCTATAAGTAGCTTTGGCAATGCAAAGTCCGGCTCATAGATTATTTCAAGCGATTTGTCTCGAATCTGGTAACTGTAGGAATGAATTATTCTGTTGATCAGGTTTTTCGGTTCAAAAGGAACCTTTTCCAAGATCAACTTGCCTGAATCTATTTTATTGAAATCAAGTATATCATTGATTAGGCCAAGTAAATTTTCTGCTGAAAATTGTAATGTGCGTAAGTTTTCAAGCTGGTCCTCTCTTGGTTTGTCTTCAATCAAAAGGTGAGAAAGTCCAATTACTGCGTTCATTGGTGTTCTGATCTCATGACTCATGACGGACAAGAATTGGCTTTTCGCATTTAGGGCAGCTTCGGCTTTTTCTTTGGCTTTAAATAATTCCTTCTGCGTTTCTTTTAATTTGGTAATGTCTCTTGCTATTCCTGTATAGTACCTTATCTCGTTATTTTCGTCCCGAATTACCTTTCCACTAGAACTAAATACCCGATAGTGCCCACGTTTATGTTTTAATCTAAATTCAAAATTTGGGTGGTCTTGAAAATATTTTATAGGACTGGAATTGCCGTCCTGCAAAACCTGAGCATCCTCAGGATGAAGGTAGTCTGTAAAGTCACCGCTGGTAAACTCATAGGTTTCATAACCTAAAAATTGCTTGATATTTGGAGAAACATAGCTTAGCTCAAGAAGTGCTGTTATGGAAAAAATGATTTCAGTGGACTCTTCGACAAGACTTCTGTACTTAATTTCACTTTTCTTCAATTCCTTCTTAGCCAAATACTCCTCTGAGATATCTCGGACAATCCCCAGAATATACTCTAGCTTACCCTCCTTAAAAATGGGCTTTGCCGTCAATTCATAAACCCGTTCAAGATAGGTAATTAAGTCAGTTAGGGTCTTTTTCTTTTCTACGGCTTCAAGAATTAATGGCTCCACTACCTTCTTGGTAACCGTATGAACTTCTTTTATTGTTCTTCCAACAAAATAGGACTTGTCAAAACCCCAATTGGTAAAATTTGACCCTTCGGCCACCAGATACCTATAATTTTTATCAATTAAAAAAACATTGGTAAAAGGAATATTAGATGCTAACACTCGGTACCTGTCTTGAATTTTTTCAATTTCTAGCCTGTCCTTCTTTCTTTCTGTTACATCCTGCATGATGCCTTCGTAAAGAACAACCTTCCCTTCTGAATCAAAAACAGGACGAATTTTATCCTCTACCCATCTGTAATTGCCATCTGAAGAAAGGATCCTATACTCTCTACTGAATTGTGCCCTTTCAGGAGAAATCAATTCTTTCTCGAAAATACAATGGTCATCTGGATGGATAAAATCCATCAAACTAACTGAATCCTTTACAAGATCTTCAGAAACATAACCAAATTGATTGATATTTTCTGTGATGTAAGAAATCTTGAATCCTTGATTTGGCTCTACTTCAAAAAGTATTGCTGCGCTG
Source organism: uncultured Cyclobacterium sp. (assembly GCF_963977555.1). GTDB lineage: Bacteria > Bacteroidota > Bacteroidia > Cytophagales > Cyclobacteriaceae > Cyclobacterium. The sequence goes on along the minus strand of NZ_CAXBPD010000002.1, from coordinate 229,315 downwards.
TTCTCGATTATCAGCTTGGCTTTTTTCGCCATTCTCTCCCCTTGGATTCTGGTAGTAAGGTTTCTTACCAAGAAAGAGTAACCTATTTTTTCTACTTCAGCATTTTGAATGGGTTTAACGGACACTTCATAAGGTTGAATATGACCTGAATTATCCAATATCTGAACTTCTTCCACCCATATGCCAGAAGCCGAAGCTTTGTCCACCAATTTTTTGAATGATATGGGAGGCTCATTGGTGATTTTGAAAAAATCACTGATTTTCCCACCATGCCCATTCTGATTTGGCTCTCCTTCAAATATTGCTACCTCATTCATGTATATTACCTTAAGATTAAGGTCTGTAACATATATTGGCTCATTCACCTGAGCGAGAATTTGCGATTCAAATAGCAACCTTCGCTCCACCGTCTTTTTCTCTGTAATGTCATTGCAGTAGCCAAAAATCTCCAGATTACTTTGGGAAGTAAGCTGGTTGACTTGAATGACATAAGAGATATATTTTTCCTTGCCATTGGCATTGGAAAATACGAACTCACCCGAAACAGATTTTCGATTTTTTAGGGCTTCTTGGACTTTAGCCTTTACCAATTTCCGATCGTTAACTGGAATCAGATTCAGGAAATCACTTATTTCTATTACATCATTGGATGAATCCAGGTTAAAAATCCTATTCATTCCCTTAGAAAGGAATATTTTTCTTCCTGAATTTTGCAATCTCCAAGAGCCAGACTTGGCCAAAACCTCCGTAGAACTAAGTAATTTCTCATTCCGAAACAGCTTGGATTTGGTAGAACGGTTAATGAGCGCAGCCCCAAACACGTCTGCTAATTGCTTGATACCAAATCTGTTGGTATGGTTGGTATTCCAGTTGGGCTGCGGTATGGAATTGCTGAGTGTAAATAAACCTAAGAGGTTATTATCAGCAAAAATAGGAACAATAATATACGCTAGATAACCAAGTTTTTCGGCAATAATGGCTTCAAAAGCGTTCTTGTTTTTAAGGTTTCTTAGATCACCTACAGCAATAAAGCCCGAGGCTTTCAAGTTGTTTAAAAAATCACTTTGTCCCTCTAAAGAGATATTTTTAGATTCTTTAATTGCCCCAATCTCAGCCTTTTCATTGTATTCGAAAAAGCATTCAAGTTGTTGCAATTCATGATTTACATAAAAGAAATTGCCGACTTCCGCATTTTGAGATTTAACAACCATGGACAGTGCTGTCATGAAAACCTTGTCCCAATCTTCCTCTGAGGCATTTAAAAAAGCGGTAGACACCTCGTTGATTTGCTGGTCGAATTCCATTTTTCTTTTCAAAATGGCCGCTGCATCTTCCTGCCCTAAGGATATACTTTGTTCGTTGTCCACCAAAAAACCCTCTTCCTTTTTTGATCCTGCAAATTTGTATTTCCCATTTACTATGCAAATCTTCCCTTTACCTTCAACGTATTTTCCTTCAACGGAAATTTGAAATCCAGGATTGTCGGCATGTGAGGCAGATAGGTTCAATTGAGATTGGTCCCCATCGTTAAAAAATGACTGCACTCCATTGACTATACCGCTAAATCCAGAAAGGTAGGTATCCCACGATTTCTGTTCCGTAAATTGGTGTTGCCAATTGTCGGAAGAAAATATCACTTGGCTATAATCGAATACCAAAAATAAATCAAGGCTCTTCTCATTACCCTGAAAGAGGTCTTTATCAAACTCTTTTTCCATGATTAAAATCAGGTCTAAACCTGTCACAATGCAAAAATTAAAAACTGAAAACCAGTGGCTTTAGGTTGTATAGGATTAATTTTATAAGTTACTAACAATTATTAATTCTCTAACATTATTGGGTAAAAAAAACAAGATTAATTATGTACTTTATACTTAGCAAGTGTATAGAAAACGCATAAACTAAATGAAACATTCTGAATACCAGCCGTATAAACCTAAGCCCTACGTTAATTAAAGAAACATAAAATAATAGTTATTGTTAAAAATTTTAGGGAAATAAAACCCTTAACAAAATGATCCTTACCCGTTTGAGGAAAATTTATTAAGCCAGATCCCCTTTTAGTAAAAGTGCCAATTTTTCATGGTCTCCCTTTTTTACAAGTTCATTGTTGAAAACTGCCACGGGGCCTGATTTACAGCAATCCATGCATTTGGACTTAACCATCTTAAAATTACCCTTGAACTCACCTTCCTTAATCGTATTTTTTATGGCTTCAGAAAAAGATTTGGCGTCATTTCTCTTACAATCCTTCCCACTACAAACAAAAATAAATTTCCTCCTTGGCTTCATACCTTTACCTGTTTAACCTCCGAACGCAAATTGTAGTAGTATTCCACAGATGTAGGCACCATAAGTACCTACTCCATAACCTAAGACGGCAAGCAATACCCCAACAGGAGCAAGTGCGGGATGAAAGGCTGATGCAACTATAGGAGCTGAAGCAGCACCTCCTATATTCGCTTGAGAACCAATTGCCACATAAAAGAAAGGTGCCTTTATAATAAAAGCAACAACAAGCATAAATAGTATATGAAAGGCCATCCAAATAATACCGACTAGAAAAAAAACTGGATTGTCAAGGACTGCTCCTAAATCCATTTGCATACCAATAGTGGCTACTAATACATACAGTAAGACGCTCCCTATTCTGGATGCCCCTACTCCTTCTAATTTTCTCCATCTGGTAAAAGACAATAGCAACCCACCAGTGGTCGCGAGAATTACCAACCAAAAAAAGCTGGAATCTAAAGAATAGCTTTTTAATCCTGGATAGTTTGATCCTATATAATCACCTAAATGGCTTCCAAAAAAGTGTGCGCAGCCAGTAATTACGAAGCCTAAACCTAGAATAGCCATCGTGTCTGGTAAAGTCGGAATTTTAAGGTTACTTTTTTGTTGGGCCTCCACTTTTTCCTTAAGAGCGGTTATGGCAGTTGTATCGGCCTTTAAAATTTTGTCAAAAAAAGCTGGTTTCCCCGCCCAATACAAAAGAAATGCCATCCATAAATTGGCCACAATAACATCTACTGCTATCATTTGGCTAAACAATTGAGGACTAGCCCCAAAAAGCTCCAACATGGCTGTTTGGTTCGCACTGCCCCCTATCCAGCTGCCCGCGATCGTAGCAAGTCCCCTCCATGTTTGATCAGCCCCTATTCCTCCCAAGACTTCTGGAAAAAACTGAGCAACAAGGTACAAGGAAACGGGACCGCCGATAATGACGCCAAATGTACCCGTTAAAAACATGATTAGGGCCTTTGGTCCTAATTTAGCAATGCTTTTCAGGTCTATACTCAGGGTAAGCAAAACCAGGGAGGTAGGTAAAAGATACCTGGAGGCCACAAAATATAGGCTCGAATCTTCTCCCGAAATTAATCCTGTGGTATTGAACAATGCGGGTATAAAATAACATAGCAGCACTACAGGCACTACCTTATACATCGCTTTGAAAAAAGGGTGCTCACTAGCTGAAGTGTAAAATACAAATCCAAGCACTCCCATCAAAAGTCCAAAAACTACTGCATCATTTGTTATCAGTGCACCTTCCACAATTATTTGATTTCCTTCCAAAGTGTTAAAAACTCACTCAATATCATGGCTGTAGCACCCCAAACTACTTCTTCATTGATCTCATAATAAGGGGCCTGAATTTTATATCCACCTGCCAGATTCATTCCCTTTTTCTTTATAATCGCCTCATTTGTTAATTCATCAAAGCTGCAAATAATAAGTCGATCCACCTCCCTTTTATCAATTTCAAAAACTGGGGGCGCCGAAGAAAAGCCTATAAATGGCCTAACGGAAAAATTACTTGGTGGAATGTAAAGATCGGATAAGTTTCCCAAAATTTGAATGTCCTTTCTTGACACACCAATCTCCTCTTCGGTCTCCCTTAGCGCCGTTTCTCCTAAATCCTTATCTCCTACATCCTTTTTACCTCCCGGTAGAGCAATCTGCCCACTATGTACTCCTTCGTAAGTCGCTCTTTTGATAAACGGGACAATGATACTTTTCCTATCTTCCGAGGGACAAAGTAACATTAATACTGCCCCCTTTCTTGCATTGCTCATTTGCTGCTCATCAAAACGCTCCATTTCTAGGGGCATTGGAGCCATGCGCTCTTGAGCGGACCTTCCTGGTAAGGGGCCATTTAGTGATCTTTCCAGGCTGTTAACCAATTTAATGAAATCCATATGGAGTAGTTATACATTAAAAAAGGCCTGAATAAAATTCAGGCCTTTTTTACTTATCAAACCTATTAAACCTATTGTGTTATATTCAATAAATGAATAAACTCGAACGAAATTAACGAATAAATTTACAAAACCAAAGGTTAATATTTTGCCATAAAAAAATAATATTCTAATATCGACCTCAAAACAATACTTTTCAAATAGGATTGGCCAATATGGAAAATGAACTTATTAAACGTACTGTTGAAACTATTTTGAATGGCTATGGCTCCTACATTAGCGATTTCAATCAAATTACTCAAAGAATACCTGAGAATTTTCGGGATCAGGATTGGCAACAACTGCATGCCAATCACAGACTAAGATTGCGCTTGTACAAAGATCACCTCAAAAATATAGTTATTACATGTAAGGAACTTCTTAAGGATAAAGAAGCAGATCAGGTGTTCTGGCAAAAAATTCAAACTTCCTATCAAGATGCCATTCTTGCAAATGCGGACAGGGAATTGGCTGGGACTTTTTATAATTCGGTGTTTAGAAAAGTTTTTCCTGGAAAGGTAATTCACGAAGCCTTGATGTTTTACAATTTACCTAGCACTTTGGACTCTGGAGCAATCGATGATTCCTTGTTTCGCAATTACCCTGCACAAATTGATCTCCAGGAAGCCTTTGCGAGGATATTGGCAGATTTTGATTTTGGCGTTCCTTATTATCAGAAAGAAAATGACATTAATCATTTAGTAGAAAGTGTCAAAAAGGTAATTCTGAGCAGGTACAGAGCCACCAATGAAACAACTACACAAGTATTGCGAGACGTTTTTTACCGCAACAAGGCTGCCTATCTAATTGGTAGAACTTATTTGGGTAATAAGTGGATGCCATTTATTATTCCTTTTCTACACAACGAAAAAGGAGTCTTCGCTGACACCCTGATTTTTGACCCTAATATTATGAGTGGGATTTTTAGCTACACCAGGTCTTATTTCATGGCTCCTATAAAAATCCCTGCACAAACAGTTAATTTCCTCCAATCTGTCATTCATCACAAAAGACCTTATGAACTATACAACGCCATAGGTTTTAATAAACATGGTAAAACAGCTTTTTACAAAGATTTTATAAATCACCTGGAGCAAAGTAGCGACAACTTCATTCTCGCTGAAGGTATCAAGGGCATGGTAATGACCGTTTTTACACTTCCTTCCTACAATGTTGTTTTTAAGTTGATAAAGGATCATTTTGAGCCTCCAAAAGACATGACTAGGCAACAAGTTAAAGAAAAATACAAGCTTGTAGGTCTGCATGATCGGGTTGGCCGAATGGCTGACACCCATGAGTTTGAGAATTTCAGACTACCCCTAAATCGAATCGATCCTGCTATGATGAAGGAATTAAAAATGAATGTTAATTCTCTTTTATCCATTGAGGGGGATACGCTCATTATAAAGCACATGTACATTGAGCGGCGACTACGTCCATTGAACCTCTATCTAGAGGAATGTAGCCTCGAAGAAGCAAAACATGCTGTAGATGAATATGCCAAAGCTATCCTTCAGATGGCTCAGGCCAATATTTTTCCAGGAGACATGATGACCAAAAACTTTGGGGTTACCCGTCAAAAAAGGGTCATCTTTTATGATTACGATGAAATAGAATTTCTCGATCGAATGAATTTCCGTATCAAGCCAAAGCCTGAAACTTATGATCAAATTTATGCTTCTAAACCATGGTATGAGATCAACGAGAACGATGTGTTTCCAGAAGATTTCAAGCGATTTATGATAGGTAGGCAGGATGTACGGGCCTATTTTATTGCCTCCAACCCTGAGCTATTTGATCCAGAATATTGGTCAGCCATTCAGGATAAACTGAGAAAAGGTGAAATGATTCACGCCTTCCCTTACCCTGAATCCTTGAGATTCAGACCTGATGAAACGGTTTAAACCGAAATAGAAAACCGCTATTTCTTTTATGAATCCTCACCTTCAAACGATTGTTATCCCGGGCTTGACATCAGCCCGGGATAACAATTTATTCATCTTTGTACCAGCTTGCATATTTGGGATAATTGGAGGCGATTCTTAAAATGGCTGCAGTCATTTCCTCCCCAGTATCTTTTACTTTCTTGGCTGGAATTCCAGCATAAATGGTATTGCTTTCTACAATTGTTCCCGCAAGAACCACCGCTCCGGCAGCAATAACTGCTCCTTCATTAATAATGGCATCATCCATGACAATGGCACCCATGCCAATCATTACCCTATCCTTAATCGTACAACCATGAACAATCGCATTGTGAGCAATGGATACTTCTGAACCCACATTTACGGGTGATTTCTGGTAAGAACAATGAATAACCGCACCGTCCTGAACATTGGTATTATTACCAATCTTAATATAATGAACATCTCCTCTGATCACAGCATTGAACCAGACAGTGCAATTGTCTCCCATTACCACATCTCCTGTAAGGGTTGCATTGTCGGCCAGCCAGCAGTCTTTGCCCCATTTTGGAGATTTGTCATTTACTTTTTTTATTAGCGCCATATTTTGTATGTTTTTAATTTTTAAGTGTTGTAACTCATTAAGTAAAATTTGCTCCGAATATGCAATAGCTAATGAACCAGCTTTCTCAAAATGGAATCCATGTAAAATCAGTTTATCGTGGTGTTTTTGAAATTCACTTTGGGCAACCCAACTGATTCAATTGCAATTTCAACAGCTTCTCTGAAATTCAAAACATAATCTTAGGTTACCTTCAGCTATATCCAAAATAAAGTTACGAGGGTAGCAACTTAGTTTCAACCATGGTTGTAGTGATTTCGGGGATAAGATGTGCGTTTGAAACCCATTCCTTGCCAAAATTTCTCCTAAAGCATTCAAAAAAACATTCAGCCTTTTTGTCCTGGTAATGTTGTCAAATATTTCCTTTTAGCTGAAGCAGTAAATTGATGCCTTTTTTATTATTTAGAAACCTCTTATTTTCATAGAAAACATATTGTAACCTTTGGGCAAACTCAAAATAAGAATCTGTTGTAAATAGGCCAAGCCTACTGATTTACTTACCTTTATGGTATTCCTCGTTAATAAAATTGCATAATTCAGCTTAATTCGAACCGTACTTAAATCTTATCCAATTTAATTTCGAATAATTGAACTTTTTTATTTACATTTAGTTTAAGTGTATATACATATAATTACGAAACCAATCTTAAACTTATTTAATCAATCACTATTATGAAAACATTTAAATTATCAGGCTTTTTACTCGCTGCAGCTTTACTAACCTTCTCTTGTGGACAGAGTAGTAATACAGTTGAGACGACTGAGGCAGAAGAAGAAGCACAAGCAAGTGGCCAAACCCTACAATTGGATACCAATGCCAGTACTGTTAACTGGAGAGGTTACAAGCCAACAGGTCAGCATCACGGAATAATCCCTGTAACTAATGGAGAAATATCTGTGGAAGGTGATGCCATCACTTCTGGAGAATTTACTTTTGACATTACAAGCCTTGAAGTTCACGATTTAGAGGAAGGAAGTGAAAATCATGGTAAATTATGGAATCACTTGCAATCTGACGATTTCTTCGATGCTGCTAATCATCCTAGTGCTACATTTGTCATCACTGAAGTTTCTCCCTACACATCAGATGACAGCATAGAAGATCAGGAACAATTTGAAACTGAGAATACGCCACAAAGCGAATCTGAATTGGCTCCAGCTACCCCTACCCATTGGATCAAGGGTAACTTAACCATCAGAGGAACTTCCAAAAACATCAAATTCCCTGCAGCTGTTTCTTCTGCCAATGGAATGGTATCTGCTCAGGCAGGCTTCAACATAGACAGAACTGAATGGGGACTTGCCTATGGCGACGAAGCAACAGCAGTGGACAAGGCCAAGGATAAATTCATCTACAACACTGTAAGTGTGAATTTTGACATCAAAGCCAACTAAAACAAATTAAGTTATTGATTTTTTATTTGAAAGGGGGATAAATATATCCCCCTTTTTTCATGTCATTTCCCTATTTTTGTAGGAATGTCATCTATGGAAAGCAAGCTTACGGTTATTAAAACTTCCGACTGGATACCTAAAATGCTAGAATGGGCCAATCTGAATTTTGCCTATTTTGGCTATTTTACCTCTCATGAAATAGACTATCCTTCTGGAGGGTTTGAGCATGTATTTTATGCTGGTTCACATGCCGTAAGCCTAGAGAAGATCAATCAATTACCTAATAATAAGCCGAAAATAGGAATCCTCGGTTACGATCAAAAAAACAAATACGAAAAGCTTTCCAGCAATAATAGCGAAATAATAAAATGCCCAGACAGCTTATTTTTCAGTCCTGATTTAACGATTTCTTTTAACCAGGAAGAGCTTACGATTCAAAGCAAAGCGCCTAAAGATTGCTACAAACAAATTTTAGACACTAAATTACCAGTTGCTATCAATCATGGTAACTGTAGCCTCCACTGTTCTCATGATGAAGAAAGTTATCGAAATACCTTCAAGAGCATTCAAGACCATATTCTGGCAGGAGATATTTATGAATTAAATTACTGCATGGATTTTCATGGTGAGGTATCCAATATGGAACCTATAGGCATATTTCTTGACTTATGCGAAAACTCACCAATGCCATTTAGTGCCTTGTTCAAAGCTGTAAATTTATACCTTTGCTGTTCCTCACCTGAAAGATTTCTTAAGAAAAAAGGGAGAAAATTAATAGCTCAACCTATTAAAGGGACCATCAAAAGGGGCAATACTATACAAGAAGATGAAGCATTAAAAAGAGAGCTGGCAGAGAGTGAAAAAGAGCGGGCAGAAAACCTGATGATTGTTGATTTGATGAGAAATGACCTTGCCCGAATGGCCCTGACTGGGACAATAAAGGTAGAAGAATTGTTTGGCATCTATTCTTTTAGGCAAATTACCCAGATGATATCTACCATAAGCTGCCAATTGCCTCTTTCTGAAAATTTTGAGCAGATAATACCTAACACCTTCCCAATGGGAAGCATGACAGGGGCGCCAAAAATAAAATGCATGGAATTAATTGAGGCTTATGAAAATTTTAAAAGAGCTTGGTTTTCAGGCAGTATTGGTTACATAGATGAGTATGGAGATTTTGATTTTTGTGTGATTATTAGAAGCCTAATCATGGATCAAACCAAAAAATCCTTTTATTTTGGAGTTGGAAGTGCCATTACCATAGATGCCGATGCCCAAAACGAATACGAGGAATGCTTGCTAAAAGCCTCCTCAATTATCAAAACTTTAAAAAACACCTATACAATTATTAATAACCCCAATTAAATGTCAACACTGAACAATATCTTAAAATCCGTCACTGATAAAAACCCCAACGAAGCTGAATTCCACCAAGCAGTAGAGGAAGTTTTTGAAAGCATCCTCCCCGTCCTTAAGGCCAACAATTTATATGTTGATGAAAAACTTTTTGAAAGAATCTGTGAACCAGAAAGAATTATTTCTTTCCGAGTTTGCTGGACAGATGATCAAGGAAAAGTACAAATAAATAAAGGGTATAGAATCCAGATGAACAGTGCATTGGGGCCTTATAAAGGAGGTTTGCGTTTTCACCCAAGTGTTAATCAAAGTATTCTGAAATTTTTGGCGTTTGAACAGGTATTCAAAAATGCATTAACGGGATTAATGCTAGGTGCAGGAAAAGGGGGCGCGGATTTCAATCCTAAAGGGAAATCAGATGGAGAAGTGATGCGATTTTGTCAGTCCTGGATGATGGAGGCTTATCGCCACATTGGTCATTTTACTGATGTGCCTGCTGGTGATATTGGCGTGGGAGAAAGGGAAATTGGCTACCTGTTTGGGACCTACAAAAAAATTCAAAATGAGTTTCAGGGAGTTCTCACTGGTAAAGGAAAAGATTGGGGTGGTTCATTTTTAAGACCTGAAGCCACAGGCTATGGACTTGTTCATTTTGCCCATTTTATGCTAACGGAAATCGATGAGAATTTAAACGATAAAGTTTGCCTTGTTTCCGGAGCTGGCAATGTGTCTCAATTTGCCATCGAAAAATTACTTCATGAAGGAGCGAAAGTAGTAGCATTTTCTGACTCCACTGGGTTTATTCATGACCCTGAAGGAATGACGGAAGAAAAACTAGATTACTTAAAAACAGTAAAAAATGGGCAGAGAAAAAGTATTGCTGCTTTTGCTGAAAAATATGACTCCGCCAAATTTACAGCCGTAGGAGATAAAAACCTTTGGTCTATTCCTGCAGATTGTGCATTCCCATGTGCCACTCAAAATGAACTGGATGAATCAGACGCCAAACTTCTAAAGAGAAATGGCCTTATTCTTTTGGCAGAAGGGGCAAATATGCCTTGTACACCAAAAGCCATTAATTATTTACAAAAAACCAATGTACTTTATGGCCCTGGAAAAGCTTCTAATGCAGGAGGAGTGGCTGTCTCAGGGTTGGAGATGACTCAGAATAGAATGGGGCGTTATTGGACCAAAAGTGATCTTGAAAAGCAATTGAGAACTATCATGAAAGACATACATGAGAAATGTCTGGAGACTATTAACAAACATGATCTAGAAAAGCAAGATTACCTCAATGCGGCGAATATTGGTGCCTTCGAAAAGATTGCAAAAGCAATGCATGCCCAAGGAACAGTTTAAGGTAAATTATGGAAAACTACCGGAAAATCATACATGTAGACATGGATGCTTTTTTCGCATCGGTAGAACAATTGGACCATCCTGAATACAAAAACAAGCCCCTGGCTGTTGGAGGTAATAAAGAAAGAGGGGTGGTAGCTGCTGCCAGTTATGAAGCTAGAAAATTTGGCGTTCGATCAGCCATGTCTTCAAAACTGGCAGCACTAAAATGTCCGGATTTAATCTTTGTACCTCCAAGATTCGAGAGGTACAAAGAGATTTCTCAGGCAATTCGGAAAATATTCCTTTCCTATACAGATCTGGTAGAACCTTTGTCATTAGATGAGGCTTTTCTAGATGTCACAGTCAATCATTTTGGCCTTCCTTCTGCCACCCTGATCGCAAAAGAGATACGGCAAAAGATCAAGGAAGAAACAGGATTAAATGCATCTGCGGGTATTTCCTACAATAAATTTTTAGCTAAAATAGCCTCTGATCTCAACAAACCCAATGGTCAGGCTTTAATCACACCTGAGAAAGCGGAAGCCTTTTTGGAGAAATTACCCATTGAAAAGTTTTTTGGTATAGGCAAAGTAATGGCCAAAAAAATGAATGCCTTTGGCATCTATTATGGCTACGACTTAAAGCAGTATTCTTTGCCATTTCTCACCAGTAGATTTGGTAAATCAGGTCTTCATTTTTATAATATAGTCCGGGGTATCCATGAGAGCGAAGTCAAACCCAATCGTATACGGAAATCCCTCGGCGTAGAGCATACCTTTGAAAAAGACTTGATAGTAACCTCCGAAATTAAAGCTACTTTAAAGGAGAAATTATTGCCCGAATTTTACCGAAGACTGGAACGTAACAGTGCCTACGGTAGAACAATTACTCTAAAAATAAAATACAACGACTTTACCTTACACACTCGAAGTAAAACACTTTTGTCACCCATTCTCATTTCCAATATGGAAAACATCGTCAATGAACTGCTTGATCAAGAACCATTGATTTTACCGATTAGACTCCTTGGTGTAAGCTTATCCAATCTGGTTTCAAAAGACCATGAAAACCCATTTGGAGAACAACTTAGGATAGATTACTAAACTATTTTTTTTATTTCAATGACTCCTGTTCTGTATTTCATACCAGCCATTTACCTTTAGGTCTCATCCGTCAGAAACCTGGTTTTGGAAATAAAAGACCTAATTGTATGCCCAAAAATACGCTATTAAAGTATAAAAAAATTACGGCATTAAAATTGCCTCTATAACTTCAATGCTTGGGTTAAACAATGGATTTACTACCCTAAGAAATCGAGGAAATCCATCTCAAAACCAAGCCTTAAAAATTTAAACTAAATAGAAAAACCATGAATACTGAAAAAAAATACCAACAGTTTGGCTTAAAATATGGGATTCCATTGGCCATCATAACAGCAACTTTGGCCATGAAAAAATCAAGTGGCCTTGGAAAATTAATTACTTTCTCTATTGCAACGCCAGCTTTGTTGGGCTATTTATACAGTCTGATTAAGGTGAAAGAGCTGCCCGAGTCAGAAAATTAAAATGGATAACCAATAGCGAAGTTAAACACTAAATTATCACCCCTCCATTCACTATCTCCCAATTTAAATTCTTTGGCCCAACGCTCTCCTTCAGGTAAAAATGGACTCCTGAGGGGAGTGGCCAAATCAAATCGGATTACAAAGAACTCAATATCTACCCTCAGACCAATCCCGGCCCCAACTGCCAATTCTCGGTACCAATCCTGCTCAAACTTACCGCCTGGTAAAGCCTCGTTTTCATTAACCAACCATACATTACCAGTATCTACAAATGCTGCCCCCTTAAGATAAGGGACAATCGGGAATCTAAATTCTAAATTCCCTTCGAGCCTGATGTCTCCAGCCTGATCAAAATAGTTACTTGTGCTTTCGGTAGCTGGGGAATAAGAACCAGGCCCCAATGATCTTATGCTAAAAGCCCTGATACTATTAGGCCCTCCAGAAAAAAACTGTTTGGCAAAGGGTAGGGAAACAGAATTTCCATAAGGCAATCCTATGCCTCCAAATAAACGAAAGGCAAGTAATTTTTCTTCAGTAAATCGCCAATAATAACGGAAATCAATGTCTCCTTTATTGTATTGTGCATAATTGAAACCCAAGAAGGTATTTTGGTTTTCACTACTAAGCACATTGTTAAGCAACCGTATTCCTCCCCCGGCCAAATCAAGGTTGGCACCAAAATAAATGCTATGTTCCCTGTATTTATCCATGAGCTTATTAAAGGCAAAGCTGTAGGTGAGCCCTGCGATAAATTGATGCTCAAAACTCTGCTTTAAAAAAGGATTGCTGTCTAATATTTCATCAAATTCTGTGGACGTTCTGGACAGATCTACGAAGTTTAGGGCTATAGGAGTGATCTCATGGTATACAAAACGGTTGGCATTCCAAAAATACCCATAAGAAGCCGACACTGTATTTAGCCTGTAATACCCTCTCCTATCTTGGTACTCAGTACCCAAACTAATCTTGGTTTTTGGCACCGAGTAAGCAAACCTTTCTTTTATTGCAATGGGAAATACAACCCTGGGGAAAATCAAATCCCCTTTAAGCCCAACCTCAAAAGCACTTAAATTTTCTCTATCACCAGAAGCTATTTGACTTTCGTAACCGATTTGTCCTGTAAGACTGAAAGTTTCTCCACCATAGAAGAGGTTTCTGTTCCTATAATTCAGCAATAAAGCTGGTCCCGCAAAATTATTTGACTTAGAAACCCCTTGAATTTCTGCCCTAAGTGATCGCTTTTCAAGAGGCGTAAGGTAGATGTTCGCATTTAAAGCCCCTTTGCCATCATGAATAGTGGTATCCGTCTCTAAGTACCTTAAATTCACAAACCTATAATTGCCAATACCTGTTAATCTGCTACTGGTTAACTTGGTGTCCTTTGCATTGAAAAGACTATCCTTTTCGATCAAAATATATTGATGAAGGAGATCGGGTTTGAATGACAGGCCATTTTGTATAAAGTCTATATTCTCTATAGTGGTGGTATCTGTCCCTGAACCATACTCATCCGAAGAGTAATTCGGGTATACCTGTATGCTTTTTATTTCATAAGGTACAATTCCTTTTTCGGGAGCGTTTTGCTTGAGCCTGAGGAAAAGGTCAAATTTCTTTTTATCGTACTGATTGGTATCTGCTTCAAAAATTAAAAAATCAGGGTTAAAATTATAGAAGCCTTCATTTTTAAGGCCTTCATCTAGCCTGGTCCTTTCATTTTTCATCATTTCTAAAGAAAAATAATCCCCTTCAGCAATTTCTGTAGAGGCTAGCAATTTCTTTATACTTCGGTCTATCGGTAAGCTGTCTCTTTCGTAGTTATAAGTACCCAACTGATAGGGCTGGGCCAAATCAATTGTATAAATGGCAGATGCCTTTTTTGCTTGCTCTTCTGCTTCAGCATCAACCTCTGAAAAAAAGAAGCCATTATTGTCCAACCTATTTAGGATCAAGCTCTGGGTTTTCGCCATTTCTACACTACTGAAATAAACCGGCTCTTCTCCAATTTTTTTATAAATAAACCGGTTAATAAATCCAGGGTTTTCCTTTTGTACCTTATAATGACTCCATAGGCCTATTCTCATACCGAGAATTTTGCTATTTGGTTCAGGTTTGAGTAAACCTTCTAGCTCAGCATTGAGCTCCTTAAATCCTTTAACCGAAAAGTCTCTGTTAATTTCTAAGGTGGCGCCAGTATACAATTTTTCATTTTCAGGAATATATTTGGTAACATTACAACCTACCAATCCCAAAAATGGCACAAGTAGCATCAAGGCACTTATAGCCCTAATGTTCAAAAATCCGAGCAAATATGTACCTCTATTCTTTCTCATTTGTCTTCTCTCCTGCATCTGTATCTGTGGTTCTTTCTTTCCTTTTGGATTCTATCCCTTTCCACAGGTCTTCAAATTTATTAAACTCCCTATTGAAAATCACAGAAAGACCTGTAACAACCAATTGACCATCAATTAAACTTTCAAATTGATTTTTTCTAAAGCCTCTTATTCTATATCGTCCATTTTCGGATAGCAAGTACTCCACGCTTACATTCCCTAAAAGGGAATTGCTACTTTCAGTTGAAGAACCTCCTTCTATGTCAATCTGACTACCTACCTGTACCACCAACCTATCATCAAGGAAGCGTTTACTTGCATTAACGTTGAGTTGCGTTCTGGCTTGGGGTGAACTGCCTTCATAATCTTCAAAACTATCCAAGCCCACATCCAACTCTAGCCCGCTATTCCCTACTATACTGTTGGTAAAGGTATTTAACTGTCCTGAAAGCAACTGACTGACACTTGACCTGGCCATGGCAGTAGTACCTCCACTGCTGGAACTTTCCCCGCTAGGGAAAAACCTGTTCAATACCAGAAGTGAAAAAACCTGCCGATTCAGTTCACCTTCCTGATTGTTTAATTGTTGCACCTGAGTATATACAGCGCCGCCAATTGCTCCTCTCTGATCCTCAGGCATATCCATTCTAAATGAAATTTGTGGCCTAAGCAATTCTCCATCTATATTCAGGTAAACAATAAATGGTAATTCTTGGCGGTATTTTGTCATGGTCTCAAGTGATCCTCCTGCTGCTGTCGCTGTCATGAGATCTGAAGCCGAAGTTTTGATACGGTATATCGCTGTAATGTTCATATTGGCATCCATGGGATCTCCTGCCCAAGTGATGGTACTTCCACTTTGAATTTCGAATTTTCTGCTTACCAGGTTGTATAAACTCAATTCATAATGTCCTTTGGTTAACTCATAAATCCCGGTTAGGGTGATCCTTCCGTTTGGATCCATATTTAGACGCAGGTCGGCAGCACCTTCTACCATCAGGTTGTCTCCGGATCGCTCATCTATTACCAGGTTAAACACCGCCTCCGGAGAAATATCTAAAAGCATCGCCACCTTGTATCCGGTATACCCTGTATTACTTGTTTCGGCTAGTCTTTTGGTCAGAATATCCTCGGGATCCTTTCGGTTCACAAAAGTCACCACCCCATTTCTCTCTACAATATCCAATTGGCTTTCAGGAACGACAACACTTAAATTGGTACCCTTATCCACACTTAATTTGGCATCTACAATAGGTAAGTTGAGGTCACCTTTAATCGTAACATTTGCACCTATAATGGCATCACCATAAAATAAATCATTGTCTTCTTTTGTGGAGTTCAATACATTGAAATTCTCTGCAATTAAAGACAGGTTAAATTTGGGATTAATAAAATCGTCGGTAATAATGTCCCCATCAAGAACAAAATCATTGCCTTGCTCATCATTGATGGTTAATTGGTTGAGATAAATCCCTTGGTTATCAACCTTAATTTCATCATTTGTCAAAGCAAATTTAGAATTCAAGGTTGCAATCGTAAATGATGTCTCATTGAACACCAAATTACCCTTATAAATAGGCTCTGCTGTACTTCCCTCTACTTTGAAATCTCCAGAAATAAACCCTTTTCCTCCACTAATGGCTCCTGCAGAAAGCCCATCTAAAACACTTAGCTCAAATTTGTTTAAAGCAAGGTCCAAATTTAACTTCGCACCTAGAGGGTCTGCTGTGAATCCGCCTGTTAGGTCTAAGTTTATTCCTTGGTCCTTTATCTTTAAATCAAAGTCATAATTCTTTTGATCATTACCAGTAGCATCCAGAGACAAATTGCCTAAAGGCACTTTAAGCAATTCCATTTCTTTCACTGTTATTCCTGCTTGTAAGCCCATCGCTCCAAAAGGGTTTTCCACCTTAATCGAACCATTGACAATGCCAGCTGCTAATATGTCCTCAGGATTCAATAAACTGGTAAAAGTCCTTAACCTGAAATCATTAAAAGTGAGGTCAAAAGAGCTCTCTCCAGGATCATTGCTAAAGGAAATAAGTTGATTACCGCGTGAAAATTCAAAATCCTTAAATGACAGCCAATCTGAACCTAATGTAAAGGCATTGTCTGCTGGTACCTCCCATTTCTTTTTATTAAAAATTACACTGTCCGGAGAGATGTGTAGTTGCAAAGAGTCCTTATCGATACCCAAATCAAAATTAATATTTGCTAAAACTTCGGTTTCATGTCGTGAATTAAAATTGACGTAAAGTAAGTTTTCGAGGACTTCACCCGTAAAATAGGTGGGTCCGACCACAAGCGGTCCTGAGGACAAACCCAATACTCCGAAATCAAAAGTGAAATTTGAAGAATCACTCTCCACATTAAGGTCTAAACTGTCTACTATAGCTCCGGCATAGGAAATGTAAGGGAAATTTATTCTACCCTTTAAAGAAGATTTTTTTTCATCAAAGTCCAATTGGATTGACCCATCATCCATCCTTTCTAATCCTGGTAAAATCACCTGTTGCAAAAGCAATGTAGATGGTATGGTAAAATCCATTTTGACATTGACAGGCCTTTCAGTATTAGCAAGGGTTTGAAATGTACTGTCAAGAAAGTACCGATTGAAATGGCGAGAGATCCCTTCGTAGGTTTCTCCCGGACTAACGTTGGAGCTTAGTTGCCCTACTAAGATATTGCTCTGAATGTTAAAATCGGTTGAGTCGGGCAAAACCTTTAAGTCCAAATCCAATTCTCCCATGGGGTAGGCCTGGTCTTCCAAAACTACGGTTCCATCCGATAATTTTGATAGGAGTTCAAAGTTTTCTGAATTGCCTTCAAAAGTCGCATTCATGGAAAATTGCGTCCGCAACTTTTTAGCACTGAAGTTCAACCCATATAAATCGGCCCCATTAAGATCCAAATCCAAGCCAACTTTGTAATTAGCAGTATCGAGAGATATTGTTGCCAGCAAGCCCAAATCCAAAAGTTCGTCTTTATGAATTAAACTGAATGTTCCATCTCCATCAATAATTTCAGCATCCAGCTCTAGCCCTTTATAATTGTGCCCATTGTATGTCAAATTGATTTCTTCTGAGTCCATTTTAAAATCAAGTTTATCTAGCGGACCCGTATTGCCTTTTACTAACAACTTCATATCAAGATCACCATAGTTAATCGTGTCACCCATTATTTCTCCTAAAGGCAATCCGGCGATCGTTGTTTTTAAATCATAAAGGTAGGTTCCTTCTTTGCTGGCTATTTCGCCATTAACTTGAACCGAAGCCTCATAAGCCTTGAGAATTGACTTAAGACTGAATTCATCAAGTGAACCCGACGAGGCTATGGATAGGTCAAGATTATTGGGGAACTTTATACCTAAACTGTCTTCATGGACAAAGAGATTAAGATCCTTCTCACTTGAAACAAAAGAGAAATCATTGATATCCCAAGAAACCCTGTCTAAGTCTATAGGGTTTTTCACCGAACCAGAAACCGCTAGGCGAGTGGAATTCCCCCATCTTGCAGAAAGCTTTTCCAGGTTTACTTTGTCCAATTTACCCGAAGCAAATAATGTTGCATTAAGCTTTTTCTTCGCAAATGTCCTTATATAAGGGTTATTTTTAAGGGTAGGAGAAAAATAATAAGCATCCTGAACACCAACATTTATGGTATTGAGTGCTAAATCTAAAGTTGCATTATCAGGGTTTTCCATTACCTCAGCCAGGCCAGGAAATTGCATAATTGCACTTCCTTTCAAATTGCTATTTCCTGTAGCTACAATTAAATCTGTTAAACGTAAAGATTCATTGTCTAAAGCCAATTGTAATTGAAAATCATCTAGCTTAAATCCGGATTTTTCAATGAAGGCAAATTTATTTAAAGCAAGGCCTGCTTTTTCTGGCTTAAAAAATAGATTATTGACCTCTAGGTTAAAGTTCTCTATACCTACGTCATTTGGGTCAAACCCATTTAAAACCTCCTGGGCACCATCTACCTGGTAATTAACAGTATTATTGGAAAGGCTCAATGTTGATAGTTCCACTTCCCATTGAGGCCAGCTAAATGGGTCAGCTTTCGTTTCACTTTCAGTTACAGTACTTTCCGGATTGCTTTCCTTGCTTTTATAAGCAACAAAAGAATCATGGAGAGAAAAATTCTTAATTAATATGCGTTGCTTTTCAAGATCTGCTTCAGGCATTTCCAATAGCAATTCACCCAATGTAGACTGTACGTCCATACCATCAGGCAAGGAGGAATAATCGATGTTTATATTTTTTAAGGATAATTCTTCTAATATCAACAGTGGCATTGGAACCGAGCTGCTAGTAGTATCTTCACTTGGAGGAAATGGTTTGAATTGCTGATAGACGATGGAGGAATTTTCCCATAAAATACTATTGACATGGAAATCCATTTTATTTAAATCGAGACTTTCGATCTGAATCAATAACTTTCCGAGATCGAGCTTTCCCTCCAATCCCAATAATTCATCAGTGAAATTTAAATTCCAGTTTTCCACATTAACGGGGCCCACACTAATTTGAGGATAGGCACTCGACGTCGATGAAGCTGTATCAACAGAAGTAGTATCAGTACTGGTCCCGCCACCTGAAAATGCCTCAATAAGATAATTAAAGTTAAACACGCCCGTACTGTCCCTTTGAATATTAGCCGTCAACCCCTCCCATTCTAGTCTGGAAATATTAATCTTATTGTTTCTAATAAAAGGGATTAAGGCCAGCCCTGTCTCAAGTTTGTGACTGTAAATAAGCGTATCTCCTTTTGGGTCTTCTAAATAAAGCCCCTCCAGATAAAGGTTACCTCTGAAGGTCAAAAACAACCTGTCTAGACTAACTTTAGTATTCGTTTTTTCTGACACATATTGAGTAGCCTTATTAACTATTATTTTTTGGCCGAAAGGACTACGGACAAAAAGTAGAATAAGGACCACTAATAAGCCAAGGCCAAGTATAACCCACCCTCCAATTTTAAAAATTCTTTTACCTAAGGATTGCGTCAATGTCGTTTTTATTTACCAAAAAAAAGAGCGGATGAACAATCCACTCTTTTATTAAATTTCAGTATTCGGTTCATAATAGTTAAATATCAATTATTATACCAATTCCATTAATGGGCCCCTGCAAAGCCAGACATAACCGCATTAATGTCTACCCCTAAGCCTTTTGCGACTCGACTACCAAACTCATCGTCCATTCGAAACCAATGACAAAGTTGGCGATTAATAATTACATCCCTTTTTGGGCCAGTGATACCACTCATCGCACCTATAGTATTGTTGATGGTATTGTCTTGCTCACTTTTACTCATTACATCTCTGAACAAACTTCTTGGCTGGGAGTAGTGGTCATTGTCCCCAACTTTACTGTTTCGGTCATACCAGTCTGCAATCGTATCTTCTAGTTGCTCTGAGGGTTCCTGATAAGTCTTGTCAATTTCAATCTCATCGTAACTGTTAGGCCAGTAATTGGGTTTCTTTCCGCCGTTACCGTCCACCCTCATACTGCCATCTCTTTCGTAATTGTTTACAGCAAAAGGACAACGGTTTACTGGAATTTGTTCATAATTTGCCCCGATTCTATACCTATGTGCATCCGGGTAGGAAAGCAACCTGCCCTGAAGCATTTTGTCTGGACTATATCCGAGACCATCCACTAAGTGAGCAGGAGCAAAAGCAGATTGTTCCACATCTTGAAAATAATTATCAGGGTTTCTATTCAATTCCAAAACACCTACATCAATTAAAGGGAATTGGGAATGGGGCCATATTTTGGTAATGTCAAAAGGGTTAAAATCTACCTTTCTGGTTTGATCAATGGTCATTACCTGAATTTTAACATTCCATTTAGGGAAATCACCCTTGTCTATGGATTCCAATAGGTCTCTTTGAGCATAATCAAGGTCTTTTGATTTCATCTGAGCTGCCTCCTGGTCAGTAAAGTTTTTAATCCCCTGAGCGGTTTTGAAATGGTATTTCACAAATACTTTTTCATTTCTTGCGTTGATCATTGAAAAAGTATGTGAACCGTAACCATTCATGTGTCGATAGCCAACAGGTGTTCCTCTGTCACTCATTAAAATTAAAACTTGGTGTAAAGATTCTGGCGTCAAAGACCAATAGTCCCACATCATTGTCGGTGACTTGCAATTGGTGTAAGGATCCCTTTTTTGAGTGTGTATAAAGTCTGAAAACTTTTTAGGGTCTTTAATAAAAAATACCGGCGTATTGTTCCCTACTAAATCCCAATTACCATCTTCTGTATAAAATTTGATCGCAAATCCTCTGGGATCTCTTTCTGTATCAGCTGATCCTTTTTCACCACCAACAGTAGAGAATCGCAAAAATACTTTTGTCTTTTTACCTATTTTATTAAAAACCTTGGCTTTTGTATATTGGCTAATATCATCGGTAACTGTAAAAGTGCCAAATGCTCCTGATCCCTTAGCATGAACAATTCTTTCAGGTATTCTCTCCCTATTGAAATGAGCCATTTTCTCATGAAGAATATAGTCTTCTAGAAGAATGGGGCCCCTGGGACCAACCGTCTTAGAATTTTCATTTTCGACATATATCCTACCAGATGCTGTCGTTAACTTATTATGGTTTTTCTCTTCTGACATGATGCTACTTATTAATTTAGGTTTGCGCTATTGCTTCGATAAAATAAAGGTAAGTGGAAAAAAGATATAGTAAAAATTGATTATTTCTATAAACTGATAGTTATAATCTATAACACATGATACAAGCTATCCTTTTACCCTATCCATTCAAATAACTACAAAAAAACAATTGACCTTTGAAGTTTATCTATTGATTACACAATTTTACCTGAATAATGTCAGAATAATAAAGTGAACTACTGTCAATATGTCGGTATTTTGTTAAATTTGCGATCTGAAATATAGTCAGCCAATGGAAAATATTATTAAGGATATCGATATCATCAGCGGTGAAGAGGATACGAATAGTGACTTTAGGGTAACTGTGGAAGAAAATACAGGTAAAGCGAAGCGGTTATACATCGAAAGCTATGGTTGTCAAATGAATTTTTCTGACAGTGAGATAGTCGCTTCTATCATGAAGGAAACTGGATTCGACACTACCTCTGATTACAATAATGCGGATGTAATTTTACTCAACACTTGTTCTATTAGAGACAAAGCAGAGCGGACAGTACGCAAAAGATTAAGTCAGTTCAATCAAGTCAAGAAAGCCAACCCCGAATTAAAGATTGGTGTTTTGGGTTGTATGGCAGAACGTTTAAAAGAAAAGCTTTTAGAAGAAGAAAAATTGGTGGATTTAGTTGTTGGTCCTGATGCCTACCGAGATTTACCTGGTCTTGTAAGTTTGGCTGAGGATGGGCAAAAAGGAATAAATACCTTTTTGTCAAGGGAGGAGACTTATGCTGACATTTCTCCGGTAAGACTAAACTCAAACGGAGTAAGTGCACTCATATCCATCATGCGGGGCTGTGACAATATGTGTTCCTTTTGTGTAGTTCCTTTTACAAGAGGCAGAGAGCGAAGTCGTGATCCACATTCTATCACCAAAGAGGCCAAAGCGTTATTTGATCAAGGCTATAGAGAGGTTACCCTTTTAGGCCAAAATGTTGACAGTTATAAATGGTCTTCTGAGGAGAACAACAAAGCACGTCTAAATAAAAAAGAGAACGAAGTATCGCAAATTGTCTATTTTTCTGATTTACTCGAGATGGTAGCTAAGGTAAATCCAAAACTTAGGGTAAGGTTTTCTACTTCTCATCCCAAGGATATTACCGACAAGGTATTGGAAACGATGAAGCAATACGAGAACATTTGTAATTACATTCACTTACCGGTTCAAAGTGGGAATAGTCGGGTATTGGAGATGATGAACAGGACCTATGACCGGGAATGGTATTTGGACCGCATCAAAAAAATTCGCGAAATATTAGGCGAGAATTGTGGGATTTCTTCGGACATGATTGCAGGATTTTGTTCGGAAACGGAAGAAGAGCATCAAGACACCTTGAGTATAATGGACATTGTTAAGTTTGATTTTTCCTATATGTTTTATTATTCCGAGCGTCCAGGAACTTTGGCAGAAAAGAAATACGAAGATGATATTCCGTTGGCTGTCAAAAAACGTAGACTCCAAGAGATCATTGACAAGCAAGGTGCCCTTTCCCTTATAAGACATCAAAGAGAAGTTGGGCAGGTACAAGAAGTTTTGGTAGAAGGCTTGTCCAAAAGGTCCAACGATCAATTAAAGGCCAAGAATTCTGCCAATAAGGTGGTGATTATACCAAAAAG
Organism: uncultured Cyclobacterium sp.; assembly: GCF_963977555.1. GTDB lineage: Bacteria > Bacteroidota > Bacteroidia > Cytophagales > Cyclobacteriaceae > Cyclobacterium. The sequence goes on along the minus strand of NZ_CAXBPD010000002.1, from coordinate 206,267 downwards.
CAATTTAAATATTGGGGATTATGTCACGGTTAGGATTACAGATTGTACATCTGCTACCCTATTCGGAGAAATTGTCAATCAATAAATATTAAAACATGATCTCTATAAGTGCATCGGAAATATTGAGCGTTAAGCAAAGGTTTGGAATAATTGGAAACAGTCCGTTGCTCAATCACGCCATTCAAGTAGCCATGCAAGTTTCACCTACAGAAATGACTGTATTGGTTACTGGTGAAAGTGGAAGTGGTAAAGAATCTTTTTCCAAAATCATCCATGCACTTAGCCGTCGTAAACACGGGAAATTCATAGCCATAAACTGTGGCGCCATACCAGAAGGAACGATTGATTCGGAGTTATTTGGTCATGAAAAAGGTTCGTTTACCGGTGCTCACGAGGCAAGAAAGGGGTACTTTGAAGGAACAGATGGCGGTTCTATTTTCTTAGATGAAATAGGTGAAATGCCTTTGGGAACCCAGGCGAGACTATTACGTGTATTGGAAAATGGTGAATTTATCAAAGTAGGCTCCTCGAAAGTTTTGAAGACGGATGTTAGGGTAATCGCTGCTACCAATGTAAATCTTTTGAAAGCTGTAGAAAAAGGCAAATTCAGAGAGGATTTGTATTATAGGTTAAACACGGTTCCCATTTTTGTCCCTCCCCTGAGACAAAGAGGGGATGATATAGCTTTGCTGTTTAGGAAATTTACGACTGATTTCTCTGAAAAGTACCAGGTTAAGCCCATTACTCTTTCAGATGAGGCGAGAAAACTTATTCTCAAATTTCCTTTTCCTGGAAATATCAGGCAATTAAAAAATTTAGCAGAGCAAATCTCGTTATTGGAGCAGGAAAGAGAGGTCGATGTGGAAACTTTACTCAGATATCTTCCTGAAGAAAAAAGCAGTTTACCTGCTTCAATCAAAGGAAGCAATGACAAGCAGGATGCTTTTTCGGATTTTTCTGAGCGTGAAATTTTGTATAAAGTTCTTTTTGATATGAAAAAGGACATGACCGATTTGAAAAAACTCATATTAGAGTCTTATCATTCAGGCGGCTTGGATCAAAATATCATGGAAAAGCACCAAAATCTTTTTGAAGATATGGAGTCCTCTTCTCATTATGAGGAGCGCCCTAATCCATCTAAGAACCTACCATTGGTATTGGAATCCCTAGGTGCAAAGAAAGAACAGAAGGAAGAAAAGGATAGTACAAGAAAAAACTACGAGGATGATATCATTGAAGACATCATCCATGAAGAAGACGACAATTCACTTTCTTTGGAAAAAAAGGAAAAAGAACTGATTACCAAAGCATTAAAAAAACACCATAATAAGAGAAAGTATGCTGCGATGGATTTGGGGATCTCTGAAAGAACGCTTTATAGGAAGATCAAGCAATATGATATTCAATAGAACCCTAATAATGGTACTAGGCATAATTTGCTTGGTTTCAGCTTGCAAAATTGAATACAGTTTTACAGGCACCACCCTCGATTATAATGTTACCAATACTTTCTCGGTAGACAATTTTTTCAACGATTCGGGAGGAGGTCCAGCCAATATGGGACAGGTTTTCACAGAAGAACTGAAAGATTACTTTCAACGAAATACCCAGTTGGAATTGATTCAGAACAATGGGGACATCCAATTTTTAGGAGCCATCACCAGGTATACAATTAGTCCTCAAGCAACCGTGTCCAGCACTAACAGCAATCAACCAGACAGGGCAGGTCAAATGCGCATCACAATAGCGGTAGAATTAGAGTTCATCAATTTATCGAATGAAGAAGAAAATGCAAAAAAATCATTTTCATTCTTTAAAGATTACGACCCAAGAGCCACCACTTTATTACAAGTGGAAACTGAATTGGTAGAGGAGATTTTTGAAAGCATCATTCAGGATATTTTCACATCTACTGTCGCCAATTGGTAAAAATTGTTATATTTAAAGAACCTATTTAAATATTGATACTGTGAACGCTCAAGCATTTTTAGAACTTATAAATAAAGCCGACAATCTTGACAATGCTGATTTAAAGAAAGCATTAAAGCTTCAAGAGAAGTTTCCTTACTTTTTGGCACCAAAAGTACTTGCCGCCAAGTATGAATGGGATAAAGCCTCAGGTGAATCTCAAACTTTGCTTCATTGGGCTGCTGTGGTGAGCCCCGAAAGGAAAAGGTTAAAAAGCTTACTTACTGGCACATCTCCCATCGTTCCAGCATCAATAGCAGAAGAAGAAATCACTAAAGCACCTATTACTGAAATCACAGCGGTCGAACCAATTGTTCAGCCAGCGCAGGAAAATAATGATGACTCAACGGGCAATACTCCCCTACCAATAGGGGAACCAAATCCTAATGAGGGAAAAACTTCAGAAAATATTTCCAGGCCTAAAAGAGATGAAATACTGAGGCGTTTGGAAGAAAATTTAAAAAAAATAAATAAAGTAGCCCCTACCAACCGCGAGGGTACTGAAGATTTAAAAAAAAAGGACCTACCCGAAAATATAAATAAAGAAGAAGAAGGTACTGTAAGCAGTATGGCAATTACGTCACCCGAAAAAATAATCTCTAAAAAACTCAATAAAGACCAACAAGAATTATTAGATAAATTTAAAGAGAAGCCTATACGTTTAAAAAGGGAAAAAATGGATGAGATCGTGGAATTACCAGATTTATCCGAAAAAAGCACCCTATTAAATAGCAGCATGGTATCGGAATCATACGCCAAATTACTTGTCAAGCAGAACAAAAATAAAGAGGCGATTGAAATATATCAAAAATTAATATTGAACTTTCCAAAGAAAAAGGCTTTCTTTGCAGATCAAATTGAGAAATTAAAAGATTAAAATAAATAACAAGCATGTTTGTAGTAATCATCAGTATCATTATCGTTTTAGCCATATTGTTAATTTTGGTCATTTTAGGCCAAAACTCTAAAGGTGGTGCAGGAGCAGCATTTGGTGGCAGTGCTTCACAAATCATGGGAGTCACCAAAACTGGTAATATCTTAGAAAAAGCTACTTGGTTTCTAGCCATTGCAATTTTCGTGTTGTGCCTAGGTTCTTCAGCTTTTCATGAAAGTAATTCTTCGGGGTTTACCTCTCCGAATGTAGAAAATGCACAAAAACAAATCCTCACTCCTTCTTTTGATGACCAATCAATTCTACCTTCTGAAGGAAATGAGGAAGAGACTCCACTGGAAACAGCTCCAGATACAGAAGAATAACAAAAAATGCAAGCATGATAAAAAAGGCCTGTTGAAATCAACAGGCCTTTTTTATTTAATATTTTAATATTATTTAAGTTATCAAAAATTGAAGAAGAGCTGGAATATGATTAAATTGACGTTTTAAAATCCTAAATAAAACAACCAAAGTTAATATCTATGTTTGAAAATCATTTAAGTATGGAAGATTTAGGTGCGGACAAATGGCCAAATGTCATTTTATGGGCCGCTCCTGTGATGTTTTTACTGGTATTTATTGAATGGGGAATCAGCTTATACCAAAAAAAAGATACTTACGATAAAAAAGATTTCCTCGCTGCATCTACAATTGGACTTGTGAATGTAGGAATTAGCGCCTTAATCAAAGCCTTTACATTTGGAATAGCCCTGTTTTGCTGGAATATTGTTCCTTGGAAAGTGCCTCCAACCTGGTGGTCATTCATATTTTGTTTCTTCGCTATAGACCTGGCAAGATATTGGGCACATAGGGTTACGCATGAGCAACGTTTCTGGTGGGCAACTCACATTACTCACCACAACTCAGCGAAGTACAATTTCTCTGTTTCCTTTCGCTTAGGTTGGACACAGCACATAAAGATTATCTTCTTTGTACCCGTGATGTTGATGGGTTTTAATCCTTTCGTCTTCTTCATTTGTCACCAGGTAGCTGTATTGTATCAGTTCTGGATTCACACTGAATACATCCAAAAGCTTCCTAAGCCTATTGAATATTTCTTTGTGACACCATCTCATCATAGAGTACACCATGGAAGTGATGCCCATTATTTGGACAAAAACTACGGCTCTACTTTTATCATTTGGGACAGAATTTTCGGAACATTTAAAGCAGAGGAAGGAAGACCAACGTATGGCATCACCAAGCCAGTTACTTCTTATAACCCCGTTTATTTGGTTTTCCATGAATGGGCGGATATCGTGAGCGACGTCAAAAAAGCAAAAGATGGTAAAGAAGTATATCAGATCCTATTTGGTAAACCAGGTGATGAGGTTATTAAAAACCGAGAAATCAGAGAACTATCAGAAAAGAAAACTGCGGAACTTAAAAGCGAAGTACCTACCAGTCCAACGCCTATATTGGTTTCCAACGAGAATTCATTATTGAAAAAAGAGGACTGAAAATAAACTCAAGTGTTAAATAAAAAAGGGAAGATTTAAATCTTCCCTTTTTTATTTAACAACAATGTGTCTTAGCAATAATCGCTTGCTTATAGGTAAAAGGCTCTCTTGCAGCGGGACATCGTGTTTTGAATTAATCTGCCATGTGGATGGATTTGGTAGATCCTTAAATTTTTTAATCAAATCAAGTTTAATCCGGTGACAGGTAGTCGTAAGACTTTTTCTAAAAGCGGCAATATATTTGAGAACAATGCCTCTATATTTATCCAGGTTATTTTGAAATAAATCAACTTTGTAACGGTAAACCAGAATGTCTTTTGAAGACCCATTGGAAACCAAGGCATAGCCTTCCTTCTGATAAATTGCAGAAAGCCCTACAGGCTCTATTTCCATTTGATCTTCTATGAAATCATAAATACTTTTCCCCTCATCTATTTGTTTTTTAATCTGCGGCAAGGCATAGGCTATGATTTCCCCTAATTGTTTCATTACTTCATCCTCTTGGGTTTTGTCCTTATAATTAATGGCTGCTTTTTTAAAATTTATACTGTCAATTTCCCTAGGAAAAGCCGCCTTCAATTGATGGCTATTTTTGTTTAGTTCTTCAAGCTTCTGATGGTGTTTGATCAGTTCTGCTAAAGGGGGATAAAGTTTAACTGATTTAAACTCTTTTTCTACTTCTTTCAAATAGGCCAAAAGGAGGTACTTTTTATATTCAAAATCGACCCAACCTTCAGCAATCCAATTATCCGATAAATTTCTCATAAAACATCCTATTAAATTACAGTTATAAAGTACGTAAATGTGACATAATTACCAATTCCTCACCGCAAAATTGACAGGTCTACTGTATTTTTTCCTAGATTAATCTGTCAGTATTGATAAGTAATTAAGACTTTATGTCAGTAAAAATGTCAATAATACGATTGGCATAGAAAGTGTAAATAAGCTTATGTATTACAGAAATTAAACTTAAAAAATAACTAAATCACATGTCTAAAGTTAACATCCAACCTCTAGCAGACAGGGTTTTGGTAGAGCCCGCTGCCGCAGAAGAAAAAACGGCCTCAGGTCTTTATATCCCTGATACTGCCAAAGAAAAACCACAAAAAGGTACCGTAATCGCAATCGGTAATGGCAAAAAAGATGAGCCATTAACTGTAAAAGTTGGCGATACTGTTTTGTATGGTAAGTATGCTGGCACTGAGCTATCTGTAGAAGGTGCTGATTATTTGATCATGAGAGAAGCGGATATTTTCGCTATCCTTTAATTAAAGGTCCTATAATCAAGTTTAATCAATTAAAACTCAAAAAAGTTTAAAAAATGGCTAAGGAATTATTTTTCAATACCGACGCAAGGGATCGCCTGAAAAAAGGAGTCGATGCTCTTGCTGATGCAGTAAAGGTAACATTAGGTCCAAAAGGAAGAAATGTAATTTTGGATAAAAAATTTGGGGCACCTTCTATTACTAAAGATGGTGTAACTGTAGCTAAAGAAATAGAATTAGAAGACCCTATCGAAAACATGGGTGCTCAGTTGGTAAAAGAAGTAGCTTCCAAAACTGCTGATGATGCAGGTGATGGTACTACTACGGCTACAGTATTGACTCAGGCAATTTTTTCTGTAGGCATTAAAAATGTGGCTGCTGGAGCAAATCCAATGGATCTTAAAAGAGGTATCGACAAAGCTGTAGAAGCAATCGTTGGTCAATTAAGAGCTTCATCTAAAGAAATTTCTACGTCTAAAGAAATTGCACAAGTAGCTACAATTTCTGCTAACAACGACGAGGAAATCGGCAAAATGATTGCTGATGCCATGAAAAAAGTAGGCAAAGATGGGGTTATCACTGTAGAAGAAGCTAAAGGTACTGAAACAGAAGTTAGAACTGTTGAAGGTATGCAGTTTGACAGAGGTTACCTTTCTCCATATTTCACTACCAATACGGAGAAAATGGAAGCTGAATTGGAAAACCCTTACATTCTTATCTACGATAAGAAAATTTCAGCAATGAAAGAATTGCTTCCAATATTAGAGCCTGTTGCTCAATCTGGAAGACCATTGCTAATCATCGCCGAAGATGTTGACGGAGAAGCACTTGCTACTTTAGTAGTAAATAAAATCAGAGGTGCACTGAAAGTTGCCGCTGTAAAAGCTCCAGGATTCGGAGACAGAAGAAAAGCCATGTTGGAAGATATCGCTACCCTTACGGGAGGTACTGTGATATCTGAAGAAAGAGGTTATAAACTAGAGAATGTAACTGTAGATTACTTAGGTACTGCAGAGAAAATCAATATCGATAAAGACAACACTACCATCGTTAATGGTGCTGGTGAAAAAGCCACAATCGAAGCTAGAATCAATGAGATCAAATCTCAAATTGAAAAAACTACTTCTGATTATGATCGTGAGAAACTTCAAGAAAGATTAGCCAAGCTATCTGGCGGTGTTGCTATCCTTTACATAGGAGCAGCTACCGAAGTGGAGATGAAAGAGAAAAAAGACAGAGTTGATGATGCACTTCATGCAACCAGAGCCGCTGTACAAGAAGGTGTAGTAGTAGGTGGTGGTGTAGCACTTATCAGGGCTGCTTTAGCACTTGAAAAATTGAAAGGCCTAAATGAAGATGAAGATACTGGTATCAACATCATCAAACAGGCTATCGAAGCACCTTTGAGAACAATCGTTTCCAATTCAGGTGGAGAAGCATCAGTAGTAATTAATAGAATCAGAGACTCCAAAGCAGATTTTGGTTACAATGCGAGATCTGACAAGTATGAAGACTTGTTCAAAGCTGGTGTAATTGATCCTACTAAAGTAACGCGTCTAGCATTGGAAAATGCTGCATCTATAGCTGCGTTATTGCTAACTACAGAGTGTGTAGTAGCTGACATTAAAGAAGAATCCCCTGCAGGCCCACCAATGGGTGGCGGAGGAATGGGTGGAATGATGTAATTCATTTCATATAAAACGCTGAAAAGGGGAACCGTAATGGTTTCCCTTTTTTTGTTTTTTACCAATCTTAAAACAAATCCTACTTGCTTAGTTTAAACTTTAATGAAATCAAACCTGCGAAAATTTAAAACTTTATTTTAATAGTGGAATTATAGTGTTAAATTTCAGGCGTAAGAGAACGAGAGAGAGAAAAGTTATTATTTAATAGTCAATGTATCCATTCGATTTAATTGTTTTAATTGATGATGACCCAATAAACAATCTGATCAATAAACGGTTAATCAACAAATTAAATTTATCGCCTAAGACCATCGAATTTTTAGAGGCTGAGGTTGCGTTACAATACCTTAAAGATCCAGATTTGGAAAAAAGGATATTGATCCTTGTCGATATTAATATGCCTGTAATGAATGGTTGGGATTTTTTAAGCCAGTATTTGGAACTTGAAAATGACAGGAAGGATCGTATCATTATGCTATCCAGTTCAATAGACTTTCAAGACCGACAAAAATCAAAAGAATTTCCTTTTGTAAGTGGTTTTATCGAAAAACCGCTCACACATGAAAAATTAGAATCTCTATTATAAGTCCTTGTATTTTGGCATCCAACATAGAATTCTCTTATTTCTTGGCTTTTAAAAGTCTTATTTGCTAGGAAACGCGAAACTTTAAGCCTGCCAGTTCATATTTAAGTAATCCCTATTGACTGGGTTATAGTGGTAAATAAGTCTTTGCATGATCGATAGCTTCGGTGGAGTTTTTGACCCAAGCTATTTTATTTTCTGGAAGCAAATCGTTTAATTCCTTTTCTCTGGACAGGTCTATTGCCCCTACCTGTCTAATGTAAACGGCTTCCACTCTGTGTTTAAATTTACCAATGATTTCTGCATAAATCTCAGGATCATGTTGGCCACTGTCACCTATAAGTACGAAATTTAATTCAGGGTAAAAGTTCATTAGAAAAGTGATTTTTTGCACTTTATGCTCATGGCTTCCACCTCCAGATTTCCAAATATTTCTTAAATTCATGTGTCGATCCTTCAGCAAAATTGGTCCCAAAGGGATGTTCCGGTAATTCATAAAATCTTGGATCAGGTCAAAAAGATTCCAATCACTACTGGAAACATAAAACACAGGAAAATCACCATCAGCCGAAAGCAGGCTATATAAATCACTAACCCCTGGAAAAGGCCGTCGGGTGTAGGCATTCTTGGAGACAGAAAGCCAAAATTTTTCTTGGATGTTGGTCGCTTTTGAAACAATAATTGTATCGTCGATATCTGAAATTATCGCTCGGGGATATTTATTTTCAAATCTCAATATATCTTTGGTAAGCGAGGCCACTTCCGGTTTCAGACCTTCTTCAGCTAGCAAAGACAATTGAACCGCTTTTATGGATTTAGATACTTCTCCATTAAGTTCATATAAACCTTCGAAAACGCCCTCTTCATCCGTAATTAATGTTTTTTTCTGACTCCCTATCGTTAGTTCAACCTTTGCATCTGGTACACTACTGCCAGCATACCTTCTCAGGGTAGCAAGTATATTATGCAAGGTGGTGTTTCTATCTGAAGGCCTGCTTTGTTTATATGCTTCAACCACCCTGCCTTTGACAAAGAGATGTGAACTATTTCCTAAAACAACAAACACCTCTACGCGCAATAAGTCGAGCTTACCTAACTTCCTTTTGATTAAAGAAAAAAAATAACGAATAGGCCATGTGAGCCACCTGAAAAGATAAATGTATTTCATATTTATAAGTCTTCAAATCCCAAGCCAGCTGCTGTTCTGATCTTTGAATAAGCAATAATTAGATCCACATATAAGCCATTATTGATTATATTGGCATCAAACAAGCCTGTTTCCCTGGCATTAATTAAAAACAAAGAGCTTTCGCCTAAATCAAACTTGATTCTTTCACCTTTCAATAAGCTTTCTAAGCCTTGAATATTTTGAGAGAAAATGGCTAACTGCCGACTTAAGACCTCATATTCGTTAAAGACTTTCCTCAGTTTGGCGGTAAGCTGCTCATATTTTAAATCACGCTTGTAGTTTACATCCACAATTTTTGTTCGGGTAATACCCAAGTCTCCTCTTTCTTTTCTCAAAAATAACGGCGTTGCGACCTGAATTCCAAATTTATAATTATTCTCCAGGAAGCCAAATTGCTCTAATCCCCCAAATGTTTCTGTCAAGAAGTTATACTTAAGTTTAATTTTAGGTTTCAATTGTTCCGCTTTGTACCTTCTTTCAATATCTAGATAGTCAAGATCATAATCAATTAGGCGCAATTCAGGATGATCAAGCAAGGATTTATAAAAATCTTCCTTGATTAATTCCTGAGAAGCTGACTTAATAAGCGGTTGAGGAAAAGTTAATGGCTCCAGCTCTATAGGCTTCTCCTCTTCATCCCAAAGAAATACATTCAATTCCTGGGTATTGGAAAAGTAGACATAACCTGCCTTTTGTAATTTTATACTCCTATTTAACACTTGCGTATAAGCTTCCAAAGTATCAATGGCAGGTAGGTCACCTTGGTCAAAGCGACCTTTTACTCCTTCAAATCTTATATTGGCAAGTCTTAGTACCTCTTCATGCACTTGTAAATCAGCATATGAACCTGCCCATTCCCAATACGCAACAGTGGCATCATAATACAACAAATTTAGTCGCTGTCTTCTCTCTTCAACAGATGCCAAATTATAAATTTCAGCTTGTCGGAGTGCTGCTCTTCTCTTATCGATTAATAACCCATTTCCAATATTGACTGCTGCCCCTACTGCATAAACCCCATTATTTGGCACATTTTGTTCTGGATTGAGATAGGTGCCTCTGTTTTGTTCCACAATCCCCTGTAACTCAACTCCACCTACCGTAGGAATTAATATTCCTCCTTCCCGCTTATTGTAATACTCTTTTTCATCGTAATGTTTTTCGTCGATGCCACCATATAAATAAGGGTCAAAACCTCCTCTAGCCTTTCTCATCTCTTGCTTTCCAAAAGCTAAATACAAGTCCGCTTGTTTAACAACTGGATGGTACTGCTGCACCCACGACATAAATTGGTCAAAAGAAAGGTTTTTTTCTTGGGCGCTAAGGGGTGTGCATATTAATACAAGGATTAGTCCAAGAAAACCAATATAGTATTTCATTTTGCTTGACTTTTTATTTCCTTAGATTCTTGAAGCGTGTAATAATCTGGCGGGAAACCATTCATTTGCCGCCATATCTCATACCAAACCGGAACATCATTTAGCAATGCAATTCCGTCAGCTCCTGCACCAATTCTCAATGCTTCTGGCCATGGTTCTTCATCAGGGTCAGGGACTACCAACACCCGGTATTTATTATTTGCGCTGGTAAAATTATCAATGGCAAATACCTTTCCGCCAAAGGTACCATTTGACAATTCAGGCCATCCTGAAAACACTATAGCTGGCCAGCCATCAAAGATAAACCTGATTTTGCTTTCTAGTTTGACCAATGGAAGGTCTATTGGATCCACATAAATTTCTACCGCCAAGGAATAATTCTGAGGCATGATGCTAATTATTTCCGCTCCTTCTTTTATGGTTTCACCTATCCCTACCTGAATAGCCCTGGTGATATAACCCGACTGAGGGGCCAACACATAATACATTCCGGATCTTACAGTATAGTTCGTTAATTCATTTTTCATTTTATTTACTCCAGCCTCAGCATCATATTGACCTGAAAGTGCCGAAAATCTTTCAGAACTTACTTTGGCCAATTTGTCTCTAAAATCATTGTCAATGGCATTTAACTCTATGGTGGCCGAGATGGATTCATTTCTGCTGCCAAGCAATTTATTTTCCGCACTCAATGCCTTTGCCTGAGACTCTTGAAGTTTTATTTTTCTTGTTTCCAGATCAGTTAGTGATTTTAATCCCTCCTTGTATAATTTCTCCATCCTGAGAAACTGCTTTTCCGCCACCATAAAACTAACCTTTTCAGCTTCTAACATAATGCTGTCGGAAAGCACTTTCAAATTTGCTTGCTTCAGTTTATTTTGTGCCTGTTCCTTTCTCAAGGTATTGTTTTCTTTCAATGCATTCAACTGCTGTTCCTGTGCTTTGATCTTTGCCTCATACGATTTTACTGACAATTCCTTTGCATCAACTTGTAATTGCGTCCTACTAAGCAAATCTGGGTCCATGTATTGTTCTTTGACCTCAGAAAGGAATAGGATGGTGTCTCCCTTGGTTACGAAATCACCCTCCTGAACAAACCACTGCTCAATCCTTCCAGGGATAACCGAATGTATGGTTTGGGGTCTATGTTCGGGTTTTAAAGCCGTCATGGTTCCTTTTGACCTGAAATTTTGAGTCCATGGTAAAAACAGGAAGACAAACCCAGTCATTAATAAATACAGTAAAATTCTAATCCTCCTACGGCTTTGATTACTTGAGCGTGTCAAGTGATAGCTTTCGAAAGAATCGATATCAATTAAATTTTTGATCGAATTTCTAGAAATATTTAACATTGGATTAACGTTTATTCTGGTTTCTGTAACTTTCGTAGTTTGAAAAATCACCCTCAAAAGCAACCTCTCCTGATTTCATCACCACAATTTTGTCTGCTCTTCTCAAAAGAGACTCCTGAGTTGATACCATTACCATTGTCCATGGACCTGAAAAAATAAAATCAAATACTTTGTCTGATTCTTCTTGGTTTAGGTAATTAAGTTCCTCTTCAAGCAAAAGTAATTTTGGGGAAAAACATAAGCTTCTCGCCAAAATGATTTTACTTATATAAGAATTATTAAGGCCTTTTCCTTCTGGCAAAAGAGTTGTTTCAAGATCATCCTTAAGTCTGTAAACATAATCGTTTAAACCAACAACTTCCAAAACATTTCTTAATATGGCTTCGGAAACCTCCTCATTCCCTACAGTTATATTCTCCCTGATGGTCCCATGAAAAATAGATTGTCTAGACAAACTATCCCCTATCAAAGACCTTAATTTCTCCAAAGACAAAGTATCCATAGGCAATTTATTTACTATCACCTTTCCCTCATATTCCTCTTTCAACCCTGCCATCAATTGTAATAATGTGCTTTTACCAGCCCCACTCTCACCAGTGACGATGACTTTCTCACCTTCCTGTATTTCAAGGTTGAAATTATTGAGTATAGATTTATCATTGTCTTCAGAGAAAATAGATACATTTTTAAAGGTGTAGGACAATCCTGAATTTTCTTCTTTTAAAGCATTCACCTTTCCAGTGGACCTCTCCAAATCCATATCCATTATAAGCCCAAGTTTTTCAGTGGCTGTAAGGGTATCGTATACCGTCTCAAGGCTTAGGATGATTTTCTCTACTGAGTTGATGATTAAAACAATAATGATTTCCGCCGCTACAAACTGACCAATACTGATCTCATTGTTCATCAATAATAAACTTCCTGCTACTAATAATATAACCACTATAAGTGCTTTAAAAACTATTAGGACCTTGTATTGAAATATTAATACCGAAAAATGAGCATTTCGAAAGGATACATACTTTTTCACCAATTCATCCACACGCTTAAAAGGTAAAGGAGAAAAACCTGAAAGCTTGAAAGTCTCTAATGTCCTCGCAATCTCTTCCAACCAAAACGCGATTTCATATTTTGCAGAGGATTCCTTTAAACTGGTTTTCATCCCTTTTGGACTTGTATACTTAAAGATGAGGTAGATGGTAAGTACCAATATAAAGGAGAAAATGATAAAAAACGGATGGTAAATCGCCAGCAAAATCAAACCGAAAAAAACTTGAAGAGATGCAGTACTGAAATCAATCAGTAATTTAGACAACCCTTTTTGCAAGTTAATTGTATCAAAAAATCTATTGACCAGCTCAGGCGCATATTTACCGCGCAAGGACTCCATTTTCAACCTAGGAAGACGATAAGCAAATTCAATGGCCGAATTACTAAATACACGCTGTTGCAACTTCTCAGATAAATAGAGCTGGCTAATTTGTAAAAAACCACCAAAAATAACCCCGAGTGCTACAATAATCACCAAAATCACCCAGGAGGTGGTAAGCCTACCTCCCAAAATAAAATTAAGAATTGCCTGTATTCCCAGAGGCAAGGAAAGCGATACAAGTCCATTCAGAACGGCGTAAAAGTAAATCGCATAAATTTCTTTCTTCTCACTCTTTAAAAGACCGAAGAACCTTTTTAAAGGTGTATTTATTAAATTTTCATTCATTTATAAGCGAATTAAAAACCAAATTGTAATAAAAGTCCACTTTATCTTGACCAATGAAATCATCTTCAATTAAATCTGGTACATGCTTAGAACAGAATGAGTTAAGAAGCGTTGACCAGATGAGCGTGGATACAAAGGCCTTTGGAAAAGGATGATTGGGATTGTATTCCAGGAATATGTTAACCACTCGCTCACTAAAATTATAGAATTGATCAAAAAAACCATTGCTATTTTCGCTATCAACCTCTTTGGTCATAAATGCTTTGGATGATTCCTCAGTGACAACTCTTCTAAGCAAACTTATGTTTAGATATAAGTTTTTATGAAACGAAGGTCCTACTACCAATAGATTTACCGCCATTTTTATTTTGTCTTTGGGACTATCCATATTGGCAGTACCATAAACGAGATTATGCTCGAGCCATCCCCAATACCAATTTATATAATACAATAATATTTTGTGTTTGTTTTCGAAATACCGGTAGATGGCGGCTTCCGTACTTCCAACATGTGCAGAAAGTCTTTTGAAATTAAAAGCTTCCATTCCAAGCTCATCTATCAAGACAAGGCTTTCTTCAAGCACCTTTTTTCCTAAATCGGAACTTAAAGGATCCTTGATAAAAATACCTGGCTTGACAGGAATAATAGTGTTATTCAATATACGGTGCATGACAAAAGAAAAGTAAGTATAATGTTTATGTTATACGAACTAAATAACAGTAAGTTTTACTAACTGAAAAAAAATAAAAAATTTTCTTTAAGGTTTTTGAGGCTGGTTTCCCTTATTTTTGCTTAGGGTCGTAGGAAATTTTACCTAAACCATACAGGTATAAAACCTTGGAGTACCTCAGCATCACAGGCAGTAATACTATGTTAAAAAACACTACTGAGACAATATAAACCACCAGTTCTGGGTCATCGAAGACATAATTGAGGATGATCATTACATTAATAAACAATGCCACTGACAATGCATAGCTGATGTACATCGCTCCATAGTAGAAATCTGGTTCAGGGACAAGTTCGACACCGCAATTGGGACAGCATTGATTTACTTGGGTTAATTTTCTAAAACTAATAATGGAAACCGGGAAAATATTTCCCTTTCTACATTTAGGGCATTGAGCCTTGAGAATAGCACCTGCTAAACTGTTTTTTTCATTCATACCATTTTACTTTATTAACGGACTTCGTCCAAATCATAATCTTTACCTTTCCCCCACCGTAATAGCTCATCAATTTCATAATACTCCAAGGTATCCAAATCCTTCATTTTAAAGTTTTCCCTTCCGGTTCTTTCCATGGCTTCTAAAAACCTGATTTCCCCATAATTGACAAGCTTGTAAACACGGCCTACCCTTATATTGTCTATTGCTAATGGCATACGGAATTTATATTGATTAGGAATATTATTTTTGAACAGTAAATCAGAATTTGCCCTTAAAGAGTCCAAAGTTAATTTGTTTTATCTTCAAAATCCGCTTGGAGCTCAAAACCTTTGTCATTTCATTGAATTTAAAGTTACCTCCCACTGAATTCCCTGATGCTCTAAAATATTTAAATCTGTAATTGAGTTATTTTATATCAATACCTTCAAATTCCCCAATAATCTATTAATTTTGCAACTCATAAAAATTGCTTTAGAATGACTGCCACCAAAAAGTTTATTATTGATTTTGACAGCACTTTTACCAAGGTTGAAGCTTTGGATATTTTAGGTGAAATTAGTTTAAAGGATGACCCTTTAAAAGTTGAAAAGCTACAATCAATAAAGGACATAACTGACCAGGGAATGGAAGGTAAAATCACTTTTAGGGAGAGCCTTGTTCAACGGGTAGAAATTTTGAATGCCAATAAGGATCAAATTTCAGAATTGATTACTGCTTTGATGAAGAAAGTGTCGGATTCTTTCCAGAGGAACAAAGAGTTTTTGCTAGAAAACAGGAATGACATTTATATTATTTCTAATGGTTTCAAAGATTTTGTAGCACCTATAGTAACAAGTTTTGGAATCAAGCCTGAAAATGTTTTTGCCAATGAGTTCGTTTACGATGAATCCGGCAAAATCACTGGCTTTAACAAAGAAAACCCACTTTCACAAAACAATGGGAAGCCTGATACCATAAAGAAATTAAACCTAAGCGGTGACATTTATGTCATTGGTGATGGATATACTGATTATGAGATCAAGGCCTCAGGAGTAGCCAATAAATTTTACGCTTTTACAGAAAATATCCACCGCCCTGCGGTATCGTCTAAGGCGGATCACATTGCACCAAGTCTGGATGAAATTTTATATGTGAATAAGATGAACAAAAAGTTTTCCTATCCAAAAAGCCGTATCAATGTACTATTATTGGAAAATGTACATCCTATTGGCGTTGAATTAATGAAAGCTGAGGGCTACAATGTAGAAGTGATTAGTTCAGCACTCTCTGAAGAAGAATTGGCAGAAAAAATAAAAAAAGTATCTGTACTTGGCATCCGATCTAAAACTCAGGTTACCAAAAAAGTTTTAGAAAATGCCAACAGATTAATTTCCATAGGGGCTTTTTGCATCGGCACCAATCAAATCGATTTGGAAACATGCCAGGAGAAAGGAATCGCTGTTTTTAATGCTCCATTCAGCAATACCCGATCAGTTGTAGAACTTGCCATTGCTGAAATAATCTTTTTAATGCGTGGAATGGTTGATAAAACCACCAGTATGCATGATAGTAAATGGGATAAAAGTGCCAATGGTAGCTTTGAAATCAGGGGTAAAAAATTAGGTATAATAGGTTATGGTAATATTGGCTCTCAATTGTCAGTTTTGGCTGAGAACATGGGCCTGAATGTTTATTACTATGATGTAATAGAGCGACTTGCTTTAGGCAATGCCACCAAAATTGATTCATTAGATGAATTACTTGAAACTTGTGATGTCATCTCTCTTCATGTTGATGGAAGGAAAGAAAATGAGTTATTGATTGATAAGGAAAAGATTGCCTTAATGAAGAAAGGGGCTTATTTGATCAATTTAAGTAGAGGACATGTAGTGGATGTGCCTGCACTTCGGGACGCTTTGACATCAGGGCACCTGGCTGGTGCTGGTGTAGATGTATTTCCTAAGGAGCCAAAAAACAATA
Source organism: uncultured Cyclobacterium sp. (assembly GCF_963977555.1). Classification (GTDB taxonomy): domain Bacteria; phylum Bacteroidota; class Bacteroidia; order Cytophagales; family Cyclobacteriaceae; genus Cyclobacterium. The sequence continues at coordinate 189,604 of NZ_CAXBPD010000002.1, read as the reverse complement.
CAGAGCCATTTGAATCAGAACTGAGGGGACTTCCCAATACTATCCTTACTCCTCATATTGGCGGAAGCACTTTAGAAGCACAACAAAATATTGCCCAATTTGTGCCGGGTAAGATCATTGAATACATCAATACTGGTAACACCTATAATAGTGTCAACTTCCCTAATATCCAATTGCCCTTCCTGCATGATGCGCACAGGTTGATCCATATCCACCTAAATGAGCCAGGAATAATGGCAAGAATCAATAAAATATTGGCTGATTATGACATCAATATTGTGGGACAATACCTTAAAACAAACGAGAAAATTGGTTATGTCATCACTGATATAGACAAAGCCTACAGCAGCAAAGTGATAGACGAACTGAAAGCCATTCACGGGACGATCAGGTTTAGAGTATTGTACTAGGAAACAAAAAAAGGGGACTGACTAGCAGTCCCCTTAAAATATGGTCCGAATCATGGAGTGTTACAAACCTCCGGTAAAACAAGATTTGAGCTGCACCTTTCTCGCAACCTTCCACTGTTATCCTGCATCAATAAAGCTACGAGGTCTTCCAAATGAAAGATGAGGCCTGGTTTTGAAAATGTGCTTCACTCGGTATATTAATTAAATTGTGAAGTTTGAACATGTCGCTGACCCGAACCACAATGTAAATATACAATCAATATGAGGAAACCTCAAACCTCATCTTACTGTATTTGAATTTTGAAACCCAAAATCCCTTTATCACCTCAGCTCCTATAGCCATTCTATTTCATGATGGAATTACGTCAAAATCAGCGATTTCAATGCTAAATTCTTACTCTGCACTAGTATACTCCTTTATTCTCTAAATGGCTTGTTACCTTGGGATTACAACATTTTCTTAAAAAAAGAAAAAGTAAGCATTTGAAAAAAATAAATTGAAAATAGGATGGTCTATCTTTCCAAAAAGAGAAAGCAAAAAATTGTATTAAGAAATTATTTTGCTAATTTAAAAATTGTAGGCAATTAAAGTTAGACGTCAAAAATAGAAAAAATAGAAATAGGCGGTAGGACGCTATTCCATGACAGAATCACTTCCAGACAAGGACTGGAAAAAGCTATCACGAATCCTATTACATATTCAGGTTAAACAGCTTTTATCGGATAGAATCTATAATTATTTTACATAATGTATCAAATCAAAAAAATAATTGTTTGCCTTGATCAATCAGAGATGGACAAAACGCTCGTGAAATTTGCCACCTTTATAGCGAAGAGCAACCAGTCCAAAAAAATTTACTTTACAAATATCATTAGAAACTTAAGTATTCCTAAAGATGTTTTGGCTGAGTTCCCAAACCTTATCGATAATATGGTAGAGGAACGAAAAAGTCAGATGAAACAGGTTGTAAAAGAAAACCTAGATCCAGATTTGAATATAAGTACAACCTTTGTAGTAAGGGAAGGGCAACTTTCAAAAAAAATACTCAAACTGGCCAGTGAAAAATCCGCTGATTTAATTCTTGTCGGGAAGAAAACAACCATCAATGGGTCAGGCGTTATTACTCAGCGGTTGGCAAGAAGAGCCTCCTGCTCTCTTTTAATTGTCCCAGAAAACAGTCTCCCAAAAATTAAAAAAATACTTGTCCCTAGTGATTTTTCAGACTATTCCAAAGACGCAATGGAGGAAGCCATTGAAATAACAGAAAAATACGACGGGAAATCAGAAATTATTTGCCAAAATGTTTTCTCTGTTCCTTCTGGTTATCATTTCACAGGAAAATCTTATGATGAGTTTAGTGATATCATGCTGATGCATGCGAAGGTTAACTACAAAAAATTCATCCGAAAGATAGATACTAAAGGGCATGAAATCACCCCACTATACACTAGAGATGAAGATGATGATCCAGTCATAGACATCATCAACAAGGCGCAAGAAATAAAAGCAAATATAATTATTATAGGAGCCAAAGGAAGAACAGCCGCCACCGCACTGTTCATAGGTAGCTTAGCAGAAAGGCTCATTCAAACTAACAATAAGGTTCCTCTTTTAGTCACAAGACCGAAGGGTAAAAATGCTGGTATAATTGAATACATACTTGATATTTAGGTTTTTACATACACAAAAATATTGTTTAGGACTTTTTATGAATATTTCATAACTTTAAATGTTCTCTAAAATTAAGTATGAAATGAAAGTTAAATCATTATTTTTATTGGTAATTGCGCTGTCCTTTTTAAGTCTTGATGCCGAATGTCAGTTATTGAGAAAATTAAAAAGGGCTGCATCCGAGGGTGTCTCACAAGGTGTATCTAGAGCTGTAGAAAAGACAGTTGCTAAACAAATGGAGAAAGCCACGGAAAGGCAGCTTGAAAAGGCTTTCGAAAACCTCTACGGAGATTATGATAGTGGTAACATTGATGGAGATAGCACAAACCAACAAGGCAAGTCTTATGACATCTCTAAAATCATGGGTTCCATAAACATGAATGTGGATACGGAAAGTGAATACAACTTTTCTGGCGTGGCAGTGATGGAGATCAAGAGTACTAGTAAAAAGGGAAAAGAAGAAGACCCAGTGTTATTCAATTCCTTTTTATCTGAGAATCCCGATTATTTTGGAATGGAATTCATTGATCCAGATAGAAAGGATGCAAATGAAAAGTCCATTATTATCATGGACCATAAAAATAAAGCCACCGTCATGTTGATGGAGAATGAGGAGGAAAAATCAAGCATGGCATTTGGGATGGATTGGAGTGGAATGCTTGATACTTATGCTGACACTGCAGCCCACCAACCCTACGAAAGTATGACATTTGAAAAAACCGGCAACAAAAAAGACATTCATGGATACAGTTGCGAAGAATTTCGAATGGCGTCTGAAGATGGTGAAGGGACGTATTGGATAAGCGAAGAGTCCGTTGAAGGCCTGGAAGGCTTTTGGAGTAAAAACAGTCCATTCGTAACTAAGAAAATGAAAGAGCAAAACAGTACTTTTTTTGGTAATTTCCCTGAAGGAAATATTATGGAAATGACTTTTAAAAGCAAAGAGGACGAAAGTTCCTCAGAGATGAAAATAATAAAAATCGACAATTCACAAAGCACAAGCTATAAATTAGCTGACTATCCTAACCCGATGAAAGCAGCTAACTAATAAACCATAAACACCTGTACCAAAATTGATTACATCTATCATTGTTGCCAAGGCGACCAATAATGCTATAGGTCTAAACGGCGATTTGCCTTGGCGACTTCCTGCGGACCTTAGACATTTTAAAAGCACTACAGCAGGTCACCATGTGATCATGGGTAGAAAAACATTTGAATCTTTGAATAAACCTTTGCCTGGCAGGGTTCATATTGTAATTACAAGTAATTTAAATTATACCGTTCCCGATGGTCATCTAGTAGTCCATAGCTTAGAAGAAGCGCTTGCTATAGGAATGAAAAAAAAATTGGAGAAAATTTTTATTTTGGGTGGGGCAGAAATTTATAAATTAGCTTTGCCCTACAGCCAAGAAATGATCATTACCGAAATAGATGCAATGCCAGATGCTGACACCTTCTTCCCTATATTTGACACTAAGAACTGGGAGATTACGGATACTAGCAGTCATAATAAAGACGAGAATAACCGATTTGACTATGCTTTTGTGACCTACAAAAGAAAAACCACTCCCTAGAGTGATATTTTTATCATTTCAATTATAATTTTTACTCCTTATTCAAGATTGCTACTAGGAAACTTTTAATTTTGAATTTCCGAAAGATTAAAACTTTGTCACATGAATAAACCTGTTACAGCTGAAATCATATCCATAGGCGATGAATTACTTTATGGCCAAATCCTTGATACCAATAGTAAATGGTTGAGTGAAGAGATGGACAAGATTGGGGTGAGAGTGGTAAGGAAAACCACTATTGGTGACGACTCGGAAGCAATGATTGAAGCTTTTAAATCAGCCTCAAAAAAAGCAGACATTATCCTAATGACTGGAGGGCTAGGACCTACTAAGGATGACTTGACGAAAAATGTACTAGTAGATTTTTTCAATTCATCAATGAAGCTATTTCCTAATGCACTTGAAGATGTACGCAAGTTCTTTGAAAGCCGAGGTAGAGAATTATCCCCCACTAATCGAAGTCAGGCTTACTTACCTTCCAATTGTACCTATATTCAAAATGCTGTAGGCACAGCACCTGGAATGTGGTTTGAGGAAAATGGATCAGTTTGGATGTCAATGCCAGGGGTACCTCACGAAATGAAGTACCTTATGGAAAATGCCGTGATTCCAAAAATTAAAGAGAAATACAAATTACCTGTTATCTATCACAAGCTTGTAAAGACCATAGGAATTGGTGAAAGTTGGTTGTCAGATATCATCTCAGATTGGGAAGATCAACTGCCTCCCCATATACGCTTGGCCTATTTGCCATCATTGGGAGAAGTGAAGCTGAGGTTAACTGGTTTTGGAGTGTCACTTCCTCCTATTGTCAAGGAAGTAGATGAACAAATAGCAAAATTGGAACCTTTAATCGCTAAATACATTTATGGTTATAATACAGATACAATTGCATCCGCATTGGGTCAGGAGTTGAATCAAAGAAATGAAAACATTGCCATAGCGGAGAGCTGTACAGGAGGATATTTGTCCCACGTTATTACTAGTATCCCGGGAGCAAGTAATTATTTCAATGGATCAATTACACCCTATCACAACACCTTTAAAGAGCACTTGCTTGGTGTAAGTCCTGAAACACTTGCTTTAAAAGGAGCCGTGAGTGAGGAAACAGTTATTGAAATGAGCAAACAAGTGAGGCTTAAATTCAATTCCACCTATGGCCTGGCAACAAGTGGAGTAGCAGGTCCTGGAGGAGGAAGTGATGAAAAGCCTGTGGGAATGGTGTGGATCGCTTGTCATGATGGTGAAAAATGCTGGACGCGTATGTTGCAGCTCACAAAAGATCGGCTAATCAATATTCAATTGACAAGTACCGCTTCTTTAAACCTATTGAGAGAGACAATCTTATACAATAGAAAATAAAATTTAGGGATTTTCCTTTTGTAAACCAGCTACTAAATTTTAGTTTTATAGCTAGGGAGTTTAAAAAAATAAGCAAAAGCTATGGCAACAGTGGAAATGGTGATGCCCAAAATGGGAGAGAGCATTATGGAAGGCACTATTCTTTCATGGCTAAAGAAAGAAGGAGACCAAATAGACCAAGATGAATCTGTACTTGAAGTAGCTACTGATAAAGTAGACACTGAAGTGCCTGCCACACACTCTGGCGTTTTAAAAACGATCCTAGCCAAGGAAGGAGAAATAATAGAAGTTGGTAAGCCTATCGCCATTATAGAGGTAAAACTCGAAAACATGGAGGAGTCTAAGGCAACTGATTTACCGAACAAGCCCTCTCCAGGAAATGGAAAAGAGCTTTTTCAGGACGTCCCCGAATTTACTTCTATAATCCTAGGAAAAGAATCCAATACAGAACCAGTAGGCATTGAGGAAAAACGATTTTATTCCCCGTTGGTTCAAAGTATTGCCAATCAAGAGAATGTAAATTCTTCAGAATTAGCAGAAATAGCTGGAAGTGCAAAAGGTGGAAGGGTTACTAAAAAAGATATTTTAGCGTATATTTCAAAAAGGAAAGCACCTTTGGTGTCTTCTCCTAGTGATCAGAATGATGAAATCCTGGAGATGGACAGGATGAGGAAAATGATCGCTCAAAGGATGCTGGATTCGAAAAACATTTCAGCGCATGTCACCTCATTCATGGAGGCCGATCTAACCAATATCGTGTTTTATAGGAACCGAATCAAAGATGATTTTCAAGCCAAAGAAGGCGAAAAAATCACCTTTACCCCGTTTTTTATTCAAGCGATTGCTAAGGCCCTGAAAGACTATCCAATGATGAATATTTCTGTTGAAGGAGATAAAATCATTAAAAAGAAAAACATCAACATCGGCGTTGCTGTAGCCTTGGCAAATGGGAACCTGATTGTTCCTGTAATCAAAAATGCAGATCGATTGACCCTGGCTGAGTTATCCAAAAAAATCAATGAACTTGCACTGAGAGCAAGAGAAAACCGATTGAATGCAGAAGAGCTGAAGGGGGGTACTTATACCCTATCAAACATAGGGTCATTTGGAAATATTATGGGGACTCCTATCATAGTACAACCTCAAGTGGCCATTATGGCAGTAGGAGCAATTACTAAAAAACCTGCTGTGATAGAATCACCAACTGGGGATATGATAGGGATACGTCACAAAATGATTTTGTCCCATTCCTATGACCACAGGGTGGTAGATGGAGCATTAGGAGGAATGTTTGTGAAAAAAGTTGCAGACTATCTCGAGTCCTTTGATACAGAAACGATTATTTAACTGCCTTTTCTTTTAACAAGATACATTTCTTTATTCTCTCTACGATCTGTTGAATTCTTACGGGTTTGGTCAGGTAATCATTCATTCCGATGTTCATCGCCAGTTTGATATCTTCCTTGAACACACTCGCTGACAAACCAATGATCATCATTTTCTTACCATTTGGCATGGTTCTGATTACTTTTGTGGCATCCATTCCATTCATTCTAGGCATTTGATTGTCCATAAAAACCAGGTCAAATTTCTTTTTTTCCACCGCTTTTATTGCTTCAACTCCATTTAAAGCGACGTCAGGAGTATAGCCCATTTGCGATAAAAGCATAACCATGAATTTCAGATTTATGTCATTGTCCTCGACAAGCAAAATTTCAAGGGGATGATTATCAGCCAAATTTTCAATGGCTAGATTTTCAGCTGCATGTGAAGTGCTTTTTGAAATGGTTAACTCCTCTTCACTGGCTAGAGAAATAAGCGCAAAGGTAAAGGTAGATCCTTGATCAATTTCACTTTCAATGTGGAGCACACCTCCCATTAACTCAATTAGCTTATTGGCGATGGCAAGACCTAAACCTGTGCCTTTATAATCACCATTTGAAGCCTCACTTGCCTGCGTAAAAGGTTTTATCAATTGAGGGATCTTATCCTGGGAGATGCCTACTCCATTGTCCTTTACTGTACATGTCAGTATTAGGTTTTGGGTAAAAATAAATTCACCACTAATAGCGATATCAATACGGCCACCTTTTTTAGAAAACTTGACGGCATTCCCAATGATATTGAAAAAGATCTGAGCCAGTTTATCTTTATCTAGAATAATGGTCCTGGGAACACTTTTTTTTATTTCTAAATTAATTTTTAAAGATTTCTGGATTGCCATCCCTGAAAAGACATTGACAATTTTCTCCATTTCAGAAGCAAAGTTCATCGCTACAGGATCCAATTCCATTTTACCCGCATCAATTTTTGAGTAATCAAGAATATCATTAACTATGTTTAAAAGTGATTCACCAGAATCTCCAATGATAGAAAGTAGTTCATGTTGCTTTGTTGACAATGGTGTCTTGAACAGCAGCCCTGTTATTCCCAATAGACCATTTAACGGGGTTCTGATCTCATGGCTCATATTGGCCAAAAAGCTGGATTTTTCTCTATTTGCCAATTCAGCTGCTTCTTTGGCTTCACTAAGTCCTCTTTCCCAAAGCCTTTGACCTGTAATGTCCCGCCCTACAGAAATTACCCGGTCTTCATCCAATTTAAAAAACCTCACCTCAAAATATCTTCTACCAATATCAAGAAGTAAATCAAGTTCCTCGGTTTGCATTTTGCCCGTCAAAATGACTTTATTAAATGCGCGCATGGCCTTTTCACCTGCCTGACCAGATAACACCTCATCTATTTTCTTGCCCATGGATTCTTCAGGAGAAGCAAATAACAACTCTTCATGTTGAACATAATAGTCAAGGTATATTCCTTCGTTATTGTATATGAAAATTATATCCGGCAAACAATTTAACACTGACCGAAGCCTGTTTTCACTTTTAACCAATTCCTGGTCCGCTTTGTATTTATCATTGATATCAGTAAAAATCCCTACTGAACCTTCAAAAGTTAAATCTTCTTTGTAGATTAATTTCTCGAAAATCCTCGCCCTAATGGATTCCCCATTTTTCTTTTCAGAGTTAAATTCATACGCGTAAACCTCTTTTTTCTGCTCAATGCAATCCCCTCTTGTCTCAGAAAAATCTTCGCTGCCTCCAATTATAAAATTACTTAGGTTTTGCTTTACCAATTCATTGGGTTGGAAGCCCAACACCTCTTTCACATTTTCACTAACCTTATAAATTGTATCCTCTGCATTTTGGTAGTAGATAAATCCTTTAGACTGTTGAAGCAGTATGGTTTGTTGTTTTAAAAGTTGGTTAAGATGCCTGGATTTCTCCTCAAGAAACCGATTGTTCTCACTTGTGATTTTAAAGTATTTATAGATAAAAAGGATTACTAAAGCCAACAAGGCAAATAAAACTAAAAACAAGTGAAAGTAATTTTCGAAGATAGCTGAATCAATGGTGGTCTTTTCCTGAGCAAAAGCAAAGGCATAGTTTTCATTCAAATGCACCAATTTAAATGGGTACTGTACGAGAAGAAATTCTTTTGCTTTAGCATCAATAGTACCGGAAATAAAACCAGAATAATCGCCTCTTATACCTCCATCAATTTCATCAATGATTTTAGTCTTAAAAGACTCGTCTAGAAAAAATACCTGGCCTTCTTCATTGATCTTGAAAAAACCATTGTCCATATAGACCAATTTATATGTATTTGATCCCAGGTAATAGTTATCTAAAAGCCTATTGAAATACTTATTGAGATTTAGTTTGATAATAATTTCAACATCTCCTTTATCTGATACCACTTTGAAACTTTCATTTGTATGCTTAGGCTCGATCAGACTCGTTTTCGATGAATTGACATTCAGCTGATCCAATTCATTAACACTATACAGTTTTTCGAAATCTCCCTTTCTTACAATGAGAGTATCGATCAAATCCATGTAATTGTTCAGCAATTTTCTAGCCCTTAGTTCATCTAATTCCCTAGCGGTACCAATCGTTGTCTTTTTCTGTGCATTGACTTCCTGACTGTTGGCAAAAAAGATTAAATCCTCATTTAGATTGTTTAGGTAACCTTGCGCTTCATTTGCTGCAAATTCGAGTTGTTTGTTTAGAAAAAAATTTCGATTGTTTATCTGGTTATTGGAAATGGATTTATAAAAAAATAGGGCCAAGGTCAGGGTGATTAAAATCGCGCCACACCCAAGTCCTATCAGCCACCAAAGCCTCTTTGGCTTAGCTGGCACTTGTACATCATCGTCTTGATTATAATTTCTATTCGTCATGAATATCTAATAAGTACCAGCCCAAAACATCCATTTTCCTACTGTAAGCTTCGAATACTTTACCTTGCATTTCAAAGCTTTGATAACTCACTTTCTCCAATAAAAATTTAGAGGCCATTCTACGAATCTCTTTGCTTTTACTTTTATACAGATTAAAGTCTTCCTTTCGGAAGCTTTCCGAGTTAACCGTTTGAATATAAGCATGATTCTTAAGTGGGGGCATATTTAGCGCTTTAATGACCTCTTCCCCTCCTGCTACAATGCTACCTTGGCCATCTATAATGATTAATTTCTTATCTGAATTGTTTAAGAATTTACGCATCAGATCCAATATTGTTATATCAAAACCTAAAACACCTTTTAGCTCATCCTCAAAATACACAGGTTGAATCAATGAAAGCATCCAACCCTTTCCTAGAGGATCAACATAAACCTCTTCTACCCAAACTGATTTCCTTGTTGGATTCCTGAGTGCATCCCCAAGGTAAAAGAAATTAAATGACGTAAGGTCAATAGCAGGATCAATCGTATTCAAATCATTGGAAGGATATAGCCTGGTGAATCTATTAGTTGAATTAAAGTAAACCTGACTCACCAAATGGCGATTTTCAATAATACTTTTAAATACACTATCCATCTGTTCTGTCAAATACACCTCCTTGATGGATAAATCTTTATTTTCTGAGGAGAGAGAGACAAAAACAGTACTTACCTCTCTTTCTGGATTTGGGTTGTAGATAAAACCATTCTGAAGTGTTACATATTTATTTGAATTTAAATTTTGTACTGGTAATGATTTATTATACTCCTGTTCATATAAAAAAGTTGAAAAGGCTGCTAATTTCGTAATATCATCTTCTAAAGGAGATAATTCAGCTTCAACAATTCGAATTATAGAATCTAATAATAATAAATGATTATCAATCGGCGCATTAACATCCGATTGACAAGAAGAAGATAACAAAAATATCAAAATCAATACAAAAAATAAATATTTCATCTTTAAATAATTAAATTAAGACAAATTTAGAAATTTTTTGTAGCAATTTGAAGTGATTGATGCATTTCATCAAACCTTTTTTTCACTTCTTGGTAAAAATCCCCCTCCGTTAAGGTATCTAAATCTTTTTCTTCAAGGACATCCATCGCTGGAACCTTATAAGTTTGTTCTAAATTACCAGCCTCGAATTTTAGTATATACTTATTGTTCCACTCAAATAAGCTGATTCTGATTCCTTCTTTACTGCTCTCTCTAACTACCCTCATAAAGCCTTTTTTATTTCCGTGGAATAAGTAATGTCTGATTTCAGACTTGAGGCAACTGAACAATACTTTTCTACCGCCAGCTTAATAACTTTTTCAAACTCCAATTCTGTCGCATCAGGGGAGGTTAGAATAAAATGCAAGTGAATTGACTTATAGAATGCAGGTGTTCCTTCATTTCTTAATCCCTCAGCCTTTATTTCAAAATTCTCAACAAGCTTTCTTTTCTTTTTCATCATCAGGACCGCATCAACAGCCGAACATCCAGCTAATCCAGATAGCAATAACTCCATTGGGCTTTGATTTTTCTTGTCTTCCCCATTGTACATGTCCATTTGAACTTTATTCCCTTCAGGATTAACGGTTTCGTACTCCCTGTCAGCAATCATCCTAAGTGTTATCTCTTTCTTATTCATTGTATTTGATTTGGTGATTAATAATTACTTCAATATTAAAACCCGAAATTTGAATTAAACATTCTATCCTGCCATGAAATCATTTTACAACTAATTTTCATTCCCTAAAAGGGGACTATAACAAAGTTTTCAATGAACCGATTAATTTGGATTGAAAAACTAAATACAGATTTTGGAGATCCAATTGCAGCATTCGGGGCAAAGCAACAAAAGTAAGTAACGATAAACTTATAATAAAGGATTACAACTCCAAGATTAAAAAAATAGCTCCTTATGGAAACAAATGAAATCAGAATTAATAAATATTAACGTATTCGAAACAAATTTAACTTAAAATACACTTCTATAAAGCTACGCAATACCCTTTTTGAAAACCGTCAAACTTTCGGAATTAGAACTGCACCAATTTTCATGGTTAAAAGAAACTTGAGCTTAAAAAACGTAATGCCAATAGAGGTAACTAATACCATTTTTTCTCTACCCGACCCCAATGCCTATTGTTTCTGGGTGAATCAGTGGGTGTGGAAAGACCTGCAGTGGATACCCCCCGTATGGTAATTACTCAAATCAACAATCAAATGCCCAGAACCATGGGTAATGTGCAAATCCAATTGCTCCTTTTTTAAAGCATGACGAAGGCGTTGTCACTACTTGCTCGCATGTTCATTGCCTAATAACCTATTACGGACTTGCTTACCTTTCTGGGAAAAACCGGTACCGAAGGGCGCATGAAGTAAAGAAGATCAGATTAGAGTTGGGCATGAATCAATTCCACTATCGCTTAAAGTACAAAATGAAGTGTGTACCAAGTCCAGGCTCACTTTCCATCTGTAACTTCCCTCCATTTAGGTCAAGAAATTGCTTCACCAGCAGAATACCTAAACCAGTTCCTTTCTCATTGGATGTACCTATCATAGATGGAATTCTTGCGTAATCCCCACTATTGATCAAGTCATGGTAATTTTCATCAACTCCGACGCCTGAGTCCTCAATATGACAAATTACAAAGGCATTCTTTACTTCATAGTACACTTTAATAGTGCCATATTCGGGGGTGAACTTTATTGCATTTCCTAATAAATTTTGAAGGATAATCTTTAATTGAACCCGATCGATTTCTATCTGTATGCTTTGATTTTCTTGGTGCTCCGTATTTAAAAATTTTGTTTTAGCCTGAAAACTGTACCCCAACAAAACCTCAGTAACCACCTCTGAAAGCACCACTGTAGATGGATTTGATTTTAAACCATCCAACTGACTGTTTGCCCATTCTAGTAGATCATTTAGCATTGTCTCGGTATTTTGAATCTGGATTGTCAGGTGGTCATAGGCTTCGTTTTCATCTTCCTTGGTAAAATAACCTTTACCTCTCATTTCTAAAAGTTGCTTTATTGAGGTAATGGGAGACCTCAGATCATGGGAGACAACACTAAGAAGCTTGGTCTTAACGGCATTTATTTCGATTAAATTTTTGTTTTGTTGGTCAATGAGGTTTTTGTTTTTTTGAATCGCCCTGTTTTTCTTCTTCAGAGAATTATTAAACTTCTCCTTTAGCTTTATGCTTTTGCGGTAAAAATAAATGGTAAACCCAAGAAAAAATATTAGAAGGGTAAGAAAGATGAAGAGTCTGTTGTTCTGCCTTAAAGTAGTCTGGTCCTTTTCACTCTCGGCTCTTAATTTTTCATTTTCTACTTGAGATATTTTCAACTGAAGCCTTGCAATTTGCCTGCTTTTTTCTTCATTATAAAGACTGTCCCTATAGGATTGGCTTAACTCCAAAAAATAATACGCTTTCTGGAATAACCCTTCTTCTTTGTAAATAACACTTAGAAGTTCTGTGATTTTTTGTAAATCCCAATTTGCTCCATGAATCTTAGCCGTATTAAATGCTTCCTTCCCGAGTGCCAATGCTTCCTTAGTATGCCCAGTTTCAAACTTCAATTGAGCCAAGCCAGTGAGGGCAAATGTTTTTTCCCAATTCGTAAGGGAGAGGCTATCTTGTAAAACAACATTGTACTTGACCAGGGCATTCTCATACTCCCCCATCTCATGATAAACCTTGGCCATTCTATTATTGACCATTAAATTCAAACCTTGTTTCGGGTAATTTGTCAAAAAATCCAGCGCTGTATTTAGTTGCCTCATTGATTCATCAAGGTCTTTTTGTTCATTATAAAGAATCCCCAAATTAAAATGATTTTTTGCTAGTTTTACACTGTCGTTATTTGTGGCATTTATCCGTATACACTCCTCAAATAAATCCTTCGCCACATCAAACTCTCTTTCCACCATCAAAACGAGTGCTCTCCCATTCATCGCATATACTTTCTCAGGAATGGAATTAACCCTAATTGCGTATTCATAAGCCTCCAAAAAATTTCTAAGCGCGAGTTCGTAATCACCTGAAATATAGTAAACAGTACCTTCCTGATTATTTATACGAGCCATTAATTTGGGATCATCAAGATCCTTAGCCAACTCCTTTGCCATTTTTACATGGGCGATTGCAATCTCCTTTTGATCATATTGAGCGGACATCGATTCATGCAGTAAGGAGTCAATGTCTTTTAAATCAGCCCCAAATAGCCCCTGAAATGGCAAAATTACAATAGCAAAAAAAAATACAATATTTAAATAGGGCATTACTTTACAATTACGGAGTGAACTTTTCACAAAAACTGATTCAAATATTAAAAAGCATAATCTTTTAAAGATAAACAAATCACTAAAACAACCATCAAAATAAATCCTTAATCACCTGCTTTCCAGCATAAAATCCACACATCCCATGCATTCCACCACCAGGTGAGGTAGATGAAGAGCAGATATAAATACCTTTTGCAGAAGCCCTGTAGGGAGACACCCTCATCGCCGGGCGGGTAAAGATCTGAGTAATGTCCTGAACACCAGCATTAATATCCCCACCCCATACTTATACCTACCAAGCTGGCATTTATACAATTTAGAAAATTGATCACCGGCTATTTTTTGCAAATTTCTAGGACTTACATCAAACAATATTGCTTTCGATTGGGGTAATTCATTGAGATCATTGACCACAATAGCCGCCGCCAAGCCGTTTGGGCCTGAACCAACGACTATTGCGTCATAATTTTTTTCCACCATTTAATTAAATTATTTCTACAACTTTATTTCGTTGCCAATTCACCTAGTGCCTTAACTAACCTGTCCAATTCAGATGGCTTAGTATAAACATGAGGAGAAACGCGGACAACATCTATGTTTTCATAACTGATAGGTGAAGTATGAATTTTATAGGTTTTTAAAAGAGTACTTTCTAACACCCTTGGCGTCATCCCGTCTATGGATACACCGGCTATCACACAACTAAAAGAATCTTTTAATGAAGTGTGAATGTTTACCCCTGGGATTTCCTTGGCCTTCTCTGCCCAATAGTTTTTCAAATACCTCGCTCGCTCTTCTTTGCGCTTTCTCCCTATTCCATTGTGAAAGTTTATCGCTTCACCAATCCCCTGTTCTATTGGAAAACTTCTGGTACCTAACGTCTCAAATTTCCTGATGTCTCCTCTGGTCGGATCCTGGTCACAGAATAAAGGCCAAACTTTAGAAATATGCTCTTTTTTCACCCACATCATACCTGTCCCTATAGGTGCGGAGAGGTACTTATGAAGGCTAGTACCAAAGTAATCTGCCTCCAAGTCTGGAATGTCAAAATCCAGCAAACCAAAAGAATGTGCTCCGTCCACTACTACTTCTATCCCTCTTTCATGCGCCATCTGACAGATTTTCTTGACCGGCATGATTTGTCCTACCCAGTTGATCACATGAGTAACATGAATTATTTTGGTTTTTGGAGAAATCGCTTGCCGGTACATGTCCACAATAAAATCTTCATCTTCTATTGGAAAATCGAAAGACAATTGATTGTACACGATCCCCTCTCTCAAGGCACGCTGTTTCCAGGCATTCATCATGTTAGGGTAATCCTGAATACTTCCGATGACTTCATCTCCCTTATTCAGATCCAAACCATGGATAACGGTATTAAGGGCTTCTGTTGCATTTCTGTTGATTGCTATTTCCTCAGGGTCACAGCCCCCCAATTGCGCAAGTTTCTCTCTTAAAGGCTCCCTTCCTTGGTCCAAAATCCGCCACATATAATAGGATGGTGCCAAATTGGACATTTTACTGTACCGGTCTACCGCATCAAGAACCAGTTGGGGACTTGGGGAAACGCCTCCATTGTTAAGGTTTAATATAGGTGAAGAACTTGCTGGATAAGCCTGTTGAATAAACGACCAATAATCCTCATTACTTGCAATTTCCGCAGCACTTAGATCTTTATAAATAATGGCTTTATCTTCAAAGTCTTTCGCATGAAGTTCGTTAAACAAGCTTCCTGATGAAAATGCGCCGGCTAGTACAATTGATTTTTTAAAAAAATTTCTTCTGTTGGGACTATTTCTCATGTTTTTCTTTTAAATACCGGAAGAATCATCTTCCGGGGCATACTGAATAAAGTTAATAGGCTTCTGGGCGGTTCAGAAGTGCAAAATACTATAATTAATCCAAAAATGCAGGGATTTATAAATACCAGACTTATCCTATATTAGGTAATAAATTGACCCATAGTTTCGCCTTCCATTTACTGAAACAAGGTGTAATCCAAATAAAATCAAGGCATTAGGACATTTAAAAAGTTGGAAGATTGTAGTAGGTAATAATCAATTCTTGGTTATGAAGTGGTTTCAGCTAAAAAATTAAAGCTGCTAATAGGATTCTCTATTTTTTGGGGATTTCATTAAACATGAAATATCCATCATTTAGTAAGTAGATCAATGGTTTAACGGTTCTTTTTGATACAGTTCAGCAAAGGCGATCACATTTGGGTAAACGCACTTTTCTGCAAATACTTCATCAGGTGAAAAAAATCGAATTTCTTTACATTCGTTTGTAGAAACAAAATCAAAACTCTCTAAACGGGTTTCATACATCGCATTGGCGATGAATACATTATTGTGGTTTTTCACTGTGAAAAAATAGGCTGGTTGAGTGGAAATGTGGTTGGTTTTCAATTCCATTTCCTCCCAAATTTCTCTCTTAAGCCCGTCCAAAGGAAACTCCCCAAAATCCAACCCTCCTCCTGGTAACTCCCAAAAACCATTGTCTTCCCTAACCAGTAAAAACCGATTTTCTTCATCACGAATTAATGCTTTAACGCTCAGTCTATAAAAACATTCCGGAACTTGCTTTTCCATATTTATTGATCTTCTTTGCCTAGCCAGGCCACCTTCTGGGTGGCATTATGTTCCTGTCCTATAATATCCTTATAAAGAGCTGGTCTTCTGGCATTCCTATAGCGATAACCCCCAGCCAGTTTAAGTTTCTCTCTTGACAAATCTGCAATAACCACATCGTTATCGAGTTTCCTACATTCAGCAATGATATCTCCGAAAGGATCTAGGATCATTGAACAGCCATTCTTCAGCTGGTCATCGTCCATACCGATCGGGTTGGAGAAAACCACATAAATACCATTGTCATAAGCGCGGGCAGGAAGCCATTTCATAAGCCATTGCCTTCCTTTCATCCCATCAAATTCTAACCTCAATGAAGTTGGGTCTTTCTTTCTATTGTGCCATAGCTCAGGGGCTACAAATCCAGCACCAGGCCTAGTAGAAGGGGTACACATGGTAACATGAGGCATGAAAATTATTTCGGCTCCCAAAAGACATGTCGCCCTTACATTCTCTACAACATTATTGTCATAACATATCAATATACCACATTTCCAACCATTATAGTCAAAAACACAATAGCTTGAGCCTGGTTTAATATTTGGATTTATAAATGGATGCAGTTTATGAAAATTGGCCTGAAGGCCATTTTGATCTACACATACATAGGATTTGAGAATTTGCCCATCTTTATCTTTCTCAAACAGGCCTGCCAGTATGGTGATATTGTTTTTTTTAGCTATTTTAATGAGCTGTTGAATGCTAGGTCCATCAGGAACAAATTCAGCCAGCTCCAACATTTGTTCCTTATTTAGGTTACGTGCAAAAGAATAACCTGTAATTGAGCATTCATGAAAAGCAACAATATCGGCGCCTTCTTGTGCTGCCTTTTTACTTAATTCATCTATCAAGTTAAGGTTGTAAACCTTGTCCCCACTTTTATTTTCAAATTGGGCTGAGGCTATTTTTAAATCCATTAAATTGTTATTTTAGTTTTTGGTCTTATTGTGTTTCACAAGGTGTCATTAATCACTTTTAATAAGGAATTAGGCCCCTCCGAATCAGCAGATATGTGCCAGACCATTACCCCTGCTAATTTAGAATCCAAGGCTAATTTTGTTTTCCTGCGGATTAGGTCTGGAGAATTGTAATAAAAAATTCCGCCCTCACTGGAGACTATGCTATCCTGTTTATAGGCATTTGGATAAGCCTCAATTATATGTTTATACTTTAAACTTGTGGGTACTCCAGGCCCAAAACCATAACCGTATAGAGGTAGTCCAAGTAATAATTTTGATGTAGGAATGCCTCTTACTTCATGGAAGTACTGGATGTCGTTTTGAGCCATCCCATAAGGAGCATGTTGTCCGATATAATCTAGGTCCCATGGCCCTGTTTCGTCATAGGACATAATATTAATAAAGTCATACAGCTCCATGGTTTCCTTAGAGATTTTGTTTCCATTCCAACTTGCGAGTGCGGCAGTCATCAACTTACCTGATGCCTTCAAAGCTTGATGAAGCTCCTCGACAAATGGGGCATAATCATTATTTATCAGTGCATTTTCTAAGTCTACATCTACCCCATCAAATTCAAAGCTATCCACCAAATCCACTATTCCCCTGACCCATTGGCTCCTATATTCAACTTTCATGAGCTTTGCCAGGTATTCAGGAGGTTCACCACCACCTATGGAAATGAAAGCCCTAACACCATTCAAGTGTGCTTTTTCTACCAAATATTCATATCCACTTTTATTTAAGAAATTGCCATTTGAATCTGGCTGTACAAATGCAAGATTTATGTCTGTATAAGAATCCCAAAGCACTTTGTCTACTTCCTCTTTTATGTTCTCATCCACATAGAGATAACCCAACACTCTGAAATTCTGCATTTCCTTTTGGATTGCAAGGCTACCATCTGGTATGGAACAGGCAAAACTGAGATAGCATGCTAAATAGATCCTTAGCTTCATAAATAAAATTCTATTAAAAGGCTTCTTTAAATTCAAATCCTATGCAATTGCTCTGCTACAAGGATGGAGATCTACTCATTGGTAAAATCAAGAAAACCTATTATTATCTCTAATAATAAGCTTAGTTAAAGTACGAATTTTCCTGAGAATCCTATAAATATTGCATATTTAATTGATCGTGCTTCCAAAATAAAAGGTCTCAGTAAGATAAAATTGCAAAAATAGGTAAGTGATCGGAGGCATAAGTTTCTGAGATCACTTCATGATGGATTACTTTGAAACCTTTTTTTGATTTGAAATAAATAAAATCTATCGCTTTTTTTGGATTGATTACTGGTATGGTTGGGGGGCAATTTCCAGTACAGGTTCTTGTAAAACCGCTGTCCATTGTCGCTATAGCTTCAGAACCGGCCACTGCATTGAAATCACCAGCTATAATTACAGGCAACTTTTCCTTTTTGTAATAGTCAATCAAATCTTTGGCCTGTCGAGCCGTATTTGAACTTACACTAAAGTCTAAGTGAGTAGATGCAAATTTCACTTTCTGCTTTCCAGGTATGGTAACTTGAATGGTCAAAACAGCTCTGGGTTCGGTTCCTTCTTCTGCCGATAAAGAATAAAAAGCCTTTTCTTCAATGGGGAATTTAGAGAGTATAGCATTGCCGTAACCACCACCCTGAAAAGGTATAGAGGGCTCAAAATAAAAATTCATCCCAGTTAGCCTCGCCAACTCCTTTGCCTGATTAAGGTTAACTCCTGAACGTTTGGTATTCACGTCCACCTCCTGCAAGGCAACCAGGTCTGGATTGGCATCCATTATTACCTTCGCAATTGCATTAATATCAATAAAGTCAGGTTTAGATGGAGGATTGGCATGATGAATATTATAAGCCATGATCTTTAAGCTTCTCCCTTTTTGTGCATGCCCCTGAATAGCAAAAAACAATGCAAAGAAAATAGCAACTATAAATTGTAGGGAATTGGGCGTAAATAATTTCTTAAGGAATATTTTCATGAAATTGTGCTAAATTTTATTAAGGATATGGTTTCTCAAAGATATCATTTATTAACATTTTAAGATTAAATTAAAAATCAATTTCTTTCTTACTCCATTTTTAAATTGTCCAGTAAAATCGTGTTTTCATATATATATCACCCCCTTGTATCCCAATATTTAATGCCTTTTGAACAGTTGTAAAAAAGGCATAGCTAACTTTTTAATCACGTTCTAAATAAAATATTTTTTTGATTTTGTTTGTGTTATCAACAACACATTATCAATGAAGGAAATTTTTCTCTCGGTATCAATGATTTCTTTTATTTTCAAAAATTGAGCTTTTGAATAATGAAAAATGTCATATGAATGATTAATTTTGATTATCGGATAATAGGATGGATTTTACCACGACAAAACCATGAAAATTTGAGGGTAAATTTTAGGAAATACTTGTAATTTTCTTTAAAATCACCCTTTAATTGATGGTAATTTATCCGTAATGAGCACTCCTATTTACAAAGATCCAGAAAAGAACCCTTATTGGTCAAAATCAATAAATGCTGTTCAGTTAATGAACGTCTTATCTGATATATCTTTTGACGATTTAGTAGCATTAGTTGCGGCGACTTGTCAAACACCAATAGTATTGGTAACCCTATTAGATCAGGATCGGGTTTGGTTCAAATCAAAAGTAGGTTTGACAATAAAAGAAGTGTCAAGAAAACAATCTGAAAATTTTCATTTCATATCAAGAACAGGGGTTTTAGAAATACCTGATCTCTCTAATGAATCCAGCTTATTAAATGGTCCGATTGAATTAGAGGGCAAGACTATTGCATTCTATGCAGGTTTTCCGATTCTTTCCAGTGATGGCACACCGATTGGTACTTTATGTGTTATGGATCACAAGCCTAATAAGCTTCAGGATATTCAAAAAAAAACGCTAGAGGTTTTTTCTACAGAAATAAAAAAGCAAATTGATTTAAGCTTAAAAAACCACAATCTTAGTTCCTTCAATCAAAAAATAGGAGATGTTCTTAAAAACGTAGGAGACGTTGTTTTTCTAATTGACAAAGATTTAATTTTTAGGGATTATTTTACTGCCAACGTAGACCGTTTAAAATTTCCACCTCATGTATTTTTAAATAAGAAAATAAGTGAGGTAGGCTTTCGCTCGGATCTGGTAGAATTGTTCGAGAAATTATTTAGACATGCTGTTAAAACCGAACAAAAACAGCAGAAAGAGTACAACCTTGAAATTGATGGCAATATAGAATGGTATCAGGTTAGTTTCGAGAAAATGCACTTATCCGACAATGACGTCCTTTGCATAGTAAATAACATTAGTCTTCATAAAAAAGATGAAATAAAAGCGGTAGATAGGATAAAAGAATACCAGGATTTTTTCGATAACACCCAAGGTTTAATGGTAAAACATGACCTTAATGGAAAAATATTACACATAAATCACTCAGGTGTAAGGATTTTAGAATACACTATTGAAGAGCTATTAGACATGAATATGTCTGACTTAGCGGCGAACAAAGAGCTACATAATAATTACGAAAAAAAGGTCCAGTCCGATAAAGGATTCAATGGGATTTCCAGACTTACCGCTAAGTCTGGAAAGGTGGTTACTTTTCAAATAAACAATGTATTATTTGAACCAAAATATGGGCAGCCATTCGTCCTATGCAATGGAATAGATATTTCTGAATCCCTAAAAGCCCATGAAGAACTTGAGGCCGCTTCAATATCTATAAATGAAGAGAGATCTCTTTTAAGAACTATTATTGACAATATTCCAATAAACATTTACACCAAGAACACCAAGTATGAAAAAACCCTGATCAATCAAAAGGAACTGGAATACATAGGGTTTTCAGATGAAAATGAAATTTTAGGAAAAAAAGACGAAGACTTATTTAATAGCGAAACGGCAAGAGCATCGAAAATCGAGGATGAGGCGGTTATTAAAGATGGTAAATCTATAATTAATAAAGAAGTAGTACTAGAACAACGGAACGGAGTTAAGAAGTTCTGCCTCATCTCCAAATTACCGTTAAAAACAGAAACTGGTGAAGTTATAGGCATGGTAGGCATCACCAATGACATCAGTGAAAGAAAAAGGGCAGAGCTTGCATTATTAGAAAACGGCAAACGACTCAATGCCATTATCACCAGTACCAATACGGGGACCTGGGAATGGAACATGGAAACAGATCAAATCTTAGTTAATCGAAGATTTTGGGAAATCATAGGTTACGATAAAGATGACGAAACCATTCTTTTCCAGAAAGACTGGAATGAATTATGTCCTCCAGATGACTTGGTTAAAAAAGAAAAAGCATTAGAGAATCACTTCAATAAAAAAACTGATGTTTACCAATGTGAACTCCGAGTAAAACACAAAGCTGGTCATTGGGTTTGGGTATTTGAAGTTGGAAGAGTCTTTTCTTGGGACCATAAAGGCAAACCCTCACTTATGTATGGGACCTATCAGGACATTAGTGCCAGAAAAGAATTTGACACCCAACTCAATGAAGCCAAGGAAAGCGCGGAAAATGCCAATAGGGCCAAGTCTGATTTTCTAGCCAATATGAGCCATGAAATCAGAACACCTCTTAACGGTGTAATAGGGTTTTCTGATTTGCTAATGAAAACGCCATTGTCTGAAACGCAGCTTCAATACATGAAGACAGTTTACCATTCAGCTCATTCCTTGTTAGATTTAATCAACGACATTCTTGACTTCTCTAAAATTGAAGCTGGAAAAATGGATTTGGCCCTTGATAAAGTAGATATTTTTGAATTGGGAACTCAGGTGGCTGATATCATCAATTACCAAGCGCATTCGAAGGGATTGGAACTAATATTAAACCTTTCTCCTCATTTGCCTCGATTTGTAATGGGAGATGATGTAAGGCTTAGGCAGATTTTGGTGAACCTATTAACAAATGCCATAAAATTCACTCCAAAAGGAGAAGTGGAATTAAAAGTTGAAGTTTTGGATAAAGAAATTCGAAATAATAGACCATTAAAATTCCGTTTTTCTGTTAAGGATACAGGAATAGGCATCTCTCAAGAAAATCAACTCAAAATTTTTGATGCTTTCTCTCAGGAGGATGCAAGTACTACAAGGAAATTTGGTGGCACAGGACTCGGACTTACTATTTCTAACAAGTTGCTGGGCTTGATGGGAACCAAGCTGGAATTAAAAAGCGAACAAAATAAAGGAAGCCTCTTTTATTTCGACATTGACCTTTTGTGTGAAGAGGGCGAGAAGGTAGACGCTACAGAAAACCATGGGCTAATAAAAGTTTTGGTAGTTGACGACAATCAAACAAACAGGTATCTGGTTAGGGAAATCTTAGAAATCAGAAACATTAAATGCCTAGAAGCCAGCAATGGATTAGAAGGGCTTAAGCTTTTAGAAAATGAATGGCCGGTAGATTTAATTCTAATGGATCTTCGTATGCCATTTTTAACTGGGACAGAAACAATCGAGAAAATTCGCTCATTAAAAAACCAATCCATCGCACAAGTCCCGATAGTCTTGCTCTCTAGCTCCAACGACAATGACCTGGAAAGGGACAAACTATCAAGCCTTAATGTTCACCATAGATTAATTAAGCCGATTAAAAATCATCAGATGGCTCAGTTATTCAGTAGGCTCAAAAACGCAGAATTTATTGAGGGTTCCAATATTGAGGAGAATTCTGAAAAGAATTTGGAATTTCTTACCAACCGAAATTTCAATATCCTTATCGCTGAGGATAATCCGGTTAACATGAAGCTCTCCAAAATAATTTTATCAAAAATAAGTCCAACAATAAACATTATTGAAGCAGAAAATGGGCTTATGGCTTATGAGTATGTCATTAGAAATAAACCAGACCTTATCCTTATGGACATTCAAATGCCTATAATGAATGGATACGAAACGGCTAAAGCAATTAGAACAATAGATCATGCCACGGAGGTCCCAATTATCGCTTTAACTGCCGGTACGGTTAAAGGAGAAAAAGAAAGATGTCTCGAGGCTGGAATGAACGATTACATTAGCAAACCTCTGGTTCAGGGAAAATTGACAGAAAGAATCATAAAACTCTTGATGCCAAACGAACAGGAATTGGATGAGCAGGTACCAAAAGCAAAAAAAACGAACATTATAACTAAACATTTTGATAAAATCCACCTATTAAACTTATTCGACGGTGACAAGGAGATTGGAATAGCGCTAATAAAAATCGCACTTTCAAATTTGTTGGAAAATAAGGCCAGCCTAGATGATGCCATAGCAAATAAGGATTTACCTTCATTATTAGAAATCAGTAAAAAACTCAACAGTTCTGCTGGAACAACTGGATTCTTTGTTTTATTGCAACTTACCGATCAAATAGGAAAGCAAAAAAACCAAGAAGAAGACCTATTTATCACCGGCAAAAAGATTCAGGTAGAAATGGATTACCTAATAGAAAACCTTGATTTAATAACACTTTAGTTAACTAATTATACGCTCTGGGTGGAATAGAAAAGAAAAAAAATACCTTTGTTTTATTGTTGGCTAGAAAAGGTAACCGTCAATTTTTTATTACATTTGCTTTTCCTTTGAACAAAAACCACCTAAAAATATAACATCATGCCCGAGACCAAAATTTTCTCAGGTTCTAATACGCCACTATTGGCGCAAAGTATTGCCAAAGCTTATGGTCAGGCACTCGGAGACTTAACCTTAGCTAAATTTAGTGATGGCGAAATGTCCCCCAGTTACAATGAATCTATTAGAGGTTGTAATGTCTTTCTGATTCAATCTACCAATCCTTCAGCGGATAATTTGTTAGAGCTATGTTTGATGATTGATGCTGCCAAAAGAGCAAGTGCCTACAAGGTTTGTGCTGTAATCCCTTATTTTGGCTATGCGCGTCAAGATCGTAAGGACAGGCCTCGGGTCAGTATTGCTGCCAAACTTATCGCCAACATGATCACCTCTGCTGGCGCTGATAGGATAATGACCTGTGACCTTCACGCTGGCCAAATTCAGGGATTCTTCGATATTCCTTTGGATCATTTAAATGGTTCTGCTATCTTTGTGCCCTATTTGAAAAGCTTGGATCTAGGAAATCTAATTTTTGCCTCACCAGATGTGGGGGGAGTAGGAAGAACGAGATCATATGCCAAGCATTTTGAGGTAGAAATGGTTGTCTGTGACAAGCACAGAAAACGAGCCAACGAGGTAGCTTCGATGCAGTTGATAGGAGACGTGGAAGGAAAGGATGTAGTCATGATTGATGACCTTGTAGATACTGCAGGCACAATGTGCAAAGCAGCCCAAATCATCATGGATAAAGGAGCATCGTCCGTTAGGGCCATTGCGACCCATGGAGTATTGTCTGGTAAGGCTTATGATAATATTGAGAAATCTGTTCTTTCAGAATTGGTCATCACCGATACCATTCCTACTATGCAGACATCCTCTAAAATAAAAGTACTAACTGTAGCAGATTTATTTGCCAAGGCAATACATGCTGTCACGGGAAATACTTCTATTAGTTCCCTTTTTATATAAGAATTTAATATTTTAACTTAACATAAATTATGAAATCAATTGAGATTATAGGGTTTAAAAGAGCAAATCTCGACAGAAGATCTCTTGACGCAATTCGTGACGAAGGAAGTGTTCCTTGTGTAGTTTACGGACCAGGCATTAAAGAACAAATTCATTTCACATCTCCTGCAATTTTGTTCAGGGATTTGATCTACACACCAGAAGTTCACATGGTGGATCTGAATATCGAAGGTACAATAATTAAAGCCATCTTAAGGGAAGCACAATTTCACCCTGTAAGTGAAGTATTGCTGCATGCTGATTTCTTAGCATTTAGTGATGAAAAAGCCATCAAAATGGAAATACCAGTAAGACCTTTCGGTTCTTCTCCAGGTATTATCAAAGGTGGTAAATTAGAAATCAAAGCAAGAACGCTTTTGGTAAAAGGTCTTGCAAACGACCTTCCAGACGAAATCCCATTTGATATTTCCAAGCTGGAATTGGGTAAATCAATAAAAGTTGGTGATTTGAGTGTTGAGAAATTTGAATTACTTAACAGTCCAAATGTAACTATCGCTACTGTTGGTATTCCAAGAGCATTAAGAGGTAAAAAAGGTGAAGAAGAAGAAGAAGTTTAATTGCTAACTTTATCTGAATTAAAATTTTAATCCTGTTCTGTTTTTCACGGAACAGGATTTTTTTATCTTCGTCTGTAAATAAGTTGATTCTACTACTAAATATTGCATTCCTGATTCCGAGTTATAAACTTTCCCAAGAGGTTTATAACCCAGATGATTAAAACCTGAATAAATATTAGTGAAACCGCATAGAATTATTTTGATCACCATGGTCGGACATTTGCTGTGGAAGAAGTGCATATGCCTCCTTCTAGTTACGAAATATATTTCGACTTAAAAAAAGTCAAACCACACACATGAAATACCTTGTTATAGGGTTAGGAAATATTGGCCCTGAATACGAATTGACCAGACATAATGTAGGCTTCCTCATCCTAGACAGGCTGGCAGATGAAAACAAACTTAGCTGGGAAAGTGACAGGTTAGCCTTTACTTCTTTGTTGAAACACAAAGGGCGCCAAATTCATTTGATAAAGCCGACAACTTATATGAACCTAAGTGGGAAAGCCGTCAATTATTGGATGAAAGTATTAAAAATCCCCAAAGAAAATGTATTAGTAGTCGTAGATGATATTGCGCTTCCATTTGGCAAATTACGACTGAAAGCCAAAGGATCTAGTGCTGGGCACAATGGATTGAAAAACATTGAAGAACTGACAGGGGGGCAAGACTATGCTAGGCTAAAATTTGGAATTGGTGACGACTATCCAAAAGGAAGACAAATAGATTATGTATTGGGAAGGTGGTCTAAAGAAGAAATTAATGACCTGCCAATTTTCATGGACAAGGCCATTGAGATGATCACCGCCTTTTGCACCATTGGCTTGGAAAAAACGATGAATTTTTACAATAAATAAGAAAATGACAAACATTAATCTAGGTATTCAGATCGTGCCAAAAAGCAAAACCCTGGACAGTTACCAATTGGTTGACAAGGCAATTGCGGTCATTGCTGCTTCAGGTGTGAAATACGAAGTCACACCATTCGAGACCGTTATGGAAGGACCCGAAGAAAAATTGATGGCCATTGCTAAAGAAGCGCAAGAGGCTGTATTGAATGCTGGTGCTGACGAAATTTTGGTTTATTACCGCATGCAGGTTCGCAAAGGAACTGATGTGAGCATGGAAGAGAAAACCCTACCACACAAACATTAGCCCTTGGCTTAAACCTTTTCATATTGATAAAAAAAGCCTTTCTTTGAGAAAGGCTTTTTTATGTTTATTTGGTCCAGTAATCCACTACTGTTACATCTTTAAGATGCGGCCCTAGTACGCCACCAAACTCCTTGTGAGCTGGATGAGGCAAATAAATATCTCTGTCAGCTTCACTCTCAAAAGTGAGAAAAAAGCAATGCGTTAATCCATTGTTTAGTCCTTCAGGACTATTGTTGGTTCCCCATTCAAAGTCTACTATTTGAGGTATCTTCTCCTGAAGACCAATAAATGCTTTTTCTACTTCCGCTATGTCTGAGGCGCTTGATTCTTCTTTAAAGGAAAATAAAACTACATGTCTTAACAAAGGCTTATCAGCGCTTACCGTTTCTTTCATTTCTTTGGGGTTATCGTTCGTTTCTTTATTCTCTCCCGACTGACAGCCAGCAGCCAAAATTAATATTAGTGCAATTGAAAATAATCGTCTCATGGCAGGTATAGGATTTAAGTGATGATTCTTTTGAAATGTAAAGTAAAAGAAAAATAATAAAAATGGATGCTTGACATCAAAATATGTTAGCATTAGGATTGAATTATAACCACATTTATTTTGGTTATTGCCTGCAAAAGCCTTCAAAGGCCAAGATTTGTTGTTAACCTCATTAAAAAAACCTGCACTTTTAAGGCATAAATTGAATTAAATAATATACATTTAACATGAATTATGTCGTAGAATTAATTAAAAGTGTTGTCACTTAATTGGAATTGGAGAAGGTGAACAGGTAGCCAGGTTAGCACTTCAGCAGTGTAATATTTAGCTATAAAGCCCTTGATTTTGAATTGATTGCAACATCTTCTAAAATTATTTTTAATATATGAATTTAACATAAGGCTTGTTGAATAAATAGTATAAATCTTTAACGGATATACCTAAAAAATCTTTTTTATGAGTGAAATAGGGCTTACCTATGTAGTTGACGATGATCCGCTATATAATTTTGGTACAAAAAAAATCTTGGAAATAACTTCCTTTACTAAGCAAGCTCTATTTTTCTTAAACGGTGAAGAAGCATGGGAAGACTTTCAGCAAAGAATTGAGAATAACGACCCAATGCCAGATGTTATTCTTACGGATATCAACATGCCTTTAATGAATGGCTGGCAACTTTTGGATAAAATTGGGAGCGTTTCCTATGACCACTCTATAAAAATCTTTGTGATTTCTTCTTCCATAAATCAAGACGAGATGGACAAAGCCAAAAAATACGATTATGTAAGTGATTACATTGTAAAACCCCTTACTTTGGACAAAGTAAAAACACTCAAAGTGAAAATACTCGAAGGCCAATATTGAGGGTCATCCTTTCTTAAGGCCGTTATTTCCTAACAGGTCTATTCTTCTGCCAAAGCAAAAGAATAGACCTGTTTGTAATTATAAGCAGCCTTCCCAATCTAATAAATCATTTAACTTTCCATGTGCTCAATTAAAAGGCAACCCAAGCCATTTAGCGTTGGTCTCTAAGTTTTGCTTTTTCCATCGCTTTGTACACTTCTTCCATAATATTAGTCCGAATATTCAATTTATAGATATTTCTGTTTTCCCTGCTTGGATTTACCCTGTTTGAGAGAAATACATAAACAATTTCATTTTCAGGATCTATCCAGGTATAGGTACCCGTAAATCCTGAATGCCCAAAACTTTTTTCAGAAGCACTAGGTGCTGCATTGCCATTTGGATCTCCCGGTTTATTGGCCCTGTCAAATCCCATCCCCCTATAATTTCCTTCTTCGCAGAATACACACTTGGAATATTCATGAACCACCCCAGAGGCGATCAATTGTTCCTCAGCATATAAGCCATCATAAAGGTAAAGGTGCATCAGCTTGGCTAGGTCATTGGACGTACCAAACAATCCTGCATGGCCACTTACTCCTCCTAACATGGCAGCACCCTCATCATGTACCGTGCCATGCAGCAGCTGCTTCCTGAATGCCGAATCATACTCTGTTGGAACAATTCGATCCATTTCAAAATTTAAATAAGGGTTGAAAGTAAGCGTTCCAGCCCCAATTGGCCTGTAAAGATTCTCTTTCAGGTAAGCATAAAAGCCTTCGCCAGTGATCTCCTCCACGACTTTAGGAGCAAGGATAAAGGACAAGTCGCTGTAAACATATCCCGGCTCGGCATTTAAAGGAGAGGAAAAGATTTCTTTATAAATCTTACGTTCATACTTCCGATGAATAAATAATTTATCA
Source organism: uncultured Cyclobacterium sp. (assembly GCF_963977555.1). Classification (GTDB taxonomy): domain Bacteria; phylum Bacteroidota; class Bacteroidia; order Cytophagales; family Cyclobacteriaceae; genus Cyclobacterium. The sequence goes on along the minus strand of NZ_CAXBPD010000002.1, from coordinate 160,876 downwards.
GCCACTTTTATAGGAAATCGTCTCGAAGAATCCATCTTCATAGTATACCACTTGAAACTTCCATTCTTCCTGACGGTTGACATCCAAAAGGGTATCCAAGAACGCAATCTTGCTTGATGGGTTAAAATATCTTTGTATACTAAATGCTCTTTGTTTGTACCTCTGGCGGCTTTAAGGTAATGTCCTAAAGTCTGGTTTTCATCAAACTTTCCTTTGCCTTTTAAATGCATAAAAGCAGCCAGAGAGGTGCTGATTTTAGTGATAGAAGCCAAGTCATACAGGTCGTCCACCCTAACTTCCTGCAAGGAATCATAGGTATGGTATCCAAAAGCTTTGTGATAAAAAACCTTTCCCTCTTTAGCCATGAGTACCTGCCCACCCGGAATAGCCTTGATTTTAATAGCCATCTGCATCATAGAATCTATGCCATCTAAGTCGCTAGAAGTCATACCTACGCCTTCAGGCAAGGTATAAGCCATTCTGATCCCCCCATCAAGTTTCAAACCATCCCCTCTGGAAAAAAACTTATTTATAGTCACGGGTAATTTACCGCTGGCACCGATACCTCCAAAGATCAATTGAGACGTAAGGTCCTGTGTCAGGGAAGTCTCCTGGTAGGCTGCAATAACTCCAGCAGCATTCTCCAATCCCTGTATTTTGCCTAGGCTATAAACATTTCCAAATACACTCACAATTACAGTATGACTTTCTATTAGCGACCTTAATAAGGTAACCATTTCAGGGCTTAGGCCAAAATTATTGTTACCCTCTCGAATACCCAGACCGTGGATCCCTACTAATACCAATTGATGATCTTTAAGATTATCTTTCAATGCATTAATGGCATCAATTCCTCCTTCTTTTGGGAATATAAAATGATCCATTGGACTGTACCTATCAAGGGAATGCTGAAATTCAGTTCGTTGGCTTGCCCCTATAGATAGACTTGCAATTTTTGTATTGGCAAGCCCCTTGATAGGAAGAACTTGTTCCTCATTTCTAAGTAGCGTCAGTGAAGCCTTCGTTAGTTTTTCAGCTAGGAAATTAGCCTCTGAATTGTTTAAATCTGCTATTAAATGATCCGTTTCAACGGGTACCCATTTATCTAGCCCCAACCAAGCCTTGGCTTTTAGCACTTTAAGCACTCTATTGTCGATTTCCTCTTGGCTAATTTCTCCCCGCTCAACAGCTGCTTTAATTTCTGTAATCGCAGCAGGTACATTCATCGTGTTTAATAGCATATCGTTCCCTGCCACCAATGCTTCAGCATCCACTTTACCGGGAGGATAGTATTTGGCTACTGCTTGCATATTCAAGGCATCTGTAAAAATAAGCCCCTCATAGCCCATTTCGTTTTTTAATAAACCTGTAACAATGGGTTTGGATAAACTGGAAGGGCTGTTTTTAGCACTGTCCAGAACAGGAATCTCCATATGGGCGACCATTATGCTGCCCAATCCCTGGTCCATCAATTTTTGAAAAGGATACAATTCCAAATCTTTTAGGCGCCTTTTAGAAAAGTTTAGCACCGGAAGCCCATAATGTGAATCCACCTCCGTATCTCCATGTCCTGGAAAATGTTTAGCAGAAGCTAGAAGGCCGTGGTCTTGCATGCCTTTCATATAGGCCAGGGATTTGCTGGTCACATTTTCTTTTTCCTCACCAAAGGAGCGAAAACCTATCACTGGATTGTTCGCATTATTATTGACATCCACTACTGGCGCAAAGTTCACAGTAATCCCTGCTCTTTTAGCTTGTCGAGCAACTTCTGCTCCCATATCATAAATTAGGCTTTCATCATTCAATCCTCCTAGGGCCCTTTGATAGGGATACCTTACTGTGCTATCAAGGCGCATCTTCAAACCCCACTCTCCATCCAGGCTCACCATCAAAGGCACCTTTGACAATTGCTGGAATTGGTTGATCATATGGGCTTGACGTACAGGTCCTCCTTGAAAAAAGATAATTCCTCCCACCCCGTATTTCTCCACCAAGCCAGCTATGGAATCCACATGGACCTTGTCTTTGTTTGAATAGGCCGGGATCATTATCAACTGCGCTATGCGTTGCTCTTTAGTTAAGGTAGCCAATACTGAATCTGCCCAATGGGCATATTCTTCAGCCAAAAAAGGTGGCCGCTGATGCTGGGCATACAGCGAAACAATGTTCAGGGAAAGCAAAATTATAATGAGCAAACCTTTTTTTGCTACTGCAAGAAAAAATCGCTTTTTAGTAGGGTTTTCTCCACCAAAAAAATTTCCGGTACTTTCTATATTATTGTACATACTTTAAATGCTATCAATTTCGGTTGAAAGATACCAATTTTGTCGCTTCTCATTAAAATGATTTAAAGAAAATGCCTATCATTGGGTATAAAAATTCTATTTTAAAAAGAGAACTATGAGTCCATTGCTCGTTTTTGGTGTAATAGCAGGTTATTTTGCACTTTTACTATTAATAAGTTACCTAACTTCCTTAAAGTCTGACAGCCTCACATTTTATACCGGAAACAGGGAATCTCCCTGGTTTTTAGTGGCATTTGGAATGGTGGGTGCCTCATTGTCAGGGGTTACATTCATTTCAGTTCCTGGAGAAGTTGGTAATACACAGTGGGCCTATTTACAATTTGTAATGGGAAATATGGTAGGATATGCTGTAATTGGATTGGTGCTTATTCCACTTTTTTACAAACTCAACCTGATTTCTATTTATGAATACTTGAAAACCAGGTTTGGGCAAAAAGCTTACCTTTCCGGTGCCACCATTTTTCTTATTTCCCAAACCATCGGCGCTTCCTTCAGGCTTTTCCTGGCAGCCACTGTTCTACAGCTGGCCTTTTTCGATGCTTTTGGAATACCCTTCTATGCCTCGGTATTGACTACAATGGTGCTGATTTGGTTGTACACTTACAAGAGTGGGATCAAAACCATAGTTTGGACGGATACCCTTCAAACAGTGTTTTTACTTTTGGCGGTCGTTATTACCATCATCGTCATTGGCCAGCACCTTGGTATCGATAGTGGTGCCCTGCTTACCATCGTAAAAGACAGCGAACTTTCTTCCATATTTGTATGGGAAGGAAATACCAGTCAGAATTTCTTTAAAATGTTTGCAGGGGGTATTTTTATTACCATTGCCATGAATGGATTGGACCAAAATGTAATGCAAAAAAACCTGACCTGTCGCAACCAACGGGAGGCACAAAAAAATATCTTTTGGTTCTCCATTACCTTTTTCCTTTCCAACCTGTTATTTCTAGGTTTAGGTGTGCTACTTTACCACTATGCGGATGCAAATGGCATTGATTTACCCAAGGCCACCGATGAGTTATTCCCCTTTTTAGCACTGAACCATTTTGGTACATTGGCAGGAGTAGTCTTCTTACTGGGAATCACTGCAGCAGCCTTCTCAAGTGCCGATTCAGCACTGACTGCATTGACGACCTCATTCTGTATAGACATTATTAATTTACCTGGCCGTCAAAACATCGATCAGGACAAAAGCAGGCGATGGATACACATTGGATTTACCTTCTTGGTTTTTTTAACCATTGTGGCATTTAATGAGGTGAACGATAGAAGTGTAGTAAGTGCGGTATTTAAAGCTGCAGGATTTACCTATGGACCATTGCTAGGACTGTTTGCTTTTGGGCTGACCAATAAAAGAGCCGTTCGAGATAAATTTGTGCCCTATATTTGTCTACTAAGTCCTTTACTTTCTTTCATACTCGACTGGAATGCTGCCGATTGGTTCAATGGTTTTCAGTTTGGCTTTGAAATCTTACTGGTAAATGCGGCTATCACCTACATTGGTTTACTCCTTTCAAGCAAAGGAGCTGTATCAGCGTAAAAGTGAAAAGGGCAACATAAACAACGCAAATATCATAGATAGCGTGAGTGTAACCCCAAATCCAAGCAATCTAAAAGGCAATAAAATCAACCAAATAAGTGGGTACAACAATAAAACGATTAGGGCAAGAGGCCAGCAAAGCACCAATAAGATGGCCCAAAGTATCATTCCGGTAAATATTCTCATGGATAAAATTGATTTTTTGAGAAGTATAATGGCCAATTAAGTGCCAAAGGGGGTAATTGGCCTTGAATAACAATTCAAGGCCATAAAGACAATTGTAATGCTTTTTTTGCTACGGTTCCGAACAGATTTATGTCCGATTATGTACGAAAATGACTTTCCATTTCGATTAAAATAATAGCATTCTTTTACCAGTCTTTTTTCCAGATTGACCCTCCATTGTATACCCGTCCCACAGGGTAACTTGTAGAGGGAATTACCATCTTTTCCATTAGCTTGTTGATTTTATTCACCAGTTCCGGATGAGCATTTGCCAGGTTATGCTTTTCGGAAATATCCTTTGCAAGATCATAAATTTCTATAGGTTGGCCTTGCCCTCTTCTGATTCCTTTCCAATTTCCAATCCTAACGGCTTGGTCATACCTAAGTCGGGTATGACCAAAATCCCAATAGAACACACGGTTATTTTCTGGAAGGGCATTCCCTTTTAAAGCCTCTACTACAGTAATACCATCCATATTTTCAGGTACAGCTGCACTGGCCAAATTCGCAAAGGTGGGTAACATGTCCTGAAAGCCAATGACTTCATTTGATTGGCTCCCATCAGGAATGACTCCGGGCCAAGAGGCAATAAAAGGCACCCTTATTCCACCTTCATACAGGTCCCTTTTGTACCCTTTTAGCTTTCCATTCGTTTTAAATCCTTTCCAAACATTGCTATGTCCTCCATTGTCTGAGGTGAAAATAATTAAGGTGTTATCTTTAATCCCCAACTCATTTATAAGTTTAACGATTTTACCCACATCCTTATCCAGCCGATAAATCATTGCTGCATATTTTTTGGCTGCCTCAGGCCAATCTTTGTCCTCATAAGGATAGGTAGAGGGAACCGTCAATCCGTGTTCATCTTCTTCCGGGGCTGAAAAATGGGGAAGTGTATAAGCTGCATAGAAAAAGAAAGGTTTCTTACTATTTTCACGGATAAAGTTTAAAGTAGCGTTAGTAAGAATATCATGACTGTAATGGTTTCTTAGGATGGGATTATCTGTTAATAGGATTTTCCAATCATCATGATCCAGGTAGCTGGGATAATAAAAATGAGCATGGTCCTGATTTAAATAACCTGTCCAGGTATCGAATCCCATGTTGGTGGCTCGGCCGTCCGTTTGGGCATCTCCTAAAGACCACTTCCCTACTCCCCCTGTCTTATACCCCGCATTCTTTAATACCTGGGCTAAGGTCACATCCCCTTCCTTTAGATAAGTTGGATAATGCGGTACATTGTCCCTCGCTACTGTATGTCCATTGTGCAAGCCAGTCATTAACACAGATCTGGAGGAGGTACAAACCGGCCCACCGGCATAAGCTTGACGAAATATCATACCAGCATTGGCCAAGGCATCTATATTTGGAGTTTGAATTAATTCCTGTCCATAGGCACCCAAATCTCCGTATCCCAAGTCATCGGCCATGATGAAAATAATGCTTGGCTTATCTTCATTACTGATTTGCTGTGCAGTGGTGGGTTGGAATGCTACCGCTAAAACCAATAGCGCCAGACCCATAATTTTCTTTCGTAAATGCATCAATATATTTTAATAATGGATTGTTTTATTTCCCCTCTAATACCCCAACGGGTATCAGGGCTAGATCAACAACAATATACCAATTCTGGTTGGATGATTGGGAACACAATTGTTCCGTTTCTCAGGCCATTATATCGACCAGATAAAATCCACCCTATTTTAATACCCATAAATCCGGAAAGTTCCTCCTTCCAAAGCATTAAATCTCAAAAAAAAAGAATATTTATAACACTACCTCAACAAAACCCTTATCCCCTACGTCTTGAATTAAACGAAAAATAAAATAGCCATGAAAAATCCATTTACCCTCCTACTTATAGCCCTAATTTTTATCGTTTCCTGTGTAGAAGACCCCCAACTTTCTGCCTCTGAAACAGGTCCATTGCCTATAGGCTCATGGAGTAACGTCTCCTACAATGAAAATGGAATGACTTTGGAAAAAGTGAACAAATTGGCGGAAAATACTTATGGCTATCGTTTTCTTAATAATGGCACTTTCATTCACCGTGCCAATAGTGGCTGGTGCGGCACCCCTCCTATTGTCACAAGTGACTTTCAAGGCAGTTGGACTAAAAATGCGGATGTTATCAGCATTCAAGGGACTTTCTGGGGTGGTGAAACGCTAGAAGAATGGGAAATAATTGCTTCAGACAATAATATGCTAACCATCAAAGTGCTGAAAAGCGAATATGAGATGGAGCAATAAATTTTGGGTAAGTAGAAATTAACTTTTTTAACTACTCCCTATTTTACTTTTCGGAGAATGGGCGGATTCAGATCCCTACCAAAAAGGCCGAAGCCGTCAAATCATCAATCCTGATATTTGAGCGCTTTTGGCCTCAATTTATAGAAGATATAAATGACCATTACTATAGTGTTCTATTGTTAGAAAACATTATTTAAAGTATATTAAGCCAATATTTTTCTTCGATAGCTTTCTTGAATAGAACCATTCTAAGAGCTACTTAGGCTAAACCAAATAGGCAATAAACAAAAATCTCAGATGACGCTACCACTCCGTCCAATTAAAGTATTGTTTTCACTTTCTGTCCTTATTTTCTCTCTTGTTACCTTTGCAAATGCGCAAGATGGCACGGTCATACATGTCTGGCCAGACAAAGTACCGGGAGAAACAGCCCCAAAACATCCCGCAGTCGTCACCGATAACAACAGTGGAAATGTTACCCGGCTGACGGATGTTACAGATCCAACTTTAAAGGTATTCTTGCCGGACGCAAGTGTAAACAACGGGGCAGCAGTCATTGTATGTCCCGGAGGAGGCTACCGCATTTTGGCCATCGATAAAGAAGGACATGAAGTGGCCGAATGGTTAACCACCTTAGGCTACACTGCCTTTGTTTTGGAATACCGGGTACCGGAAAAACAGGATGGCGCCTTGAATGACATACAGCGAGCCATCAGAATCGTAAGAAGTGGCGCAAGTGACTGGAAAGTGGACCCTGATAAAATCGGTGTCATCGGATTTTCTGCTGGAGGAAGCTTGGCCGCCCGTGCCGGTACAATGTATAGCGAAGACTCCTATAGCCCAGAGGATGCCATAGATAAAGTTTCTTCCAAGCCTAATTTTGCCATGTTGATCTACCCTGCCTACCTGGACAAAGGAGAAAACAGAAGCTTAACCCCCGAGTTGAAAATAGACGACAACACCCCTCCTATGTTTCTTTTTGCTACAGCTGACGACACGCATGCCAACAGTGCGCTAGTAATGGCCACCGCTTTGCGGGACAAAAAAGTACCTGTCTCCTTACACCTGCTACCCAAAGGAGGGCATGGGTATGGGCTTAGACCTGGCAATCCGGCTGGCGAAACCTGGCCAAGCTTGGCTGAAAAGTGGCTTAAAGAGATAATTAAATAGTCAAGGAATGAAATAGCGCTTTCATCAGCCATTAGTTTGTTATTGACCAATTAAGGTATAAAATACATACAGCCTAAACTTCAATTATTAAAAGGAGTCTGCTTTTGTTAAAACTCAGATGAACGAAGTCGATGATTCAGATAGGCCTTTATTACCCATTTGGATCTTTAATTGTCAGGAACATTATACTTTTTGGAGGTACTTGAATCGGTCCGGGAGTTAAAACCTCCCCTTTGATATCAGGCAAGGAATTATCTGAATTAAGCTGGAGAACTTTCCCGTTTAATTTAACTTCTTTGGCCAGCAAATCATCGGCGGTAAGCAGGTATTGCTCGGAAGGAGCAGGTATTTCAAAAGGGGATGGTATATCACTGGGGTTGACAATTAATAGGGCATACCCTTTGGTCTCACTTTTGAGGTTATGGACAAAAACATCGAGTCCTTCTACAGGGGACTTGGCTTGGTACACTTTAGTACCCATAAATTGGTTCCAAAGTAAGGCTGTCCAATAATTAGGCCGTGGCCTGTGGGTATCCTGTTCCAACAGGGCATATTCACTGGCAGAAAGGGTGTTGTGCATGACCACTTCTACCCCATTTTTAGCCAACCTCCCCAGTTGCTCTGCATACCGGAACGAATCAGTATAGGTGGCAGCCCAGGGATTGCCACCACAGGCAGCTTCTGCAGTTTCAGTCAGCCATAAAGGGGCATCAGGCATATAGTTATTTCTGGCCTCCTTATAATATTTTAAGCCTACTTCTGTTTTTGCAAGCCAATCTTCATTAAAGGCATTTTCTGGCTTTAGCTGCCCATGACAACGTTGAGATACTCCACCATAAAAGTGATAGGTAAATATATCGAATTCGGGTCGGGGTTCGGCTGTCAGGATTTTATCCGTAGTCATGGTCGTATCGATCCCCGGCATCAGTCCTCCTTCTCCAGTAGATCCCGGCCCCATAATTTTCATGTTTGGTGCTGCTGTTTGCAAAAAGGATTTGAAAGCGACAAAATCTTTAGCGTATTGGGCAGCATCATACCCTTCAGGAACTCCACCATGACTGGCGTGGGATGGTTCGTTGAACATTTCGGCGGCATAAATTTCTCCTCCTATCGAGTGGGTATATTCAAGTAACGGCTTGACTTGGGCTGGTGTCCAATTACCTTCCTCATCTCTCATTCCGGCACTAATAGCAAAAGAAGTAATCAATTTGGAACCTGTAGCTTTGCAAAAATCAATCACCCCTTTCCATTCTTTACGGGTGAGCACATTTTCATATCCTACAGGGGGCTGGGTTAATTTCGGTTGATCATTGTTCTGAAAATAGGTAGTATTGGCCCAGGTACCACTTACCCGCACATACATTGGCCCCAAACCTTTTGTCAAAGTACGCAATTTTTCATCATACAAGTCTATAGAAGGGATGGATCGCTTCAAGGCAGAAAATCCTTCTGCACGTACTTTGGCAGTATCGATCAGGTGGTAAGGCACCCAAAAATCCCCTCCTACAACCTCACACATTTCCACATTGACAGATTGGTAACGTACCTGCACTTCAGCGATTTGTTCCAATTCCAATAGACTTGTCAAGTCTATTTCATCCCTTCCCTCCTTGGCAGAATTGCAGGATAACCCTGGAACCATAAGTATCAATAAGATAAATAATATAGTGTTTTTCATATCAAAAGCTGAAGGTGAATTGAAGGCAAAAATAATTTATTTTTATTGTATAAAAAAATATACAATATATTTATTTAGTTTTAATCTTTTACTTTTGTTATTTAGTAAAAATTATAATTAACCGCTAATGGACCTATTGAACAGTAAAAACTATATCCCCCAGGTAGCCGTTGATTTTGTGGTATTTGGTTACGAAAATCACCAATTGAAGGTGTTGGTCTCCAAATTAAATTTCCAGGGTGATTTTTATACCTTACAAAGTGGTTTTATTAAGCAGGAAGAAGATCTTGACGATGCAGCCAAGCGAATCTTGGAAGAACGTACAGGAATTAAAGGTATTTATCTGGAACAATTCAAGGTTTTTGGAAAGGCCAATCACAAACGAAAGGAATTCATTGATGAATTAATCAGTAGCAATTTTTCCTATAGTGAGGCATCTCATAAATCCAACCTTAAAGCCTATAAATGGTTCATCAAGAGGTTTCTGTCCATTGGCTACTATTCTCTGGTCGATATGAAAAAAGTGATTCCAAAACTGACTTCATTCGATGCGGAAATCAATTGGTATTCCGTACATGAGGTTCCAAAACTTATCATGCATTATGATGAAGTCCTTGCTGAGGCTTTGGATGCGATCAAGGCTGACATAGACCAAAAACACAATGCCTTCAACTTACTTCCAGAAAAGTTTACGATGAAGGAAATCCAGCAAGTTTATGAAACGATTTTTGACCACAAATACATTCGAAGTAATTTTCAGAAAAAAATCCTTGAAATGAATGCTTTGGAACGTCTGGAAAAGAAATATACAGGTGCTAAAAACAAGGCTCCCTACCTTTACAAATTGAAAGAAACGCAATAAAAACCTTGGCAAAACGCTGTTTCTTAAAGAAAATATTTGATTAGTTCGAGGTAAGTGATTCCTCTAGATGCTTTTAGTTAATGACAAGCTTTTAGCTGATAACCTATTTCATAGTTGCTCTAAGATTTAACCTTGGGCGTACTTATGACTTGTGTAGGATTTCAGAAGGACCTTTTGCTGTTCGTTTGGTCTAATGGTTCTAAAAATGCCGTAGAATATTATATTCAGCGATTTGTGGCGCAAGTTTGTAGTTAGAAACCCTGTTCCTACTTAAATAGGTAATGATAAATTAAATCGCAAAGGCAATCCTGACAAAGTAAATCATATAGCGTTCTCCCAAAAATGTTAATTGTTTAAAAATTAGACTCGGATTTTTAAACCTTGGCAAAACATTTGTGCCCTAACAATTCATTCAAATTTACCCAAAAGAATTGTCCAATTTAATCCTTTTGGCAAACCTGATAGCGAAATTTTACACTTTTAAAATTTCATAGCGACAATCTGAAATTACCCTACTGGGTCCTTTAACCCCAAGATAACCGGCAGGTTTATGGCTACAAACCTAAAGCTATACCTGCCTTACCGCTCAAGTCGCTTTTTTGCTCATCAAAAATAATTCAACCGAACAAAAATCAAATAGATTCATGGAGAAATTTGCGACATTTGAATTTTTTAATGCCTTGCTACTGATTACCCTTTTCCTCTTTATTGCCTATGTGCTTAAAGAGGCCTTTCTAAAAAAACTAATGATCCCGGCCTCTTTAATTGGAGGTGTATTGGCACTCCTACTCGGGCCAGGCTTGCTGGGCCCCCTTATCTCCAAAAGTATCGGAATAAGTGCCCTTCCTAAGGGTTTGCTACCAGAGGCGAGTATAAATATTTGGAAGGATTTTCCTGCCTACTTGATTGTAGTGGTTTTTGCGGGCCTATTCCTGGGCAAAAACATCCCCAACTTCAAGACCATCCTAAATAAAAGCATGCCCAATCTATGCTTTGGTTACACCCTAGCCCTTGGTCAATATATCGTCGGTTTGCTTATTGCTATACTACTGCTCAAGCCGATGTTTGACATCGATGTAGTTTCAGGTGCTTTGATTGCCATTGGTTTTCAGGGAGGCCATGGGACGGTGGCCGGCTTAAAAAACACCTTCTCTGCCATAGACTTTGAACAGGGAGTAGACTTAGGACTAGGAATTGCCACCATCGGACTTATATCGGCCATTATTTTTGGTACCATTGTGTCCAATATCAATGGTAAAGAAGAGTCCCACGACATGAAAATGTCGGACAATGGCGAGGAAAATCCCAACTTGGAAAAAATAAAGAAAGTTTCCTTTCCTTTACAAATAGCCATTGTAGGGGTCACCATAATTTTAGGCTGGTTGTTTTTAAAGGGGCTCTCCTATGGAGAGATGGCCCTATTTTCTCAGGAAGAGTCAAAAATAAACAAGTTCATTCCTTTGTTTCCCGTGGCCATGCTTGCCGGTTTAGCGGTACAGGTAATGGCCGAAAAAAGCAAACTAACAGGCTATATCAGCAGAAAACACATCAACCACATTACCAACCTCTCACTTGACCTGCTTATTGTGGCTGCCATAGGTAGTCTTTCCATTAAAGCCCTGACAGAAAACCTGGCCCCATTGTTAATTCTTGGCGGTGCCGGTGTAGGCTATAATATTGCCATCTATTTTTTAATGGGAAGCATTTTCTTCCCAAAAGAATGGCGTCTAAGGGCTTTGGGAGAATTTGGGCAATCTACTGGTACTACGGCCATTGGACTGATTTTAATCAAAAGGGCTGGCAATAAAGCAGAAAAATACACCTCCACCTTTAGCTATAAACAACCCCTCTATGAACCCATCGTAGGCGGCGGGATTGTTACCGGCATAGCGCTTCCGCTGATCAGTAATGTGGGAGTTTATCCCTTTATTGGAGGCATGGCGCTATTATTAGGTATCCTATTGTTACTCTATTTTAAGTTTTACAAATAGCTATACAACTTATTTTGGGTTAAAATTAACTTCTGTAACCATTGTCACCACTTTGAAAAAGTTGTCTTTTTATCTTTGGATCAGAAATAATGGAAAGCATGGTCAACAAAGAAGTAAATACAGTTAAGAATCCTATCAATAATTGGACAATGGTGCTGATCATGTGCGCATGGTTAGGACTGGCGCCTTTTTTTCCGGAACCGCATATCTGGGGCAAACTTAAATGGATAGCAGGAGGTGCCAATGGCATGAAACTCATCGATTGGGGAGATTTTATTATGCATGGTTTCCCATGGTTTTTATTGTTCCGCCTTGTTTTTCTTAAATTCAAACCGAAGGGAGTAAAGGTTTAATCATGCTCAGGCTCAAACAAAATAGGAGAATTTGCTGTAGCAAATTCTCCTATTTTGTTCAATTTACAATTATCCGCTATTAATGGGCAATCATCAATTTGTGTCTTTCAATAGCACCGTTTTCAAATAAAATCACAACCAAGTAAAATCCTCCCGCCAGCTTGTCAGTCTGGATCGTATACTCACCTGGCCCCGAAAAATCTGTATTTGTGGTTAATGCCTCGATGAGATTTCCATTAGAAGAAAAAATCTGGATGCTGAATTCACCCTGATTTTTATAAATCGTAATTGTAGCTTCTTGATCTGCAGGATTAGGATTAAGACTTGAAGGCAAGTTTACATAATCCATCAATACCTCTTTAGTATAACCTTCACTTAAATCATTTAAAGTTCTCAGGTTAGCAGTTTCCAAAACAGTGGTATTGTTCTGTGCCACAAGCCCAATTCCTGAAATTGTTGCACTGTTTATCGAGGCAAGCAAATCAATATCCAAAATACCATCCTCAACCTGAATGTCTTCAAACTCAAGCACCAAAGCCCCATTGTTAGATTCATTAAATAGGTCCAACTGATTTTTTACCACATTTCCCTCTAGTGAAATATTAAATACGCGCCTTCCTATTCCCGTCGTTGAAATTTTTTTCCCAAAATACAATTCATTGTGGAAAGTAAATACTGTGTACAAACCATTGGGAACAGGAATTTGATAACTAAACTGTGGCCCAAACCTGTGCGTTTTAAACAACTCGTGAGCACTCAAATCATCAAATCGGGAGCTGTTTGAGCTTGTATAATAGGAATTTTTAAGATCGGAATCGAAGGACTGCTCCTCATATAGCAACTGCGGGCCACCTGTATTTACAAAGTAGGAAAACTCAATTTGGGGATCTTCTGGATCTAAAATAGGCACATCCGCACCTTGTGGTAAAATGGCAAATCCCGAAATCGTTGCATTGTTTGAGGTAGCAGTTAGAATTAATTCTATTTCTCCATTAACCACCTGAACGTTCTCAAAGATTAAGGTTGCCTCTTTATTGTCGTACTCCGAAAATAGATCCAGGTTCTCTTTCACTGTATTGCCCTGAAGTGCAATGGAAAAAACCCGCTGCCCTGCTCGTTCAGATCCGGAGATTTTGCCGAAATAGGTTTCATTGTGATAGGTAGCTACCGTATAACTACCATTTATAACAGGTATTCTGTAAACAACACTTTGCCCATAACGATGGCTTTGGAAAAGTGCTGATTCACTCGCCACACTGTATTGACTGGTATTTGAACCATTGGCAAAATAATTGGTAGCAAAATCCGACTGGAATGTTTCGCCTTCAAGACTTACAGCATCTGAACTTCCTGTATTTACAAACATCGATGGTTGGGCAGGTGGAGCAGCTTCCCAATCGCTTTTTACAACAGAAAATCCTGAAATAAGCGCATTGTTTATTGATGCATCTAAGCTTAGCGTTAAAAGTCCATTGTCTACAATAATCTTATCAAACTGTAGTACCCCTTCATTATTGCCGAACGTATTGAATAAGTCTAAATTTCTTTTCACTTCAACTCCTTGAAGTGAAATAGAGAATACCCTACGTCCTGATTCACCTGGACCATTTACTCCATAATAGGTTTCCTTATGCATTGTACTAACCACGTACTGGCCATTCGGTACAGGTATTTGAAATGTAACCTGGGCACCGAAAACCACCGTATTGAACAATTCCCCTGCCCCTGCACCCGGAAGTTGGCTCGTAGAAGCGGCAGAAGGAATTACATTGGTTTCGCTTAAAGGTAAGTATGGAATACCTGAGGATACTGCAATACTGCTACTCCCCAAATTCACGAAAAGTCCTTCCTCTGCAAGAACAGTTACTTTTACTTCCTTTGAAGACTCGTTTCCATTATTATCCACCGCATTGAAAGTGATCAGGTTTTCACCTAAATCTTCGAAGGAAAATTCAGATTTGGAAATATTCATTTCAAGTATTCCGCATATATCAGTACTGGCTCTGTCAATATCCTCAGGTAGAATTGTGGCTATTCCATCTTGATTCAAATAGACTTCGATGTCCTGAGTAACCAAAGTTGGGCCCATTTCATCTGGCATTATCACTATCTGAACCTTTGAGCTTTCACAACCATCAATAGATTGGCTAAGGAAATAAATGCCACTTTCTACGGGAGTAGAAAGGTCCAACTTCTCACTGTCAGTTGGATCAAGGTACCAATTTAAGCTTGCACTTCCGTCAGACAAATCCTCCAATAATGCTCCTTCGCAATAGAATATAGCTTCGGAGGACGGCGGAGGTGTAAGACAAGTCGAAGAGGTAGAAACCCCAGTAACCATAATATTATTTAAAGTAACCCTGTCCCCCTCATCCACAAACATATTTGCACCCTCGAAACGAATTCGGAGTTTTAAATCCGGATTGTCAACCGCTAGCGGTACCTCAGACAGATTAAATTCAAATACTTTATATTCCTCGAAGAGGTCTTTGTCTACTTCAGCCATTCCAGCCGCACTATAATTGCCAGATAATGTATCTAAATATTCCAAGATGACACGTTCCGCAGCCCCTTCGTCGATTGCAGCAAAGGAAACTTTAATGCTTCTATAGCCGAGCGTAGACACATTTATATTTATAATATTTTCACTATTTTCAGTTTTAAATGCTTGCTTAATTTGAATGCCACGCATTTTGATAGCCCCATAGTCAAGTCCTTCATTTGCGTCTGCCTGGTAATTTAGGGGAGTAGGCGAATTCCTTCTTTCCATGGAAGATTTACCCCAGTTTGGATGGTCTTCTGTAAACGGATAGCCAACCAAAGCAGACGCATACTGAATTTCTCCAGGCACCTCTGAAATACTGTAGGTAGATTGGAGGTTTTCCAAAGGGGTGTCATTGGCTATATTGGTATCAAATAGCCAAAAATAAAGGATCTCAGATTGGTTTTCAGGTATTTCTTCAGGGGAAAAATTGGCTATGATATTTAAATCGGAAGTAGGCGTAATGGATATCGTGGGCTCCGAGCTTTCTACATCTCCCGACCAATGACTAAATTGAAACCCAGGTTGAGGAATTGCAACCAAGGAAACGGGTATCCCATCAAAATATTTTCCTGACCAGGGGTAAGGGGCATTGGAAACCCCAGGAGTCTCTGAATTGATAGGTGTGCTGTTGATTTTTATATATCCTTGTTCTACATCTGAAACATTTAAACCTACAGCATGTGTACCATCAATCCCAAAATAATCCATCAAATGACTCATTTGATGTTCAGGCCTATTCACTGCAAACTCCTTCACCACATTAATATTAGACTCCCAATTAGACAATGAAGTCCATCTTTGTCTGTGTGCAGGAATCTCAGAGGCTATTTTGGAAGACATCTCATCAATGACTGCGTGAAGTCTTTCAGGCAGCATTGCCGTGTTAATTAAATCGGCAAACCTGTTGATGAATTCATTCTTGAATCCTTCGTTCATCAACAGCCTCCTTAAGATTAAGGTACTCCATGTTTTTGATCCAGTTGGATTGGTGGCATGTGCCAGGGTATTCGATGTAAAGGATCCGTTCAAACCAAACCCAACGTCTGTATCAAACATCATCCATCTCCATCTTCCATCTTGCCCTAGAGGTGCTTCAGGATTGTATTCAGGAATCCTTTTCCGAAAATACCTCACGTTGTTTTGCGGCCAGTCATCATTGTTAAAATAGATTTCAGCTACCTGGTAGTCAAGAAAATTGTCAACATCCATCAGAGTGTTGACATAATCGAAATTTTCTTCAATTGATAAATCACTTGTGGCAATAAAATTTCTCATTGAGAGATAATGGTCATTTTCACCCTCTTCTACTGCAGCATCATTTTCTAAAAGATCAAGGTCAAATTCTCCTATACCATATTTTCTTTCCAGAAAATGTCTATCATAGCGCTCACGGAAATTTGCCATGCCCCAATACTCCCCATTCAAATAGACGACGGCAGGCTGGTATTTTTGGGTTTCGAAGGTTAAGTGGCTAATGGATTCTTGCATGAAAGCATCCCTAAAAAATGTCAGGTTCCTATCATTCCCAGAATTCCTAAGAAGGAGTCGTTTGAAACTATCGAATTCATAGTTATCAAAAATTGGGTAATCAAAGGTGTTTTGTTCGTCGTAATCAGACCGGGCATATAACCGGAATGTCTTGTTCGCAAGTTCTCTACTGAACCCTCCATGGAGTCTAAGACCAATATTTTGATCGAGTACTAACTCCTTATCTACAAAAAGATGAAAACTGGCAGGCTGCTCCGTTTCGTTACCACTTCGGCCATAATTCGCCGGTCTTCCACCATGGGCAATGAGATCGGGGTTCTGTTCTCTCCAGTTGACAAAATCTTCACCAGCCACCATGATGCCTTTGTAAAAATCAAACAATCCGTCTTCGCTTAAATTGAGGGACACAACCGGCAAACTATGGTCAAACCCGCTTGCACCAGAAACAAAATAAGTAAAGGTATTTGTTTGGCTTGACAAGTCATCTTTATACGCTTTCGCCCTCACCACCATTGCTTTTTTGTTTAGAGCCGTGGGAAGGTACCAGGTAGAATGGTTATAGGTAGTTGATATGGCGGAGAGTTTATTGGGCTCGCCACTGCGGTCATTAACTTCAATAGGACTTGAAAATGAGTGAGAAACAAAGGATTGGTCTAGCAATGGACCAAGTGTTTGACCTGGATGCTGCGGGTATTGATTTACATATTGATAAGAGGTACCAGAAAGGTTTTCAATGTCAGGTTCGGAACCATCGACAGTGTAAATAATGGTCGCTCCAGGAGTTTCTGAGGTAAGAGACAGTAAAAAAGGCTCATTGTAATACCCCGAAGGATGAGAAGATACCGGCGGAGACAATAAGGTTCCGACTCCTGATTCAAGGTTTTGACCATTTGGTGTAGGCGTATCAAAAAATTGTAAAGTCCCTATTCCATCAGGTTGTCTTCCATAAGAGAAATTTGTGGGAATTGGGATACCTGGAATTATATCAATTTGTTGTCCTTCAGGATCAGTCAAGACGACATCTTCACCACCAGCACTAATGCCATAACTTGTGTGTAAGGGCTCCCCATCGATTTTTCTATCTTTACTTGAAGCCCAAACCAATAAATAACTATTTGGTAATATGAAAGTGGTAGGAAATGCCCATTTGAAGGGCGAAGATGGATTGTCTGACAATCCATATCCGGTCAGGTCAATGACTTCAGACCCATAATTATAAAGCTCTATCCAATCGCTATAATCTCCATCATTGTCTTCAATAGTCGAATTTGATGCCATGATTTCATTGATAGCAATAGATTGACCCATTGATATCGAAGATGAGGTGACTAATAAAAATAACCCCAAAAGAAAGTTTACACCTATAGCTTTACTCATAACAGAAACATTTATTATATTAAAATTTGCCTTTCACATTCATTAAAACGTAGCTAAAGTATAAACAATTTATAAATTGACAAGCATTTATCCTATAATTTTAGTCTAATTTATATTGCAAAAATCAAATACAACAATAATAAATTTCTGACAGGATCAATAAATTAATATTTCCTTTTGATACGTTTTTGTAAAATTCTAATCAATTATCATAGCGTATTCAATCCATTTTATTACAGGTTATACTAAAATATTTTAGAGAGCTGAATAGAAAAATAGTGAAGTTAAAAACTAGACCTGCTTTTTTGGTTCATCTTAAAATCCGACTTACCGGTAGGAATTGTCATTTCCACCTGATAAGGCGGACAAAAATTTAGGTAATATTGGAATATACCCCTTCAGTGAGAAGTAAAATTTCATTGTTGGTAGGATCTAGCATATTTTTAAACCTATACTAAAACGCTATTCAAATTGGAGTGGCATAACAGAACCCTGAGCAGAATCGAAGAGGTAGGTATTTCGGATAGGTTAACCTAAGGCTTCGGCTCCGCTCAGCCACCGTGCTTCGGCTCCGCTCAGCCACCGTGCTTTGCCTCCGCTCAGCCGCCGGTGCATGGGATTTGCAAATGAAATGAAAAGCATGACGACTACAAAGGAGTATAGCTATAAATGGATGCGGTGGATATAATAACTAATGGAGAAACTAAGTCGCCAGATTGGTGCCTTAAAAATGCCCTTTTGACTTTTTTTTAACGTTCTGGCGTGCCAAATCTTATGGGCATGCGCATAGCAATTGAAATGTTTTCACCGTCCTTTTGGGCAGGTGTCCATTGATGGGGGTAATCCCTAACCACCCGTAGGGCTTCTTGGGCCAGGGAGGGATAGACTTGTTCTGGATTCATAATTTCTGGATTGACGATGTTCCCCTCTTTATCCAACCAAAAGTAAATGTAGACCGTGCCACCCTTTCCCCTGTACAAGGCATTCAGCGGAAATTCTAAATTCTTAGCCAAATAATTATTCCAACCTACCATCCCTCCGTAAGGGATGGGCATAACTCCTTCAAGAGCAGCTGGAGGAGCTGTAGGTTTTCCTTTTTCATCAAAAAACTCGGCTTTTTCTTCTTCCCCTGACTTGGATACCCTCCTTGATTTCACAAGACCATTGGGATAAAAACCAATTTCAAATTCATATGCCAAAACAAAATCCTTTTCCCTGTAAGATGTTACATTGCCCAATGAATCATATATAAATGTTTTGAGCAGGGTTTCTTCCTTTTCCTCATCAAAATAAACTATTTTCTTACTGTAAATACTGTGGTCCAGGGTATATATCCCTGCCACCAGGCTGTCTTGATTTTCAAAAGATTGCTGGTAATATTTTGCTTGGTATTTTGTGGTATCCGAAATGGGGAACTGGAACCTGTTCAAATAGCTAAATTCCTGGGTCTGGGCATCGAGTGACAACACCAGACACAGGGTAAGAAAGGAAAATATAAACGATCTAAATATAAAACATATCATGTGCTTAAATTTATGTTTTAATAGACAAACAATATAAAAATACTAAATTATACTTAAAAACCAACTTTATTAAATACAAATCGGTGTTTACCAAATCATTAATTACAATAAGCTTCTTGTTAGTTAACCAACACGGATATATGAGATTGGAATGAACAAAGCTAATAGAATTGTTTCCTGCGTAACAATATGAACCAGAGACTTGATAGAGCCGTTTGTAGAAATTTTTAAAGTCTATTGAGATGGATTACTGGACCCTGAGCGGAGAGGAGTAGTTATTTAGGATGCGATAACCTATGGCTTTGGCTCCGCTCAACAGGTAGTCTGCTGGATTTGCAAATAGAATGAAAAGGATAACGACTTCAATGGAAAAAAGGAATTCAAGGGTATGGTAAATGCTACCCATAGTGGGGGCAGTTTTAAGCCACAGGATAAAACTGATTTCATCGATTAAAATCAATTTTTAATTTGAAAAAAACCAATAACTTGTTACAATTTGGAAAAACAGTTCGACTAAATTTATTCAAACAAAAATACCATGAATAAAATAGTAATAATAGGAAATGGGTTTGACAAGGCACATGGTTTACTTACTGGTTATGCAGATTTTATCGAGCACTTAAAAGATTCTATCGCATATTACAAATCAGAGGGGGATAGACATAAATTAATTAGATGAGCCGGATCATCTCTCTAATGGCACCTGATTCGTCCAGCGAACCTTTTCTTCTTTCCGTTAAACACCGTTTCGCTACCAAAACAGCACCGAAGGGTGGTTGGAAACCTCTGCTTACTCAGCGATTGCGGAAGACCTACTACCATCTTTTATACAACATGTCCTTGATTTACATCTAGGACTTCACGACATACTTACACCTAGGTGAGATATAAAATCTGGGTCCAGAAAACAAGTCACATGTCTTCGCAACCAACGACGCATTCATCAAGGCGTCAAAACTTAAAAGTATCGCTGCGTTGTAAAACAAAAAGCCCGATATTTCTATCAGGCTCTTAACAGTTTTATTCTCCAATTTTAAAACGAGCTAATAAAGAAGTATAAACCTGCCAAAAAAGATACAATTCCAGCATAGTATATATTGACATTTCCCATGTGAAAATCTTCCTTATTATATGCCTTATCTCTAACTTGAATAATAAAAATAATTATTGAAATGAGAATAAGTAACACTCCAATAAGCATGTTGAATACATCCATAGGTTTTACTTATTTTTCTCGTTATCCACACTTGTAGTAATCTCATAAGTCCAATCGCTTAGCATTTCCAATCCTTTAACTAATCCCTGCCAAACATTATTTGCCTCTTTACTCAGGCTTTCGGAACCAACAGCTTTAAATCCTCCTTTGGATAGTTTACCAAAAGCAAATCCTTTCCCTATTTCGTAGCCTGCATCTTGTAATGTCAGATCCCCCGTTGATGCTTTAAGTGTTCCCTCCATAATACTTCCTGCTTTAGAAATCGTACTTCCAATCGCAGTAATTTCAGGCTGGACAGTTGCAATTCCGGCAACCTCTATAGCTGTACCAAAATCCTGTACTACCTGTGATCCTAGCAGGCCTCCTTGTACAGAGGCCTCTTTCAAGCCTGATGCTACTGCTGCTCCATCATTGACAATAGAGACCGTTGACATAAGCGATACTTGAGAATTACTGAGTTGGGATGAGTATTCTGAGTTTATATTACTAGATTGTCCAGTCAATAATCTTTGAGAGGGAGCTTGAATATTGTTGGAAAACTGTGAAAAAATCATACTCGCCATCATGTAATAATATGAACCGGGACAAAAAACACACCTTCCATCCGGATCATTATATCGTATCGGATTATTCCACATTGCAGCATAAGGACTCTTATCTATCTGGTTCGGATGATCAGCCAAAGGATCCACAACTCCCCACCTTCCCAAAACCGGATCATACATCCTGGCTCCGTAATCATAATATTCAAGGCCACTTTCCTCAATTGGTTCCTTGCCATTAAACAAGTACTTATTCGCCTTAAATCCTCCATACTGATATCCCAGCCCAGTCAGCTCAAGCCCCCAAGGATCATAATGCGTCTCCTGAATTACAATTGAAGGTGTTCTTGAAATACTGAAGTCATCGAACCAGACGTCTTCGGCTGTTTCGTTAACTACTACGGTTTCCATGTATCCCGCACGAGAAATATACAATTTTTCTTCCAAAATTTTAAGTTGATTTGCTTCAAATGAAGTACTGTTGTAAATCTGAGACTATTATTCATCGATCTCTATCAAGGGATAAAAAAAATGAATATGGCTTTGGTTGGTCTTAACCAATCCTCTAAATTTAATTTATTAAACTTTTCTACTCTTACATAACCAATTTAATTCCTATTTTTTTATATTTAAGTAATAAATCAGGATTGAATAAACTTTAAAATATTGTCCTCATAAAACTAAATAGAAGTCATTCACATTCTAAGTGTCAATTATTATATTTACTAATGAAGCATATACTTAACCTAATAGTCATAAGCCTTGCCATTTATAGTTGTAGTGATGCAAACTCCCAGTCGGGAGAACCTCTAACTCCTGAAAAAATAAATGAGCAATTTTTTGATCTTTATGACTCAAAAGGAATAAGTGAAGCTTTAGAGTTTATTTTTTCCACTAATGACTGGATCAATGAAACACAAACCTCAGAAGTAAAAAACAAGCTGGTTGAACTAACAAAACAGTTAGGAGATTATCAAGGACAAGAAGTTGTTTCCAAAAGAAGTATAAGCGAAGACTATCTCCTATATTCATTCCTAATAAAATATGATCGACAACCTATCCGGTATCTGTTCATTTATTATAAACCAAAGGACAAGTGGCAGTTACAGAATTTTCAATACGATGACAATTTAGAAACTGAATTAATAGAAGCCGCCAGTGCTTATAGGCTCACTGAAAACCTACCAGGCAATGAATAATGAGGAACTTTTTCTATATGAAAGTAACCACGTCTACTCTCACCTGTTTAAATATTTATTTCTTTACATCTTTTTAATGGACATTAAATGTCAGACTTATTCCTTTATTTTAATTGTATGATTATACACTTGCTCTGTCCACATTAAACTATCTCCTTCAACCGGCTCATACTCCAGCAACATATCAAACCCCACCCAAGTCTTTTTAAAGTTAGTTATTGTTAAACCAAGGTTGTATTTATCCGAATAAGCCTTTCTAAAATTTAGACTATCCTGAAAATAAATTTCTATATTTCCTTTAAAAGGAAACGGAAAAGTGATTTTAGCCTCGTAAACACTATCATACATAATTCTTTCTTCTTGAAACACAGGTATTGGAGAGTTTAATTGCTTTTCCCCATTTTCATAATAGCCTAAATAAATGGCATTCCCCTCTTCAAATAAAAAATGAGATTTTATAGATTGGTCAGTATGAAATTCATACGTATTTCCTGTTTGAACACCTTCATCATAATTGGAATAATAAACCTTCCCTCCGGAGTCATTATATTTCCAAAATTCGCCTGAAATCTTTCCATTATTAGAATAATATTTTTCCTTTAATAACCCATTTTGGTAATATCTCAGTTGCAATCCCTCCTTTACACCCATTTTATTTTTAGAAATTATTGATTTGACGACTCCATTCTCATACCATTGAAACTCTGTATACATGGAATCATTTAACAAAACTTGGTAAGGTTTATCGCTCGTAATTAACAGCCTCTCACGGCTTTCACAAGACAAGGCCAAACTTATAATGATAATAATTGGCAACAATCGGGTATAATTACTTTCGTTTTGTCCATTTTTTATTAGGATCATCTCTTAATCTTTTAGAATCTTGAACATTTTTTGTTCTATATTTTGCGGAGTCTCCATTGACAATTACATCAACTGTAACAGTCCCATCAGAATGATTTCTACCGGAACCACTTACAAAAATAGAATCAATACCTGTGTTTTCATTAGATTTTTTACTCCCAAAATCAAACACTGCTACTCCAATTTCGACACCCTGTACAAAATCCTCTTTCGCATTCTTAGAAGTGTCAACTCTCAAATAAGGAAGAATAAACGAATCAATGTTTATATTATGCTCTACCTCTCCTTTTCGAACCTTTGAATCATCGCCACTATATAGATTTGAAAAATGGGTATTACCTGATCCGCCATTGCTAAGTTTATTGTCTATTGATACCAATATATCAGTTAAAGATCTTTCAATATTTTTTATGTTTTTGTCAAAAGCTTTAAAACTATTCTCGATTCCGTCTCTTACAAAAGCGAATTCACTTTCTACTTCTCTCTTAAAATACTCGGATGGATCACAATTTTCACAGGGCATCATCCCATCAGGATCAATAAACCTGATCGGATTATCAAATGCATAATTGTACGGAGAATGCCTTGTCATTTTGTCCGCCAAAGGATCCACACCTCCCCATCTACCAATTACCGGATCGTACATCCAAGCACCGTAATCATAATATAGAAGATCGTCTTCTCCTATCAGTTCTTTCCCATAGTACAAGTACTTGTTAGCCTTGTGACCAAAATACTGATACCCCATTTCTGTCAATTCCAAATCACATGAATCCCTGAGTTCCTCAGGACAGGCTCCATGATTCTCTTGGATCTTTATGAAGGGAGTTCTTGAGACATTAAAATCATCAAACCTACCTGACAGACAGGCATGCCTAACTTCTTCAGCGGTTTCATGTTCCAAGACAATTTTCATGTATCTGCCTTATTAAATATACAATTTTTCTTCTAAATTATCTTGCTAAATTATCAGATGTATAGGATTAAATATTTTGGTAATATAAAATTATAAAAGCAAACTAATTAATTTCCTAAAACCTATATGACCTACCTTAAGATAACTTATTGGAGATCTGAATAATATTAAGCCATATCAAATGGTCATTTTATAATAATTCCCTACAGTTAACAGATTTTAATAGAAAGGTATAACTGCTAATTACACCTCATTAAAATTAATGGCTTGCCCTTCAAACCCCGTAGTGAACTTTCATTACCTAGTTAAACGATATGCACGACAAACAATGAAAAAGCATTCACAAATCTGCAAGGGATTTCGTCAACTCCATAATCAAGAGTTAAGAGCTCCTTTGTATCTCCTTATCCATTTTTTTTTATCAACCCTTAAATGAAAGTATAGTATCAAAAAAAGAAAAAAAGAGAACATAATAAACATCCTGTTGTAATACGTGTCCAATTTCCAATTTTTAAGATAATTGGCATGAGGCAGTAAACTGTTGTAATAAATAAATTGTGACTTGTTAATTCCAACCTTTTCCTCAAATGCTTCTCTGTTAGCCGTCACTTCGTTAACATAAACAACAGAATCTAACTCGAACTCATATTTCACAACCATCTTACTAGCTTCCATTGAATGATCTAAGTAATGTACTTGAGATGATATTGTTTCTTTAAATTCAAAGACATCAAATAAAGAGTTGTAAATGGTCACCTGATACAACGACTTCATCCACATTGAACCGAACATAATGTAGCCTACTATTAATATGATATTTAAAAAAGTTCTCACCAGTCAAACCAATCTAAAACTGTCTCTTTAACATATTCCGAAGTACTCTGAACAGGTCCTGTTTTAGAAGCCGTTTCAGTAGCACCTGTGGCAACAGCATTCGTTGTTGCCAATCCGTTCGCAGCTGCTCTTCTACTATGTCCCATTCCTGTAACTATATTATCCATTATACCTTGTACTTTAGAGCTTCCAAGTTAGATTGGTTATTATTTAAAACACAATCATTTATTTGACCAACTACAACTACTTAAGCAAGAGCAATGCTACCATTTATTTCTACTAAGTAGGCTTTTTATATATTCAATGCAAAATAAAAAAACGCTTAAGCAGTTTTATTAGCGTTTCCTTTTTCTTTTTCTCTTGAAAAAATTAAAGTCGATATTCCTGATCCTACTAAAGGGTGACAAGCTATAATAAGTGACAATCAAAAAAATAACCCCTATCAATATGAACAGGTGTCCCCCCAACCCTGACATCTTCAATGTCCGACTGTTTACTCCATAAGCTACCAACCCTTTAACAATCATAGCTCCCCCCAATAGAATAAACAATACGGATACTGCCAATGGGAATATGAATAGGCTGTTGCTTTTCTTGGCCATCTCTCTCCCTATTTATTTTTCTTAACGAATCTTTAAATACCCCAATCCTTCATAAAAAACTTTCTTTACCTCCTTTTCTAAACTGTTTGCCCAAGGTGGATTGTTCTCGCCTCTAAAACTTGCAAATAATGCAAGTATATAGCCGTGGGCTTCTGGAGAAAGCTGACTTGGACCCTTTTCAATATTCCACCCACTACTTAAATCCCCTGACCAAGTTTTCATTTTAGCAACCGAACTGTTCGCATTGAAAACTCCAAGGCCAAAAAACAAAAGCACGAGTTCCAGTATAACATCATCATCCGCATACTTCTTACCTTCCCTCCTTAATTTTAGCCGGATGAGCTCAAACGCAATTGACACCACCAAATAACTAGGATTTTTTATATATCCACTGTTAATCAAAATCTCGGTACTTCCGTCAGAATATTCAGTGAATTTACTGGACGCAAAATCACCTCCATCCTCAGAAACCATCATAACTCCTGAGTCCAGAAAAGCATCCCCTGTTTCATTAAATAATCCAAACTCAACTTGCCCCAAATCCACTTCCAGTATATTCCCAAGTTTCTGAAATAGTAACTGGGTATAAACTTCATCTCCTCTAAACACCTTACCCGTTATCTCTATGGGATCACTGTAAATCTTTGAATTCAAAACAAACTCTTCTCCAAACTCCTCGATTAGATTAAAAAACCCATTATCCAGCACAACCCTGTCTGGACTCATTATAGGACACTTGGGCTTTTTCTTAAAAAGATTAATTACCTGGTCTAACCACATTGTTCCTCCTTTTCTCTGTCTCATCAGGTTTTTGCCTATTTAACATGTTCTCAATCACTCCTGAGGGAGATGAGCCGGAAAACACCCTAGAATGCCCTATTTTCATACTTTGCTCTTCAATTGGAAGCTTCCCAAACTTTTCTGCGGACAATCCTCCCCTCGCTCTTTCCATGACGCTATTTTTCCATTGTTCCTGTAGTCCCTTCAGCTCCTGTGTCGTATTGTAATCATCCACAAAATAGTCCGCGCCAATGGAAACCTCAAACTTACCTACCTCATCAAATGATTCAACCTTTGTTATTGTCTTAGCATCATCTAAGATCTGGACAGTTAATTTGGCAGCATTGCCCCAAAGGTTTCCAAAGGTATGCGTATTATCAAAATTTTCAGGTGTCCCTGCAGCAGGAGATGTCAAACCGGACATATTTTTCCCTAGTCCTCTACTCGTATGGAATCTTTGTATCTTTACAAGCGCCCCTTCACTTCTGCCAATTATCGCAATACCAGCGTTATGTATTTTTGCCGTCTGGTACAAAACCCTTTTAATTTTTGACACATTGGCAACTCTTGAAGAATTTCTTAGGGCAGGCCTTGCCCCACCTGGGCAACATGGCATCATCCCATCAGGATCAATAAACCTGATCGGATTATCAAATGCATAATTGTACGGAGAATGCCTTGTCATTTTGTCCGCCAAAGGATCCACAACTCCCCACCTTCCCAAAACCGGATCATACATCCTAGCCCCATAATCATGATACTGAAGATCGTTATCTTCAATCAGTTCCTTCCCATTGTACAAATACTTGTTTTCATTGACACGTCCATACTGATAGCCTAACCCCGTCAACTCAAGCCCCCAAGGATCCCTGAGTTCCTCACGACAGGCTCCATGCTTTTCCTGAATGACCATAGAAGCTGTTTTGGAAATACTGAAGTCATCGAACCATACATTAGGAAAAATCATCCGAAATCTAAATAATTTCAAACAATTAAAATTGGCCATTTTAAAAATTATTTTTATTAGGTTAATTCTGGTTGATAGAAGGGTGTAATGTGAAATTACACCTAGTTGTGGGCTTTTCTATTTACTCACTTAAGAATTTAAATTGTTTCTGAAGAATATTAACCAAAATGACAGTATAATAATATCATTATTAATACTATAAGAAGGCCAATAAAATTCATCCTGCCTGCTAATAAAAATTCATTATCGTCTTTATTCTTCTTCATCTCTTCTTTGGACATTATCATTAATTAACCCACTAGTTTTATTAACCCCACTTTCAACAACACCTAAGGCAGATTTTTGAATATATTCCTGAATGGGATTATTTATTAATCCTACTTTTTTAGATTGCTGAATTGCAGCACCTGTAGCCGAATTAGTAATTGCACCTACGGCGAGATTAACACTTTCTTGGACTGCACCTTGAACATTCCCATTGCTTAAATGAAGTCCCGCCTTCATGGATTTACCAAGTATGGAAGCTCCTTCACCAATAGGTACAAAAATCATAGAAGCTCCTTCTGTCGGTATCGCTAGCAGGATTCCTACGTCTGACACTGCCTCTCCACCTTTGTCAAGAACATTTCCCACATCCATTGTTGCTTCTTTCGCAAGAGTTTTACCAACCTCGGTCACTGCATCGATATCGGAAGCAACCCCTGAAATCTTAATAGCAGTCCTCGTGGTTTCATTCATCCCGATATTTGATGGTGTGCTGCCTGAGGCCCCAGAAAATAACCTTTGTGATGGGGCATTGGCTTGGCTTAAAATACCTGAATATTTTGCTTTCATCCCTTGAAATACAGCATAAAGCAATTGAAAGCAACTAGGGCATTTCCCATCCGGATCATTGTATCTGATCGGGTTGTTCCAACTGAACTGATATGGGGACATTCCTATCTGTCTCGGATGGCTGGCAAGTACATCAACACTCGTGAACCTACCAATCGAAGGATCGTAAAACCTTGATTTAAAGTCGTATAATCCCATATTAAAATCCCTTATGATCTTGTTGCCATTAAACAAATACTTGTTAGCCTTAATACCCGCATACTGATACCCCAACCCCGTCAACTCAAGCCCCCAAGGATCATAATGAGTCTCCTGAATTACAATTGAAGGTGTTCTTGAAATACTGAAGTCATCGAACCAGACGTCTTCGGCGGTTTCATTGACCAAGACGGTTTCCATGTATCCGTCTTGTGAAATATACAATTTTTCTTTAGAAATCTCATACCGAATTACTCGAACCACCCTAATTGCGAGTTTTTAGTCATATAAACATGAAATAGCAAAATCTTTCCCATTTGAAACTTAAACCTAGAAAAGTGAAGAAAAAAAACTCTCCGAACAGATTATAAGCAGGCCCTACCAAATAGCTGATTTAAGATTATCTTGCTTAGTTCATCGTGATTGAAAGGAAGATGTAATTATAAATTACAGCTAGGTCGGAACAAACAATAAAAAAAGCCTTCACAATTCTGCAAGGGCTTTTGCAAATTCCATAATCAAGAGTTAAGAGCTCCTTTGTATTTCCCTATCCATCTTTCTTTATCAACCCTTAAATGAAAATATAGTATCAAAGAAAGAAAAATGGAGAACATAATAAACATCATGTTGTAATACGTGTCCAATTTCCAATTTTCAAGATAATTGGCTTGAGGCAGTAAACTATTGTAATAAATAACTTGCGACTCGTTAATTCCAACCTTTTCCTCAAATGCTTCTCTGTTAGCCGTCACTTCGTTAACATAAACAACAGAATCTAACTCGAACTCATATTTCACAACCATCTTACTAGCTTCCATTGAATGATCTAAGTAATGTACTTGAGATGATATTGTTTCTTTAAATTCAAAGACATCAAATAAAGAGTTGTAAATGGTCACCTGATACAACGACTTCATCCACATTGAACCGAACATAATGTAGCCTACTATTAATATGATATTTAAAAAAGTTCTCACCAGTCAAACCAATCTAAAACTGTCTCTTTAACATATTCCGAAGTACTCTGAACAGGTCCTGTTTTAGAAGCCGTTTCAGTAGCACCTGTGGCAACAGCATTCGTTGTTGCCAATCCGTTCGCAGCTGCTCTTCCACTCTGTCCCATTCCTGTAACTATATTATCCATTATACCTTGTACTTTTCCTGTTAGTCCCGTACTTTGAGAATATGATGCAACTCCATTTGTTGTAGTTTTAGTCACTCCTTGTCTCATCACATTTTGGGCAGTAGATTCAATACTCTCACCAACAGTTGCTATTAATGAATTTGCCGAGTTCTCAACTCCCTGCATCAACTTGCCAGCCCCTGCTCCCAAAGTCCCTCCTACAACACCTGAAATAGCGCCAGTTAAAGCCTTCTCTCCAACTTGCGAACCATCAACATTCCCAAGTGCTTCTCTGAAAGATTGGTTGTTATTTAGAACATGATCACTTGTTTGACCAACTAAATCTCCAACAGCACCTCCAAGAGCACCTCCAGCAACCGCAGCACCAAAAACAACAGCGGCTCCACCACCAGTAGCAACAGTCAAATCGATTACTGCTCCTGCAACCGCTCCTGCGGTTGCTCCTTCCGCAATACTCAAAGCCATATTTTTATTATTAACATAAGCATCCACAGCTCCAGCGACTCCTCCCACCACGGCTCCTACAACAGTCCCAACAAATCTTCCATCAGGGTCAATATTCTTAATTGGATTGTTTAGAGTATAATTATAAGGTGACCAAGAGTAGTAGAGATTACCAATCGGATCCACCACTCCCCACCTTCCCAAAACCGGATCATACATCCTCGCCCCATAATCATAATACTGGAGATCGTTATCTTCTACCAATTCCTTCCCATTGTACAAGTACTTATTCTCCTTAATGCCCGAATACTGATATCCCAATCCAGCCAACTCCAACCCCCAAGGATCATAATGCGTTTCTTGAATCACAATGGAAGGGGTTCTTGAGATACTAAAATCATCAAACCAAACGTCCTCAGCAGTTTCATTGACCAGGACGGTTTCCATGTATCCGTCTTGAGAAATATACAATTTTTCTTCCAAAATCTCATGCTGGTTGGCGGCTTTTTTGCTAAGGGGCTGTTTGCCTACTTCATAGCGGTTACCATCACTGTCATAAAGTGCATACAGCAGGTAAGCTTCTGGGCTTTCCTTTTGCTGAAGGTCTGTTGCCACTATTTGGATCATGTTTAATAGTGTGATCGGGTTGGCAGCTCCTGCTTGCTGGGTACTTTTGGACAATTCATTGAGGTCATTGAGGATTTTACTTTTTCCTCCACTGCTTAGGAAGCCTGCTGCGTTGGCTTTTTGTATCTTATTTTCCTGGTACTTGCCAAAGACACGCAAGTGGAGATTGTCTCCGGCAAAAACCTTTTGAGTACTTGATGGACCTAAAATTCTTCCTCTCTCTGCATTTAACCAAGCCACTTTATCTCCTCCGGGGGTTACGTTCTGTTCCGGATCAATTTGCCTGGAAGTACTTAGCCCTGAGAAATCTTCTTGCTCTTTAGCTACATGTTGACTTTCCATAGTCGCTAACTTTGTCTCCGTATTGGGTTGTCGGAGTACCTGGCGAACATTGCCCAAATGATCTTTGACAAAATAGTCGTAATGGTAGACTCCGGATTCATAAGCTACCCTGCCTTCTTCATGAATCAGGTAATCCAAATTGCCATTTAGGTAAACCAACTCTCCAATATAGTCTCGGGTATTGTAAGGCTTGCCTTTTCCTTCCTGTACCGTCTGACTGAGTTTGTTCCCTTCTGCATCATAGGCAAAGTTTATCTTGCCTCCGGTGGAGAAGGTGATC
Organism: uncultured Cyclobacterium sp.; assembly: GCF_963977555.1. Lineage (GTDB taxonomy): Bacteria > Bacteroidota > Bacteroidia > Cytophagales > Cyclobacteriaceae > Cyclobacterium. The sequence continues at coordinate 129,776 of NZ_CAXBPD010000002.1, read as the reverse complement.
TCTTCTGGCAAATTCAGGTGGTTGTAGCTGATCCTTGAAATCCTTTTGTCCGGATTGGAGGTTTGGTTGCCATTGCCATCATAGCCGTAGTCTTCTTCGGATTCAGTATTGGGCTTAAAATCTTTTGCCTCATTGCTGTTTGTGACATGTCCATCACTGACCCGTAACAATTTATTGGAATAGCTACCTCCAAGAGCTTTACTTGTTTCATAATTATAGTCAAGCATGTCCACTTTGCCATAGCTTTCTTTGGTCTTTTGGTTGTAGCGGTCCATCGTTAGAATATTGCCGTTCGCATCATAGCTAATACCTTGAAGCGAATAATTGTTGGTTTCACCTGTGGCATTAAACTTGGCGGCCAGCAGCCGATTGGCATTGTCATACTGGTAAGCATAGCTTTTTGACTTCCCATCCTGCCCTGACCATTCTATACCTGCAATGTTTCCATTGTAATACTTTTCTTCGCTGCCTGTTTGGTAATAAAAATTCTGTTTGAATAGGGCGGCATCACTGCTCCCAAGAGTTTTGATCCATCCCCTAATATTATAAGCGTAGGATTGGTTGCCTGAGGCATTACCTGAAAAAGATTTGTTAGTCTGTTGCCCTAGGTCATTGTAGGTATAGGTCGCCAGGGTTTGCATCTGATCCTCGGAACTGATGTTAATTCCATGCTTTATACTTGCCAAGCTTCCTGATACATGGTACTGCATGGTTCGGTAGGTACGCAAGGGTGAGGGATGGTTTTGTTCCATCACTGTCCGTATGGGTTGCCCTTCAAAGTTGTATGCGATAGACTGCCTGATTGTGCCTCCCAGTTGCTGCTCGGAAAGTGTTTGTATCAACTGGCCCTTTTCATCATAGTATAGGACAGTGGTATAAAAAACGCCGGTTTTAAGGTTTTTGACTTTCTTCCCCGTCTGCAAACTACGAACCCTAATAGTGGACTCTGCTTCAAAACCTTTAAGTACCCCCTCTGGCGGCTGATAGGAAAAGTCTTTGAGCAAATCGTAGGAATCGTAGTAGTTCACTGTTAGAATCTCTTCCTCTACTTCTGGCCAGGCATTTGGTGACTCCTGCTGCTCATTTTCCCCGATACGGGCGGTGAAGCTTTGGTTGCTCTTTGCTTTCATCCTGAATCCTGGCTTCAGCTTGATACTTTTGCTGGCCTGGTAAACTTTGTAACCATCATACTTACTGGAACTAAAGCTATCCCCACTTCGTGTATGGGCGGTCTGTGCGGTGGTACGGGCATTGTTACCCCCTTGAGTATTTAGGTAAGCTTGTAAATCTTCTCTATTTCTTTTGTCCGTGGTAAATCCAGTCCGGATGATTCTTCCCAATCCATCGTACTTGGTAAAGAGCCAGTTCATGCTTGATTTAGCTGCCAAATTTCCGTCCTGAAAACCTACAAGCCGGTCTTGTTGATCGTAAACCATATGGCACGGTTCCTTAGCGGGGATCTTCTTTTTTATCAATCTTTTTCTGGCGTCATATCGGTAGAGATAATACTGAGCATTGGCCAAGGTAGTATTTTCAGACTGTTCCCAGCCTATGTCTGCCAGTATTTTGCTGGCTTGGGGAGGAATGACTACTCTAAGTTTATCAAAGTAATCATAGACATAATAGGTGCTCAGCCAACCAACAGGTCCCTGACTCTCTTTGCTGGCAGTATCCTGGCTTTTTTTGAGTACAACTTTTCCTTGTTTATCGCTGTAGGTAAGCGTACGGTTGTCATCTTCATCATCACTGATCTCCACCCAGAGTTCTCCAGGAGAATAGATCTCCTCACTGATAGGTAGTCCGTCGGCGTTAACTCGAAACAGTCTTACCTGATCATTGATTCCTTCGGGATTATTGTCATTGGTTCTTCTGGAGAATTTTATTTCATGACCACTACCCATTTTCCAAGCTTCCCCTGGGGCTGTCTGTTGGTCTATTCGGTTCAAGGGAGAGGGTTCAAACGCTTTTTCTGTATAGGCAAAAGCATCGCCATATATGTTGGCAGATCGGTCAGTCTGTTTCTCTAAGGCATTGCTTCGAAAGCTACCATCCTGTAGGCCTGTGGTCTCAAAATAGGGAAGGTATTCTTTGGCCTGTCTGCCAAAAGGATCATAGACAATTGGAGTGATCAGATCTTTGCCATTCACCGAAGCTTGCTGTTTTATGTTTTGCATGGGTCTACCAAGTCCATCAAAGTAGACAGTTTCTTTGTAGAAATCTGTAGGAGAGGCTTTTTGGTTGATGGTCTCTGTAAGACCTGCATCTCTGGCGGTGAACTTTTTAACAAAGTTCTGGTCTAAGATTTTTGCCTTTATAGGTGTTTTTTCCGTAATACAACCGGAGGCATTATGAACATATGCTAAATGATAGGTAGTTGATGTTGATAAGTCGGGAGTAGTATAATATTGGGATTCACCAACCTGTGTCATCTGATTTGAGGAAAACCACTTATATCCAAACCCGTCAGGAGCGGGATTGGCCATTAATACCACTGAACCGATTCCTATTCGGGTGACATCTGAGGAGGAGGATAATACCCCATCGCATGGGTTATTACCTACTACCTGAACCTGAATATTGTCGTAGAAATTCCCGTTATAGGTCATATATTGATACACCAACGAGTGGCTGCCGACTGAATTGTAAGTAAGGCTTATCGTATTATTGGTCTCATAATTAATCGATGCTCCAGATGGGGACCATAGGTTTCCTACTCCACCACTCGGAGAAACCATTTTGGAACCATTCCAAAAATTCACCTCATAAACAACTGTTTCACCTTGACTGACCGAAGTAGGTCCAACAATTTGCACATAAGTAATCTCCTGGCAAAAAATAGCTTGGACATAAATGAAGAATACCAGTAAAAGGATGAAAGGTTTCATTTTACTTTCTTTTTGATAAAATATAACTCATGAATTTCTCCATTTCTTTCCCTTAATGGCACCAATAAAATGCCTTCTTTTCCGCTAGCTTCGACGGAATACTTGGTTTTTACTCCACCTACCTCGATAATGATTTTATTTTTTTCTACAGCACCCCACTTACCTGATACAATGATTTGTTTTTTACCCATTACCCATTTGGCAGTAAAAATCCCGTTATCTTGAAAAAGATATTCTCTTGATTTAATTGCATTGCCCATTTCACCCGATAATCTTTTGTAATCTTGTGAATTTTCATTAAAAAGGATGCGTTCCTTTACCCCTAGCTGCGAGACTGAATCAGTCTGCCAATAACCTATCAATTCAATAGATTTAGATTCAAGCATACCTTGACCAACCGCAGGTACTATACCTATAAGAAAAATAACAAGTCCAAAAAAAAACGCATTTTTCATGTTTAATGATTTTTGCAGGTTTTAGAAATTATATTCATAATGCTCCTTGATTTGTCCATTATCATCTTTGATAGTCCTCAAGCGTCGGAAAGCATCGTAGTCATAATAAACCGTGTAATTTCTTGAATCTGTAATGGTTTTCATATCACCCATCGAATCATAGGTATAAGTTGTCATTTGGGCATTTGAGGGATATAGGCGAAGCTCGTCGAGATAAATACCACTACCCGTTATTTCCACCGCATTAGTTGTTACTTCTCGCACAACAAGTTTCCATGCAGTATCCAAAATTTCTGTCTGCCCCAGAAAAATCCAATTTCCTTTACCGCTAGACCTTCTCACCCAGAATGTAAGGAGAAATTTATTTGTAGTGTTTGCACCAATTCCGGATTTGGAAATACTTCCTGTTCCCAAATCATAATAATTACTACCTGTTTTTGCATTAATGGAGGAAACAGGATTGCCGTAATAGGCCCAGCCCCCTTTTTCTTCTGTTTCAAATGAAGTATGTGAAATATCTGATGACAAAGCATTTTCTACCTTAGCGATAGGATTTCTTTGATCCTGGTTCCAGATATAGGCTGTGTTTTTGATTCCATGAATAAAAACATCATTTAAAACATGTGTTAAAGGATCGTAGTCATAAGAAGCTTTTTTTTGGTAACCAGTTGGTATAAATAAATTATGATTATGAGTTGACGGAGGAATTAAAGATTCACTTTCATATTTGTAAATTTCGCTTGGGTCCCCTTGATCATTATACCTTAATACTGTACCATCAATTAAATTATCATTCTTAATAATTTCTGTTTTGATTGCTTTTCCGATAATATGGTTGTTCTTTAGTTTAATGATATTAGCGACACTATTGTTATAATCCTCAGGATAATAATATCTTTTTTGAGTTTCATCCCTTTTACTATCTGTTAATTTTTCAAGTGTCCGAAATTTATGGTGAATACTAGTGTATTCGAATTCCCTTACAGTAACCAAAGGGTTGGTTCCGTTCCTATTAAAATGGGTGATCGTTTCTTTTTTTTGTGCTACCCAGTTTGCAGGCAAATAGTATTTCCCATGTATAAACCCATTGTATGGATTACCTGAACTAACGTCAAATATTTTATATCCAAAAACATTGGCCCGGTTAGGATAAAAATATTCATACATTTTCATGTTTTGAAGTTGCATTGATTCATTAAAATAATGAACACTTTTTAAATGTCCCCTTTTCCAATCTGTATCATACATTGGAAGGAAAGGAAATTGACTACAAATATTGTTTCTTAGAGTATATTTGCTAAGTCCACCTACTGAAGGGGCCGGTTGAGTTAAGGTACTATATTGAGTTTCAAAAACATCTACAGGTGCATCCATATCTGTATAATCCTGAGGATTCCACATATTTGGATAAGTATATGAGGTTGAATAGGATTTTAACGTATATCCATTGCCACTCTCGAATTCAATGATTGATCCATATCCAACTGCTTGACCTTGTGTTGAACCTAAAATAGCTTGAGGTACTGTTGAAATTTTTGTCACATTTTTATTAGGATGTGTAAAGCCAACTTTGCTCCAGTCCCCGAAAACTGAAATCATATCTCCCGGTGGCATTGTTGTAGTTTGTCTAACTCCACGCCCTCTACCTAGCAACACATAAAAATCTCGTGGATCATTTATTAATTGTCCAGAGGAAGAGTTACCCTTAATATATGGTGGATTCATAGATGAATTAAAATCTTTATAGATGAATGTTTTTTTATTTGTAATTAAATCATTACTATCATGGTTGACTATTGACCCGATTCTCAAACCACCACCAATCCTATACCCTTCTTCTGGGTCATCAAAATCATTGGATTCAAGATTGTATACCCTATACCCCCCAGTTGGATAAGAAATTTTATGCAAGGCGCAAGCTTTTACCGCAATGGAGTCGCCTTCTCTATTAGCCCCACCAACAAAATTATTTGTTGAATAACCATCCATTTGAAGAAACATTTCAAACCATTGACCAGCGTAAACGGTCCAAGTAATCTCAGGTATTAATGTACTGTTTCCAGCGTCATTAAAATAACCCCAATGATCTTGATTTACCGAAAGTCGGTAAGGAAGATTATACAAAGTTGGATTGACATCTGTATAATAGTCCAATTTGTAGGGAGGTTGAGAATAGGATTTATCACCCGATAAAAAAGTAACCGCATCCAACTTTAAACGATACCTTAAGTGTTCAAATGCAACTATATCTGGAGCACCAAACGCTGCAAAATCAGAGTTGAATTCCGGGGCAACAAAATAGCTGGTATTAAATTGAACATGCTTAACTGGTTCATCATGAAGATCATAAAATGAGATTTCATCCAGCGCAAAACTCGGCATATTACTCCTATAATCGAGTCGGGGAGATGTACCTACACTAAATTTTATACTACCTGAACTTGATGAGCTAATACTTTCAAGAAAAATCTCATTGCTAATTCCCCAATGTAGTTCTGGAGCAGGCCATCCATAATGATCTATATTTTTACCTTCATCAATAAGAAGAGATATTTTTTGGTTATAATAATGCTTTGCAACCCTTTTAGAGTAGTTAAATGTGATTTCCCCACCCTGAGGTGATACAATTTTTGTCAAGTACCATGAAGTAGGGATCATTTCACTAAATTCGACCGAATAAGCTATGTCAATTTCACCAAATTCATAAATTATTCCATTCTCATCAGTAATTATAAATTTTGAATTAATTGCACTTGTTGCACTACTTGGGTTGCTTTTTACAAATTCAATTTTAATGTCTTCATACTTATAAAACTGAACATCTCCCTTTTCGTCGAAAACAAATTTCCCAGTTCTATTACCAAAATTGTAATAAAATATATCAGGTTCAATATCATATAAATGCGATTTATTTATCGCTTTGAACAAAATATTCAAATCATCGAACCTTCCTGTATCAGGATTTAAATCTGGAAACCCAATATCTAAACGTGTGGGTAAAATATCCCCATCTTCACCCGGTCTTTCCGCCATATCCCTTTCCTCTCTTGTAATCACTCCTCCAGCATTGAGACTCCAGCCTAATCCTACCCAAGAAGCTATTTCATCCACTTTTATACCGCTGGCATGATAGGATAATGTAATATCTACAATGGCTCCTTTTTCATTTATTGAGCCGATTGGAATAGTAATAGGGACAAGCCCAGTATAGGAAGACTCAGGTAAATCAACATACTTTGAGAATGCATAGGCATTTGGAGAGGTTGGAGCAATATCAAAATTAAAGGGATCACTTTGAGCCAAAGATAGGGGTATATATAAGCTGAATATTATAAGCAAGTTAAACTCTTTCATTTTAGCTATTTATTTTTATAATCATCCAAATAATATAACCTATCTTCATTTTAAACTATTGTACCTGCATTAATTTCTCTGAACTTTCAGTTCTTTTTGAATTTACATCTCTCCTACTAAACCATATTCACACACCTACTCAAATCACAGACACACTCACTAGGTATTAAACAGAAAATATCATAAACATCATCTCCTCTCGTCAGTTCAGGCGTATAGTTACAATATTGGGTAAAACAATAAGATTAGCGACTCATTATGGTGGCATTATAGTAATCATCCTGAATAGACAAATTGTCCTGACCCAAAATTTCAATGCTGTAATAAATGAAGACGAATAAAAACAAGTAGAAAGACTTAGCTATCATATCCAAGGTTTACTTAAATAATAAGAGAACTTTTAGCAATTTATTTGGTTCAAAACCTATATAAAATCTCGATCAAAATGCTATTCAAATTAATCCTGTTTCTTTTCTTCATTAAAATAAACCACCTTAATCCTACCGAAAAACAATAGTTCAATTGCAATAAAAAATATCAAATTTATACTCGATTATTCGATTGTTAAAAAACATCACCTATTAAAAATAATAAACTGTAATTTAAAAAACAAACCTAATATTCAATAAATAAAAATTTTATATCCAATATCAACATCTAAGCATGACAAAAAAACATAAAATATATACTTGGTATACGTTTGAAATAATTATTAAAAAAACAATGTTATATACATATCAAATCAAAAAAAAGTCAGGTTAATCAGTGATGACAATAGCTAAGGGTGCAATAAAAATGGAAATATAACTCAGGCTGGTAGTTAATTCAAAAAGCGTTATATTTGGCGATTAAACCCATTTGAAGACGTTAATTAAGTAACAAAAATTAGCTATTAACAAATAAGGCCTGGGTAAAATTATCATAAAGCGTTGTACAGCCTGCCCTATCTTACTAAGACCCATTTCCATTTTACAAAAAGAGCTTTCAATATCTAAAAGTAAGTTTTTTTCATTATTAGGATTAAAACTCCGCCCCCACCTTCACCCTTCTAAAATGAAATTGATTGGCATAGATGGTGGCATTGGAGGTGCTGTCGTTTTTGTCATTGTAGAGGCTTTCGGCCTTTAGCCAGAGGTCCAGTGCTTGGTTTTGGGGTGTGCCTTTTGAGAGAATCAGTGGGGTGGTCTCAGTGGTGGCGCTGGCCTGATTGTGGCGCTCCAGGTAGTGCATGTTGTTGACGCTTATATAGGGCTGTGCCGGATGATTGAGCAGGTAGGTGGGGTGAAAGGTATTGGTGTCCCTTGGGGCCAGGCCCTGTGGGAGGCGCAGGTAGAGCATTGCTTCCTCTCCTGCTTCCCAGATGCCATTGCCATTGCCTTGCCCTCCTGACAAATCCTTAAATACAATGCTATCCATTCCTTGTTGGTAGATCGGTACCTCGGGCACAGTTCTACCATCCAGAATGATAAGGTCTTCCCTGGGGCTGTAGACGGCCTTGGGGGCGACAAAGGCCATTAAATGAACCGTATCTGCTTCTTGCTGAGCTGGCCTGATCACAAAATCCACTCCGGCTAAAAAACTGGAATCGGAATAGCGCCCAAAGGTAAACTCAAAAGCATGCTTGCTATCGATGGCTTCTTTGGCTTCCAGTGCAGGGATTGTGATTTTTTCGGGGGTAATTTTTAGATGGGGATGGGTGCTTAAAGGCATGATCTCGATGGCTGTTGCAGGGGCATTGCCTATATTGACCAGAGAAAAGGCCAGGCTATCTGATTTTCCTTCCTCAAAATAAAAATGCTCTTGGTTGTTAGGGAATAGCATCCCTAATTGGGCTTTAGGCGCAGCTTCTTTGTTGATCCCCAGCCAATGGCCACCACCGGACAATTCAATGTCAAGCTTTCCTTCTTTGTCTGCCCGTACAAGGCTGTCTGCCTCAAAAGCATGCGTGGAAAGGTTAAATCGCCGAATAAGGTAATTCTCTTCAGGTGCATACCCACCTGCCGTACTGACAGCGATGCTTTCTTCCTGGATAATAGGACCATCGGGAATAAAAGTTCGGGACAAAACCTTCATTTTATTTGCTGTTGCCCTTTCTATCAGGGTGAGGGCTGGGGTTTTCCGTTGGATCTCAAAGGCATTCCCGAACACTTGGAAACTGTTAAAACCGGGATTGACATGGTTCCATTTAGTAGGCAGGACAGGCGCCTTGGCAAATTCATTGCGGTGAAAATCCAATTGCTGCTCGGTATCTGCTGTCCAGTGATTGGGGTAGTCAGCGGTATGGGTTTCAAAATGGCTCAGGCCAGCACTTCCAAAAAGCTGGGTCATGTGCCAGTTGTTGTACTTGAGCCAGTCCCCATCGGTCTTGGTCAGGCGTACTGCCAAACCTCTGAGTGAGCGGTGCATTTCCAGGATGGGGAAAACCACCTGTTTGCCTTTGGGACCGTATAAAGGATGGTTATTGGCAGGATCAAAAGCACTGACAGAAGCCACCAGGCCTTTGTTTTGTCCGGCTACATAATAGGAAGTCAGGCCGCCCATGCTTAGCCCAGTGATGGCTCTTTTGCTGCGGTCGGGAATGCTTCGGAAATTTTGGTCTACGTGCTTTACCAGCTCCCTGAAATGGGCGCTAAAATCCCAGCCCCAATGTTCTCGCTCGGCTTCATGGGCACGTACATAATCATAAGGCAGGGCATTGCCATAAGGTATGCCTTCCCGCTCTTTTTTACCTGGGGAAAGATTGGGTTCATAACCATCCCAGGTGACGATGATCAGGTTTTTTTCTTGGGCATATTTCTCCCATTCCATCACAAAGGGAGGGGCTATCCTGCCATTATCCGGATAGTGCACATCGTCTTCCAGGTCATAAGCATCCCATTTGTACCTGCCCCCATAGCCATGAAAATAATACACCACCGGGTATTTTTTCCCCTGTTGGTCGGCATAATCTTCTGGCAGGTAGATCCTGTAGTTTCGCTCAGTAGCGAAAGCATCACTGTAAAAGGAAACGTCCTGATAGGTTTCGATTTCAGGGGATTCGCAGGACAGGAGGCTTAGCAGGACAAGGAGTATTGTGAATCCTTTGCAGGATAGTAGGTGGCTGAGTGGTTGGGTGAAGGACATAGTGGTGACTTTTTATGGTTAAACCTTGATGCTAGGTATGATTTTGTCAGCATTGTTGCAAAAAAAGGCAACAATACCGCCAAAATCGATTGGTGTTTTATTCCGTTTTCCGTGGGTTGACACCACACGGTTATTATTATTGAAGCCCTTCAGGCTTCTTCGGGTTCTTTAGAATGGACTTCACAATCTTGATAAAATTGTGAACATTATTTTCTCGGTATTAAATCATTACAATATTCCAAACCAAAATCGATAGACGTTTATCCCACAACCTAATATAGCAGTATCGTTGTGATTTTGTCAGCATTGTGGCGAAAAAAAGGCAACAATACCGCCAAAATCAGGTCATCCCTATTGATTTGCCAGGGGCTAACACCCCTGGCTAATGTATTTCGCCCTTCCAGGGCTGGCAAAAGCAGGCACTTAGTGGTTCTCCTACTCGCTTAATTGTTGCCAATGTATTAAACTAAAATTATCCATTAAAGACCTAAACCACTTATTCTTACCTGAATGGATTGGTGCCCCATTCGTATCTTTTTTCCGGATCAAAATCGGGATTGGGTACGGGGTTTTGAGCATTGGTGGCTACTTGCCATTTTTTTAAGGCCTGCATCATTTCGGCCAATTTATCTGGATAACTGAATTTCAGGTCAGTCATTTCTATGACATCGTACTTCAAGTTGTACAGGTCAAATTCCCCGGTAACCAGGTTCTCAATTAATTTCCAGTCGCCTTTCCTCAAGGCAGACATGGGAACCTCGTGGTGGTAAACAGGATAATGGGTAAATACTTCTCTTTCCTTGTCAAAGGTATTTTCCGTTAAGGAAGAAAGCATGGATACCCCATCTAGCACTTGATTTTTTGGCCTATCCCCTTTTCCAAGGTCAAGAAAGGTAGGGTAAAAATCTACACTTGAAACGATGGCCTCTGAAGTACTGGCTGCTTCCACCTTATTGGGCCAGCGTACGATTAACGGCACCCGAATACCTCCTTCAAAAAGGGTTCCTTTTCCTGCCCTATAGGGCGCATTGGAGGTGGCGATATAGCGTAGCGGATGCTCCTCAGAATAGACATCCTGGCTTTCTCCTCCCAATAAAGGAATGTTGTCAAACCGATTGTCTACTCCCCCATTGTCGGAATAGAAGATAAAAACGGTATTGTCCATTAAGCCCTTGTCCTCCACTGCGGCCATTATAGCACCCACACTTTCGTCAATATGGGTAATCATGGCTGCATACACGGCATTACTGGGATAGTCAGGGTCTTTGGGTTTATTCAAGTATTTGTTGATAAGGTCTCTGTCTGCATCCAATTGTACATGCACATCGTAATGGGAAACAAAAAGAAAAAAGGGTTCGGTTTTGTTCTCCTCAATAAAATCAATGCCCATTTTACTAAGGGTTTCGCTTAGCCGGTTTTCCTGCTTCCCTTTGTACGCCGGGACAAACTTGGGATGGTAAAACCCTCCACCTGCATACATATAGGCCTGGTCATATCCCCTACTGTTGGGCAGGTGCTCAGGGTTGTTTCCCAAATGCCATTTCCCAAAATAACCGGTTTTATAACCCGCAGCTTGCATGGCATTTCCAATAGTGGTAATTTTATTGGGCAGGTGCTGTACCTGATGATGGGGAACGGTCACTTCCTCATTGGGGCGCCAATGGCCTGGTATAAAATCGAAGATTCCTACTCTTGCCGGGTATTGACCCGCTTGAATGCTAGCTCTGGTAGGGGAACAAACGGGAGCAGCATAGGCATTTTTATACAATATTCCCTGACTGGCCAGTTTGTCAATATTGGGGGTTTCATTGAATCGATTGCCATAAGCCGGTAAATCCCTGCCTCCAAGATCATCCGCCATGATCAACACAATATTGGGTCGGTCCTGGCCCAAAACATTGTGAGTGAGTAAAACAATGCCAAGAAAAAAAAGCGCTTTAAGTAAGTGGTGCATGGTTTGGGTTATATTGGGTGGTTTATTTTTAGGTAAATGTTCTATTAAAGGTTGCAGAAAGCCCGGCTATTTTTGGCTTTATTTCTTGTATATACTTCTGATTATGAGAATTATAAAAGTATTAGCCCATTACAAAGCTTGCCAACAGCTTCTGCACTTCATAAACATTCACCGACTTGTTAAACTTTTTGCTTACGGCAGGTTGGTGGTCACTGGAAATCCAAATTTTCAATTCTGCATCCAAATCAAAGGTCCCTGCTGTTTCTATACTAAACCTTGAAATACTTTTATAAGGCAGAGAAAGGTATTCGGATTTCCTTCCCGTAATCCCTTGTTTGTCTACCAAAATCAATCGCTTGCTGGTAAAAATAAAGGTGTCTCTAATCAGCTTAAAGCCCGTTTCGATTTGTTCATCTGGTATTAGAATTTTACCAAAGTCTTTTAGAAGCATTTCTTTATTAACTGTTCCGGCATTGCCTAATAATGAATTGAATAATCCCATAAAATTTTGTTTAGTGTATTTAGTCTGTCCCTAAGTAAAGGATTAAATCTACTAAATATTGTGGAAAAAAAGATTTTATCGAAAGGATTATCTTTGAACGGTTTAGGATAAAGTAGCGGTATTGCTAAGGCAATTACCTCTCCGGATTCTACCAAAAAATTTACTCCATATTTAATTTCTACTTCGACTTGATTTTTTATAATATTTAGGAAAGAATTCCCCTTTGTCCCTCTTTTTTGAAGGGGGATCCTGATCTTTCTAAAATTGTCGGATGGGTACCTGATTTTGTATTTACTCAGATCATTCCAATTAAATCAATTGCGCTTTTATTTGACTCTGGAGGTACATTTTATAAAAAATATCCCCTGCCGCCTATTAAAGATGACAGGGGAATAAAAGCCTTGAAATTTAAAAGCAATTGGTTCCTAATACTTATTTATCTGAAAGCTCTCGCTCCTCAAATATTTTATCTAACAATTCGGTGTTTTTACCTCCTGCGTAGGATTCCCTTTCCTGAAGAAAATCCAGGTACTCGTTCAGGTATTTTTGGGAGATTTCGGAGTTATCGCCATATTTTTCTCTTAAGCCGTCCAGTTTTTCATGCAATTCCGCTTGAACGTCGGCATAAGCAGGATCGTCATAGACATTTTTCAGCTCCATAGGGTCATTGATTCTATCAATAAGTTCCCACTCATCCGCATCAAAATAGTAATGCACCAGTTTGTACTCTTTAGTGACAATGGCATAATGACGTTTTACCATGTGCACAGAGGGGTATTCGTAATAATGATAATATACCGCATCACGGGTCCACTCTCCTTCTCCTGTCAAAAGTGGCAATAGGCTTTCCCCCTGCATATCTTGGGGAGCTTCTATTCCTGCAGCTGCCAGGAAAGTCTGCGCAAAATCCAGGTTTTGAACCATTTCATCCGTTTTGGTGCCTGCAGCTACCCTACCAGGCCAAGCTACCAACAATGGTGTTTTAAAGGATTCGTCATATACAAAGCGTTTGTCAAACCAGCCATGCTCACCAAGATAAAAACCTTGATCTGACGTATACACAATAATGGTGTTTTCCATCAGGCCATTGGCCTCCAAATAGTCCAACACACGACCTACATTTTCATCCACAGCCTTAATGGTACCCAAATAATCCTGCATATAGCGCTGATACCTCCATTTCATTTTATCCTTATCCGTCATATTGGGATAGGCTTTCTTAAAATCCTCGATCATAGGATTGTAAGAGGCATCCCATACCGCTCGCTGCTCAGGATTCATACGTCCAACTTCGCCATCAAAGGCCGCCTTGTCCCAGCTGGAATTGGGAGCAATGCCCAATTCATCCATCACTGACGGTGGGATTTTAGAGTCGCCTCCCCAGTGCATGTCCGTAAGTAAATTCATTTCAGCTTCATGCGCCGCACGACCTCTTCCGGAATAATCATCAAAGAGCGTAGCAGGCTCCGGGAAAGTTCTTTCAGTAAACTCTGCTACATGTCTTCCGGCAGGTAGCCATTCTCGGTGTGGTGCTTTGTGCAGGTAGAAAAGCAAGAAAGGATCTTCCTTTGTTCGCTCATTTTCTAACCAGTTGAGTGTCATATCAGTGATAATATCTGTGACATAACCCTCCACTTGAATTTTCCCTTCATCCTTGGTAATAAAATCCGGATTGTAGTATTTCCCTTGTCCGGGTAGGATTTTGAACTGATCAAAACCTTTGGGGCTATTGCCAAAATGCAACTTGCCAAACATGGCTGTTTGGTAGCCTTCTTCCTGAAAAATCTGCGGGAAAGTCACATTGGTGGTGTCAAAAGGAAAATGGTTGTCTACCTTTCCATTGATATGGCTGTGCTTTCCTGTCAAAATCGTGGCTCTGGAAGGGGCACAAATGGAGTTTGTCACCGAGGCATTGGTGAAAAGCATACCCATCTTTGCAATTCTATCAATATTTGGGGTTTCGAGCAGTGTATTGTCATAAGCAGAAATGGCCTGATAGGCATGATCATCTGACATGATAAATACTATGTTCGGACGATCAGAGGTCTCTTGCTCTTCAGGTGGTTGACTACAGCCTGTAAGGCCAAGAAACAGAAGCAAACCTGCTATTATAGAAGAATATTTTTCCATTAAGTATATGATTTATTGTTATAAGTAGGAAAATTAGGGCTTTGGGATAATAATAAAAAGTTTTTTTCAAATTAAGCCGGATTAGGTGCCTTTGAGTAGACTAATTTACTAATTCCCATCTGGCAGGCAAAAAAATGCTATGGATATAAGTAAATATGATTTTGTCAGCATTGTTGCAGAAAAGGCGCAACAATACCGCCAAAATCAAGATCGTTTAGATTTCCATTACCACGGGCTTCACCCGTGGCTATTATAGTTTCAGCCCTTCAGGCTTCTACGTTTTGAATTAGGAATACCAAAACCGATGCCCAACAATAATATAGAAGGAAGGCAAACCTAAAGAATCAACTGGTCAAATGTTTAATTAACCAAAAAAAAAACGGGCTAGAAGCTGTTCAAAATCCAAATTCATGCCCCCCTTTAGAGAAAGGGGGGGTTCGTGTTTTCAGGACTGACTTGTTCGTACCTGATTTTGCATTTGGTTGGCCTATTACATTCTTTCCGTAACAGTATTAAATTCCCAAATCAGCAATTCCTCCTTTAATGAGGGATTTAAAATTATCAGGATAGGCTGATGCGTATCTGAATAACGCTAGCTTTTGAAAACCGGACCAATAAATAAAAAAAGCGTCATCTATGAGGGGAAAAACCTCGTAGATGACGCTTGCAATTTTTTGAAAATGCCTTTAAGCTGTCCCGATTTTTATTTTTTAAACCTTTCAGGAATAATAAATTCATAGCCTTTAGGAGGCCATGGTCCTACACTTTGTCCTTCTGGACGAGGGGCCGTAGGTCTTATAGGCTCAAATCCTGCTGCGGAATATTTGATATTCAAGAATGGGGTTTCCATCTTTTTACCATCTACAAGAGAGCGGATACCCATATCTGAAATACCACTGGTAAGCAGTGTTCTTTCCACTGGAGCGGTAGGCTTGCCTGTAACAATGAACTTCTGGATATTAAGTGTCAAGTAACTGAAGTGAGAATAGCTCATGCTATGGTCTAGCACAAACTCAGTAGCCACCTGTCCTTGAGCAGTATTGGCAGCATAAGCCCAACCTTGATTGACATAACCGGTGAGCATCACAATCGCTCCCTTGGTACCATCTGTGTATTCAACAATAATGGCATTTGGCTCTTCCACCAAATCCCTCATATTCCCTTCTTTTCTACCTTGTATTTTATTACAAGCAGCATTCACCAACTCAAGGTTGATACGACCATCATCCATGGCTTTCCAGACATCGGCTCCACTAAGTCCTAGTACACTGGACACACCAGTTTCCCCTCCTTCTCTTCTTTCCACCATGCATTGCAGAATCTCTGCCACATGAAAGCCATAAGCATCCAAAGAGGCATAACCAACACCTACTGCTTCAGAAATTTTTACACCTAGAGGATGCTCCAAAGGTTTATCCCTCCAGCAAAATGGCAAAGAAGACCCTGCCATCATGGGTACATTTAGTTCCTTAGACCTGTCGTAAACCCACTTGCTATCCAACCAACTATAAGCCAAATGCTTGTCAGAAAACAAAGGGACAGATTTGTTGGAGGCATCAAAGACCCTGAAAATCTGCTCAAGGTAATTCATCCGAGGGTACATTTTTATCCCATAGCGACTCTTGTCATAATCGCCATGCTCTCCCACATAAATCACGGCATCTACAGCCAGTTTGTCCCCTCCAAGGGTCAGGGCTCCGGCAATGGTATCGTACATTTTTGCATCGTTCATACCTGCAATTTGTACCCCAGTATCATTGTCGCCAATTTGATCAATCCATACTGACACAATCTTTACCTGAGGGGCCACCATTCCATCATCTGTAGGGATACCTGCAAAAAGCTTGGTGGCGATAACATCGGCATGCGCACTGTTTCTGTAAATGTTAGCAATCAGTGCGACGGTCTTTTGAGCAGATGCAGGTTTATCACTGTTCAGCTCAATGACCTTTGCCATGGCTTTTGCTTCAGACTCCCAGAACATGCCCGATAAATTAATTGCCGTAGCGGCCAAAGCTGACTTTTTTATAAAATTTCTCCGTGGATTTTCTTTCTCCTTATTCATGATTATTGCCAATAGTGGTTAAAACCCGAAAGAGCAATAGCTATTCTATTACAGCGTTCCGGTTCTTTAGTTAAGATTTCTTGTCATTTATGCATTAAGCTTAATGAGCAATGGAAAATTAAGCCATTTGCAGCCTTTATTTTACCAGCCTACTGCATAACCATTCCGTCTTGGGTCAGCCCCCCCCATGATCCAGCCAGTTTTTCTATCAACGGAAACACCTTGCGCTCCGCCTACTGTCATGGACCAATCTCCAAGGCTTGTATCCAAAAGGTAGCCCATTTGCCTTAAACTTTTGAGTACCTCATTGTCCACCCTTGTTTCTATAATTATTTCCTTGGCTGGAACAGATCCCAATTCATCTTTCCAACGGAATCTTGGCGCGCTGATGGCATCCTGAATGTTCATGCCGAAATCAACATAATTCATGGCCACCTGAGGTACAGACTGCAAAATCCCAAAACTTCCTGGAGAGCCTACGACCATTTCAGGTTTGCCATCTATGTGAAATTGCATCATTCCTCCTACACACCAGCCTACGGCTTTCCATGGCTCAACACTATTGGCCAATCCAGGTGTTTTTTCCATCCAATCAATGGCGCTATTGAAAATCAAACCGGTTTTGCCAGCTACATAACCGGAACCGAAACCTCCACCATGTGTCTGAATGATCACCACAGCATTGCCCCATTGATCCATCGCTGAAAGACTGGTAGTTGCATAGGTGTACTTTGGATCCATATTGTCTTTCAAATTCCCCAACAACTCAAGCTCAGCCTCAGTGAAATCACTTTTGTGTGCAATTTTACGGTTTTTCACTCTTTCTATTACTTTCTTGCGCTGACCATCAATATAACTATCTGAAAGCAACCTATCTACCGGAACATCTACATAGTCAGGGTCACCAACATACTTGTCAGTATCTATTCTACTAAAATAAATGGCTTCCATCAAATGGGCAAGGTATTCGGTGCTGTTGTGGCCCATGGCTTTTAAGTCAAAGCCTTCCATGATTTTCAGTGTCTGCAACTGCTGAATCCCCATACCTGGAGGAGGGTTATTGTAGACTTTATATCCTCTGTAGTCTATAGAGATAGGTTCTGTCCATTGGACACGTCCTGGAACCATTGCCAAATCCTCTACCGTTATAAAACCACCGTCTTTTTTAAAAGCAGCGGCTATTTGCTGAGCAATATCTCCTTGGTAAAACACCTCAATTCCTTCGTCAGCAATTCGGTTCATGGTTCTAGCCAATGGCTTATTGGTAAATATATCTCCAATTTCATATGGATTTTCGCCGTCCTTAAAAAGGATGGCTACAGATTCTTTGTGGGGCTTTACCCTTTCCACTGTTCCTTTCCACATGGCTTCATCAAACTCTGTGATGGGTATTCCATTCTCTAAATATTCAATTGTGGGCGCAAATACTTCTTTGAGAGACATGGTTCCATAATCTTCCAATGCCCTGTTCCAACCTGCAAGGTTACCAGGAATGGCAACGATTTTTGGCCCTACTGTTTCAATGGCGCCATGGCCTGCACCATCTGCAGCTTTGGCTTCACCTTTTAAAGATTGTGTCTTAAAAGATTTTGGCACCCAGCCACCAAAAACGAGTGACCTGACCTTGTCATCTTTGGCAGAATAATAAAGCATGTACCCAACACCAGCTGTACCAGACATATAAGGTTCTACGGCATTTAAAGAAGCCGCCGCTGCCACTATGGCATCAATGGCATTCCCTCCGTTGGCCAACATTTTTTGACCTGCGAGACTTGCCAAAGGGTTTGCTGAAGCAACCATCCCTTGTTTCCCAATTGCCGCAGGACGAAGGTTGTCTTTGGCTACCTGAGCGAAAGTATTTGCGATAGTGGTGATCATGATCACTCCTACCAATGCGCAGGTAAAAGCGAAGTGTTTTTTATAGTTGGTTTTCATATTTAAATCATTTATTGTTTTAATGACTCTGAATGTATAAGTCTGGAACAAGACCTTTGCAACCAAAGCTTTATTTAAAATAATATGCCCTATTGAAATTAATTGGACACATTTTTACTGACATTTGAATTGTCTAGAATAGACTCTGATTGAATTGCTGAAGTGGATTCTGGGGTCTTTTTTCCATTCCAATAGGAAGCCAAAACCGAAGAAGTGAATCCCATCAGCGGGCCACAAACTGCGGAAGCCAAGCCTACAGTTGCAATTTTACCCATTTCTTTGGCAATTCCTGAAACAAGCCCAGCATTTTGCATGCCTGTAGTAAGGGAGATGGTTCTACAATGTTGCTCTTCCAGTTTGAAAAACCTTGCCATCCAATAGGCAGAAAAATACCCTGCCAAGTTTAGCACCAACACCATAAATACCAGCATCATGCCCATATTCAGTAGGCTTTCCCTTCCTGCTGCCATAATTATAGCCACTATTAAAGCGATGCCTACCATAGAAACTATAGGCATAGAAGCATCCAACCACTTGGCCTTTCCGTGCAGGAATTTATTGAAAATAAGACCTGCCCCGATAGGAATCAGCACCATTTTCACAATTCCCCACATCATGCCTAATACATCTATTGGAATGAACCCTCCTGCATAAAATTTCATCAAAACAGGAATAAATAGTGGTGCCAAAAGGGTCGTCACCGACACGATGGTTATGCAAAGGGCTACATTGGCTTTTGCCAGATAGGCCATAACGGGAGAAGCAACTGAGACTGGTGCACACCCCAATAGTATAAGGCCAGCAGAAATTTCCGGAGAAAAACCGCTTACAGTAGCCAGTCCAAAGGCTATCAATGGCATCAATAAAAACTGGGCCACTACTCCAACAATCACTGATTTGGGGGATTTCCCTAAGGCGATAAAATCTTTGATCCCCATGGAGGTCCCCATTCCAAACATGATCACTTGAATCAGAGGAGTAATTAAACCTGCCAATTCATACCCCTTGAATTCAAGAAAATAATCGGGGAAATACAATGCCGTGGAAACGACTGCAAGTATTATTAAGGTAAACGAAAGTCCTTTTGTTGCTGGAAATGCCCTAACTCCAATGGCTGTCAATAAAAAAAATGCCATCAGAATCGGGCCTAAGTAGCTTGTATGCTGAGTGAATAGCAACACCAATACTGCTATGAAAAGCAAGATGGCGCAGGCTATTATAATTTTATAAATCCCATGTATTTTCAAAGCAAATGGTATTATAAATGTTAGGTGATTGATTTAATGTTATGGATCTATTCTTCTTTCAACTCTACTATCATTTCAATTTCTACAGGAATACCAAAAGGTAAAGAACCCATACCTACAGCAGAACGCGCATGTTTGCCACTCTCCCCGAATACTTCAACCATAAAATCGGAGAATCCATGCATAACTATTGGTTGTTGCTCAAAAGTAGGTTCACAATTCACCATTCCAAGCACCTTTACAATTCTTTTTACTCGATTAAGGGAACCAATGGTGTGTTTGAGGGATGTTAAAAGTGATATACCAGTTAACCTGGCGGCCACTGCGCCTTCTTCTACAGTCAGCTCAGAACCAACTTTCCCTTTCATGTATTCGCCATTTTCCTGCATTGGACCATGTCCGGAAAGGAAAATAAGGTTTCCGACCTGAACTGCCAATACGAAGTTAGCCGTAGGATCGCCAGGGGTTTCAAGGACAATTCCCATTTCCTTTAATTTGGCTTCGGGATCGTTACCTGAATTTTGTGCAAAAATGAGTTGCATATGGCCTAACAATAAAACTATTGTCAGCGATAGTATTTGGTAAATTTTAATTGTCATAGTGGTAGTAAATTTAAAATTTATGGTGATAAAAGACCTTCAAATATGCGAATCTTAATTTAAATCAGGCATTTATTGATGATTTTGGCTGGCCATTTTTGATGAATGGTACAATTCTACCGTAAATCAGGGTACTCTAGCACCCTAAGCACCTGCATTGGTATTTTAGTAAATAATCCATTCCCCGAATTAACTTCAGAGAATGGATTAGCAAATTAGTGGTTATTCGTAAATGGTGGTAATCTTATTCTATATTTTTAAAAACCTGAAACAACAGGCAAAACTATGTGACTAGGCTTTGGCCCTCCATGATGTATCGTTTGTTGGGCTATCCTCGTCTCAGTGCTGGTACCCAATGGAGCTCCCGTATTCGGGTTCCTATCAAACTGTGGAAAATTACTTGAAGTAATGTCTACCCTAATTCGGTGACCAGGAAGAAACACGTTGGCCGTTCCAGTAAGGGTAATTTCGTATTCATACACCTTATTGGGTTTCAATAGCTCTAATTTATCTGTTCCATTTCTGAATTTAGCTCGTAATATCCCTTCAGATATTGGGTAAGCACTTCCATCAGGGTAAACATCTACCAGCTTGATCATCCAATCTGTATCGAGCCCGTCTGTAGCTGCAAATAGTTTCATGGAAACTGGTCCTGCAATGCTTACAGGATCTGTCAAAAACTCAGAAGTATAAACCAAAATATCGTTTCTCCTCTCAAGGGTCCGCTGGTCTTTAGGCCCTGATGGAGTGGGTGTACCACAACAATTGTTTCCTCCATAAGTAGGAACAGGGACTTCTGGATCATAGGCATAATGGTCTTGGGCTGCTTTGCTTGGTTTTTCAAAACTTAAACTACCCCCTCCTCTTACTGAATTAGCCGGCGCATCTCCACCAAGGTACAATTCTTTGTATACTGTACCAGGAATAGGCCAGTCGTCTTCATGGCGCCATTTGTTTTCACCCATGTAGTATATTTGAACTGGCTTTTCTTTGTCCAAACCGTTTTGAATACCTTTCAGGTAAAAGTCATAATACCTCAATTCATTCTCAAATAGATCTACATAAGCATCCTCGGTAAATTCCATGTCCCCAAATGCTGTAGATGGACCATGCCCCCAGGGCCCGATAAGTAATTTAGTACCTTTTCTGGCCTCAGGAGTTCCACCATTGTTTTTCATGCCCACGTATCCGTTGATGGTACCCATCACGAAGATATCAAACCATCCTCCGGTGTTGTATGCAGGAACGGTGATCTTACTAAATCGCTCTTCATCACTTACGGATTTCCAGTACTCGTCATAAGACTCATGGGTCACCCAATCCCTGTAAAAGGGAACTGCCTTGCCCGCACTGACCAAATCTCCATCCATAAGTGGCAAATGATACAGTATGTTCTCATATTTTAGTTCCTCTGGAGTGTAAGCAGCCGTGTGCCAATTTTGTGGTAACATGATTTTGTTTGGCATTCTTACCACTCCCCAACCATAATTAAAGCTTAGTCTAAAAGCGCCTCCCATGGTTATCCAGTTGGCATATACATTGGTAGAAGCTACAGAAGGAAAGATTGCTTTTAAACTTGGAGGCGTTTGACTGGCTGCTGCCCATTGATTATGACCCAAATAGCTACCGCCCTGGGTGGCCACTTTTCCATTGGAGCACTCCAGTTTTGCAGCCCACTCAATGGTGTCAAAGCCATCATTGGCCTCATCTCTAAATGGGTCCCAAACACCCTCACTTTCATATCTACCTCTGACATCCTGAACAATGGCTACATACCCTCTTTGGGCAAACTTGGTCATGCGTTCATGGTGCACTCCCTCTCGCTGTACACCATAAGGTGTACGTGTCAAAATAACAGGATATTTACCCTCCTTTGCCGGCCGATAAATATCGGCATAAAGGATCACTCCATCCCGCATTTTTACTGGCTGATGTCTTTCAATTTTGATCTCGTTCAGTATTGTTGAATTAGATCCAGGATAGTCATCCGCATTCACCATCCCTATAGGGACGATCCATAATAAAGCCAATAGCCATTGGGATTTACCAAAAAGTAGCTTTAAAATAAAGGAATTTTGACTAATCGTTTGTTTTTTTCTCTTCATATTTAATTTGATCGGACTATTTATCAATACCATAAAACCCAGATTATACAATAGAATTCAGTCAGAAACTTGAACACGGATTCGTAAATCCTGTCGCTGAGGTAAAGTTGATAACAGCAACAAAGTGGCTGTTATTATCCGCCAGGGCGGATCAGCACGTAATAGATATTCCGTTGCATATTTCGGGTTGAATAGCGATTGCAAGTTTTGAGTTAAAGCATAGGCCTGGGTTCGATTTTTAATTAGATCAAACCCAGGTTATATATTGAATGCAATTAGAAATAAGATAACCTACCTCGGGAATTTAGGATCCCACCATACAGTACTTGTCAATAAGTTCCCAACACCTTGACGATCATAGGCTTCCATAAAATTATCCTCATTAAGGTTCAATTCGGTATCTGGAATAATAAGCCTTCTAGGGATGGTACCACCTGTAATATTACCAGGATAGTTGGTTGGTGTCAAAGTTGGATAATCTGTTCTTCTCCAGTTGGCAAAGATTTCATAATTGTCAAGAAACAGAGAAACCCACTTTTGGGTACTAATTTGCTCGAGTTTTTCCTCAAAGGAGCCACTTTCCATAAATGGATTTTTAACAATATAAGCCTCGATTTTTTCAGGAGCAATTACCCCTTCATCTCCAAACAATGCCCAATGTCTCATACCGGCCCTTACCGCATCTTCATAGGCGGCTTTGGCGCTTCCACCATACCATCCTCTAATGCTGGCTTCTGCAAGCAGTAGATTGGTTTCTGCATTTGTCATTGTTAAAACAGGGCTGGCATAATTCAGCACTGTATTTGGATGTGGCTCAGAATAGGTGTGAAAGTCATCCGGTTCGCCAAATAAGGCACCGTTTTTCATTCCTCTTTGGATATTTGTGGCCGTATCATAAACATAACCATCGCCGTCAGGATTATCTACCCAAACCACTGATATCACATTCAACCTAGGGTCTTCAGTAGCTTTAAGGTGTTCAATAAAGGTCTCAGCATATTTACCTCCTTGCGTATTACTTACTCCTGCCTGAGGATTTTGGTAATCTTGAACAAGGAGGTTAGCCGCTTTAGGGTTTCTACTGTGTTCGATTTGGCCATCTAGGTAAGAAACCTTAGCAATTTCGTCATCCTCTATTATTACACCACCTGCAATGGCTTTTTTGGCCCAAGTTTCTGCAAGGTCAGGTCGTACTTCTGTTAAACGCATGCTCAATCTAAGCATCAGAGAGTTGGCAAATTTTTTCCATTTATCTATATCCCCTCCATAAAACAGGTCTGAAGGTCCAAAGGTTGGCAAAGAAGGATTAAAGGCTGCAGCTGCTTGCTCCAATTCATTTAGCATGTCTTCATAAATTACTTCCTGGGTATCATATTTAGGCTGTAAATTACCTTCTGAACTTTTCAAGGCCTCAAAGTAAGGCACATCTCCATGGACATCTGTAACAATATGAAACATATAGACTTTCCAAATTCTTGCAGCGGAAAGCATGTTGATGGAATTGGGATCTTCCTTTACTACATTGATCACCCGCTCATTGTCAGCAAGAGCAGTATTGTAAACTGCCCAATGACTACGCGCTGCACTTTCATTGAAATATTTATCCCCTGTCCCTCTAACTTCTGAGTGGGTAGAAAATTGTTGCATTGCCTGAGCAAAGATAAAATGCTGCCCATCAGCCCCATTGGTGAAGTTAAAGGCCACACCATCCAGCATTGAATTGGAGAAGAGGAATTCTGGAATCACTTCTTCATAGGCGTTTGGGTTTTTATTCAAGTCACTGAGACTATCCGTAAAGTCATTACAGGAGGTCATGACCACCACTGCCATGGCTAGACCTATTTTATATATATTTGAATACTTTTTCATAATATCATATTGGTTAAGAAATAAATTGGTAAGATTCAGGATTTTTCTCATTAAAACCCTATCCTTAAATTAAAACCTATCTCTCTAGTCCTAGGAAGCATAACTCCTGAAAAATTCTGGGAATTGCTATTAGGATCAGATGCTTGCTCTGGATCGAAATGATCAGAGTTTCTGTAAAGTATGGCAAGGTTTCTAGCAACCAACGATATTTGTGCTGTAGTTAAATTTACAAAATTCAACTTCTCTACAGGAATATTATAATTCAGCACCACACTTCTTAATTTCACAAAACTACCATCGATCATGAAGTTTTCAGCATATTGTCCATCATTGTTATAATAAGTAGACATAAAGCTTGAAGGCCAATCTTTGCTAAATGCATCCCCATTTTGATCTACACCTTCAACAGTCAAACCATTGTCTCTTCCTGGCAAAGTTTCCTTTAGTAAACCAAATCTCCACATGTATTGCTTGGCTTGAGAGAAGAATTGGTTACCAAATTTGGCATCAATAAGTGCATTTAAAGAAAAGTTCTTATAATTAAAGGTGTTTTCAAATCCCATTGTGTAAGGGGGAACACCTATTCCAAGTGGCATGGTTGGTCCTAGCATTGCATAACCACTTAAACTGTTGTACACTCTTATTCCATCCTCAGTGTATTCGTAGCTTCTTCCAAAACGTGTACTGGAGTCTTTGCCCAACAAACTACTGTTTCCTGTAGCTTGGCCTGGTGCTAGCGTAAGCACCCTGTTTTTATTGTAGGCAAAATTATAACTTACATTCCAAGAGAAATCAGCTGTTCTTATAGGGTTAGCTGTTAAAAGCAACTCTATCCCTTTATTACTAATTTCTCCTACATTTAACAAGGTAGAGGTAGCACCTGAAGAAGGGGCTATTGAAGTAGAAACGATGTCATCTTGGTTGATTTTACTGTAAAGGGTAAAATCAATTCCAAACCTATTGTCAAAGAATTGCGCATCAAAACCTATTTCTGAAGTTGTAGACGTCAAAGGTCTCAACTCAGGATTAGAAATAGCAGAACTGGACGTCTGTACCGGCACGCCCAGATGTCCTCCAAGACGGAAACCATACAATTGATTAATAGCGTAAGCATCCACAGTGGCAGATCCTACCTGAGCCCAAGACCCCCTTAACTTCGCAAAGCTAATTGCATCTGGAAGGTCAAAGGCATTGGATAAAATCACACTACCACCGATTGATGGATAAAATATTTTATTATTTCCAGGATTCAAGGTAGAAAACTGATCTTGTCGAGCAGTAATGCTCAAGTAGTAGGTTTCCTTAAAGTTAAAATCCAGGGAACTAAAAACTGAATTGGTACCTGTTCTATAAAAACCTTTTGAAGGAGCCAAAATATTTAAGTTCACAGGGCTAATCCACTCTGGAATTATGTATTCAGATCCTATAAGGTTAGAAACATCTAGAATATCTCTTTCCAGATTCCCTCCGACCATGGCTGTTAGGTTAATACCGTTACCAAAGGTAGTATTGTAATTGGCAATAAGACGTCCGTTGGATCTTGTGCGGAGTTCTTCTTGAGAACGATAAGTACCTAGCGGTCTAAATGCTGTCCCTACAGGGTAGTAATCTTCCTCTCTCCAGCTACTGAAATCTCGCATAAAATCCGCCTTGATAAATAAATTAGGCAATAGGTCGTAGGTTAAACTACCTTGTGCAATTACCCTGTCTTTCACATCCTGATTACCCATTCTGTCTCTGGCAAAATAAGGATTGGTGGCCTGATTAACATGTTGCCATTCTACTTCCTGACCAGTTTCAGGATTATACCCTGGAGCTAAATCCGTAACGTCTACCGTATTGGCCAACAAATACACACCCCATGCAGAATTTGTTCCTACATATCCTACGCCAGGACGGTTGGTACCTACTTCATAGTTGTATTGAATTTGCGTGTCAAAACTCAATTTATCACTCATGAAAGCTTTCAAGTTTACATTTGCTGTTTGCCTGTCATAAGTAGATCCTTCTACGATGGCACCAGACTGTAAATCTGAAGCGGAAACCCTATAAAGTATAGACTCATTTCCACCTGAAAAAGATACAGTATTGACTATATTGGTACTATTTCTGTAAAAGGCTTTGATATTGTCTTTGATTGAAACGCCTGAATAAGGACGTTCCACGCCATCAAATTGGATAGAAGGTTGGCCATCCATAGGTTCACCATAAGAAAGACGTCCTGTACTGATCGCTTCCCCTTGACTTTGAGGGCGAACTCCCTGACTACCCTGACCATATTCGTATTGGTATTCTGGAAAAATATTGATGGTTCCTAAAGTAAAATTAGAATTAAGCTCTATACCAATCCCCTTTTGTTGTCTAGACCCTTTTTTGGTTGTTATCAGGATTACTCCGTTTGCAGCCTGACTTCCGTACAATGCAGCGGCAGCACCACCCTTTAGTACACTTATAGACTCGATATCATCAGGATTGATACTTGAAATCCCATCACCCAAATCCGTAGTAGCACCATTGGCCTGATCAAGTACAGTAGAAGGCCTGTTTGAAATAGGCATACCATTGATTACGTATAACGGCTGGTTATTACCATTCAAAGAACCATTACCCCTTATGACAACACGACTGGAACTACCCGGCCCACTAGCCATACTTGTAGCATTCACTCCAGCAATCTTTCCTGTTAAAGAGTTCGCTAAATTCGTTTCTCTTGATTTTGTAAACTCTTCCCCTTTTACCTCCGTTACTGAATAAACCAGGGATTCTTTTTTCCTTTCCAATCCAAATGCTGTAACCACTACTTCACCAAGTGCTTGTGACTCATCTACCATTGTCACATTTATGATGTTCCTGCCTCCTACTGGTATTTCCTGAGAGGTAAACCCTATGAATGAGAAAATCAATGTTCCGTTTGTATTTGGAGCAGTAATCACAAATTTTCCATCCATGTCTGTAACTGTCCCGATATTGGTCCCTTTGAGCAGCACGTTTACGCCTGGCAGTGTTTCTCCATTTTTCGATGACACAGTTCCAGTGATTCTTTCCTCTTCGACTTTCGTTACTTTAGAGGCTTCACTCTTATTCACTTGATTTGATTTGGAGTAGGGAATCGTTATAGGAACAGCATCACTATTGGCTGCCCTTTTCTCCTCCTTATTGGTAATCACGTAAAATCCTTTGTCCAGTTTGTGATAACTCAAGTTACTTTTTGAAGTCAACATGGTAAGGTGTTCTTCTACGGATTTAGTCCTATCAGAAACCTCATAGGGGATTTTTGTATGGACCAAATCACTGTTGCAAACTATAGAAACCTCATACATAGGTTCCAGCTTTTTTATCAAAGCCTTTAAATTGTTCATCTCGACTTTTTTCTTCACATACCCGGTCTGTCGGTCATCGCCCAGCGCAAGTTCCTGGGCTTGAATATTCATTATTCCAATCATAAAGAGGAGTAATGAAAATTTAATTTTGTTAAGTTTTTTCATACTAGGAATTGTTAGGTTGTTAGTTATAGATTTGGACCATACTCAAGAAATTAGTTTTTATAATTTCCTGAGTATGATCCTTTTTGGTTAAAGCTATTTTACAATTCCATCAGCACTTTTCTGATTAGTACCTTTAGTGGTGGTGGAAGAGGTCACGTGATTTTACGCCTATTTAGTGGTTAGATAATTTCAATAATATATCGACCAATTACTGTCCTTCACAATCCTACTCTAGTGTATCAGCCATTCACTGAATACACTCCCTATTTTATGGTAACTATTTTTCCTTCAATTAAAATTTGATTTCCGAGACTTCTTTCCAGCCCTTTAAGTAATAATGAGATATCATTACTAGGGGCAGACCCGTACACTTGCTTTTCCAGTAAGCTTTTATCTTCAATCCTTACTGTAAGACCATAGGTCGATTCCAAAATGGACTTAATTTCAAGTAGCGATGTATCGTCAAAGATTAGGCGGTTATTTCTCCAGGAAGTATAGACCATCGGATCTACTTCCTTCTTAGTCAAAACCTGATCATTATGAATGTACTCTGCCATTTCACCCGGAGCCATCTGCAAGCGTTCTGCTTTGGTTTCATTCTGAAGGTTAAGCATCACTTTCCCTGAGGAAAGCACCACTTTGGTTTTACCTTCACGGTTAAGGACATTGAATTCGGTTCCTAATACTTCTACATTAAAATCCGAAGTCGCGTGAACTATGAATTTCTGCTGAGCGCCCAAATGTTTAACTGTAAAGTAAGCTTCCCCTTCTAACCATACGCTCCGTTCTTCGCCGCTATCCCAAGCCTCCGAATGACTTAGCGAAGAATTGCCATTAAGCTTGACCTCAGAACCATCAGGAAGGGTGATATTTCTGGTTTCTCCAAAGGCAGTGGTATGGGTAATGTTATTGTTATTAAATGCGAAATAGTAAATACCACTCATTATCAAAAGCCCAATGAACACAGCTGCCCATTTCATCAAGATTCTTGAGGAATCAGACTTTACTTGAGTATTATGTACCTTGAAACCATCCGGGGCAGGTTCTTCCTTATCTTCATTGATTGAATGCTGAATACGCTTAAAAATCAATTCTTTTCGTATATCTTCGGAACTGGTTTTTTTAAAATCTATTGAAGAGGCTAAAGCTTTTGCTTGCTTTACCTGTTGCTTTCTTTTTGGATCCTCATCTTGCCATTCTTCCCAAAACCTATCCGTATCTTCGGTAGGGTTTTTTATCCAATCTTGGAAAGCAACGCTTGATAATAACTTATAAACAGAATGAATATCCGATTTCATTTACATTAATTTATGGAACAAAGGATGGGGAAATACCTTCATTTTTCCGGTGTACATTTATAAAGGGGCAGGTAAGAGGAGAATTACCTCAAAAAATTCACAAAATTTTAAAAAAAATATTTTTTCAGCCTATTAAACTATAAATAAAGCTCAATCACTAACACAAAACGCTTCTATTACAATCAATACCAATAGTATGTTTTCTAGGCTACCTTTCATGGATGCAAGAGCCCTATAAACCAGGGTATAAGTGGATTTTTGGCTTATTTCGAGCAATTTTGCTATCTCGCTAAAGGCCATTCCCTCATAAAAACGGAGCACAATTACTTCTTTTTGTCTTCGGGAAAGTTGGTTAATTGCCTTAAGAATACTTTCTTTTTGCATTGCAGTTATTTCTCCTGCTATTAAACCAAATTCATGAGACAATACTATTTCAAAATCATGGTCCTCGAATGCCTCTTTAAGGGGTAGTTTTCTCTTTTTTTCAAGATTTTTGACAATTTTCCTTTTAAGACCTTTGAACAAATAATATTTAACAGATTCTACTTGTGCTATTGATTGTCTTTTTTTCCATAGTTCAACAAATAGATCATGAATACTGTCTTCGATCAACTCCTTATCAGGAGTAATTATTTCTCCATAATTATATAAGGCTACAATGTAGCGTTTATAAATAGCTGAAAAAGCCACTTCATTCCCAGTCTTGAATTGCTTCCAGAGCCCTGTATCGTCATAGCCATTTTGAACATTATTAAAAGAATTCTTTTCTGCTTCCACGGTTTTTCCTCCACGGCTAAGTGTAAATCGAAGGTCTCTTTTTTTTTCACTGGATAGCCCCATAATAATTATAACTCAATCACCCTTCAGCAATAGAATAGTATTTATAGTTTTAAATCGAATTTGAACGGTTCATTCCAATTTATTCTAAACCCACTCCAATATCTGTTAACCTTTATTAATTTCGAACATTTCAATAGCAGCACCACTTTGATTAAAAATGACTCTATATTTATTGCGTAATTTCTTAACCTGATGAAAATATTATTGCTATTTCCGGGTTAAATAATTTTTAGGCTGATTGAATTTGGGCTTTGGAAATTAAACTAGAACGTGGTGATCGCTAATCAATTTCTAATAGGAAAATTCAAATAGACTTGTTTAACATACCGAAGCTCCATTATTTCACCTTCCACTTTCCATCTACTTTTTTAGCAAGAAAACATTAGGCAACCTAAAGCATTATCCAGCCCATGCGCATCAGAAAGGGCTTTCTAATTCAGCATAATTAAACCCTACCTACAAGCATATTAAAATTTAGTATCTTATTCTGTTAAATAAAAATTTTGTGACTGATATTTTCGTATTCTAGGGATAATAGGACTGATTTAGGGGCTGGGTGGTCAATTGAAAATATTAAGTGTTTGATCTTGCGATCCTGTCTCCTAACGAAATTTTTGGAATCAAAATGTAGGCAATACCAATTGGCTATAAATGCCTGCTAATTTCATTTAAACGGCCAGGTCATCTTGCATTAATGGCATTTCGCTATTAAACCTCCTTTTCAACAAAGCAAAGCCAAAAGTCAATACGCCTACACGTCCAATAAACATAAGCATAATAATTAGTAATTTGCCTACCAGGGTTAATTCGCCAGTAATCCCTGTACTCAAGCCTACAGTTCCTAGCGCAGATGCGACTTCAAACAATATATGCTCAAAGGGAAAATGTTCACTATAGGTAAGCAAAAAGGTAGTTAAAAAAATCAAACTTGTGTAAAGCATGAAAGTAGATGTGGATACATAAATCCTTTCAAAAGGTATAAGTCGGTTCATAAAAGTAATTTTCTTTTGCCCAAATAGCCGACTTTTCAATACGGCAAACATGGCTGTCAGGGTAGTGATTTTCATTCCTCCTGCCGTTCCAGAAGGTGAAGCACCTATATACATGAGAAAAATAACGAATAGCAAGATGGGTAGGGACAACTCTCCTGTGGAAATCGTATTAAATCCAACTGTTGTCATTGCTGTCATTGCCTGAAAGAATGATGTCATTAAAGCCACATCAGGATTATTGTGAACCAACGTTTCTGTCGAATACACGATCAAAGTTCCAAAGGAAAGTAAAATAATAAAACCCAAAACAATTATTCTGGTAGTGAAAGAAATTTCCTTAGACTTACCTGCAAATCGGTACCATAAATCTGTAATAACGATAAAACCTAAGGAACCAGAAATTGCTAAAATACTAACGATTACATTGATCCAAATATTTCCCTGGAACCCTTCAAACCCGGTATTAAATAAAGCAAATCCCGCAGTACAAAAAGAAGACACACTATGAAAAACAGCGAACCAAATGGCCTGTGTATTTCCCATACCCTCTTGAACATAAGCAAAATAAAATCCTACAGCTCCCAATAATTCCATGACAATGGTGAAAACTACTACACTTTTAATAAAATCATTGATTCTTATGCTAGATGGCAAAGTGAACTCTGCAACCATAATTTTACTGTGCCAATGAGTGAGCTTTTTGGTGGTAAACAAAATATAGTAGGTGGTTAATGTCATATAACCAATACCTCCGAGCTGAATAAGAACAAGCACAATGAATTGTCCAAAAAATGTGTAGGAATCATAAACGCTAATGGTCACCAAGCCAGTGGTAGAAATAGCGGAGGTAGAAATAAACAAATTGTCAATGAAAGAAATATCTTGTTTATGGAAAAGCGGTATGGATAATAACCACCAACCGAGAATGGTGTATAAAAAGAAGCCCCAAACCAAATTCATTTGTGGAGACTTGCTTATTTGAAACTTCTTATACAAATTCTTCCACTTTAAATAATAACCAGAACGCATACAGACAAACTTTTTTTTTTAATCAAGTTTTTCAATTATTCCTAAAGTACAACACTAAAGACATGGCAAATCTAGTGGTTTTCTCAAATAAACCTTAGCACTACTTGGTTGATTTAATACAATTTTAATTTGCTTCTTCAACATGCAGGTTCATCCAATATCTCTAGCAACAGGAAAATATCATATGCTTTGTTTAATTTATTCTCCATATGCCATTCCCATTAGTTTTATCAAATTCTCATCCAAAATCTTTCCAAATCTAACCATCACCTTAAATTTCTTCTACCGTTCTGTACATTTCGTATTTCATATTTATCAAAAAAAAAGCATCTTATGGGACAGTTTTATAAACATTTAAATGTTACGTCAGACGATAACCATAAAAGATATTGCCAGAGAATTGAATATATCAGTTTCTACTGTTTCAAGAGCTTTGCGGGACACATTTGATGTGAGTCCGGAGACAAAACACCTGGTACTGGAAAAAGCCAAAGAATTAAAATATAAACCAAATTTTAATGCGCGGGGACTTTCTCAAGGAAGGACAAATAATATTGGCATAATTTTACCTTTTATTACCAATTACTATTTTTCAACCGTCATTACCGGAATTCAAAAAATAGCCTATGAATTCAATTACAATATCATTCTTTACCTGACCAACGATTCAGAGGAAAGAGAAAGTCTTATCATGAGGAATCTCACCCTATCTGGACTTGATGGAATTCTTATTTCTACCTGTGCCAGTAATTATGACCATATTCATGAGGTGATTGACAAGGGAATCCCTGTAGTCTTCTTTGATAGAACCAATAATTTAGACGCTTCTAAAGTAGTACAGGACGATTACAATGGTGCTTTTGAAGCTACTGCCCACTTAATCTCACAAGGCTTTATAGATATTGCCCACATTACTGGACCAAAAGACCAGAGGTTTACCCAAAATCGCCTAAATGGATACCTTGATGCATTGGAACATCACGGAATTCCTATAAGGGAAAAATGGATAATTCACAACGGATTTTCACAGGAGTGTGGAGCTGATGACCTCAAAAAATTAATGGCGGAAACAAGCAAACCCGACGCTATTTTCGCGGTAAATGACAGAAAAGCCATTGGCGCTATGGTTCAACTCAAAAGACAAAACATTCAGATAGGTAGGGATTTTGGAGTGGTAGGATTTACAAATGATCCTATTTGTACCCTAATTACCCCCACACTTACCACCGTATCCGAATCGGCTTTTGATATTGGAAGAATCGCTTGTGAGTTATTACTGAAACACATTCAAAAAGAAAACCTTGCCTCTACGGAAGAGATCCTTCCCGGCGAATTAATCATAAGAGAATCCAGCATGCGCTCCACTAGTGATTAGCAATAGTCCATTATTAAGAGAAAAAAAAATAAGCAAAGTGTAAGGGTTTCTAGAGAAACAACTTGGAAAGGGGCAAGGAAATAAATAAAGCCGTATCCCAGAACAGCTATACCATCTTGGGACACAGGCTTTGGGCTTAGTGGTTTATTTCTCTAATGCCTTGGTTAGCAAAGAAGCAGATGCATCATCCAAGTAAATACTACATGAAGCATGTTCTTGCAATATGCTTGAAGGATTTCTATTACTTACTTCCCCTTCTAAGCAATTTTTTACCGCATGGGCTTTTCGATCATCCGGAACAGAACATATGATATGTTCAGACTTCATGATTTGTTGAATTGACATGCTGATGGCCTGACGGGGAACATCTTCAAGGCTAGCAAACCAACCTTCGTTCATTTGCTGTTCTCTACATGGCACATCCAAATCCACCACCAAATAGGGTTCTTTGGTATCAAAATCAGCAGGAGGGTCATTGAAGGCAAGGTGACCATTTTCTCCAATCCCTACGAAGGCCACATCAATGTCCTGATCAGAAATCAAAGTCTTTAGCCTCTCGCATTCTTTTTCCGGATCATTTTCTCCGTTGATGTAATGTATTGCTCCCAATTTTTCTACTTTATCTACAAACCTTTCTTTAAGGTATTTTCGAAAGCTGGCAGGATGCGTTATTGGAATTCCAATGTATTCATCCAAATGAAAAACAGTCACTTTACTCCAATCGATTGCTTCGTTTAAAAGCTGGGAAATAGTTTCAAATTGACTGGTGCCAGTTGCTAAAATTAAATTGGCTTTCCCTTTGCTCTTAATTGCCTCACGAATAAGTGGTGCTGCGGCCTCTCCTGCTAATTTACCAAGCCCCTTTGGAGTGGCTGATTGAAATATTTTCATAATAATTATATTAAGGTTAAATAAAAGACATCTAAATAATTGCTAAAAAATTACTGCCTTAGCAATGGTTTATAAAGTGTGTGTCAATACGGTATCGTACCCTGATAACCTGGGATCCTACCAATCATTAAGTTAGGTTTATAATTAGTAGCCTATTCACAAGAGCTGATTTATGCTTTCACTTTTCGCCACTCCTATAAGTTTCTCGAAATCAAATTGGCAATTGTTAAAGAGATTATTACCACATCTAAATATTCACTTGGACCTAAACGCTTTAGGTGTGGTCTACACTAAACGCCTGTTAATAATGAAAAACTTTTGAACCTTTCTCGCAAATAGACCTATAATGTTTTCGTTAAAATATTCAATAAAACGCTAAGAGAACCACACAATCTCAATGGCAAAAGACCCATTCATAGCTAAAAAGCGGCTCTTGCTACGCGCAGTACATTTCCACTCAATATTTTCTGGATATCTTCATCGCTGTAGCCCATTTGAACCATGCCCACAGTAAATAAAGGCCAATTGGTCCAGGCCATGCTCTGGGTCATCTCCTTGGTAGTGGTAAAAACCTCTTTAGGCTCTGGCCACAATGCTTCCCATCTGTTCCTTCGTTTTCTATAGGAAGGCACCTTTTTATTTTCTTCGGAAGCATACTGCGAATTATGTGCCACATCTGTGCCAATAGCCACCCGATCACTGCCAAATTTTTTGACCATATAATCTATATGCTTCATCATGGAACTTATATCGCCTGAACCACCTAAGTACCAGGGTATACAGCAAATACCCATATATCCATCTGTATCGGCTATCGCTTTAATCACATTGTCTGGCTTCGCCCGAAAATGTTCATAAAGTGAATTCACGGTACTGTGACTTGCCACCATTGGTTTTGCTGAATGCTTGGCAGCGTCCAGACTTGTTTGCCATCCAGAATGGGAAATGTCTACGATCACCCCTACTCGATTCATCTCCTCTACTACTGACCTTCCAAAATCACTCAAACCTGCATCTATTGGCTCTCCACAGCCATCACCAATCATATTTCGTCGATTATAAGTGAGGTGCATCATGCGAATCCCTAGTTGGTAAAACACCCTGATATAACGAAGCTCATCTGCAGTCGAAATCCAATCCTGAGGAAGGGGAACTCCATTTCCTGTAAAATAAAGGGAATGTTTATTTTGCTTCTTGGCAAGCAAAATATCCTCAGGAGTCACGGCTTTTATCAAAGTATCCTTCATCCAGTCGGTAGCATAGGTAAACCTAGACAATCGTTTGAGTAATCTCTCTATAGCACTCCCTTCTTCTCCTGAATTCTGTATGACACAAGTAACTCCTGAAGCCTTCCAAGCATTGATAAATTCTTCCGTTTCGCGTTGAACTTCTACAAATCCAGTCATGGTCATGTCTTCCTGCATGTCCTGAAGTTCCAGAGGAGAAGCACTGTCCTCCACAGCTGCTTTCATTCTTTCCCCATCTACAGCTGCCCTTGGCATGAAACCATAACAGTCTATAACTACAGCGTTGCGATGCAGTTCAAGTCCACGTTCCAATTGACTTTTGGTGGGATTTAAAACCTTCAGAGCTACCTGATAGGCCTCTTTCATTGCCGGAGTAATTTGAAAATGGGTAGGATCTTGCTTGGCGCTATTAGGAAAGTTTCCCGCTTGTCCAACAGCAAACCCTTCTAAAATCCCTAAACTGGTTGCTGCCATTCCGGAAACCTTCAGGAATTTCCTTCTTTGATGATTCATTTGATTACAGTTAGGCTTAAATCGATAATTAAAAGGTGAAGGCTTAGTTCACCGAAAATTTATTGTTTTAGATCAAGCCTTTTTTGCTACAGGAACAAGAGAAGTAAGGTCTGAAATCTTTACTATTTTACCGGTTTCAATACTGTTACGCGCAGCTATCCCAATCAAGGCTGACATGGCTCCATCTCTTGAGCCTGCTGATTGTTTGTATAAATCCGGCGTATCAGGATACCTAAATATCTTGTCTTTTAACCTAGGATCTGATCCTCCGTGGCCACCAGACTCTGGCATCACCTTAATGTTCTTCACATTACCGAATAGGTTCCTAATGGTGATTTCCTGATAGGGAGGCACACCTGTAGGCATAGAAGATTTTATCCATGCATCCAATCTACCTTTAGAACCATTAATTGCCAATCTATAACCCTCGTAAGGAGAACTAGCAGTCAAAGAATAACTAACTTTCACGCCGTTTGCATATTTATACTGCACTGCCATGGTATCATATATATCCACTTCCTTCCGGTAGATACACCCATCCCGTAGGTAGCCATCATGCTTTTCATTGGCAACGTAAAGGTCCATTGCACTTTGACTTTCAGTAATGTCCCAATAGAAATTACAATTGGACTTGTGCGGACAGGGCCTGCAATTAGTGCTATGGATTTTACTGTTTTTCTGTCCGTAATAATCCAATGAACCATATGCAAATACTTCCTCAGGTTCAGAATCCATCCAATAATTCAAGGCATCAAAATGATGGGTAGCTTTATGAACAAGCAAGGTTCCTCCATGTTCTTTCTCACCATGCCAACGTCTGAAATAACTTGCTCCATGACTGGTATCCAGGTACCAGTTCAGGTCTACTGATTTAATATCGCCTATTTCATTGTTCCTTAGCAATTCCCAAATTTGTTGTACATAAGCCGAGTAGCGCATGTTAAAGGTAACAATGACCTTATTTCCTGTTCTTTTTTCAGCATCAAAGATTTCCTGACATTTAAACTCATCAGTAGTCATTGGTTTTTCTGATATCACTCTCAAACCAGCTTCCAAGCCTTTGATGATGTACTCATGATGGGTTGCATCAGTGGTAGTCACAATCAACGTATCAGGTTTGGTTTCTTTCATCATCTTGTCAAAATCCGTGTAAACTGGACAGTTTACTTTCATTTTTTCTTTGGCATAAGCCACCCTCCCAGGATTGATATCACAAAGTCCTACAAATTCTAAAATATCATTGTATTCTTCCTGTACTGGGGCTCCCCACATTCCTATACCTCTTCCTCCGGTTCCTACTAACACCACACGGCTTTTTTGCCGCTTAAAGCCATAACCAATTGAAGGTGCCAAAAGGCCAGTTGCAGCAAGCAAACCTGTATTTTGGATAAATTTTCTTCTGTTTATCGTTCCCATAATTACATTGTATTAAGCTTCTATATTTTTTAGTGGGTATTAAAATTGAAATTTTACGCTTCCTTTCCCTTTGACTGAGGTGCTAATGGCAGCAAATTCTCTTTGCAATTCTTTTGCCTGTCCAGGCAAAATTGATTCTCCAGACATGGTTACCGGATGATCAAATGTGATTTGCCCGCCTGACAATCCCGCTGCCAATGAAACATCTCCCCACTGTAGAAATTTCGGGAGGTGAATGGCCAGACTAAAATAATCCACCCCTTCTCGGTTATCGAAAAGATAACTTACAGGGGCATTCCTTAGGGTAAGCGAGCTAAATGTGTCCTCCTCGAGAGCTGCTAAATACAATCCTGCCAAACCAGCTTCTTTGTCCCCATCAAAAGCCAGCATTTTCGGAGCATAATTTTCTTTAATGAAATCAGAAACCATGTTTAATTCCCCTACCCACTGACCAAGCATGGTTTCACCCAGCCATATCCTTGCTCTTGCCAAAGTATGAAATGGCGTCAGGTAGGCTACCAATTGATCCTCCTTAGAGGCAGCTTCGCCTGTACCACTCAGTTCTACAATTACTACACCATGCCCCTTCTTAATTAATTCAGCTATTCTTGCTAGAGGAATCTCCTTTTTCCCATTTGCGGTGGCCAGAATAACATACCCTAAAGCTTCATTAGAAGGTTTTCTAATTAGCAATGGAGTCAGCAAATTATCTGATGTTTCTAAGGCCAACCTTTCCCAACCGCCAACTGGAGAAAAGTTATTCACCTGATTAATTTCCGGAAAACTTTTGATTTTCAGCAGCTCCTGTAGGTCCTCAGTCGCTTGTTGTTTGCTAAAAGAAGTTTGGCTCAAATAGTCTTTTCTCAACTCCTGCCCTTTCCTCCGGCAATATTCTGCTACGCCAATTACTTTCGTGTCCCGTTGGCCTTTAGGGAAGACCATCAGCTTTTCGACAGGAAGCACTTCAAAAGGAATTTCCTTTCGAGAACTGCCATCTCCTATCCCTCTCAAGTGCAGGTCAAACCATCCCAACATCGCCTCCCTATCTTCTGGCCAATAGCCATGAACTAGGTCAAACAATTCATAATCTATGTTTTCTTCTGCTCCATATTGCTCAAAAATGGGTTTCGCATTGTGAAAGCTTCTCAACATTTCTGCTGGAAAAAAAGTAGCGTTGCTGTCCTTGTTGTGGTTACACATTTTCAAGGCCCTAGGAGCATACAGTGCCAGAATACCTGAAGACTCAGTAAAAGAAAGACCATTTGGCATCAATTCACAAACGCAATTGGATCCCATTACTGCTGATTCAAAAGTACCTACACTCACTACTGGCATCGCTGCTTTTACCCTTTCATCTATGGCCGCAAACCACATGGTCTGATTTCCTCCTCCACTTGCTCCTGTAGCGCCAATATTCTCTCCATCCACATAAGGTAATGTTAATAAAAGGTCCACTGCCCGCATATTATCAATTACCTGAACTCCCAAAAGCGTTTCACCTATGTTCATCAAGGAAGCGCCTAAATTGGACCCATGGTATTCAAAATCCATGTGTTCAGTCGCTCTTTCACCAGCACCAAAAGCATCCATACTCAGGCATACATACCCACTTTTTGCCAAGCTATGCCCTACTGATTGTATGTTTTCCGCTGCTTTGCCTTCACTCCAATGCCCATGCATGTTAATCACTGCTGGGAACGGGCCTTTGCCCTCAGGGACAAATAGGTTGGCAGTTGCATAAACACCCGGTTGTGTTTGGAAGTAGATATTTTTTATTGAATAACCATCCATTTGGACAGTGCCCGTTACTTTCATGTCCAAGGCCAGTTCATGATCCACTTTGATGCCGCTATTGAGAATTACTTCTCGTGTTATTTCAGTTTTTCTCTTTTCCCAATCCTTCAAATTTTCGGGCAAGAGGTGTGTTGAATATTTAATTTGGGCTCGTTGCTTCATGCTTACCCCTAAAATATCAGCTCCCTGATCAGATAAAACAGAAGGTAAACTATCCTGAAGGCTGGAATTTAAAAACCTTCCTTCATTAGCCACGGCAGAATGAGGGCTTAAAAACTGAACTACAATAAAAAGACTTAGTAATAGAAAATTTTTCATAGACGGGTTAAATTACATGTCATCTGCTGTGTTTACGAATTATAAATTAATCCCTGTGTTTCCACCGTGTGTCAAGTTAATATCGACTGGGGCATTGTTTTTCCATGAACCTCCTGTAAAATCAGGTACATCAATGGCACTAGATCTATTTGCAACTGACCATTCACTTAGTGGGAATACCGAACTCCAAAGGGCGGCATCATACACGTCCTGCTCCAGTGGCAAGCCATTTCTTAAGCAATCGATTAATCGCCAATCCATCAAGAAATCCATCCCTCCATGTCCTCCTACCTGCTTGGCCAATTCGCCAATTCTCTTTACAATTTCTGGTTGGTATTTTTGCTCCAAGGCTTGCATCTCCTCTTCAGGAAGCCAACCCTCATGACTTGTGGCTATTCGACCCGGCAATGGGTATTTCATTGCCACCCCTTTAGTGCCACTTACAAGGTGTATCCTTGAATAAACCCTGGGAGAAGAGACATCATGCTGAAGCATAATGGTACTTCCATTCTTAGTTTTCATGGTGGTCACATTCATGTTACCTCTGAATGGCTTTCCCACAAATTCTTTGTATACATCATCCTCTTTGGCCAGTTTCTCCGTCATGTCCCCTAGCACAAAGTCCTTACTAGAAACTGAAACGAGAAAATCAATTTGATCTCCCCTATTGACATTCATGGCTTGGCAAATAGGTCCCAATCCATGTGTGGGGTACAGGTTTCCATTTCTGCTGGCATTGTGACGGAAACGCCACATGTTCCATTTTTCTTTGCTAAATATACTGGGGATAAAATCATGAATATAAGCCCCTTCACAATGAATAATGTCCCCAAAAAATCCTTGGCGGACCATGTTTAAAGTCATCAATTCAAAGAAATCATAACAGGTATTTTCAAGCATCATACAATGCTTCTTTGTTCTCTCTGACGTCTCTACCAGCGCCCAACATTCTTCCATAGAAATGGCTGCTGGAACTTCTACTGCTGCATGTTTATCACTTTCCATCGCATGAAGTGCTATAGGCGTATGAAGCTCCCAAGGGGTGGTGACATAAATTAAATCAAGATCCTTACGCTCTACCAATTTTTTCCATATTTGGGCATCTCCAGAATACAATTCTGGAGTGTGGGAGGTTTTGGCAAGTTTTTCCCTGGCTTGCACAGCTTTCTCTGGCCTTAAATCACAAAGGGCCTTTATGTCTACCCCCTCAATTTTGCTTAACCTGCGGACTGCAGCCGATCCTCTGCTTCCTAATCCTACAACACCTATTCTAACCGTATCGATTTTAGGCGCAGCATATCCAGACATATTAAAGACCTGCTTGTGCTTTTTATCCGCCAGCAATTTTATTTTTTCGTAGCCCAATGTCTCCTCAGCACCGTAAGATGCCCCTGGAAATAAGGCTGAGCCAGCCATTCCTAAACCTGAAATCCCGGATAATTTTAGAAAATCTCTACGATTATTTTTCATACGACGAAATATTTAGCACTCAATATATAAAAAAATGATGTACGTACCCTAGAAATAAACACGTACATCATTTATTTTTCTAATTAACATGATTATGGGGCTACATTGTAGCCAGGGTTTTGTTCAAGCAGGCTGTTCTTATTGATTTCTGACTGTGGAATAGGAAGCAAATAATTCGCAGGGTTGAAATTACCTGTTTTCCAAAATGCGACTTCATATTCTTTTGTCCCATCGGCTTGCTTTCTAATGATCATTCTTGTGCGGTCTTTGTCGGCCACCTCTGGAAGTATTTTCCAACGACGAATATCAAACCAGCGATGTTCTTCAAATACCAACTCAATGCGCCTTTCATTTACAATTCTTTCAAAAAGCGCTTCACCGCTATCCGTTACATCTGGCATGTCTACACTAGGCCTTTTCCTAACCCTATTCAGGTACTCTCTAGCGATGTCTTCATTGCCAAGAAAATAATTGGCCTCCGCATAATTCAGCAAGATTTCTCCATACCTGGCAAATGCCCATGGTGTTTGAGACATATTGTTACCACTTGGGTTAACAATCCTTTCATTGGCGAATTTCAATTGATAATAGCCTGTTTGTGTGGCATTCCATGCCGATACGGGACCTTCATTTGAATCCAATCCACCTGGAAAAAAGGTTTCAACTTCTCTGCCTTGAAAAGGCGCTCCATCATGTAAAATAGTAGCATAAAATCTTGGATCCCTGTTGGCATATGGGTCAGCGGGATTGTAATCAGGATCATCTTCTGGCTGAAGTCCATTAACGGTTTCGAAATCATCTACCAGATTATGAAGTGGGTGCACTTGTCCAAAACCATTGTAACCATTTGGGTAAAGACTTAGCTCAACAAACACCCTTTCGCTACTGACAAACTGGTTGTAAGGACGTTGCCAGATCATTTCAGGATTATAAATATTTTCTTCCAAAAACATGGTTCTGTAATCATCAAACAGGGAATATTGTCCCATGTCAATGATGGCTTTGGCTGCATCGGAAGCTTCTTGCCATTTGGTAGGATCCATTGATGGATTATTCAACTCGCTGGCATAGTACAATGCTGCACGTGATTTGATGGCCATGGCCGCTCCCTTGGTAACTCTTCCCTGATTGGCATTGTTGTATGTTTCAGGAAGTAGAGCAATGGCTTCGTCTAATTCTGCAAAAACAAACTCCATTACTTCTTCATACGTATTTCGAGTTACTTTAAAATCATCATCTAAAGTAAAGGTTTTGGTAAACAAAGGAACCCCACCAAATAAACTGGCCAATTTAAAATAACTGTAGGCCCTGATGGCTTTCATTTCACCTATCATCCTATTTTTGGTTGCCTCATCTATCGGCACTGCTCGCTCCCTATCAATGTTCTCAAAGAATATATTGGTACGATTGATGGGCTGCCAATAATTCACATTTCTGTCATTTGCCCCAGTCCAATAATCCACTTCTCGCAGGTCATCGGGATTAAGGTTCCCTTCCCATACACTCCAGGCCCAGGAATTACTTCTTGCGTTGATTTCAT
The DNA here is from genome assembly GCF_963977555.1 of uncultured Cyclobacterium sp. GTDB lineage: Bacteria > Bacteroidota > Bacteroidia > Cytophagales > Cyclobacteriaceae > Cyclobacterium. The sequence goes on along the minus strand of NZ_CAXBPD010000002.1, from coordinate 87,345 downwards.
CCGTCACTACAGAGAGTCCATATAAACTATAGCGCAAACCACTTGGAATGGTACGGTAGGCATTTCCTATAAAAGCCTCAATAAGGGATTGATCTGCCCACACTGCTTCATCAGTAAATCTATCTGCTGGCGTCACATTCAAAACCTCATCATCACATCCTGTATTCAGTGAAACCACAACCAATAGCAGGGAAAAAATGCCAACTATTTTATTTATGTACAAGTATTTATAGATCGTTTTCATAACATGGAATATTAAATTTTCACCAATTAATTAAAAGGACAAGTCAACGCCCAAATTAAAGATTCTACTTTGAGGATAGAATGAACCCCTTTCATTATCGCCTTCAGGGTCAAACCACTTGATTTCAGAAATGGTCAAAAGGTTATTGCCATTGAGGTATACCCTTGCTGTGGACACCCCAAGCTTCTTAAGGATTGCCTCCGGAAGATTATAGCCTACCTGAAGTGTTTTGAACCTCAGGAAACTTGCATTTTGCAACCAGAATGTACTCTGTAGGCCACTTGGCTGTGTTCTTGTTCCCAAATCTGGTAAAATAGGGTATTTGGAGTCCATGCTTCCAGCAGTATACCTGTTTTCAATTAGCTCAGCCAAACCGTTTACCGCTATTCTCGCATTTTGATGATAGTATTGCCACGCCCCTCCTTGACCAGCAAAATTGGCAAACAAAGAAAACCTGCCATAATTTAAAGTTCCGTTAATACCGAAAGTGATTTGTGGAATGTTGGATTTACCCATTCTTACCATGTCCTGAGAACTGATAATCCCATCTTCATTAACATCTCTGTACTGAAGATGTCCTACCAGGGTACCTGGGTAAACGGGATTAGAATCTACGGCTTCCTGCGTTCTAAAAATACCTAATGCTTCGTAATAAAGCCCTGCTCCTAAAATACTACCTTCCGCCTTTTGGTAGTCAGGTACATCCTGCGCTTCCGAGATGTCAATTATTTTGTTTTTGTTAAAAGCGATGTTTCCACCCACAGTATAAGAAAATCCTGCAGGAGAAGTAGCCTTGCCACGATGACTCAAAGCCAACTCAAGACCTTTGTTTTCTACGATTCCTATGTTCTCATCAGGCAATTGTAAACCTGTGTAAAAAGGTACCTCCAGGTCTCTTTTAGTCAAAATATTGGTACGCCTTTGTTTAAATGCCTCCAAAGTAAAGCTAAGTCCACCATTCCAAAACATACCATCCAATCCAATATTATAAGTAGTCGCTACTTCCCAGGTTACATTTGGATTTGGTGTGACACCTGGAACCACTCCGAGTTGAGAGTTGGTTGGCAATCCAAAGTGGTACCCATTCAATCCTAGACTATAAGCGGGCATAAATTGAAAAGGGCTAATTCTGTCATTCCCCATTTTACCTACTGAGGTACGTAATTTCAAATCATTGATGCCAGACACATCTTTCAAGAATTCTTCAGACAATACCCAAGCTGCGGATACACCTGGAAAAAAACCAAATCGCTTTCCTTCAGGGAAGACATAAGAGCCATCGTACCTGGCATTAAAATCAATGATGTATTTTTCCTGGTAGTTATAACTTACTCTACCTAAAATACTTTGACGGGAGGATTCTGAAGAAACACCATCGTTTTGTTGGGTAGCAGGGTCACCTGCAAATAGCTCTGATAAGGTTGGAGAAAGGTAATTTCTCCTAAAGGCTTCATAATAACCATTGCCACCTTTTGTTTGCTCGGCACCGACAAATGAATTGATATAATGATCTCCAAATTGCCTTTCGTATTTTATTCTTAAATTTATAAAAGTACTACTAGCACTATTCGTGGATTGCGTTAATTCTGGCGCAGTGATTCTTCCACCTCGAAGAGGTATGTAAGTATCATTGACCTTATCATAGTTATAAACGGTCCATGGTGTTCTCCAATTTTTGTCCAATATGTCTTCATTGCTATAGACGAAAAAACCATCCATACCCAAGCCTTCTACCCAAGGAGCCTTGATATTAAAACCAACTTTAGAAATGGCTCTTTTGGTTTTTGTATTATGGTCTCCAGATGCTGATGTTGTCATTACAGCAGGGTTTAGGCCTTGCTCTATACCTGCCGACGGGTATCCGTTTTCATAGTAAACGGGCATGACAGGAATGGCATTTAGCCAACCCCAAGGATTTTCTGTCCCTGGCTGGGAGCGGTCATCTAATCCTAGGTTTAAATCAAGGTTTACAGTGATGTACTCATTTACGTCGGCATCAATGTTTGACCTGATCGTATAGCCTTTAAAATCATGTATGCCTTTTTTAAATATACTGTTTTGGTGAGAATAAGACCCTGACATTGAATAACGCACCGATTCTGAACCCCCTCTTAAACTTAAATTGTGCATGCTCTGAAGTGAGTAATCCTTTAAAACTTCATCATACCAATTGGTATTCGGATAATTGGGATCGGTACCATTTCGGAACAATTCAATCTCAGCATCTGAGTACCGTGGATCCTGACCGTCTTTGACCATCATCTCATTGACATATCCTGCAAATAATGGTGAACCTGCCAATTCAGGAAGTCGGGTGGGTTGGCTAATGCCCTGATTAAAGGTATAGCTCAAAGTTGGTTTACCCGCTTGGCCTCTTTTGGTGGTAATAAGGATGACACCGTTGGCTGCTCTGGCACCATATATGGCTGCCGAAGCATCCTTTAAAACAGAAATAGACGCTATGTCATTGGGATTGATTCTTTGCCAACCTGGAGGATTTTGAACCCCATCAACCACTACAAAGGGACTGTTGTCTCCCGTGGTATTGCTGCCCCGAATCAATATGGTCGAGTTATCAGCACCAGGTTCACCAGAACGGTTTAAAGCAACCAGTCCAGGCAAAAGTCCTGACAAGGAATTGGTTAAATTTACCGAAGGGTTACTGATTACTTGTTCACTTTCTACACTAGTTACAGAGCCTGTGAGTGTGGCTTTCTTTTGAGTTCCATATCCAATGACAACAAATTCATCTAGGTCTGCCGTTTCTTCTTCCAAAGTGATATTTATCTGGCTTCTGTTTCCAATGGTTACTTCGCTAGTTAGCATTCCTACGAAGGAAACAATTAACACCTGTGCATCTGTACCTACACTGAGGCTATATTTCCCATCCATATCCGTGACAGTACCATTTGTAGTCCCCTTCACCAAAATGGTAGCTCCTGGGATAGACTGGCCGTTCTGACCGGAAACTGTGCCGTTTAAGACCTTTGCCCCTTGGGCAAAAGTATTTCCAAAATTCATCCCTCCAATTAGAACAAGGAGGAGAATTAAATAACGAGTAGATTTTTTCATAGAGCGGTAGCATTGAGTTAAACCTTATTTTACATAAACTTTAAGATCAATTTAACCAATAAACAAACTACTCAAATTGAAATAGTGAAATTTAATAGCGATAACGTTATCGAAAAACCAAATCCTCCTCTTATCAAAAAATAAATACCACTAATGTGTAAATTAAAATAGGCCAATACTTGAAATGGGAATGTCTGAAAAAGTTGATTTTTAAGTAGAGAACACATGATTAAAAGACGGTCAGACCAGCTATCATTTCAGCTCCTTTTGATTCGGTTTAATGAATTTTCTTTTAAGTTTCAAATAGACTTTCAAACAACGGATCAAATCACATTGAATCTCGATTAAACAACACCAACCCATTCATAAAAAAAGGAGCGATAACCAGATTATAAATAACCTGGTTGTCGCTCCTTTTTGGTCTTATCTACTGGCTATTTCAGGTAAGTCTCATTTACTACAAGCCAACCATTATCGTTTTCAATCCCAGTTAAGGACCTTCTCGGCATTGGTGCGGTACAGTTTTTCCAAAACATCGTCTGGAAGCTCTAGACCATAGTATCTCCACCAAACCCTGCCTGGCATGTGTTCGTCTCCACTTTCCAACAAGCGCCACCAAGCCTGGTACATCTCCTTGTCTAAGCCCATGTCCGTTCCGAACAATACCCTGTCGCTGTATTTGGTTAAAAACTTAGCGGATGCTCTTGGTTGTCTGCCTACTTCATAATCTCTAGCCGAAATATCCAGGTAAAAATTGTCAAAATCATCTAACATGGCTCCTAAGCGCTTCAAGTCATTGCCCAAATTGGCCAGGTGACAAGCGATAAAAGTAGTTTCCGGATGCTTCACCAATAACTTTGGCAAATAAGTCACCAATTCGTCATAAGTCAGGCCATCCGTATCAAATTTATTGAACTGTTGAAATATCGGTGTCCTTTCCTGGTAGACATCAGGTGGCGTCCAGGCGGAAGGATGATCTGACTGGTGTACGTTTACAGGTATATTCAACTCTCCACATTTCGCCCAGAAAGGATCCAATCTATCATCATCGATGTGCATTCTTTCGCTGGGTGCCAAGGTTTGGTCACGAGAAACGCCAAAACCTTTGTCTGTCACTTCCCCAACACCTCTAGCGCCTAATTTATAGCAACGTTCCAACTCTTTTACGGCCCTTTCAGGGTAGTCTGGCTTGTCTATGTCTTCCATCTCTATGCCACAAAAAAGCTGAAACCGATCAGAATAATCAGTCAAATAGTATTCAACCATCTTGTCAAATTCTTTTCCGGTAGCCACAGTAAGTACAACTGACTTTTCTATTCCTACTTCATCCATTGTCTTCACCCAATCCTTTATTACCTGCTTAGGGTTTCCTCCTGCTTCGATCTCCGTATAATGGTGAACATGTGCGTCAATCGCCAAAAATTTAGCTTTAGGTATAAAGGTTTCTTCTGCGATTATTGTTGATTTAGGCGCATAATCCTTTACCAAAACCCCATCCATAGGACCTGGACCTACGGGTACTCCTGGCCCACTCCAAGCGCCATATTTCACTTTTAGCCATTCAGGATCAGAGGTCCATTCTTTAGACAGAGGTGTTTCTATAATTTCTTGTTTCTTTGGCCCACAACCTTGAACATAAGTCATCCCAGATGCGCCAAGACCTAATAAACTTGCCTTTTTTAAAAACCCTCTTCTGTTATTTTTCATTTCATTAATCTTTTAGAATACATCTTTAATACCTGCGACTTACCCTTTTATTTTAATTAAAATACGGGTAAAAAGGAAACTATAAACTTTAAATCCAATTAAAAACTTTATCTGTGACAAGTCTTTCAAGGGACTTGACAATGTTCAATTTAAAGGAATTCGGCAACTGCAAAATAGGCGGTCAGCAAACTAAATAGAATAACTGCGATTAATCCAATATTTTCTTTCAAACCAGCTACATGCGTTTTCATTACTGTTTTATTATTGATTAATAGAAAAACAGGGATAGCTACTGCTGGGAGAATGAAGGCCTGAAATGCCTGGGAAAAAACCATGATCATGGGCGGTCTGGCGTCCAGAAACTGCATCCCAAACCCAAACAAAATACCAACAAATGCCAACCACCTGTACATAGGAGACTTGATGTTTCTAGGCTTCCCTGTAAAATCACTTATTAACCATGGCGCAATCAATATAATAGGAAAAACAGTAGATATACCTGCACCAACAATTCCCAGAATTAGAATAAAGGCCGCTAACTCACCACCAATTGGCTCAAATAATTTTATCATTTCAACAGTGTTTTCTAGCTTTAACCCCATCACATGCAAAGTTCCAGCAGCCACAGCCATAATGATAACGCTTAGCACAAACATCATTGTAGCGGACACCATGGAATCCTTTTTTTCATGTTTAAGGTCATTTATCCCCCATCCCTTTTCGGCTACTACCGTACTCCTAATAATAAACACTGCTGCCGAACAAGTAGTACCCGCTATGGCAGCAATCAATCGCAATACGCCAGGTTCATTTGGAATGGAAGGAGCCATCCCGGAAACAATAGTCGAAAAATCAGGTTTTAACATGATAAAGACCACCACAAATGAGATCACCATTAAGGCCACAAAAAAGACTAAAACTTTCTCAAATATCAAGTAATTACCAAACCAAAAAAGCAAATACAAAGCGACAACCAACACTGAAGTGATCCATAAAGTACTAAAGCCTTCCCCTCCAAATAGTAATCTGGATCCTTCTTGGATAAGGTCAGCGATGATTCCAAAAATCCCCATCAAAGCCATGATCTCCCCAATTACAAGGGCAATAATAATATAGATGGCCAACGCGCTACCGTATTTCAACTTGTTTTTAATATTAAACAATGCGGTGTTGCCGGTAACAAGGGTAGTCTTACCATAAGCCACCATCAATACGTAGGTAAATACGCATGACAGCACCAATGCCCAAGTGAGCATCATACCGTATTCGGCACCTACTTTAGCCATCGTTGTAATACTACCTGTTCCAATATTATATCCAATCAGGAACAACCCAGGACCTATCAGGCTGATGGCAAAAATAATCTTCTTATAGAAAATGTTGTCTTTCATAAATGAATTAATAGTAGGGTGTATTGTTAATTATATTTTAAAAACCTTAAGATAATAAAAAAAGCATTGCTACTTTAGCCACTTATCAAACCAATCGAAAGCATCTCCTTGCATTTTATTATTGAATTGATGCCCTCCAGGGTAGAAGCTACAGCTGTATTTGTCACTAGCTCCAGCTTTGTCGAAAACGGCCGAAAGTATTTTATCTGCTTCATGCATCTCATCCAGAGAGTACAATCCATCTTCAATAGCGTTGAGGACCATGGTAGGTAGAGGAACCCTCAGGCCCAGAATTTCAGGGAAATCAAGCGCTGCAGGCAAGCCTGGGGCAAAAGTCATCCAGGTATGGGTATAAGATTTATGCAGGACTAAATCTTTCCATGTGGTCATAAAGCCAACACATACGGCACATTTTATCCGGGGGTCAAGACCTCCTGCAAATACCGTTCGCATCCCTCCACCTGAAAGCCCTCCGCAGCCAATTTTATCAGCCTGTACGTCATCCCTGTCACATAAAATATCCAATGCCTTTTGGTCCTCAGCAAGAAAAACCCCCGGCCAACTTGTGCCGGCACTAAAAAGGGACTTGGCCATTGTGTCCTCATTATAGGCCGCCCATTTGTTATATGCTTTAGCATTTTCTGGTAATTCGGGATTTTCATCGTTCAGTCCCTGCCTTAGGTTTTCAGGAACGTCTTTGAGCAACACCCTCCTACTGGCAAAAGAAAATGCGTCGGGAACAAGTACTACATAACCTCTTTTAGCAACCTCATTGGCCCAAGCCAAGCCTTCATAGTACATCTTTTGGTGATCTACCATCATAGGATGTCTCTCATCACTTGTTCTGGTAATTTTTCTCTTCCCAAAATACTTCCATCCTCCATGGTCATGAAAAGCAATGATACCAGGCAACTTACCCTTAGCATCGGCAGGCTTTAATACAATTCCTTCGGAACTACCTCCTGTTGGAAGCTTCCAGCTTATTTCCTCAATTAATAACCCGTCATAAACATATTGCTTGTTTATTGTAACCTTTGGAGGGCCCCCTAGATCAGGCGCAGCTAACTTCTCATTAGTGAGCTTTAATGCTTTATTCTTCCAATCTTCAATGCCTTTCCAATGGTCTCTTCTGTAGGAATGACTTGGTAATTTACCTTCCAATAAACCTTGGGCCCATTTCCCATATATACCAATAATGCTCTTTCCATTTTCCTCAGAGCCCGTAGCCTGCGCAGCGCACTTGGCACCCAATGCTTCCAGACCATTACTACTCCTCGTATGTCCAATTGCCTGGAATCGATTCACCCATCCCAAACTGAGTATCCCTGTTAATTTTAAAAATAACCTTCTGGTATTTTTCATTTTTTGCCTAGTTATTAAGAGAATAGGTTTTAATATTCCAATTATGTTTCTGCTCCAATTGCACCATGTATCCATAAAAAAATGGGATTGGCTATAGAGAACTTTTCAGAACACCAAGATGACTATAAGGCAAACTCCTTGCATGTTACCTTTACCTGATGAATGTCATTAACTGGGTTAATTAATCAAGTTAAACTGCAAGAAGGCGATGTCTTAAAATCAATCTAAAGACTATTTATCCAATCTAAATTTTAAATAAAAGCAACTCTGAGAAAATAATTACGGAAACGTTCTCGAATTTGCAAATTATAAATGGCATTTCAAGCAGCTAACCACCACTTAAGAAAAGTGAGGGGTAGCAATACAGTATAAATTCATTACTTGGGAAACCTTTAATGGAAGGGCAAACGCCAGAAGAAAATGGCCATATCAAGAGCGTGAAATTTTAAATAGCTAATATTTAGCCTAATATTCAATAATGAATAACCTTATTTCATTCACATCCGTATTAGCAATTGAGTGTAATCGTCAGAGAAAATTTCATTTTATTTACTAAAAGCTTATAATTATACAATTCGAATATTTTTTTATATCTTGATTAAGAATAATCTCATGATTCAACCTTACAACCATATCGCCTTTTTAAGCAATACACTTCAAGTGAAATTGAAGGTGATTTTGATTGTACTCACTCACAATAAAGCCTTTATCAAATCACCCTCTACCCTATAGATTTTTAAGGTAGGGGGACTTACCTTATTCGTTTAGGCACTTATTATTTCTATTTATTATGAACACCAAGAGTCCGCTATGGGTAATTCCTATATGGGGCTCTAGCTATTTTAAAATATAAAAAACTATGAAACCTATAGTTAAAGAATCCGATTATAGTACTATAAAGAATATTATCAATAACCTTACTCCTGCTCAAAAAACGAAAGAAGTGGGGCAATTGATGAATGAACTCGAGTTGGCAAAAAAAGTACCTGACAATAAAATGCCAAAAGGTATCATTCAATTAAACTCCTATTTTGAAGTAGAAGTGGGGCAACCTGCCCAAATCATTAAAATGACCATGGTCATTCCTAAAAATGCAGACCTGGCCCAAAATAAGATGTCTCTTTTCTCTCCGCTATCTGTTGCCTTGATTGGCTTCAAAGAAGGTGCTTCGGTAGATTGGGTTTTACCCGGAGGCTTAAGAAAATTAAAGATTTTGAAAGTAGAAAATCAAGTCAAAAAGGAAGTTGCAGTCAAATAATTCCTCAATGACTATTCAATAAATCACAAAGAGAAGATCCTTGAATCTTATACACCTTCTGTTATTTAATTCTTGAAAGCTATTAAAAACCATAGGATTGACTACATTCGTTTAGTTATTCTAAATTTTTCAGAAGGGCTTTTGATGGTTATAATCTCTGAAGAGGGAATTATAGGCAGCAATTGTCATTAGGCAGAAGCTATTCTTGTGAAAATAAGGCAGTAAACTTTGGTTTCTATTGGAATTGAAGGAATTAACTTCTATCTTTGTGTCCCTTTTTGAGGGTGAAATGTATTTAACAAGCTAATTATTAAACATTTACACAGTGAATACTTTAAGCTATAAGACCATATCAGCGAATGACGCCACGGTGGACAAGGAGTGGGTAGTAGTGGATGCCCAATCCCAGATACTTGGTAGATTTTCAAGTGAAGTGGCAAAAATGTTGAGAGGGAAGCACAAGCCAAACTTTACCCCTCACGTAGATTGCGGAGACAATGTTATTGTTATCAATGCCGAGAAAGTTAGACTTACCGGAAGGAAGTGGACTGAGAAGGTATATGTTCGTCACACGGGATTTCCCGGAGGTCAACGTATAGCTACTCCTAAGATCCTTTTGGAAAAATCTCCTCGAACTCTGGTAGAGAAAGCGGTAAAAGGTATGCTTCCAAAAAACAGACTTGGCAGAAAAATGTACACAAACCTGTACGTATATGCTGGATCAGAGCATCCACACAGCGCACAGAAACCTAAAGAAGTAAAACTTTAATGCTACCCGTCAATGGAAGTAATTAACAAAATTGGAAGAAGAAAAGAATCCGTAGCCAGGATTTACGTTAAACCTGGAAACGGGACTATCGTGGTAAACAAAAGGGCACTTGATAAGTATTTCCCTTTTGAGCTGCACCAGATTGTGGTGAAGCAACCTTTGGTATTGGTCAACGAAGACGGTGCCTTTGACATTAATATTAATGTTGATGGTGGTGGAATAAGTGGTCAAGCTGAAGCCATTAGAATGGCGATATCAAGAGCACTTTGTGAAATCAACGAAGACCATAGAAGTCCGTTGAAGAAGGAAGGATTCTTGACGCGTGATTCTAGAATGGTAGAACGTAAAAAACCTGGACGTAGAAAAGCAAGGAGAAGATTCCAGTTCTCTAAAAGATAATTGGGAATATTATTTCCTAAATACTATAAAACAACATATTTATAAATGGCCAATATCGAATATAAAGACTTACTGGATGCTGGTGTTCACTTCGGACACTTAACAAGAAAGTGGGATCCTAAAATGGCACCCTATATCTTCATGGAGAAGAATGGGATCCATATTATAGATCTAAACAAAACGCTCGTTTGCCTTGAAGAAGCATCCAACGCAATCAAGCAGATCGTACGCTCAGGCAAAAAAATTATGTTTGTAGCGACAAAGAAACAAGCCAAAGATTTAGTAGCAGAAGAAGCCAGAAGGCTTAAGATGCCATTCATCACTGAAAGATGGCTTGGTGGTATGATGACAAATTTTGCCACCATACGTAAATCTTTGAAGAAGATGTCCACTATAGACAAAATGTCTAAAGATGACGCTTATACCAACCTGGCGAAAAAAGAAAGGCTGATGATCAGCCGTCAAAGAGAAAAACTGGAAAACGTATTGGGTGGTATTTCTGACCTTACACGACTTCCTGCAGCACTCTTTATTGTAGATATTAAGCGGGAGCACATTGCCCTTGCAGAAGCTAAAAAGCTTGGTATTCCTGTTTTTGCATTGGTAGATACGAACTCCAACCCTAATTTGGTGGATTTCCCAATACCTGCAAATGATGATGCTTTTAAATCCATTTCACTATTAGTAAAAGCTTTCGGTGCTGCTATTGAAGAAGGTTTGTCTGAACGAAAGAAAGACAAGGACGATGCTAAACTTTCTGAAGAGGAAGAAGCAAAAAAAGCAGCAGACGCTGAAACTAAAGAATAATCCACTTTGACATTTTATTTACAAAAATTGGACACTGGCACTAGCCTGCTGTTCAATTTTTGTTTTATTGTCATCACCTATATTTAATTAAACAAAAAAATATAAACCAATGGCTATTACTGCACAAGAGGTAAACAAATTGAGACAAAAAACCGGGGCCGGTATGATGGATTGTAAAAAAGCCCTTACCGAAGCTGAAGGAGATTTTGAAAAAGCTATTGATATCCTTAGGAAAAAAGGACAAAAAGTTTCCGCTTCAAGAGCCGACCGTGAAACCAAAGAAGGAGTAGTTGTTACTAGCCTAAGTGAAGACGGAAAAACGGGTATCTTGATGTCGCTTACATGCGAAACTGACTTTGTTGCTAAAAATGAGGAATTTTCCACATTTGCAAATGCAATACTTACTGAAGCCGTTAAAGCAAATGCTGACAGCATCGACGCTGTTATGGCATTGCCATTTGAAGGCATCACAATCGGTGAAAAAATCACTGAAATGACAGGTAAAATCGGTGAAAAAATCGAGGTGTCTCACTTCGAAAAAGTAACTGGCGAAAATGTAGAGCCTTATATTCATTCTAACGGTAAATTAGGCGTATTGGTAGCACTTAACACTGCTGGTGCCGATGCTTCTGAAGCTGGGAAAGATGTGGCCATGCAAATTGCTGCGATGAATCCTGTAGCACTGGACAAAGATGGCGTTGATTCATCTATAGTAGAAAGAGAAATAGAAGTTGGAAAAGATCAGGCAAGACAAGATGGAAAGCCTGAAGCTATGTTAGAAAAAATCGCATTGGGTAAACTAAACAAGTTCTACAAAGAGAACACTTTGCTTAGCCAAGCTTTCGTAAAAGATCCAAGTAAAACCATCGCTCAATACCTTGACAGCGTAAGCAAAGGATTGACCGTAACAAGTTTCAAAAGAGTTTCTATAGGCTAAGCCAAACAGAAATCAAAACATTGAAAAGCCTGCCCCTATCTTGGGTCGGGCTTTTTTTATGGTGGAGTATGTAAACGGAACAAGGAAGAAATCTTTTATATAGCCTAAGAACTTTCTTTTGGTCACCTACTAATTAAACTGCTGTAACATTTCCATCACTTTATTTTCGAACATGGCTTGCCACTCAGGTGCTAAAAACGTATCGCTGTCTTCCTGAGCAGCCCCCTTATTTTTTAATTGTTCAGCTGTGGGGGCATAATAAATGTACCCATTGGTATAGCCAGCCACAAAGGTGGAAGCGTATTTGGATCTTTCTTTAATGCTTAATCCTATCTCAACGGTCAATTCTCCAGGGAAAGTTACCAGGTAAAAATCCCCAATATTTAAGGCTGAAATTTCAACCGAAAGCATGAGTTCGCCTTGAGCCAATTCCTTGTGCATTTTCACCAATGCCAAGTTGGTATTTACCCGAACGAGTTCTTCCATGGTATATATGTTGTTTTGATAGTTTACTATGTCATTTTTATTGACCTCATCCCAAGTATGCAATCCATCTGCTCCAATCCTCTCTTCATGCAGGTACCTGTAGGCATAAGCTGATGGATTAGCAACAGAATAATTGTGTTCATTTAGTAAGCCTAGATACGTTTTTAGGTTAACATTGGTCCCTCGAAGGGCATTAACCAATTTCGATTGTCTTTCCTCCAATTCCTTTATACGACTTTGGAAATCAGCCATGGGAAGCTCCATTTTTTCATTGATGAGATGAATTTTATTACCCTTTGTACTAGGAATATTTTTTAGGGCATTGAGTACGCTGAGACCAAGCAGGTTACCCAAGGGTTCTGCATCCGGGGGTGTTTCTACCCCTTTATAGGAAACTGGGTTGATGTCCCCACCACATCCTTGTAAGAAAAAGGCCATCGTTCCTTCCATGTTATCCTCTATCACCTTCGAAGCAAAACCAATTATGTCCGCTGTATTACCACCGTTAGGCACGCCTTGAATGGGGTGAACAGCGAAGTTATAGATCACAGCCAAATTGTCCCCATTTAGTTTATCCAGCCTTAAAATTCCAATCTCCGGATCTATAGGTCCGATTTTATCAATCTCCTCATCTGGAGGAAATGGATAAGCCCTTCGCATATCCGCCTGATTCCCATTTTTCAGATACACCCTCCTATTTTCCATGATCCTGTTTTCAAAGCCAGTCCCTGTCCCTGCTTTCACCTTTACCATATTCCCATTTGCAGCAAAGACGGCTTCAAGGGTAAGTTGATCCACATCTTTCCGAACGATCCCATGGCAATGGCTGGCATTAATTAACACATTAGAGGGAGGAATGCCTAGTTTCTTTTGGATTTGAGTGCGGACGGTCTGCATGAACCCTTCAGGGATGGGTCCAATTCCCTCTACTGCTACCACATCCAGGGTAATAATAACAAGCTTGGTGTTTCCATCATCCAAAACCATAGCTTTTGCAAAAAGAGGGTCATTGACGGCTCCTGCTTCCCGATCGGTGATGTCCATTTTGGCCACTCCTGCTCTCATTTGACCCATGACAGGTAAGCAAATTGTCGATATAAATATGAATGAAAAAAATAAATTTCTAAAAATGTGTCGCTTCCCTTCTGTGTATTCCAAAATCAATACTAATATTTTCATGGTTCAAGGTATAAAAATTAACTGTTGTTTTCCAAATAAAAGTGATGCTGAATGAATTAAAGTACGCCATTTGAATTGATTTCATGCACATCATTAAAATATTCAATTGCCATATTTTCAAAAATCCCTAATTTGTTGTACAAACGGATTAACCTTAGCATATTCAAAAGCCAACCATGCGTCAATTCCTACACCATTATCATGGTCACTATCTACCATAAATGCCCTGGGCAACTATTTCTCCATAGGTAAAAGTCACCCCCAGGTTAAAATCCTACATTCCATATTCAGGTACGAACAAATAACTATCTGATCAATCAGTTGTAGCATTTTTCCAAATCCATACAATTGACCATTACCTTTTTAGAATTTTGGTGGAATCCTTCTGAAATAGATTTCCACAATTCTAAACCTAACTTCAAGGTCGGGGCTTGAATTAGGCTTTCGACTCTAATTACTTTCCGATATATAAAAATCCTTTTATTCAGCCCATAGTAAACCATTCATCTTGGATTTTCGTAGATTCAATATGATCACTTTTCTGCTTCGTTCATTTTTATTGATATTGTTTTTTGCCCCATTGATGAGCATGGGACAGGATGTGTCTTTTGGCTTAGAAGCCAGAACAAACATCCCACTTAAGGATTTTAAACAACAGTTGCATGCCAACAGTTTTCCAGAATTAGCTGCATTTGGATACTATGAATTCCCCGGCATGCCAATAGCTGCAGGCTTAAGTGTTGGGTACGGCCTCTATGGAAGTGTTCTTGAGAAAAGGAACGACTTATACGATGGAGATACTGAAGTGTATAGAATTCGCAGAAATAATAATATTCTAAACATTAAAGTGCATTATCGCCATTACCTACCATGGGTGAAATATGAAAAACTGTTTTTTGATGCACAGTTAGGCTTAGGTCATATGTATACCAGGTTTTTGATCAGGGAGAACCTGTTCTCAGAAACCATAGAAGAGGGACTTGATCATGGAACTTATACCATGGTATTTGGTTTCGGTTTAGGTTATAAATTGCCTATCACTTTCAAAAACGAAGGTACCCACTTGGAATTAAAAGCTATTTACAATAACAGTAACCCAACCCGATTTCTTCCAAAAGGTGCTGTCAATACCACTAAAAATCCTGGAGAAGATGCTGTATTTAACTATAACATTCAAAAAGCAAGTTTGCAGATGTTCCAGATTGCAATTGCGATCGTAGGATTAAATGGCACTTTCTAAACTGTGGAACAATTCGTGATGGAAACTGATAGGTCTTAGAATTATAAATTATTTAAGTTTAAATTCACAATTTACCCTTTGTATTTGACAAATACACCCGAAAGAGAGGTAAGCATAGATATAAGGAAAAACAAAAGACTAAAAGCCACAGCCACGTTCTGGTCGATGCCAACATACTCATGGGCAAGGACAAAAACCAGTTCTCTTGCCCCTACTCCACCAATTGTTAATGGTAAAACAGATACGGTACTTGAAACGAGAAATATAAAAAGATAGGGAATTACCTGTTCTTGCACGCCTAAGCTCATTAAAATTAAATAGGCGCTGAACAATTGAAGGCCTTGGTTGAGAAAAGAGAATCCTGTGCTCGAGGGAATGGTTCCCATGAATTGTTTGAAAAACAGCAACATCACCAAGTAAAACCCTGGAGGAATAGCTACTAATCCTAAAATACCTAACCAAAACATGGACACTGGGAAATCCCATGGCAGGTTCAGAATTAGCATCAGACAAAACATCAACCATAGTAAAACTGCTAGGCCGTTACCTCTGTCAAGCAATACGGCACTGAGCAATTGTTTTACAGGAATTTTATGAATTTTATTGAGCAAGTAAACCTTGTAGCCATCTCCTCCTATCCCACCGGGAAGAAATAAATTATAAAACATGCCTATGGCATACAATTTTACATTTTTCATTTCAGGAAGTTGTAGGCCTATGTCCTTGAAATAAATATTTAACCTTATAGCGCTAAAGAATTTAGAAATAACAAAAAGCATCCATGCCAGAAATAGCCAACCGGGATTGGAGGCTTGAATTACTTTCCAGGTCGTCTTGGTATCTATCTTATTAAAAACCAGATACAGTGCCAAACCAGTAAGGAGGATTTTCAGAAAAAGTTTAAGCCTCTTTTTTATCACCTTGGAAAATTGCTTTCACTGTATAAGTTTTTTTATCTTGAGATTCGTAGTAAGTTCTAACGATTATTTCGGCCACAATACCCGTCGTGATCAATTGCACTCCACCAAGGAGTAAAATAAAGCCCACCAAAAGTATTGGTCGGCCCCAAATATCCTCGCCCATAATTTTCAGAACAAGCAGGTAAAAGTTAATTAAAACACCTACTGTAAAGGAAAAAAGTCCTAAAGTGCCAAAAATATGAATAGGTCGCTGAAAATATTTTTGAAAGAAAAGCATTAAAATCAGGTCAGCAATAACTTTAAATGTTCTGCTAAGACCGTATTTGGATTCGCCATGAATCCTTGGATGATGCTTTACATCTACCTCTGTCATCCGGGCACCCTCCTGTTTTGCTAAAACTGGAATAAACCTATGTAACTCACCATATAGCCCCATATTCTGAGCGATATGTGCCTTATAGATTCTCAGGCTACAGCCATAATCTGATAAATACACCTTAGTAGTGTGCCTTATCAGCCAATTGGCCATTTTACTCGGAAGTTTCCTAAGAACAAAGCCATCTTGCCTATTGGCCCTTCGTCCTGCCACTACATCCCAATCCTCGTTTCTTACCATATCCAGAAGCATTGGTATATCACTAGGGTCATTTTGAAGGTCACCATCCATGGTTACGATATACTTTCCATTGGAGTGGTCGATCCCTCCGGCCAAGGCTGTAGTTTGACCATAATTTTTATTGAACACCAGCACCCTGGTTCTATCATTCGATAAAAGCTTCATTTTTTCCACCGAGCGATCAGTCGAACCATCGTCCACCAATATTAGCTCATAATCTATTGCCGATAAGGCATTGTACACTGCTTCAAGCAAAGGTGCAATATTACCTTCTTCATTAAAAATGGTGATGACAACGGAAATTTCTGGTTGGGTCATGATTCAAAATTTGGACAAAATTAATGCTTTTTAAAAGCTGTGGCAAATTGATGGGATAAAACCTGCTGTTAAAAGAACAGCATTTTGAAAAATACTACGTCCTAGTCTTTTTGACCAGATAGCAATTTTACTTATATTGAATCCAAAACAGGCAATAAGTGAGCATTTAAGAACTGGGGCAAATATATACCTTTCCTGTTGAAATTATTTTCCAACGTTTAATCCAAGTGTTCAGTTTTACTTGGACCAAACCTGTAAAGGTCGTGGGAATGAGTAAACAAAACGTTATTACTTCTTGTCTACTACCAAGTCTTAATTAATATGCCTTTTTTAAGCAATTTATCTAACCATAAACCTAATACAATGAATACCCAATCCAGAAGAAATGTGCTCAAATCACTGGCCTTAGGCAGTAGCTTGGCCTTGGTCAGCCCTTATGACATATTGGCTGTAACAAAGAAACGAAAAATCGGCGTGGCCCTTGTTGGTCTAGGCTATTACAGCACAGATTTATTGGCCCCAGCTTTGCAGCAGACAGAACATTGCTATTTGGCAGGCATAGTTACCGGTACTCCTGACAAAGCAGTAGCTTGGAAAGAAAAGTATCAAATCCCTGAAAAGAACATCTACAATTACGACAATTTCGATTCCATAGCTGACAACCCTGACATTGATGTGGTATATGTAGTATTGCCTCCATCAATGCATGAAGAATATGTAATAAGGGCCAGCAATGCCGGCAAACATGTATGGTGTGAAAAACCTATGGCTGTTACCAGCCAAGAATGTAAGAACATGATCAATGCCTGTAAAAAGAACAAAGTCCAACTTACCATTGGCTACAGGTTACACCATGAACCCAACACACAAGAATATCGATCCATTGTCCAAAGCAATAAATTGGGTAAGGTGAACTATGTAAACTGCGCAGCAGGCTACAGAGAAAATAGAACCGATCATTGGAAGCAGAAAAAGGAAATGGGTGGCGGTGTAATTTATGACATGGGTGTTTATGCCATTCAAGGGGCGAGATTAGGAACTAACATGGAGCCTTTAGCTGTCCATTCAGCCAAAGCCATTTCCACCCGACCAGAAATATATAAGAATGGGCTAGCCGATGATGTGACAGCAAAACTGGAGTTCCCTGGGGGCGTATTTGCGGACATCAGAACTTCATTTGCTGAAAGCACTAATTTTATGACTATTGAATGTGAGAAAGGAGACATCAACTTGAAGCCTTTCTCTAGCTATGGGGGAGCCAAAGGAGAAAGCCCTTTGGGCAAAATTAACCACTCCTATGAGGTCCCTTGGCAGCAAGCCAAGCAAATGGATGACGATGCACTAGCCATTATAGGAAACAAAGCCCCTATGGTCCCTGGCGAAGAAGGGCTTCGCGACATAAGAATAGTAGAAGCCATTCTCGAATCTGCAGATAAAGGCACAAGAGTAAAAATTTAACAAGCTCTACAAACGATATAAACCACTTTAGACCCTTAGCCTCCAAGGGGCAATACTATTAAAGAATTGACCTTTGGAGGCCATATAATAAAATATTAAAAACGTACTTTTAAAAAGAAAATACCACTCAAGCGTTTTATTTTTTTAATTTTACCCTTAATTCTTTTCAACGATGAACAAAACTCCAGGGTGGATTAATTCTTACTGCTTTCCTATGATGGCCTTTTTGGTTTTGGTAGGTCCATTTGCGCTAGATTTTCACCTCCATTACCCGGATGAGATGTACTATACAGATGCTGCTATCCGTATGATGCAGAACGGTGATTACTTAACCACCTATCTCGGAAATGATGAATTGCGTTTTAAAAAACCCATTCTGACCTATTGGTTCGTTCTAGCAGGTTTCAAAACCCTGGGAGTAGCCGCCTATTCTTCTCGAATTTTATTTCTTCTCTTTGGCGCAGGAATAATTCCAATGGTCTATCATATCGCAAAACTGATTGGGAAAAGTAAAAGACTTCCGCTATGGTCCGCATGGATTATCGCCACACATCCCATTATCATTTTTAGTAGCACACGTGCCATTCCTGATATTTTACTCGCATTTTTTATGACATTGGCAGCTGTAGGCGTTACAGGTTTATTAAAGCATGGTAAAAATAGTCCAAAAAAATACCTCTGGTTTTTTTATTTGGGATTGGCCCTTGCCTTCGAATCGAAAGGACTTCCTGCTGCCGCCTTGGGACTTGTAGCCATCGCCTATATGCTCTTTAATCCTTGGAAACGCATTCCCCTCATCAAACTTTTGTATTTGCCTGCGGTTATTATCGCCTTGTTTATTTCTTTGTTCTGGTTTGCGGCCATGTACCTGAAATTTGGACCTGTATACCTGGACTCTTTTATAGAAGACCAAGTAGGAATGCGTGTAGGGAGCAGGTTATGGATGATTGCTAAACATTTCATCTTTGCTGTGCTATTAATGGGAGGTCTATTTATCCCTTGGGTTAGCCTAAAGGTTAAATCTCTCGTTTCAGGAACAAAAGCGGCGTTTAATCAAAATAGAGCTTTCATGGGCTTTGCAATTGTTTGGGTGCTTTCCATCATAGGGATGACTGCAATGGTATCTACCTTTTATGAGCGCTACCTTCTTCCTGTTACTCCTGTTGCTGCCATTTTCCTAGCGGGAATACTTTTAAAAACGAATGTTGCTCCATCCATGACTATGAAGGTATGGACTAAAATATTTATTGGTATCAATTGGGTTGTATTGTCTGTCGCTCTATTTGCCCATGTAGGCTTAGGAAGTTCATTTTGGATATTTGTCCAATGGATTATTGGTTTTGGTTTAAGTGTAATGCTGTGGAGAAAAAATAGCACGAACAACTATCAAGTGCAGGTGATGGGACTTTCTATACTCTTATTGTTTTTCTCTATTTCTCTGGTCACCCACCCTTTGTCCATCCCCAATCAGGGAAGGCAAGTGCAAGCCTATGTTTCCACTCATAATATACCTGAAAATAGTAAAATCGCTTTTCTTGGTAACCTTCATTATGCCAGCAAAATAAGGATAGGGCTCGGTCCAGATTATTTCATGAAAACATTTCCCTCAATAGATGAAATACCTCAAAGTTATTCATACATCATTTGTGATGAGCCAAATAAAAAAGCACTTGAAGGAATCCTTCCAATTACGGAAGTTGTCAGTTTAAATTGGGACCCCAAGTTTATCAATGAAATGATAATGGCTATCATCAACGGAAATACTTCTGAGGAAAAAATGAAATGGGGGAAAAAGTACTATTGGATTGACCGGTCTTCTAACTGAGCAAAAAAAAGGGGTGCCGATGATCAGCAACCCTTTTTTTTTGAAAAAATGGCCAGAACTATTGTTTGGCCAGCACTAATTTTTCTTTGTGCTTTTTAATTTGTCTACGAAGAGCCTCTATAGCATCATCAGCTGCTGCTTCGAAAGAATCGTTTTGACTTTTAGCAAAAAATTGTTTACCAGGTACATTCAGTTTGATTTCCACGATTTTATTTTCACTTTTATCATTTTTATCCAACCGCATAAAAACTTCCCCATCAATGATTTGATCAAAATAAGTATCAAGTTTATCCGATTTCTTTTGAATAAAATTGATCAACTTTTGATCGGCTACGAAATGAATTGAATGCATTTGTAATTTCATAATAATAAACGTTTAAAAGTTAAACTTTAATTTAAGCCTTGGGATGTGCCTGTTCATACACAGCCTTGAGTTTCTCAATAGAATTATGAGTATATACCTGGGTTGCGGCAAGGCTTGCGTGGCCCAGAAGGTCTTTGACAGCGTTTAGATCTGCTCCTTTATTTAGTAAATGGGTGGCAAAGGTGTGTCTCATAAGGTGAGGACTACTTTTGGTATTTCGGACAAAAAGATTTAAATATTTCTTAACAATTCGATAAATCATCATAGGATAAGCTGCCTCTCTATTTAGTCTAACGATGAAAAAATCATTTTCGTTTTGAATAGAAAAACATTCTTCGAAAACTTTTTTGTAATGAACTATGCCTAATCTTAGTTCACTTGAAATGGGGATTACCCTGTATTTTTTACCCTTTCCCAGCACTTTTATTTGTAACTGAATAAGGTCCACCGCAGACCATTTCAACCCAAGCAATTCTGACAATCTAATTCCTGTAAGATACAGCGTTTGCATGACCATTCGGTCTCGCTGTCCTTCAAAATCTGCATCAAAATTTGTAGATGTTAATAAATTGTAAATTTCTTTTTCCTGTATAAACCCAGGAAGGTTTCGCCCTTTTTTTAGTGACTTGATTTTAAAAGTTGGGTCTTTGGTGATGATTTGGGAGCGTAACAAAAATTTATAGAAAGACCGCAATGTGGCCATTTTTCTATTGACGGTGGTCACTTCTAGTCCCTCTTCAATAAGGGCTACCATCCATGCCCTTATTTCGGCATGGCCCGCCTCTTCAGGGTTGCTCATCCCAAAGGCAGTATTTATGAAAAGGATAAACTGGTCAAGGTCTTTCCTATAAGCCAAGACCGTATGTGGACTTACCCTCTTCTCATGTTCTAGGTAGCTAATAAATGAAAAAAGCATATCGATGTTTTAGAACATCAATATGCTTAATATTTTCCAAAAATGAAAGGTTTTCTTATTTACCTTCCGCTTCTTGCATGCGTTGCTTGTAAGCTGCTTTAATCACTTCGGTTCTTCTAGAAATAGAAGGTTTTTCGAAAGCCTGTCTGCTTCTCAATTCACGAATGACTCCTGTTTTATCAAACTTCTTCTTGAAACGCTTTAGCGCTTTCTCGATAGATTCGTTCTCTTTTACGTTAACTACGATCATAATATACACCTCCTTTCAGTGCGCAAAGGTAAAGAATCTTATTGGTAACCCCAAAATAAACGCTATTCCAATTGAACTGATCTAGAATCGAAACCGGATAACCAAGCTCAAATGCTTGATTAACCTGGATAAACAATTTATTTGGCACTGAACTTTCTGTAAAAAAACATAAAGAATAACTACTACCTGATCCGAGTTCAAAAAACATCAAGAGACTTAAACCAAACCATTAAGCCCTGATTTTGACCTATTTTCTATTTCTAGCTAAAAAAACTCATTGAAATAGCTCCTATTCAGCGTTTCAAAAAATCAAGTATATATTACGTTTTATTTCTTTCTAACGATAGGATAAAATTTTATATTTGACAATGGAAAAAATTTTAATAACTGGTGGGGCCGGATATATCGGTTCCCATACGGCGGTGGCTCTTTTGGAAGCCGGCTACCAGCCCATCATCATCGATGATTTTTCAAATTCCGAAAAAAGTGCATTGTTAGGTCTTAAGAAAATTACTGGTCAAGACATTCCTTGTTATGAAGGTGATTGTAATGATGCTGACTTAATGGACCGTATTTTCACGGAAAACAACCTTTCAGGAGTTATTCATTTTGCAGCATTTAAGGCGGTTGGTGAAAGCTCAATGCTTCCATTAAAATATTACAGCAACAATATCAGCTCTCTGTTGGTACTTTTGACCACCATGAACAAACACAATGTGGAGAACTTGGTTTTCTCTTCTTCTTGTACAGTGTATGGTCAACCAGATAAATTACCGGTAAAGGAATCTACTCCCAGGAAAAAAGCTGAAAGCCCATATGGGAACACCAAAAAGATTTGCGAAGACATCTTAGTAGATCAGGTTAATAGCAAAGTGGCTTTGTCCGCCATTGCCCTCCGTTATTTCAATCCTATTGGTGCACATACTTCCTCTGAAATCGGTGAGTTGCCCTTGGGTGTACCTTCAAATCTCGTTCCTTTTGTCACCCAGACTGGTGTAGGCATTAGAAAAGAATTGACTGTTTTTGGTGACGATTACGACACCCCTGATGGTACATGTGTTCGGGATTACATTCATGTAATGGACTTGGCTGAAGCGCATGTTAAGGCAATCTCTCACCTTAAGGGTAAAGAAGCGCCATTTTATGACATCTTCAATGTCGGAACAGGTAATGGCAATACTGTAATGGATGTAATTAAGGGTTTTGAAAAAGTGAGTGGAAAACCCCTCAATTATAAAGTTGGCCCGAGAAGACCTGGTGATGTTGTTAAAGTGTGGGCAGACACCTCTAAAATAAATCAAGAATTGAATTGGAAGGCACGATTCAACTTAGAGGAAGCCTTAAGGGACAGTTGGAACTGGCAATTGGCCCTTTCCGAAAACAAAAGCTAATTATATGTTAAAGAATATTTTCAGTCTATTCGCATTTCTGTTGGTACTCCCAGTCTTGGGATTTCAAACAAAGCCAGATCCTAAACCTGTAGACAAGGTGTATCCCCTTCTGGATGCAGCAAACTCAAGGTGGTTTTATTTTAGTGCCGCAACACGCCCCTTCGGCATGGTCAACCTAAGTCCTGACCATGTCATTGATGGTGCTTGGAATAGTGGTTATCGGTACAATGAGGACACTGTAAAAGGTTTTAGTCATATCCACGCCTGGCAAATGTCGGGCGTTTCGGTAATGCCGGTAAGTTATACCAAAGATCCTGAAGCTTTATTAAGTGACTATTACTCCACTTATGCCAGGGATAAAGAATCGATTAAACCTGGCTACCATAAGGTTTTTCTGGATCGATACAGCATAACAGCCGAATTAACCGCCACTCACCGTGTAGGATTGCACAAGTATAGCTTCCCGGCTGGAAAGAAGCAGGCAGTCCTTTTCCACCTTGGTGGAGTTTTGGGCCCCAGCAAAATGCAAGACGGTAGTCTGAAACAAGTCTCTCCCTATATTTTGGAGGGAGAAGTCACCAACTCCCCTACCTCAAGAAGACCCAACACTTTGACAGTCCATTTCCGGGTCGAGTTTGATCAACCTATTGAAAAATGGATTGAGAGCAATCAATCACCTCATAAAATAGTGGCATTTGCTGAAAGCAGTGGAAAACCCTTGCACATGAAGGTGGCGCTTTCTTATACAAAGCCTGAAAATGCTACTTTAAATATGGCAGAGGAGCTCCCTCACTGGGACTTTGATAGCGTAGTGAAGGAAACGGAAGATGTCTGGAATGAACTTTTGGGTCGAATAGAGATAGAAGGCAATACTGAAAGCCAGCAAAGGCGTTTTTATACCGATTTATGGAAATCACTACAAGGTAGAAGGACCATTAGTGATGTAAATGGTGCCTACCCTGACAATACCGGCAACACC
Organism: uncultured Cyclobacterium sp.; assembly: GCF_963977555.1. Taxonomy (GTDB): domain Bacteria; phylum Bacteroidota; class Bacteroidia; order Cytophagales; family Cyclobacteriaceae; genus Cyclobacterium. The sequence continues at coordinate 63,457 of NZ_CAXBPD010000002.1, read as the reverse complement.
TTCAAAATTGGTCAGTTACCTCTTGACAGTAAGGGGAAACCCCTTTTCAAACAATACAATTCAGATTCCTTCTGGGGAGCACAATGGACCATAAGTGTATTGTGGGCTTTGGTTTATCCTGAGATCGCCGAAGAATTTGCCAATAGTATGCTTCAGTATTACAAAGATGGAGGTTTGATCCCCCGGGGTCCTTCCGGCGGAAATTACACCTATGTAATGACCGGAGCATCCAGTACGCCTTTTTTTGTCGGATTATATCAAAAAGGTATTCATGGATTTGACATAGGGCTTGCCTATGAGGGGCTTCTAAAAAACCACCTTTCCGGCGGGATGATGAGCAGGTCAGGTTATGAGCACAAGTCTACCAAAGGTGGCAATGTAGAAGATTACATTAGCATGGGATATGTCCCCTACCCTAACCCAAGAGGTCGCTTCGGCGGACATGAGCAAGGTGCTGGACAAACTTTGGAGTATAGCTATCAAGACTGGACACTTGCACAACTTGCGCTCGCTTTGGGTAAAAAAGAGGATGCCACCAATTTTTTAGCCCGTTCAAGTAATTACAAAAATCTCTATGACGAGCAAACTGGCTGGATAAGACCTAAGGATGTGAATGGAAATTGGTTCAGTCCTTTTGACCCTTATGACTATGCCAAAGGCTATGTCGAAGCAAATGGTGCTCAATTCACCTGGTTTGTACCACATGATATTGCAGGCTTGGCCACACTTATGGGTGGCAAAGAGAAAGCAGCAGCACGCTTGAACGAACAATTTGAACAAGCGGAGAAACTGGGATTTACTTCCGGCACCTCTCATTCTCTTGAAACACATCCTGAGTACAGGAGGATTCCTATAAATTATGGCAATCAACCTTCCATGCAAACGGCTTATATCTTCAATTATCTGGACCGTCCTGATCTCACCCAATATTGGTCTAGAAAAGTTTTGGCCGCTGCATTTTCCGGACTTTCTCCGGAAAGTGGGTTCAATGGTGATGAAGACCAAGGGCTTATGGGATCATTGGCAGTATTAATGAAACTTGGGCTTTTTCAAATGAATGCAGGGACTGAAGAAAATCCCATCTACGAATTGGGTAGCCCAATTTTCGATAAAGCCACAATCCACCTAAACCCGGATTACTATTCAGGTAAATCCATTACTATCAAGACCCAAAACAATGGCCCGGAAAATTATTATATCTCCCGAAAAACTTTTAATGGCACACCTATAAAAGGCATTGGCATTCGCCATGGGGATTTGACCAAAGGAGGTTTATTAAAACTCCAGATGAGTTCAAAAGCTAAATAAAAAAAAGGAGCCTTAATAAGGCTCCTTTTTTTTATTTTTTTGGATAGTTAATTTTCACCAAATCCTGAATTTCTCCCCAAGGTTTTTGCATCCTTGCCATGGTAAAGACATTTGCATCTTTGTCTATGGCAATGGCATTCACATAGGTAGGAATACTTCCATCTTCATAAAATGCCGCCCCATGGTCTGTATATGTTCCAGTTGGCAGGTGATAAGTTACCAAATGCAGATTCTCCAGTTCTTTGGCCGCTCCTTTGGCTATCTTCTTGGTCTCATCATTTGAAGGCCTATCAGACAAAGGTCCCCCTGTAAGGTAAAATAAAGTCTCTTTATCTGGCCCTAAATCAAAACCTAGATAACCATAGCTAAATTGGTCATACATACCACTTCGTTTAGAAGGAAGGGATGATAGCCTTTCAATTAGCTCAATTTTTGCATTCTTGGGATCAAATTTAAAAAGGTAATTGGAATTTCCATGGATGCCATAAGCTACATTCTCTTCAGCATGCCAGAATATTCTTCGCCAGTTATACCCCATATTTCCAGGCACTTTGGGGTCATAATCTCCGAAGAAATCCCTTCTCATATGAACATCTTCTAATTTAGCAGGCCCTTCCCCGTCATTTGAATTGTAACAAAAGATATTCCCATCTGAAGTTGTATAATAAACATTCCCATTTTCAGGATCAACCAATATAGACCTGCACAAAACCCTGTAATCTTCCCCTACTACTCCTGCTTCGCCTTTTTCCGAGATAGGACCAAAGTCCTTCAATTCACTGGTATTCAAATCCAGGTGCAAAAAGTTACCACTAGGCCAAGTGAGGGCATAAATTTGATTCCGGTGGGTATCCATGGTCATGGTCAACACTCCCTCTCCGTCGGGCACGACGGCAAGATCTTCCATTACCTTATTTTTCATATCCCAGCTCAAAAAGTGACCTCCTAGGTAATTTTCCACACCCTCCATTGGATTGACAGGAAGTCTCTCCATGTCATCTATCATTTCATACACACCTATATGTGTCCCAAAATACAATTTGCCATCCTTTTCAAAAAAGGGTACATGGCTTTTTCCTTGGGGTATTGTATTGCTATCAATTTCACCGCAAGCCTCAGAAAGATCCGCTAACCATTCAATTTTATCAGTCTTCGGATCCAGAGAGTATAGCTGACCAGCTTTTGTAAGCGACTCAGAAGACAAAACATAATATATATTCCCGTCAGATGCACAGCTTAAAGCCTGATACGTATCATGAGCTATTTCAAAGCCAGAATAATATGGCTGGGCCAAAAACCCTTTGTTTTTAGTATCCAATTTCAATTCTTTGTTGGTTTAATTTATCCTTTATAATTAAGTAATTCTTCTGCATTTTCATGGATTTTATAGATGGCATTTGCTATATCGTCCATGTCCGACTGACTCCCCAATAGCATGCTCTGTGAGAGCCAAACGGCCTCTTCATTGCATAACTTATCCGTAATAGGACATTGATTACTGGCTACAAATTTATCAAAATCCAATTCATCAGGCTGATACATTCTCCGGTAATTTTTAGAGGTAAAAGCATCTTTAAGGTACAGTTTATCATTTAATGGAATGTATCCACTTGAGCAAGGGATACCTTCAGCCTTCAAGGCTTTTAGGAAAACCTCCCTGGACAAGCCTTTAAATCCCTCACTATGGAATCTAAATGGGAATAGATGAAAGACTGCCCGGGTTACGTTTGGGGTTAAAACATAAGTACTAAGCCCTGGAATTCCTTCTAATTTCGCCTTAAGATAAGTCGCATTGGTTTCCCGCAAATGTGTCTCAGCGTCCAGCCGTTCCAATTGACTTAAGCCTATGGCTGCCTGATATTCGGTAAGTCGAATCTTCGTTCCTGCCATTACAGCTCCCTGATTGACAGCTCCAACCAACGAACCATATGCATAGCCATAATTATGGTAAGAATAGCATTTGTCCATGAAATCATCATCGTCACTGACTATGGCTCCGCCTTCACCCATGGGTAGGTTTTTGGAGTTTTGAAAACTAAAGCATCCCGCAAGTCCAAATGTCCCTACTTTCTTATGATTTATCTCAGCCAACCAACCCTGACAAGCATCTTCGATTACCACAAGGTTATTTGCTTTGGCAATGGCCATTATGCTTTCCATATCTGCGGGCAAACCCAAAATATGAACCGGAAGGATGGCTCTGGTTCTACTGGTTATTTTCTTTTTTATTTCTTCTGGATCAACCTGAAAAGTTTCCGGATCAGAATCTACAAATACAGGCATTGCTCCAGTCTGTAAAATGGCTGCCACACTTGCAATAAAAGTATAAGAAGACACCAAAACCTCATCCCCTCCACCTATATCTGCTTGTACTAATGCGGCAATTAATGCATTGGTACCGTTAACGACAGTTAAACATCGTTTAGATCCGATGGTGTCTGCCCATTTATTTTCAAACTCTTTTACTACTCCTGACCTGGACCAAACTCCGCTTCTCAAGACTTCCAATACCCTGGGTTCATCTGTATCCGGGTTCCACCTGGGCCATGAAGGCCAAGAGGAAGTCCTAACAGGCTTGCCTCCCATAAGTGCTGGTTTTACATCGGATGCTACGAAATTAAATCCCATCATTGCTCCTGTACCTATGATGGCATTGGTTTTTACAAAATCTCTTCTTGTATATTTCATGACTAGCTAGCTTTATAAGTGAAAATTATACAAAATCATGGAGAAAACCTTCTCGAAATTGGTAAAGGTTTTAAAAAGGCCGTAAACTTAATGCTTAATATTGAGAAAATCAGAACCCTGCCACCTTCTCTATTTTTCAACAAAAAGCACATTTAAAGGAATCCAAAAAAACTAATTAGAGATCGCTTGAAGCTTTTTCATAGCGGTACAATACAGGATTAACGCGTAATTTTTTCTCACTTAAGGTGAAATAGGCATTACCTTTCGGTTCAAAGGCAATTGCTTCCCCTTGTGGCTCTGGCTCATAGGGAAGTAAAACAGCTTTTCGAGACAGTGTCTCCTCCAGTGATTCACCTTCAATTCTTGCCCAATAATATATCACCCAATAATTTTTTATCACAACCTGCGCGCCATCGGCAGATATATCACCACCTACAGATAGGGTTATAGGCAGCTGCATAACTTTCTCCAAGGAAACGCTGTTTCCATCTGTCAATAAATCTCTTGAGGCTTTGTAAAGCGTGTTTTTAGCTTCTCTTTTAGTTATCACAAAAAGATCGCCACTAATTGGGTCGACCAATAAAGTTTCTGCGTCTTTAGGACCATCCGGATAGTTAAGCTTAATAATCTCTGGAGTGGCTGTCATTGCATTTCCAAGACTGTCTGGCTCAGGAATTCTATAAATAACCAACTCCTCAGCATTACTGAAATTGTCACCGATATCTCCAATGTACAAATAGGTTTGATCTGCTTTAGGTCCGGGGCCCATGGCCAGATCTTCCCAATCTCGATTTTTAACTCCCTCTATTTTGATCGACCCCAGATAGGTTCCTAAGGTATCCAAAATATAAACCTCAGGTTCTCCCCCACTGTCGTTGTGAACATAAATCCATGATGGATTTTTTCTGGAAACAGCCATTCCACTTGTTTCTTCGATGAATTTTTCGCCAATTAGTGCCACTTTTTTTGGTCCCGTAAATAGGGTGTATTCTATCTGGGAATTGATTTTCATATCATACTTTTTCTGAAGCTTTTCAGAAACCAAAAATGGTATGATAGATAAAATGAAGAACAGCTTTAAAAGCATTTCAATAAAAAAACTCATGCTGGCATTTTTTTAAGCATCTATTACAAAACAATTTTGTTCATTCAATCAGCTCGCATTATTTGTGATAAAACAAATTTAGCAAGAACAACAACCAATACTAACCCAAGGCTCATTAAAAAGGTTCAGGCTCAAACCACTTACATCCCTATTCCTTAAACTGTTAACAATCGAGTAGGAAGATAGGGATTATTTCCCTATCTGTCCTCTCACACCACCCTGCGTACCGTTCGGTACAGGGCGGTTCTTTAAGTTTTAACTCTAACCTTTCGATAGTAATCCGTCAGGAATACATAACCTGCTTGTCTAAGTCTATCCGTTGTAAGTGTGGTGCTAAGTATAAAACTATTGGCAATGTGCCAGTAGCCTTTTCTTGTGTTTGCCCACTCCCAAGCTTTGGATTTCTTCACTCCAAGCTTGATAAGATTTGCCAGTCTGGTTCTTATTCGTTTCCATTGTTTCCATATTACCATTCTGATCCGTCTCCTGTACCATTCGTCTATCTTTACCAAAAGATTATGCATGTCTGCCAGTTTGAAGTAGTTTACCCAACCAGTGATGTACTGGCGGAGTGCTTCCTTCCTGCGGTCATTTCCCCAGCCATTGCTGCGGGATGTCAGCTCTTTAAGTTTGGCTTTCATCTTCGATACACTTTTTGGGTGTATCCGCAATCTACCTTCCCCTTTCCTTTTGTAGAAGGAGTACCCAAGAAATTTTACCTTGGATATCGGTACCGTTTGGCTTTTTCCCCTATTTACTTTCAGGAACAATTTATCCTCTATAAACAGGATAATCGAATTCATTACCCGCTCTGCGCTTCGTTTGCTCCTGCACAGAATGACCATGTCATCGGCATAGCGAACGAACCTGTGTCCCCTATGTTCCAGCTCACTGTCCAGTTCGTTAAGCATAATATTGCCCAACAATGGGCTTAGCGGCCCTCCTTGGGGAACGCCCTTTTCACTGGCCTCATAGCTGGTACCCACCTGCACCCCGGCGTTCAGGTATTTGTTTATCAAAGATACTACCCTTCCGTCCTTGATAGTGCGGGAGAGTATTTCTATCAGTTTGCTGTGGTTTACTTTGTCGAAGAACTTTTCCAAGTCCATGTCGACCGCATAATCATAGCCCTCCGTGATGTACTCCCTGCATTTCTTTAGTGCCTGGTGAGCATTCCGCCTTGGCCTGAACCCGTAACTGTATGAACTGAATTGGGGTTCATATAGCGGTATGAGTATTTGGGCAATGGCCTGTTGGGTTACCCTATCCACTACCGTGGGGATTCCCAGTTGCCTTTTCTGCCCATTGTCCTTGGGTATCTCTACCCTGCGAACAGGGTTGGGGCGGTATTTACCCCGCAATAGGGATGTTATCAGTTCTTTCCTGTTCTCGACAAGATAATCCTTTAGGGATTCGAGCTCCATCTTGTCCACTCCTGCTGAACCTTTATTACGCTTTACCTGCTTGTAGGCTGCGTTCAGGTTGGAAGGCGACAGGATGAACTCCAACATTCCATATTCTAATCGGTTATTGTCCGTGAGGTTGTTTTCAGTTATCCGCATAAAAGTCTGCCCTCCCACATAGCCTTTGGATTCCGTCCTGTTCTTCTGTGGGCAGGTCTCTTTTTCCGAGATTTTCTGCTTTCTTCCTTTCATACAGTAACATTCATTCACTGCTCACTTCTTAAAGTTCAGCCCTTCCCCGGCTGTGTCGTCATCGGGTACTATGGCTTCGGCTGACTTCTCATGGCAAGCTTTACTCCGTGTTTCTTACACTGTTTCCACACGTCCATGAGACCTCCCGTGGTAAAACTACCCACTTTCACTCCATGTCCCCGCCACATTTACATCCCGATGTCCGTGTAATCTTTGGACTTCGACTTGTTTAGTAGTCTCATCCCACCGATTATGCCTGATACGGTTCGTGTTCCTCGGGGCGGAGATTTGCCTCCAGCTTCCTTCAGATTCCACCTCACGGTGGACACCCTTGCTCTTGGCTAGTGGTTGGCGATTACAAACCCCCACAGTGGACTTTCACCACCTAGTTGGTTGTCATGCACGGCGCACTAAAAAAGGACAGTGATAATCACTGTCCTTAAATTATTAAGCTATACAAAAACTGAACTTAATCCGCTTTCTCTTTTTTATTTACTTTAATCTCAAGCTCGTCTCCCTCTCCAGAGTAATCTGCAAGGATAACGTCTCCTTCAGACAATTCTCCTTTTAGAATTTCCTCCGCCAGGGCATCTTCAAGGTATTTCTGAATTGCTCTGTTCAAAGGTCTGGCTCCATATTGCTTGTCATAGCCCTTTTCAGAAAGAAAATCTTTTGCTTTATCAGAAAGTTCAATGGTATAACCCAGATCAGTAATTCTAGCAAACAGCTTCTTTAAACTGATGTCTATGATTTTGTGGATATGCTCTTTATTCAAAGAATTAAAGATAACCACATCATCCAATCTATTCAAAAACTCAGGACTGAATGCCTTTTTAAGGGCATTTTGAATAGTGGACTTCATTACTTCGTCCATATTCTCTTCCTTGGCCTTCGAAGCAAAACCTATCCCAGCACCGAAATCTTTAAGATCTCTAACACCTATATTAGATGTCATGATAATGATGGTATTTCTAAAATCTACTCTTCTACCAAGTCCGTCCGTTAACACGCCATCATCCAGCACCTGCAAGAGGATATTGAACACATCTGGGTGTGCCTTTTCAATTTCATCCAAAAGAACAACGGAGTAGGGTTTTCTTCTGACTTTTTCAGTCAATTGCCCCCCCTCTTCATATCCTACATAGCCTGGAGGTGCTCCTACTAAACGAGAAACACTAAATTTCTCCATGTATTCAGACATGTCAATTCTTACAAGGGAATCGTCTTTATCAAACAAATAAGTCGCCAACATTTTGGCAAGCTCTGTTTTTCCAACACCTGTAGGTCCAAGGAATACAAAAGAGCCTATTGGTTTTTTAGGATCTTTCAATCCAACCCTGGTTCTTTGAATGGCCTTGGTAAGCTTTTTAATGGCGTCATCCTGACCAACTACTTTCCCTTTCAGTTCTTCCCCCATATTAAGCAACTTCGCTCCTTCATTCTGGGCAATTCTCCGAGCAGGTATGCCTGTCATCATCGCAATAACCTCCGCCACATTGTCTTCTTCTACAGCATAGCGCTTAGTCTTGCTTTCTTCTTCCCACTTGGCTTTTGCATTTTCCAATTGTTCAAGAAGTTTTTTCTCCTTATCTCTCAGCTGGGCAGCCTCCTCATACTTTTGGCTTTTAACCACCCTATTTTTCTCAACTTTGATTTTTTCAACCTCGTCTTCAAGTTCCAGGATGTTTTCAGGAACGTGGATATTTTTAATATGCACCCTTGCTCCAGCTTCATCTAAAATATCGATGGCTTTATCTGGAAGAAAGCGATCAGAGATGTACCTATCCGAAAGGTTAACACATGCATTAATGGCTTCTGGAGTATAAGTTACATTGTGGTGGTCCTCGTATTTGTCCTTGATGTTCTCAAGAATTTGTATTGTTTCTTCAGTGGAGGTAGCATCTACCATTACCATTTGAAACCTTCTAGCCAACGCACCATCTTTTTCGATATACTGTCTGTATTCGTCCAAAGTAGTGGCACCTATACATTGAATTTCTCCTCTTGCAAGCGCAGGCTTGAACATGTTAGAAGCATCCAATGAACCACTTGCTCCACCAGCTCCAACGATCGTGTGTAACTCATCAATAAACAAGATGACACTTGGGGATTTTTCCAGCTCGTTCATCACGGCTTTCATTCGTTCCTCAAATTGACCTCTATATTTAGTACCTGCCACTAAGGAGGCAAGATCCAGTGTAACTACCCTTTTATTGAACAATACCCGTGACACTTTTTTCTGGATAATCCGAAGGGCCAAACCTTCAGCAATGGCTGTTTTACCCACACCTGGTTCACCTATGAGGATAGGGTTATTTTTCTTTCTTCTGGAAAGAATTTGCGCTACCCTTTCTATTTCTTTTTCTCTACCTATGATGGGATCAAGTTTATCCTCTTCGGCCATACGGGTAAGGTCTCTACCAAAGTTATCCAAAACTGGAGTTCGGGATTTCTCTGTAGTTCCTTTAGCGCTCCCAGAGGAGCTGCCTGATGCTCCAAATAATTTTGATCCTTCTTCGTCTGGATCATCCGCCTCAGTACCTGATCTTGGGGTCTGATCGGTTTGAAATTCTAACATCTCTTTAACCGTATCGTATGTTGCATCAAATTTCTGGAGGATCTGTGTTGCTATATTGTCTTCATCCCTTAAAATTGAAAGCAATAAATGCTCCGTTCCTATAAGTTGGCTTTTGAAGATTTTAGCTTCCAAATAGGTGATTTTCAACACCTTCTCAGACTGCCTGGTCAAGGGTATATTGGCTAAATTTTTGACATTATGGTTGGCTGTACCCTTAACCGCTCGCTCCACTGCATTCCTCAACTCGTCCAACGGAACACCCAACTTCTTTAGAATGGAAACAGCCACACCTTCACCCTCACGAATCATTCCTAACAAGAGGTGTTCTGTACCGATGTAATCATGCCCCAAGCGCAAAGCTTCTTCGCGGCTAAGAGAGATCACCTCTTTTACTCTGTTTGAAAATTTTGCTTCCATTATATATATCTCTTATGGTAATGTTTCAAATCTCAATTTAATACAAGTGAATTTGTTTTTAAACACAACTTTTTCACTAATTGTTCAATTACTTTCGGGAAAGGTTCAAAACTTCATTAGCTGCTGGTCCCTCGCAAAACAACAAATCCACGATTGACAAGTTAGGAACAAAGTCTGCGCCAAAAATTTGCATGTAAGGATGTGGCTTATAAACCATATCACTACTCATCAATGACTTAGGGTGAAAAAAGCCTCTTAAATCATTGCCTTGGTCGCCTTTGCCTTCACTTTCCTTAACTACCAAACTGACATTCCATCGTAAAAATTCAAGACAAAGTGTCAGTAAATCCAAATTTAAATCTATCAAAAACTGGGGCTTGCGCAAATAGATTTGCTCTAAGTCATCATAAAAATACTCAAAAAACGGGGATTTCCCATAAGCACTCTTTATTCCTCTTAGGTGAACATTCAACCATTTTTGATGGTAATCTATTTTCACCTCTTTGATTTCAAGCTTTTTTCTTAATCCATGCACTGGTACAATTAAGGTTTCCCTTTTATTTGCTAGAAGCACATCAGCCTTATTTACATAGGATTGCCTGCTAAGTTTAGCGTCGGCATATACTTGGATTTTATCGGCACCATTTACTGCGGTGAAGTATGCCAACTGTGGCAAATACAGCAAATCGGTTGTCAATACCTTACTTTCCTTGGTCATCTTTCTCTATTTTTCGAAAGTTAGTCCCAAGAAAGGCTACAGGCAAAGGAAACGAAGAAATTATCAAATTATTTCAGAAATCTCTCCTAATCCTTCCCTTAGAACTTCTATTTGATCACCTGAACAATCAACAACGGTTGAGGCAACATTGTTTCCATAACCGCCGTCAATTACTACATCTACTAGGTCTTTGTATTTCTCATAAATGAGCTCAGGATCAGTACTGTACTCAATTACATCATCCTCATCCCGAATAGAGGTGGTTAAAATGGGCTGCCCAAGCTCTTTTACAAGTAGCCTTGGAATGCTGTGATCAGGCACTCTAATTCCTACCGTTTTCTTCTTACTATTGAGTAATTTAGGCACTTTATTATTGGCTGCCAAAATAAAGGTGAAAGGCCCGGGAAGTGCCTTTTTCATTAATTTAAATACCGGAGTACTCAAGGACCTGGTATACTCAGAAATATTGCTGAGGTCATAACATATAAACGAAAAATGTTCCTTCTGTGGTTTAACACCTTTGATCAGACCAATCCTTTCTATGGCTTTTTGGTTAAATATATCACAGCCCATTCCGTACACAGTATCTGTTGGGTAAATAATTACACCGCCTTTCTGCAGGACATCTATTACCTGACTGATTTTTCTAGGGTCAGGGTTTTCCGGATACAACTTTATGAATACAGCCGCCATATTTACTTTATCAATTTAGCTTTGGACAGGCCAATATGCTGTTTATAATTATCGTTAAATTAAGGTAATTATAGTACAAATTAAAAGCCAACTATCAATTTTAAGCTTATTTTATTTTCCATAAAAAACAAGTGGCTGATTTATATAGTATATTTGTGTCGTTAAATAAACCTCAGATTAGGCCACTTTTTGGCCTTTTAATGTCGGATAGTCAATAATCACAATGCTTACAAACAAAAAAAAGAAATACATTTTGGTAGGGGTAGTCGCTTTCTCGGTGCTTCTGACTTCCCTTAGCTTTTATTTTTACCAGGCCTTCTTCTCTCCCAATATATTGATCTACAGTGAAGAGGCTGCCGTATTAAACATACCTAAGGGCAGCACTTTCTCTCAAGTTCGTGATAAATTACTTGAAGAAGACATCATCAACGAAGTGGTTACCTTTAGCTTTGTTGCCAAAGTAATGAATTATTCCGATGGTGGCGTTAAGCCGGGCCATTACATCATTCAGCCCAACCTTAGCAACAGGCAACTGGTTGCCCTATTGCGCTCCGGCAAACAAACACCGGTGAACATCACCTTTAACAATATCAGGCTAAAGGAAGAACTGGCTGAGAAAATCACCAACAATCTAGCGATGGATAAAGAATCTTTTCTAGCCTTAATTGAGGATGACAGCCTAATAGCGAAATATGGTTTTAACAGCCAAACCATTATGGCCATGTTTATTCCCAATACCTACGAAGTTTACTGGACACTCAGCCCTCCTGAGTTGTTTGAGCGAATGTACAAGGAATATAAAAGGTATTGGACAGACGAACGATTGGCCAAAGCAAAGGCCATTCAGATGACCCCGCTTGAAGTGGCCACCCTGGCATCCATCGTCCAATCAGAAACCAATAAAGCTGACGAGCGCCCGATAGTCGCCGGCGTTTATATCAATAGGCTAGAGAGAGGCATCCCTTTGCAGGCTGATCCTACATTGTTATTCGCTTTGAGAGATTTCACCATAAAAAGGGTACTTAATGTACATAAAGAGGTGGAAAGCCCTTACAATACCTACAAATACGCAGGCTTGCCTCCGGGGCCAATTACTTTACCGGAAATAAGTTCTCTAAATGCAATCTTAAATTATCAAACCCACAACTATTTGTATTTTTGTGCCAAAGAGGATTTTTCAGGCTATCATTCTTTTGCTACCAATCTTAGGGACCATATGGTCAATGCCAGACGTTATCAAAATGCATTAAACGCAGCAAAAATTTTTAAATAAATGTTTATTAAAGAACATCAGATTAGGGTAAGGTATGCAGAAACTGACCAAATGGGTTATGTTTATTATGGCAATTATGCTGCCTATTATGAAGTAGGACGCGTTGAAGCACTTCGCAGTGTTGGCTACTCGTATCGAGAAATGGAAGATAGTGGTGTTATGATGCCCGTTTTGGAAAACCACAGCAAGTTTCTTTTGCCAGGCAGGTACGATGAAAATTTGACCATAAAAACCAGTATAAAGGAAATGCCAGGTGTACGTATACGTTTTCATTATGAGATATTCAATGAGAGTCAGGTATTGATACATCAAGGCGAGACTTTGCTCACCTTTTTAAAAACGACATCACACAGACCCTGTAGGCCTCCTGCAAGGTTTATGGAGCTATTGCAACCCTATTTTCAAACTAAAGAGTGAAAGCAAGACTCAACATACTTTTAGAGAGGTTAACCAATAAGGCGGTCCTTCTTAAGCCTATTCATTTTGGCAATCCTGACCAAAATCTATACGATGTAGGAAAAATCTTCTTACATCATTTGCAAAAGGATGATGTCTTTGAAAGGGCGAGTGCTATGGCTTTCAGTTTCACTGTTGCCCTATTTCCAATGCTACTTTTTTTACTGAACATGATTCCCTTTATTCAGTTTTTTTTACATGATGTAACTACTGCTAACATCCTTATTTTTGTCAGTGACATTTTACCCGAAAGTATTTACAATGAAGCTGCCCCTACCATTATGGACATCATTAGCAAGCCAAGGCAGGGAATGCTTTCTCTGGGATTTGTCTTTGCCTTGTACCTTTCCACAAATGGGGTCATTTCCATGATGAACGCCTTCAATGCAGTTTACCGGACAAGAGAGAACAGGGGCTTTTTTCAAACGCGGCTGATTTCGGTAAGCATTGTCTTGGTATTGATCCTTAGTGTCTGCGGGGCTGTACTTATCATGGTATTAGGAAGCGAATTACTATTTAAAATCTCTGAGTATGAGTTTGTCTCCAGCAACATCAGTTATTACCTTCTGGCCTTTTTTAGGTTTTTTGTTTTGCTGATGCTCTTTACCATCACCAATGCCTATATCTTTAGATTTGCACCTGCAGTAAGCAAGAAATGGAAGTTTTTCTCTACGGGATCTGTGGTGTCGGGATTATTAATTACCCTAGGATTTTTCATTTTCTCCTATTACCTAACCAATTTTGCCAGTTACAATAAATTGTATGGTTCCATAGGGACGATGTTGGCATTGATGCTATGGCTTTGGATCACTTCGATTATTGTTTTGGTAGGCTATGAAATCAATGTAAGCCTCCAAAAAGCATTGAATAAAAAGGCATCAAAAAAAACAAGTCCTTCACTTTCAAAAAATTAGCACTAATCTCAAAAAATTTCACCCGTCAGCACTTGTATTCATTAAAATTAGGGCTACATTTGCCTTCCGATTCACATCAAAAGAGAGGTGAACAACAATCAAAGAACAAAAGGCTTGCAAAAATTCAATGATTTAGCAAGATTTATTAAAGCATCAGACCCAACTAGAGGAGTGGCAGAGTGGTCGAATGCGGCGGTCTTGAAAACCGTTGTACCGCGAGGTACCGGGGGTTCGAATCCCTCCTCCTCTGCACCAAACAGCCTAGCCTATTGCTAGGCTGTTTTTTTTTGAGTCGTCGGGAGCTACCCTGCTGTCTGGCCCCTCGCTAAAATGCTTCACTGAAGCATTTTTTAACGCTCCGTCCTCTCCTCCTCTGCTGAACCAAAATCTAACAGTTTAAAAAACATTGAGTTAGGGTTTTTATTTTTAAATAGGGGGCTATTTGTGGGGCTATTTGGCTTAATTTTTAGAGCCTACATTTCAATGTATTTAATTTCCCGCTCATTCAAATCAGCCAGGATTTAATGTTGCCTCTTCAAGTTTTAGCCTTTGTGTTTATCTGAAGTATTCTGTATTGTGATCGACTTTTATCAGATATGTCTAAACAAGTTAACCTCTCCCCTGCCCTGATCCCTTCATCCAAGCTTTTTGCCTGTGTAGTTTTTTTTGAGTAATGTTGGGGACTGTAAAGGGATGCTCAGAATCATAATTACGCATACGTGAACCAAACAAAGAAACAGTTAATTTTTTAAATAGGGCTCATCAGAAGGATCCACGTATAAAGCCGCTCCAAAACCGGAAGCCCAATTAATTGCATTTTGTAAGTTTCTTGTATTTACAACTGCTGAATTTTCAGGCAAAACGTTGAATTCCCTGATGCTTATATGAGAAGTGCTTTGTTGCTGAGCGCTGGAGGAGAAATTGCAATATGGAAAAACCAATAGAAATAAGAGAAAGAATTTCATAAGAATTTGGGTTTATTTATCAATTGATTTCAATAGGTTTATTTTAATTGTTGAAGACCTATTTTCATCTTGCGACAATTTATATTTGAGGGGTGAATAAATCATTAATAATTGATTAATGAGCTAACTCATAATTATAACACATTGATTTTCAGTGTATAATTTAATTTAACTGATTATATTTTAAAGAGATAAGCCACACATTATGCGGGAAAATGTTACAAAAGTTGTATCAAAAGTGGTTTGATATTCAGATTGATTATGTACATCGGGGCGTTTTCTATTTTGATTTGATCCTTTGTATATTTTTTATAGTGAGGTATACTGTCCAAGGGAGAATATCCTTTATTCCTGCGCATTATCAGCCTTATAGTTGAATTGTTTCTCTCCTTTCCCAGCCTCTGCTAGGGCAAGAATCTCCCGAGCTTTGTCTACTTGGATTATCACTATAGCTGCGATGATGTGGTAGTCGGTCATGGCAGATTTTCCCTGGTTATAAAGCATCTCTGTGGGTTCTGATAATAGAATAAAACGTTTCATAATGAGCTTACCGAGGGCCCTGGAGGGCTAAATGAATGATAAGCCCATGCCATGGGGAGTTTTTCACTAAGCACAAGGAGGAACGGAATAAAAAAATCTCTCTCGGTCACTTACTATTATGCCGTAGTTCCTTGGTATACTTCTGAAAATCATCTCGGATGTATGTGAAAAAATAGCCCATTCCTTTGGTGAGTCATTGATTGGCGAAATTTTATGTATTATATTATTCTAAGGGTAAGATTAGATTTGAGACAATAAATACTGGTTGGGGGTTTAAAACGGACAAAAACTCCGCTTTCATGAACGGAAGGATTGTGTGTAGTATTGTGCTTTTGTTTCTTTTGGAGTGCATCCTCCTAAACTTTTGAATAGGATTGTTCTTTACCACTTTTTTAGCCCAACATCCTGCCTATTCAGGTAAGCAATAAATAGGATAAGCCTCCATCTAATAAGATAAACAATACCAACCCGTTTTGATTGGAACGTATGCCTTTTCGATCAATATTAGAAAACTGGAATTGGTTGCAATCCTATGCTGCTGCAATTCCACCTGTGCCCGTGCCTCGCCTACAATAAGCGCAAAAAGTAAATTGCATTAGGTAATAATAAGACTTGTCAATTGCGATTAGACCTATGTTTTAAAAAAAAATTAAGTAGATTTCGGTTGGATATTTCTCCGAAACACTTAATTTACCAATACCAAACAAAAGAAACTTTTTACTTTTTTCTTAATGCCACAGTATGCAAATAAAAGGAATCTCCAGTCTTGTTGAAACTTTAACAAATTGAACCTAATATGACAATAAACAAGCTATTGCCAGATGATAGAATTACCCTGAAAAAAAATCAGTACAGGCTATGAAAATTCAGGAAACCCTATTCGTTAAATTGTGTTAAAGTAAAATGACAGTATCAAATAAAAGTTCGAAGGATTAATTTTTATACAAAGCTAAAACCATAAATATTTTATCAATGCACTTTTCAAAAATAATACTTTGGCATTTCTTATTGCTTTTTAGTCCTGTGCTTTTGGCGCAAGAAGGAATAGACAAGGTAAAAAGTATTAATGGCCTTGAACTTGGTTCTACACTTGAAAGCCTACAAAGTCAACTTCAATTAATAACTGGAAAAGAAACAGTCTATCAAAACAACCCATTTCTAGCAGAAAGCCTTAAAAGAAATTTAGAAGCAGGAATACAGGAAGGAATTTATCAAGGCCATCCTTTGAGAATTATTAATGGAGTAGAAGCACATGACTTGAGATTGATTTATTTATCTGGGTTGTTATATAAATGTAGATGGACATTTAACAAACGTGACCTACCCAATATGGAAAGTGGATTCAAAGACATCATCACTTTTTTTAATAAGAAATTTGGCCCTCATACCGAAAAGATCTTCAATGACACATTCATCTGGGATGGTGACACCAATAGGCTCACTATAAGTTATTTAGACGGAAACATTCAGATAGAGTGGAGGGACAATATTTCTGAGAAAAAAGCGATACAACTCACTCAGAATTAATCAAATATCAGAGCGAATGGAAAAAATTAAGAATCGAAAAGACCAATAAAATTGGGTTAAGCCTTGTGATTAAAAAAAAATTTTAAAGTCCATCTGTGATGTTCATAGCTATCGAATTCATTGTCTATGTGAAATACATTAATTCGATAAGTTTTTTAGAAGGCAGGTTTGATCTAGGAACCTACCTTATTTAAATCATGCTCGGACTTTTATTAATTTATCCCTCCTCCTAACCTATTAATTTCATATTATACTCCTACATAATCACCTACTGAGGACCCGTTAGCAGCATGGGCCCCGTGGCCAAAATTTATTTCGGTAATAATGGGACGGTCCATCGCAAAGGATGCACTCCCAGAACTTCTATCGCGCATGAATTCAAACCCTTGATGCATAATGTGAAGGTGATTGGTTAGGACGACATAACTAAAGAGGAATATTCCCTTTTCCCTTTAACAATAAGCTAAATTTTCCAAAATAAAATCTCTATAGACTTTTCTTGAAAACAGAAGAGTAAACTCAATTTTACCTATTTTAAAGGTCTTTTATGAAAAAGCCATTCATTTTAGCGCATTTGGGTAAAGCAATTCCCACTTTACATACTTACATACTTTAACCTTTTTCACTTAAATACTTCCAGTATCGTTTTGGCACGTGACGAACATGTAACTTTATATTTTTTCTTGAGGGGATGTTCGTGCTATCAAAATAATCCTTCCATAAGGTTTGAAATTCCATTTCTTCGATAGAAAAATAATCTGAAGAGGTATTGGTTGCATCAAAATCTTCAGGTAAGGTCAAATTGATAATTTCAACCTTTTCCATATCATAATAAAGACCATAATTTCGTTTCAGGTCATAAATAACCCATTTTTGGTCCGCATATCTACTTTTGAAATGTTTTGAAATTAAGGGGAGCACATCAAAATCAGGTTCAATTGTGGCAAAATACAAGCTATCCTTGGTTAACCTGAACCTTACAAAAGCTTCCATTCGATGTTTTTCCCTTCCCACGCTTTTGGCGATCTTACTCAGCTCCAAAACCTCTGGATTGGAAAAATCGGAATCAACAGGAATAGAGCTATTCAATACATACTGTATGTACCGCAACAATAAATTCTCAACCTCTTTTTTTTCACTTAAAAATCCGTAATAAATGCGTAACCTTCCCGAACTTGAGGTTTTCTTTCCTAGTCCTTTCCACACCCGGTCTGCTTTCGCCTGGTCAGTGATAACTTCATTGCGCCTTCCAAACAAGGAAGCCTGAACTTCACTGTCTTTTTGGATGATGACCTGTTTCATTTTCAATTCATAAACCTGAAATACACAGGTTAAAAACCCATCAAAGCTGCTGTCATATATAAGTATGGATTCCTTGAGATTAAACATTTACGTAAACAAATTCATTTGCGGGCTTAGTGTTTTTAGATATTTACTTGTTGAATTTTGAAGAATAAGCGTTTTGAGTTGAGGTCCAGTTAAATCCCGGCGTTCAAAATCTTGGGAGGCACAAACAAGAAAATATTTAGCCCTATTCATAGCTATGCCAATGCGCTGTAAATGTTCCCAATTAAGCCTTCTAAACCGTCTTGCCTGGATTATTTTATAAACAGATTTCATTCCTACCCCAGGAATACGGGCTAGCATTTCTTGGTCAGCAGTGTTCACATCCACTGGAAAGCATTCCAAATTCCTCAGTGCCCACCCCAATTTGGGATCCACATCTAAATCAAGATTTTGGTGGGCCTCATTCAAAATCTCATGCACTTCAAATCCATAAAAGCGCATCAACCAATCTGTCTGGTACAACCTGTTTTCCCTTAACATAGGGACTTCAGTACCAATTTGTGGCAAACGGGAATCATAACTAATAGGTATGTAGCCGGAATAATAGACCCGCTTTAGATCAAACTTTTTATAAAAATAATTGGAGGTCCACATGATTTGCTGATCGCTTTCTCCACTGGCTCCAATAATCATTTGAGTACTTTGCCCTCCCGGCGCATATAGAGGCGTACTTTTGATAAGCTTTTTTTCAGATTTGTATTGAATGATTTCATTTTTAACTTTTATCATAGGCTTGATAAAGTCTTCACGATTTTTTTCCGGAGCCAATAATTTCAAGCCTTCTTTGGTGGGAATCTCAATGTTTACACTCAATCTATCGGCATATAGACCTGCCTCCTTCATCAATTCATCGGAAGCTCCGGGTATAGATTTGAGGTGAATATAGCCGTTGAATTTTTCTTCTGTTCTCAACTTCTTTGCCACAGCAACCAATCGCTCCATGGTATAGTCTGCACTTTTGAAGATCCCTGAACTCAAAAACAATCCTTCAATATAATTTCTACGGTAAAAATTAATGGTCAGGTCTACTACTTCCTGAACTTGAAATGCCGCCCTTTTGATGTCGTTGCTTTTTCTTGTCACACAATAGGCACAGTCAAAAATACAATGGTTGGTCAGTAAAATTTTCAACAAAGATACACACCTGCCATCTTCGGTATAAGAATGGCAAATCCCCATCCCTGTTGCATCACCAATCCCCTTATTGGCATTGCTTCGCTTGCTGCCGCTGGATGAACAGGACACATCATATTTTGCAGCATCTGCGAGTATTTTTAATTTTTCTTGTGTGCGTTCAAAGGACATATTTGGTACTTTAATAGGGTCTATTTCTGGACTAATTCTCATCGCTAATGCCCCAAGTATATATTAGGACCAGTTACTCATTTCTCCTACACAAGTGTAATTAATTAAGTGGCTAAGCTCTTTTACATAGGCTCTCTGCTGCATGCAAAGGCCAAAGTGGCATTACTAAACCCCTTGGCCGAATCATGATAATAAACAGGTCAATACACTGCTGTTCAAGACAAACCTTCTTAGAAACGTTGGAGGGCATGGCAATGTTGCATCAGTTTTTAAAAGGGCACATCGCTCCACCGAATGACTAATATTAATTTATTGATAAATCATTATTTTTAAGAAATTATTTAGAACAACCATAAAAATAGTTTTTCTTTCGATTGATATTTTTTAATTTGAATAAAAGAAAAAAAAGCAGGTATTTATATTTATTTAAACCATAAAATCAAAATTTAACATCAGGAGGAAGGTACTGGAAGTAGAGATCTTTTTTGAATGCCAAAAACAAATTCATACGATTTTAGAGATGAAACAATGGTGAGCTGATCAATTTCGACAAAGGCCTCATCTCCCAAATGGTTACCCACGACAAATAGGTATTTAAAAAACCCAGGCTTTTCCGAAAGCTTGTAGATGAGAAAGATGAAACCATTACAATTATTCATTTATTGGATTACGGTTAAAACTTATTTATTAACCTTAATTTGTATAAAAAAAACAAAAGAGTAGCATGAAAAAAAAACCCAATTTTCCGACCAATTAAACCGATAGGGGCTTTGGCGTTCCTGATGGCTTTTACGCCTATATTCAAACAAGCATTAATAAAGAATGGGAGCTGATTAATGTGGGTTTCCCTCAAAATGGATGGTGGGTCAGGTAGTAACGGTAGTGGTTCTAAAGGGCCTGATAGTGGGTGTACTAGTGGTCTCGTTGGGGATGATGCCTACGAGCTCTGCGAATAATAAAAGTAATTCCTGTCTTCGAATTGTAAAGCAAAGGTGGATTTCACATGTCCAATGAGAGACACTCATCCAGGCTGGCCTGATTTGCCAGATTTACTATAATTTTTAACATAGGAGAGTTTTCCCCCATGTAGTTTTTGTATGAGCACAAAAATATGTACAATTGATGAAATTAGTTAAAATTTTAAATTGCATTATTTTCTCTTCTCTTTTAATCGCCTGTAAATCCCCTAAGGAGGAATTACTGGATATTGAAAAACTAACGTTCGATGTAGCAAGCAGATTTGTAGATTTTAACGAATTGTCCGATGATATTGAAATCATCCCCTTGAAGGTTCCTGATTCAGTTTTTATAGGGAAAATTCATTCACTTCGGCATTATGCAGATTATTTTTTATTACATGACAAGCATTATGCACAAGCACTTTACATTTTTGATAGAGAAGGTAATTACATCAACCACCTACAAAGAATAGGACCAGGCCCCGGAGAATATGCAACTATAGATAGCTATATGATTAATAACGATGTCTTGACAGTATATGACAGAACATCGCTAAATGGTATTAAATACCAATTACCCCATTTAAATCATTTACTAACATTTAGTGCAGAAAGCTATTTGATGGATATACTCAGTTTAGACAGGCATGATTTTAGTATAGCCATAAGTGATGAATTTCTTAATCGTGATATGTATCTGGGAATTGTATTTTTAAACGAAGAATTTAAAAATATTTATAATATTCCAAAACCTTCTGGAATCATAGAAGCATCCGAAAAAGGGAACCTGTCAAACAATGAGGAAAAAACATTTTATGCCCAACCTTTTACGGAAACGATTTATTTATTAGACTCTCTGGGTTTACTTCCTTTATATCAAATTGATTTTGGTAATAAATCTTTACCGAAGAAAGCGCAACATTTTATTGAGGCGGAGGAATTATATAAGGTTTTAAATGAAAACGACTATGCTTTTGCCGTTCATAACTTCAATTTGTACGATAGCTTGATCAGCTTCAATTATTACTGGAAAAACATAAATAATATACGGATGGGAATCTACGACTTGAGAAATGACCGGGCAATATTATTAAATGATATCGGTTCATTGAACGATTATCTTTTACACCCTCTTGATGTCTCCCAGGGTTATAATATGACGATACTATACCCTGGTGAGTATGATAAGGAATTATTGACTGAAGTAGGAGCTACAGAAGATGAAATAAAAACCCTAGGAGTCTCTCAACCCTTGATCATCCGATACCGAATCAATAAATTTCCTGAACCATGAAAACGTCAATCGGTATATTTTTCTTAGCCTTCTTTATTCTTCCTAAAATGCTTCAAGGTCAGGATACCTGGTTACTAAAGTCTGCGGAAAACAATGTACCCATACCTTATGCCAAAGTAACTGAGGTGAACAGCCTACAATGGACATCGAGCAATTCCCAAGGTGAATTTCAGCTAGATTCCTCCCTATTTACTGATGGTGCTACCTTCAGCATTTCAGCCATGGGCTATGGAGACACCTTGGTATCCTTAGACCGTATAAAAAAGTCAAAATTAGTATTGCTTAGGTCAAGGTACGTGGAAATGGAGGAGCATCTCGTCGTATCCAAATTGCTGAAGAAGCAGGAAATTGGGCACCTTGACCTCCCCTTTTCCTTTTCAAAATCGGAAGGCAGGAGGCAAGCCCCCATTACAACCAACCGCTATGCCGTCTATGTTGAGTTTCCCCGAAAAGGAACGAAATTACTATCCAAGCTAAGCTACTACCTGAGCGAATTAGGGGATCCTAACCCCACCATAACCCTTCGTGTACTGGTTTCCGATGAAATAAAAAAGCCCAAAGAAGGCCGTATTTACCGGATTAGCCAATTCAAAGACATCAAATTTCAATCGCAATCACTTTATGAATCACAAGGATATGGGTGGTCTGAAATTGACTTATCTCAAGATGAAATCATTATACCAGAAAAATACAAAGGGGCTTTTTTGATATTTGACCTGATGGATAAAGGGAAGCAGATACAGGAATCATTGGTTATTCCTTTTCAGAATAAATCCCGAGAAAAATTACATGCCGGATTCTACCAAACAAGTGGCATTCTAGGTGTATACAATAAGAATAATGACCATTTTGCAGTGGTTTTAGAATATTTGACCGAATAAACAAACCTGTTCAAAGTTCACTACTATGATTCCAGAATTTTAAGCCCCTCTATTTCAAGCCATTGACTCAATTGATTAATGGCCTCAGGAAACATTGAATCGAAGTCGAACAACATAGATCCCTGCATCAGTATGGAATTTTTAACAAATGATTCTATATTTTTTTGGAAACAATAAATCCGCTTATCTAAGTTTTCTTATAAAAATGTTTTTGCTTACCATGGTTCTATCAGAAATCCCCCTCACAGCCTGATCACCATCTTTATGTTTGGCAAACCAGTTGTGGTGTATGTCACATTTATCCTCAGGAACTCCTCTAATCACTACGGCCCTTTCAGGAGCATAAAAGGTATTGTTATATATTTCCATGGTAGTCCCAGCTATGTCGGTATTGTCTTTCCTATCCCTTCCACCGTGCATGTCAAAGCAATGGCTTAATGAAATACCTAGCTCAATATTGTGTCTGGCAGTATAACCGCATCCTGATACTCCAGTTCCTGCAATAGAATGCCTGTTTTCATTGAACAGGTTATATTCAATCAAAGAGGAAGCTTTCGCATGACTTACACCATAACCCAATCCATTGTACTGGCACCTGTGAATGAAGTTATGGTGAATATGGTGGCCTGTTCCTTTTTTAAGATAAACGCCGCTTCCAGAAAAGGCAGAAATTTCACAGTTGTCAACTTTTAATCCTGGGTATTCCGTCGTTATCCCTCTTGAAACTGGAAATTTGTAATAATATTCACGCCCCAGTCCTTCAGGTCCAAAAGAGCGCTTGTGGTGTTCAAGGTGCCGGTCAGGATTTGGTCCCTGAATCTGCAAGCCAGTAAGTCGAACATTAGGACCATTTGCCCGGATCATTATACGGGTTTCCAAGGCATTGCTTAACAACATCCCACCTTTGGATCCTCGATAACCTCGATTCCCTGCTAGGGTAACTCCTTCAGGAATTTCCAAAACGAGCCCTTCAATAAAAACCCTAGTGGTAAGATCTATTCTAATTTCATCGGGAATAAAAACAATTTCTCCTGACTTGACCTTGGAAAGAGCATCCAACAACTCGTCTAAATTTGTCACCTCATAATCCCCTTTAACAATAGGCATTTTATACCCCTCCCCTCCACCAATAGGTCCTAAGTCATTCGGTTTAGCGCCATAAAGCTCATTTTCGATAGCCATCCAACTTGGCTTTTTCGGGTCTTTTTCTTTAGAAGAATCCGTAAAGAAAGGATTGGAAAATCCTTCTTTCGAAGGGAACCCCATAGTCCATGCAAAAAGACTACTTTTAACAGTAGTAGAAAAAAACTGCCTTCTTGATTTGTTACTATTTTTAATTTCGTCCATAATAAATTCTTCAGCCCAAGTTAGCTACCTATTCTTAAACAATCAATGTCTACAAATCCCTCCCAACACTTTCTAGTTTAATATTATTACCTAGTTGATGTTGATTGTAAAATTTTATAAGTCAAAAATCCTGATAGGTAAATCTTTGTCATTCACCAAGAATTAACTATAGCCACTGTTAAAAAACATAAAACGTCAATTTTAAGCTTTAAAAATCTGGGTCTTGTAAAAGAGAAACATTCAGCAAATGGTTATTATTTCGAAAATGATACTGGTAGAAGTTCATGCACTGCATCTATGATAAGGTCTTCCACGTCTTCCGAAAAAGCAGAAGGCTTGTCATAATAGTACATGCTGGAAACTGCTTCATATCCGCCCTCCTGGATTACACGACGAGAGGCAATATAGCAGGGAACATCATTGGAATAGGCATTGACCCAAAGTCGGTCGGCTCCCAATTCTTTTTTAAGTCGAAGGGAATAATCTACGACTACCTCCCCAGCCAGATTGACCATGGCCAATTCATTGCCGAAAGTCCAGGTTTGTACCGGATAGGAAAGTGCAGCAGGAATTTCCTGACCTCTGGCAATGCGATCCAATGCCAAACGGGCAAAATATCCTTTTACCGTCTTGTCTTCAGTCTGTGTAATGAGTTCTGGGATCCTAGGCACCTTGGCAAAGGGTAAATTGATCCATTTGATTTTACCGACAGGAACTTGAGTCAAGGGCTGAAGCGGAGCATTTAATAAACGATTGACTTCATCCGAAATCGCTTTGGCATGTAAGCCTATGTGCTCCATTTTGCCACGAGGCTCCGGATTGGCGTCTGCTCCGCAACCAATCGCTACCATGGCCACAGCTCCTGCATGATTGGACTCAATCATTTGTTGGGCCTCGGTCATCCAATCCCCATGAAGTTGGTTGACCTCTCCTCCCAGGGTGGTGCCATGACAGGCATAATTGACCAAAACGGCTTTTAGCTCACCTGAAGGATCCGTAATTCGCATCAACGGTAACGCTTTGTCTACCGGTCCCCCTTGCGTGCGCCTGTTCTTGGCAAAACCTACTTCTCCCTGTCCCCAGGCAACCAGAGACGGCGCTCGGTTTTTCAAAGCCGCCAATGCGACTTCTTCCAGTTTCTGACTGAGTTGCTCGGTGTAATTCGAAATATGCACCAATTGAGCTACCGACAACAAGGAATCACTAAAAGTCTCTCCCCTGTATTGAAGAATGTTCAATAGGTTGCCAACTTCAGGCCCTCCATGGGTATGGCTGGCACAAATCACAAGTTGAGCAGGATCAAGTCCTACCTTTTCTGAAAGTTGCCTGGCTAGTTTTTGGGTAATATGATTGGGAATACCTACCAAGTCTACAGTAATCAATAGGGAAGCCCCTTGAGCATCACTTCCAAAAGCCAGTGCTTTGGCAGACAAGCGATGAATAATCTGATCTGCTTCTGACTTTGGCCTCGCACCATATCCTGCAAGTCTAATTGGGCCTTCTGGAGTTATGTCTATCATTGCTACCCCGACTTCCATCGTCCCTTTCTGAGCGTAAATTGGGTTTCCTGCACCAAATAATAAAAAGAGCAGCAAACAGATTAAACGGGTGGCTAAAAACAACTTCCCGAATGGGTAAATGGGCTTTGAAATCATATCAGAGATCAAATGGTTATTGGTTTATTTTTGGGAGAGGAATTTCGTTACCTTTTGAAACTACAAGAGGAAAAGTGCTAGGCTTTTTTTAAATCCCCAGAGTACTTCCTGATCTTTTGAATGGCTTGCGCAATCTGTTCCATATCTTGTCGGGTCCCGAGCAACATGGTCTGTGAAAACCATACCGCTTCTTCACAGAGCTGGTCATTCTGAGGACAGTAATTTTGCTCCAGCCATTCATTCATTGTTTTTTCTCCATAGATCTTTAGGTAGTGTTTGTTTTTGGCTAGATCTGTCACATATTTCTCCTTGTTCAACATGCCATAGCCTCCCGAGCAAGGAATGCCTTCTGCCGCCAGGGCTTTCAAAAATACACTTCGATCCATGTCCTGAAATTCCTTTTTATCATACCTAAACATATATAGGTGATAAGCGCTTTTAGTCACTCCTTCATAAAGCTTCGCCGGATAAATCCCTGGGATTTCGTTGAAGAGACTGGTTAAGTAGGCTGCGTTTTCCCAACGATGTTCAACTTGTTGCGGGAAACGTTTCATCTGAGCGAGCAATAGGCTCCCCTGAAATTCTGTCAATCGGAGATTCGTTCCCCGAGTTGGAGAATAAGGGTCGTTTGGATCGCTGGTATGCCTTCCCTGATTGTGAAAATTATAGCAACTTTCAGCAAATTCCTCGTCATTGGTCAACAAAGCCCCTCCTTCACCAGAAGTAAGGTTTTTGCTGGATTGAAAACTTATGGCCCCTGTAAGTCCCAAAGTCCCTGCTTTCTTGCCTCGCCATTCAGCCATTGGTGCCTGACAGGCATCCTCAACAATTGGTATATGGTTTTTATTGCCCAAGCCAAGAATTGTATCCAAATCTGCAGGAGAGCCACCAATATGAACCGGCATGATGACCTTGGTTTGCGGGGTTATGGCTTTTTCAATTTGGTTGGCATCTATTTGAAAACTTTCTATATCCGTGTCCACAAACCTAGGTAGCGCATAATTCAATACCACCACATTATAAGTAGCAACGAACGTATAAACGGGGATTAAAACCTCATCTCCGGGCCCAATGTCTAAAGCGCCCATTGCAGTAAACAATGCACTGGTACCACTAGACAGGCCTAAACAATGTTTTGCTCCACTCATGTTTTTATACGCATCCTCAAAATCGGCTACCGCCCTGCCATTGAGACGGCCCCATTTTTTGCTCCTCAAGGCTTCCAGAAGTGCATTTTCCTCTGGTCTTTCTACGATAGGCCAACTTGGAAAACTTGCCGGATGTGCCCTTGGCCCTCCCAATAAAGCAGGCTTACTGTCAGTTGTCGTTCCAAAAGTTATTTGTGGCATGCCGATGGCCAAGCTGACACCAGCGATAGACATGTTACTTATAAAGTCTCTGCGGTCTAATTTCTCGTTCATGGCTATTGTTGAGCATTTTGTATTTTAATCAACAATTGGATATTGTAATTGAAATAATTATCCAAATTTCACATTTAAGTCGTGATTGGTAGTGTTTCTTGCTTGGTTGATTTTCCACAAAATGGAAAACGGCACTCCAAACTACATTTTCATGACATATTTTTTAATGCTGATCCAATCCCATTGTGAAGTGTTTTGAAGGTTAAAAAAGCAAATCACTAAACTATTCAGGAATAATAGCCCAGTGAATCCATAGGAAATTTGGGAAAAGACCAACGTTACCGAAAGTAGAAATTATTTTTCTAGAAAAAAAATAATGTGTGATTATATTTAGAATAACTTTACTTAAGATCGGGTAAAAATTTAATAATAGACTAATTACTATCCTGTTCAGCTAATTATGCCAAATTTCGAGTCCTCTTCTTTTCAAAGAAAAATATAGCCAATTGGATAGGAATAGGAGTTAATTATTATTCATCATTGCCACTAATTTCATATTATATTCCATCGCTTGAAAGAATAAAAATGTTCTCTTGGCATGATTTTTATACTTTAACTTGATAAATAACAATTTCTTAATTGTACTGAAATAACTATAAATTTTAAACAATAAATATCATGAAAAAATACATTATTCAGGCTTTTGCGGTTTTATTATTGATGATTACGTTCACCGGATGTAGTGTAATTGGTGATATTTTTGAAGCTGGTATGTGGGCAGGGGTGATTATGGTTGTGCTAGTTATCGCTTTAATATTTTGGATAGTAAAGAAGCTGTTGTAATTTTTCTCCACAATAATATTCACTTCGAGTGATATTTGTAAGTAAAAAAATTGAGCTGTATACTCAATTTTAGGATTTTCCGAGTGGTTGGTGAATGCCACAGCTATAATATTAAATTCAAGCGATTAATTTAGTTGCTAAATAAGAAAAAACTGTTGTAAGGTTTTTGTTCATGTTATCCAAATGCTAAATGGGCTATAATTAGCTATCTATTTTAGCCAAGTATTTATCAAGTGATTCACGAATCATTCCGGAAGGCCTATCAGCAGAAGGATCAATTATTCTTCCTTTTTCATCCAAAAGGATAAATCTCGGAATGGAATTTACCATGAAATGCTGGGTAAGATCTGATTTCCAAGCATTTTCAGCAAACCATTGATAGCCTTCCATCTTTTTGGCTTTTACCATCTTTTCCCAAGGTTCTCTGGTTTCATCAATCGACACCGTCAAAAATGCCACTGGTTTATCTGCATATTCTAATTTCAACTCATCCCAATGAGGGTGTTCAGCAATACATGGTCCACACCAGGTAGCCCAAATATCAATATATACAAGATTCCCTTTCAAATTACTCAATTTCACTTCCTGCCCTTCCATATCCGTGAAGGTAAAATCAGGAACCTTTTTTCCAGGGCCAATCGGTTTCCATTTATCTTTTAATTTTCTTAATTTCTCAGCATACTTAGGAGACTCATTTTCTTGCATGAATTTATCATATGCTTCTTTCACATGGTCAGGTCCTCTGTATTCCATATTTGACTTTATAGATGTGTATACGAAATGGTCATTGACACTTTTATCTTTTAATAAGGAATCAATTGCAAAGTTTCTCGCTATTTCGCCTGATGTCAAAGACTTATCACTTTTTAAAAGTTCATTGGTTAGATTAGTAATCCGCATGTCGATAAGTGCTGTATAGCTCCAAATATTTAGAAACTGTTTTTGGTCTAGGGGAATAGTAGCCAGGCTAGCCCTGACTTCATTTTCAGGAAAATCTACTGAATCCTGAGGTGTTTCGGTTAAAAACGCATAATAATTCGGGTACATTAAATCAAAATAAAGAGGTGCGAAAGCGTAATATCCTTCCTCTATGAGAATGAATTCGGGATCAATTTTCTCCTCCATTTTAAAGGCTCTAAAATTTGTTTCGGAAATTGTAAAAAGGCTGTCTTTTATTTTCAAATACTCCTCTTTTGAATTCGCCATCAACTCAAAAAGATCATTTAAGCCTTTATCGTTTTGAGCTTTTTCATTAAGATACCTGGCTTCTTTTTCATGATCTCCCTGAACCGAAAATGTACCAGATAGGTCTTTGGCATCTGCAGTGATGTATATGCTATCTCCTTGGGCAAGAAAAAGTTCAAGATGGGTTCGTCCTGAAGATAAACTATAACTCAATCCATCGTCCCCTTCGAATTTCAGTTTAAAATTACCTTTTTCGTCTATTTTTCCACTAGCAATATCCCCATCTTTAAAAATGGTGATTTCATCTGACTCCAGATTTATTATTTTTCCTGAAACGATAACAGTTGGATCCTGAGTTGCAGGTTTTTGAGAACAACTGTACAATAAAATCAATATAACCAGGAAGAAATTAATCGGAGTTCTCATATTCAGTTTATTTTTTGGGGGAAGTATATTATCCAGTATTAATGTTCAATTTTCTGGCACTTAATTTAAAAGTACAACAGATTTTGAATAACTAAAAGTTAAAAAATCATAACGCTTGCCTTGTGAAATTTATACATCATGGCAGTCTATAAATTAAGTTTCAACAACAATACTTACCCATGTTTTAGCATCTGAATATAAAAGCAATATAATAATCCCTATTTTTATCTAGATTGTGTTGAAATCGCTTCCAATTATCGAGAAATGCCTGTGCCTTTTTCACCGAAAATGGAGCAGAAAGTTTGAAGCTGATATTTACAACTACTGAAATAAAAATTTCAATCCCGCTGAAAAAGGAAGAATCGGGTTTCTGAAGTAAATGGGATGAGCCTACTTTCTTATTTATGTGTTTTTATTTAGCTTACATTTTGCGTAAACCTATTGAAGAACAAATCAAATTAATATCCCCCACTTCTCCCTCCAAACTCACTCCTTCCCCTTCATCAAAAACCTCCTTTCATTCCGCTTGAATTCATCCGGCTTGTTGTGGTTGGCCTTCTTCTCCTTATATTTTGGTAAGCCTTCCCAGTTGGGGCCTTCCTCTTTTACCTCCTCCAGCAAGGTTACCATGGCACTTTTCATTTCCTCAAGCTTCTCCGGTTCGGTAGCGGAAAGATCCTTTTGTTGGCCTTCATCATTTACCACATTGTACAACTCAAAAAATTCTGGTTGTATGGTTTTTATAAATTCCATGTCCTTATCCGTAATCCCATGGGTTCTGGGCATTTCATCCTTGGCACGAGCCAACAACATATAATCCCCTTTCCGCATGGCTAGCTCCGGAGAACTCCTATAAAAATACCAGAGCATGGGTTTATCCCTTTCTATTTCCCCTCCCTCTAGCAATGGCAATAAATTTATACCATCGTATTTCCGATCTGAAGGAATGGCCGCCCCAGTCAATTCCCCAATGGTTGGTAGCAGGTCCTGAAACCAAATGGGCGTTTCAATTTCCCTTTTCCCCGGGAAAGCACCCGGATAGGAGAAAATACCGGGAACCTTGATACCCCCATCGTACACTTCACCTTTTAATCCACGAAGCTCTCCTTGGGAACCCATTCTGTATGGGCCGTTGTCTGAGGCGAAGAAAATCATGGTATTTTTATCCAACCCTCTTGATTTCAAAGCTTCTAATACTCGGCCGGCTGCCAAATCCATGTTTTCTATATTGGCAAAGTATTCAGCTGTCTTCTTGTCATAACCAGGGTAATTAGCGATCAAATTTTCCGGTGAAGCTACTTTTGCATGGGGCTCATGGAAGGCCACATAGAGAAAGAATGGCTTTTCTTTTTCATACTTTTGCTCAAACCAAAGTTCTACCTCATTTGCTACTAGTTGGCAAGAATAGCCTTCCTGCTCACCTATTGGGACCCCATTTCTAATAAAGTTGACAGGATTGAGATGAGAAGGTTCCGCATTGTTTTCGGTGCCCAGTGAATAGTCAAACCCTTGTTGATGGGGTTGAGGCTGATTGAGTTGTTCATCTTGAGGTAGAACACTAAGGTGCCATTTTCCAAAATGAGCCGTCTGATACCCCTCCGGTTTAAGAAGTTCGGCAATCGTTACTTCATTGTCCGGAAGATGCATGGCCGAACCTGGAGGTCTATAGCTGTACATTCCCGCTCTTGCCGGAATTCTACCTGTCAAAAGGCCGACTCTTGAAGGGGAACAATTAGGGGCGCCAGCGTAGCAATTGGTAAATTTTATACCTTCGGCTGCCAGCGCATCCAGGTTTGGGGTGTTGGCCACACCACCATACCCCTGCAGGTCGCCATATCCCATATCGTCGGCAAGAATGATTACAATATTTGGATGTCTAACCCCATTCTCTCCCTTTATAATCCTGTTATTTTGAGCCATCAAAGCCTGAGGTAATCCTAATAAGAGGAAAAGTAAGCGAAATAGATATTTTGGCGTTTTTATAACTATTAACATTCTATTGATTTAATTTATTGATATACTTTTTCGGATTTGAATGGCCTTCTATAACCTGTAAACTAAGGTAAATAGGCCTCTAATTTAACAAAAAGATCCTATTCATCTGATTCCTGATTTATAAAGCATCCAGAAATTAGGCATTAAAATTGGTAGAAAGATGGCATTGAAAAGGTTTTAAAAATAGGTTCGCCATTTATCAAGTTATTCCGAAACATCATAAAAATCTCGATAGTATTGATTTTCAATATTAAAGGCCACCGTTTTAATTAAACAAAAATCCTATGATCGTAAATAAATCTATAGTAGGACTTCACATTATTCTTCATGAGGCACATGGTATGTTGGCGGGTAAGATTGCCAACGAAATTGCAAAAGAATACAGACCAATTCATTGGTTTGAAACTTTAATAGCTGTTTGCGAACACGATGACAGGCAACTTAACTTAAATGAAAAAGAGTACCTTTCAGAACTTGGTGTACCATTGGATTTTACCGAAGAAAACTATAAGGTAAATGATGTTTTAGAAAGGATGCAACGAATTTTGCGAACTGCTGGAAACAAATCCCTTTGGGTAAAATTACTGATATCCTATCATTTGGAATTTGTTTATGGCCCACTCAAAAAAGAGAGCAAAAGGATTTCAAACTTTTTTCAAGACCAAGCATCGGAACGAAAAATATTATGCAAACATTTTGGCATCAAAGATGAAAAAGCCAAAGAATACCATGAATTCCTGCGTTTCTGTGACCGATTATCCCTAATCCTATGTAAGGATGAAACCCCCGCAATGGAACGGCAGCTGGAAATAAACACCTCTATCGATGGGAAAACATTTTTTATAAAGAAAACAAAAAATGATCGATTGATCATTTCCCCCTGGGTTTTTCAGGAAGAAGAAATTGAATTGTCTGTTGAAGAGCGGGTTTTAAAAGAAACACAGTTTAGCTCTTCTGAAAGCTTTAAAGAATCTCTTAAGCAAACCATGCCACAATCAAAAAAATGGATACTTACAAAGGGATAATAAATTGATTGGCTTAGGCTGTTTATAAATAATTAAATACCTATTTAGTTATACTTTTATCAATATTCTGTTGGCAGTAACACCGTGAAGGATGATTGAGAATAAAATGACCAATGAAACTATTGAATAAAGTTGATAGTTTTCTCCGAAATTCCCGTTTTTAAACGCATAGGTTAAATAAAACACAGAACCGATTCCTCGAACACCTAGAAAGGAAATGGCCATTTTTTTCTTTCGATTCAAGGAGGTTTTAAATAGACTTACATAACCTAAAACAGGCCTTATAACCAATACTAATAATACAGAAAATACTATCATTGGAATTGAGGTGAAATTCAGTATTCCTGCCATAATTGAACCACCGAAAAAAACAATCCAGAATACAATTAAAACTTTTTCGAGATTAGATATAAATTTTAATCCGGGTTCACTATGCATTGTTACGCTTTGTATGTGCATATGGTAATGTGCAAAAAGTCCCGCAAAAAACACACTCAAGAACCCATAACCATTTGCCATTTCAGCAATACTATAAGCGATCAGCGTAAGGGCAATGGCCACAAACTCATGATGGATTTTCTTTTCTTTTTTGTCGGACAAGTTTTTAGTACACCAGCTATATAGAAAACCAACCCCCCCTCCAATCAATGTCCCTACTACTATTTTATAAATTACATAATAACCAATCCATTCCATCCAGTTGTCAAAACCAAAATTTGCATTCGAGGACCATAAAATAGCCAGATATACAAATGGAAAAGCCAATCCATCATTCAGTCCTGCTTCTACTGTAAGATTAAATTTGACACCCACGCTTTTCTTTTCGTCGGACTGTTTTTCATTCAGTTGAATTTCCGAAGCCAGTGCTGGGTCTGTAGGTGCCAGGACAGCTGCAAGCAACAGCGAGATGGCGCCACCAAAATCCAATAAAAAATATGAAACTGAAAAGATGACCGCCATATACAAAGGCATTGTAAAGATCAAAAGCCTTAAGGGTGTTTTCCACTCTTTCCATGAATAATTAAGTCCAATCTTAAGACCTGCTATCATCAAACTGATAATGACGACCAGCTCTGAAAAACGCAAAGACAATTCTACAGGCCAAACTGGGTCTGGCATAGGCAATGGTGCATTGAGGTAATACAGGATGGCTCCAAAAATAAGCAAAAAAATAGTGTAGCTGAATTTGAAAATATCCATAACTATCGGTAGAAAACTTACCAGAAGTAATGTTCCACCAATAATTAAAAATACCAAGAGAAAAATATCCATTAAAATTATCTTAAGTTTATTGTATAAAATACCAAGATTGTAAACTCATCTGGACAGGGAAACAATTGGTTGCTTGATTCAGATGAGCTAGTATAAAATTAGATTTATCGTCTAGTAAAATAGCTAATATCCCACCGCATTTTAGATCATTATTAATAAAAAAATGACCCTTAAAAGAATTTTGATTAGGCAAAGAAAAAATTATTGTTCTATGTAATTGGTAAAAATTCTCTCACTCCTTTTTTAAACAACCAAATGGTGCTTTCCCTTATATCAACCTTCCCCTTTCGGGCTGAAGTTCGTTTGAAAAGGCAAGGAATGTGGCGTAACTTGGTACGAGAATTTTCAAAAAGAAGGTATTACATCAACAACTTCCATTGCTGTTAACCGTAAATGCTCAATAAACTCACTATCAGCCAAATCTGGTTGGTAAGTTGTCTCCGTGGGATTTTCACCAAACAAGAATGAATACCAAATAAGTGATCCAAGGTAGCATCCATAGGCATTAGCATGATTTGAATCCAACCTAAGTACTTTTTCATTATTCCATTGGTATCCGACATGCAGTGAATGGTCTTGTTTGGGCAATTTAGGATGTAGATAATTGCTGAGGCTCACAGTATCATCTTTCTCGAAGCGGTACTTAGGATGTTGCCCAGCATACCAAAACCCATCGCCAACCGGAACCATGCGGACTCCCAATTCTGCTGCAATCGTATGATATGCCTGGCGGGAAGCTTGCCACATCTCGTATTCAGTAGAGGTGTGTAAAGTATCTTCCAAGTTCCCAAAGCGAATAGCGTCTGCGCGGTAAGCCCAAGTTTGATGAATAACCACCTCAGCATCGGGTACAAGATCTTTAATGTATTCGTACATATTATGAGCATAGGGCCTGTAGCTAGAAATATTGGTGGAATTCATTGAATTTTGCTGAATAGAGACAAAATCCCAAGGTTCCTCAAGTAGTAAAGTTCGCAATGACTTCCCTTTATATGCCCCTTGTGTACTATCGCCTTCTGCTTCCTCAACAAGTCTCCAGTGTCGTTCTAAGGAGCACCCTCCAAGTTCCGCACGGCCAATTATCAAGTGTTTCCCTTGTTCAGAGGCTATTTGCTGCAAATATGCTGTAGCATTTTTGGAAAAACTGTTTCCCACCAACATCAGCCGAACGGTATCACCATTAGAAATTCGAGTCTGATCGGAATTTCCAGCCTCCAATTTGATCGAGCAAAACAAGATAATAATCAAAGCAACAAGATTTTTCATAACGTAAGCTAAAATTAAAAATTTAATTATCAACCAATAAGCAACACTATTCTAGTCAAAAAATTAGTGCATTTTACATTAAGGCCATCATAAAAATCAGGCGTATCTTTTCCGCTGGTTTTGGTACGCCATTGAATGTACGGGAAACTGAATTCAATAAACAAAACAGGGAGTGCCTCCATATTCGTCGGATTGTCCTATAGGTGATCCGGCAGGGGCAGCAAGTGGTTCCAGGAGTTTAAATTTGTCATTCGAATCCTTTTGGAATTTCTTCAGTTGATGAAGGCAATAAGCTCTATGCGCTATTTGAGCAAAATCTCCATTCTTTCTCATACCAATCCAGTCTTTTAATGCCATTGCCTTTGCCATGGAAATGGCTCGAACCTGCACACTTCCTGCTGGATTTGTCGCCAATTCCATCAAGTGTTGAAGCACTAATTTCTCTACAGACCGCTTAATTTCGGCAGAATATCCAGATAGGCTCCGGCCTTTCCAGGTAGCTTCTATTATATCATCAAGGTATTCATCCAGCCGGAGTTGCTGTACATCCAGCGCACTTTGGGCTACCAGTCTGGAGGCCCTTTCGGGATGAAACAAAAAAGTCAGGGTATGATGTGCAGCAATTTCAGCAGGTGCGAGTGGGTCAAAGACCAATCCCGTATGTCTTTTAAAAACTTCTCTTTCATCCGGTGCATAACCGTATGGTCTGGGAGGAATCTTTTGGAGTATGGACAATGGTATGGACAGTGTTTCGGGTTTTAGGGTTTGTAACAATTGATTCAAGGCATCCAATTGTCTCTTTCGTGAAACTACCTGGTGGCTTTCTCTAGCATCTCCTTTAACTGTATATCCATAATTAACCCCGGCAATTACTTTTGATGCAGCCTCCACCTGGTAGCGGTGCAATAGGTAAATCGGCACTAGTAATTCTTCCAATTTGGCAAGTGGCATTCCCTTGGAAATGTTTTTCAATCCAAAATCATCCAAGGCTATCTTTCGAACTTCAAGCACATGCGCCAACTGCGCCACAGGATCAGTTCCATTGTCCCAAAGGTGGGTTTTCGGATGTGCGGATCCGGCTGGTCGGCCATCCTTATCGGACAGAAAATCCAAGCCCTGAGCGAGGTATTCGCCTACCCACTGATCCATGACTTCCTGCTCCTCCAAACCTTCTGGAATGGAGGCATAGGCCATTTTAATGGCTACAATGTCCCAACTTCCTATGCCCTCTTCATAGGCATTAGAAAGATCAATGGCACCATTTTTTATGGATAGGTAAGGATGAGGATAATCCATTACCGAAGTAAGGCCTTTGGCACTGGCAATGTAATTATGAGGCAATCCCAAGGTATGCCCCACTTCGTGAGCCGCCAATTGTCTCATTCGGGCCAAAGCCATGTCCATTAGAACTGCGTTTTCTGGGTTAGCCGCATCAAAATTACCCGCCAACGCCTGAGCGATCAGGTAGTCTTGCCGCACCCGAAGAGATCCCAAGGTAACTTTGCCCTTTAATATTTCTCCTGTTCTAGGATCCGTTACCCCACCCCCATAGGACCAACCTCTGCTGGACCTGTGTACCCATTGGACAAGGTTATACCTTACGTCCATGGGATCGGCATCTTCAGGAAGTAATTTGACCTGAAAAGCGTTTTTAAATCCTGCAGCCTCAAAAGCTTCTGCCCACCAAGCGGTACCCTC
The DNA here is from genome assembly GCF_963977555.1 of uncultured Cyclobacterium sp. Classification (GTDB taxonomy): domain Bacteria; phylum Bacteroidota; class Bacteroidia; order Cytophagales; family Cyclobacteriaceae; genus Cyclobacterium. The sequence goes on along the minus strand of NZ_CAXBPD010000002.1, from coordinate 26,761 downwards.
CATTAATGCAGTGCGTATGGGTTCAGGTGTTCCGGGATCTATGTAATAGATGATGGGTTTTACCACCTCACTCAAGGCGGCCGAGGGGTCTTTCTTAACTAAGCGGTGTCTTCTAACTGTCTTTTTTTCAAAGTCTTGATTTATCGGAGAGGAGTAATCAAAATAAGTTATTGCATTCACCCCTGCTCTCGGATCGAAAGTTCGATTATCAAATCCTGCCTCAGGTAATGCCACAAATGAATGATGAATACGTAAACTAATGGCTTTGGGGACTGGCACAATCTGGCGAATGTAATTTCCAGGTTGTTCTCCAATATAGGTAATGGTAGCCTCTATCTCTGTATTTTCGGGAAAACTCTTGGTTCTGGGTTTATAAATGGCTGAACGGGAGAGGTCTGTTTTATAGTTTCCCTGTCCTGACCTTTTAATGACATCACAAGCCTCGATTACATCCTGAAGAAAAAAATCTGTCCCATCCACCAAAATTCTATCATCTTCTTTAATAGCTATTTTAAAACCCCAAATTACCGAGGCAGCAAAAGATTCCTCCACGGCACGCTTTTCCAAAAGGTTCTGTGCCGAAGCGCGAAATGTATAATTTTCAGCCTGAAGAAGCAATTTGTCTCCTACAGGAATAAAGCGGACAATTTGAGCAGGATAGACCCTACCCCTATCCAGCCCGATATCATTGGACCCCAAACCAGCCGCTAATGAGGGGTAATACAACAATTCTTTACCATGGTTAGGAATTGCCATCCAAATCTTGCCCGATTGGCTATCCCAATAGAGGTCAATTAACCCTTCCTGTTTTTCCATATCTTCCGTGAATTTGGAAATGGTGGCCGTGGATGTGGACGGAAAAACCGTGGGTTGTGCAGCAATTTCCATAATCTGAAAATAACTGCACCTAAGCAAAACAACTAGTAGGAGAGTCCTTGAAGCATTCATGTTCATCAGTGTTATTTCGAAATAAAAATAAACCAATTATACACAAATACCAATTAACTTAAACCCACAAACTTTCCTGGTTTTGTTGATAATCAGCCGGATATTTCAATTAGATGAGTGAAACTTGGGAGTTTTCATCTCTATAAGAACCAATTGGTGAATTCGAGAGATTGATTTTGCAGGGCTCAGCAAGAAAATGAATACTGTATCTATTTTAAATAAATTGCTTTTAAGTATTAATGTCAAAAATCTATTGCTTTCCCAATCCTCCATTATAAATATAATTATTGCTTCCTATTGCTCAAAATAGAATTTAGGTAGTTTTCCAACATGGTATAACCGTCTTCCCCAACTTCATTTCCATCAATGGCTTTTTTGGAATTGAGACCATTTTGCTTTTCATATTCATCAGGCATTCCATCTCGATCCGTATCTATAGGGGCTGAAACACTTTTCAGAACTGGCCACCCACCAACATCTTCCTGAGTATCTATGATGCCAGTTATTTTTGTTTTATCTGCGACCTTGTGATCCTTTTTGTAAGTTTCTCCTTCGTAAGTAGCGAAACCATTGAGGACCTCATCTATAACCCGAATATCTACAGCATCACGCTTAGGAAATACGGCTCCGGCATTTTCGAGAACAGAAACAAAGACCTCTTCAGCAGACTGTTCATTAATAACCATCGATGGCCAGGGCTGTTCCAGCTTTAAACCCTCCAAATATTCACTGCCGTCTTTTGGCTGCACCCCACCGAGCCAGTTGTTGGCTGAAACCCAGGAATTCCCTTCTATGGTATTGCCTGAAACATACCATTTTCCTTAGTCTTCCGCTTTATTTCGGGACCAGGGAGCAACGATTCGGTGGGTTATTTGACCGGGTGCTGTCGCAGGCCCTGCCTTATAATAGTTTCCTACCATATTGATATTTGTGAAATTGGATTTGTCATTACCCACTTGAGAAACTTCCCCTCCATAGGTTGATTCATAACCCCAATTGAAAATTACATTATTGCGGAAATCCGTATTTCCTACTCCTGATCCAAAGCGTGGATTGCGGTTAGAATGATTGGCGATTAAATTGTGGTGATAGGTGCTGTAGTTCGCCCCCCAAATACCTCCAAAGCCATGATTCCCTTTTTGGTGATTGGATTTATAAAGGCTTTCTGATGTAATACACCATTGAACCGTTACATTTTTTCCGTGATAAATGGACATAGTTTCGTCTATACTCCAACTTGCTGAAACATGATCTAAGATAAGATTGGTAGTATAACGGCTGGATATTGCATCAGTCTCACCTCCTGATTCATTTCCAAGCCTCACTCTAATGTACCGAATGATCACTTCATCTGCATTTATCATTAACGGGTAAGCCCTAAGTGTTATGCCATCTCCTGGGGCAGTTTGACCTGCTATCGTGATATATGGATTTCTAATCCTTAACTCATCTTCCAATTTGATGGTACCTGAAACCCTGAAAACAACAGTTCTAGGCCCTTCTGCTTCAACAGCCTCACGCAGGCTTCCTTTTCCGGAGTCATTTAGATTGACCACTTCGTAAACTTTCCCCCCACGTCCACCAACAGTGTATTTTCCATAACCTTCAGCAGTTGGAAAGGCCAGTTGTTGCGCATAGCTGTTTAGACCAATTAATACCAATGCAATACTTAAAATAGATTTTTTCATTGTTTGCTTAATTATTAACAACTCCATTTAAAGAGCAACTTGAATTTTATAAGGAAGCAATTTGAAGCACCAAATGTACCTCCTCTTATTTGCCAATGAGAATTGGCACCATGATTTCTTTATTTTCTCAATGGCATCCATACCGCCATTTCTGATTCTCCTCTATTCCCCCAAGCGAAATAAGGAATCAATCTGATATTGATGGGCTGCAGGGTAATTTTTTGGTCTACTGCCTGGTACAATTTTCCTTGCCAATCGGATTTTCCTTGAAGCAAGGCTTGCCCCTCAAGGAAGGTTAACGAAGCACCAGCAACCATTTCTTTCACAGGGGTAAATTGAATAGCAGCAGGAAGCTCAACATCAAAAATCCGTGCATTGTGCAAATCCGGAGATTCAATACAATAAACAATTGGCCCTCGCATCACCGCTACCTGGTTCCTGGTTTCCTCCACCAGCGGGTTGGCCTCCATCAAACGGGCCTTCATTGGTAAATTTAATTCAATCACATCTCCCTTTTTCCAATTTCGGAAAAGAGAAAAATAACTTCCGGCTGTTGGGTTTCGGTCTGTTTTCTCTCCATTTACCATGATGTTAGCCTGACTGGCCCAGGCAGTGATTCGTAGCGCTATGGCAAAGGGTTTTTGCCCGGTTTTTTCGATACTTAACTTGATTTTTCCATCCCAGGGGTAATCCGTCTCTTGTTTTAATTCGAGACCTGAACCATTTGGCAAACTGGTTTTCAATTCATTACTACCGTACAAATTGATTACCAAACCACTATCAGATAGTGCATAGGCATAATTATGGGTTTCCGCAACCGTTCTGACGACATTGGGAGGACAGCAGTTCGATTTAGAAATATAGGGTTCCCTCACCTTATTCCATCGAAATGTAAAAGGCAAATCCTCATCTACTCTCAAAGGATTGGTATAATTAAAATTAGTCCCTCTTAAATCTGTACCAGACAATACACTATTCAATAAGCTAAGCTCTAGTATATCCGCAAAACGGCTGTCGCCCGTTACCAAAAGCATGCGATGATTCCACAAGACATTGCCAATATTAGCACAGGTTTCATTGTAAGCTGAAATATTGGGAAGCTGGAAAGCCTGTCCATAAGCCTGGTGGACTTGCTGAATAGTTGGCTGCTTGTAGGTGGTCCCGTTCGGGGATACATCGTCATACAAAGCCCCGGTGGCTCCAGTGATGTAAAGTTTTTTAGTGACCACATCTTTCCAGATACTTTCCAATGCCAACATCAGGGAATCTTCTCCGGTCTCCGCATAAAGATCAGCCACTCCTGCATAGAGGTAATTGGCACGAACAGCATGTCCTACTGCCTCCCGCTGTTGTCGGAATGGAATACGGTCTTGATTGTGATCTGTTCCATCAGCTATCATTCCACGTATATCAATCATTTTACCAGCAAGATCAAGGTAAACCTTGTTTCTGGTGGTCCTGTACATTTCAATTACTCCCATGTAATGGGAAGGACAAATTGCGTTTTGAGCTTGTTCGGCAGTTGCGTTTTCATGGTAGGCAATAAGAAAGTCGGTTGCCTTGATCGCAATGTCCAAAAAGTTGGTTTGCCCTGTAATCCGATAATGCAAACTGGCAGCAGTCATCAAATGCCCCATGTTATAGGTCTCAAAGTTCATTCGGTCCTCAAACTCTACCGCATCTCCAGGATTATTGCGCTGCTTAATAATTGTAGCGGTATGAATATAACCATCTGCTCTCTGCGCGTCTGCGATCACTTTTATGATCCGCTCCAGCTCATCATAATACCTTTGATCTTTAGTGCTTGCATAGACAGAGACTAAGGCTTCAAGGGTTTTATAAAAATCGCCGTCGTGGAAAGGAGCCCCCCGATGCCTGCCTTCTTTGTAGCCTGCTGCAATTTCAAAATTGAGAAAACCATGGCTAAGTGTATCGTTTTCATAAATGTGTAACATGTTCATGGCCATGGTATCCTTACTTACATCCGCCCAATGTCCCCAAAAACCTCCGGTCCATTTCACCGCATCCATATCTACTGAGACTTGTTTGGCAAAAGGACTTTTGGAAGTGTTCACCAAAGCTTTTTCCTGAGCATTTACTGCCAATAGTGGTGCAAAAACGATTGCTGTAATGAGAAGAAAATAGTTCCTATTCCATTTAAAATCAAGCATATATTAGTATTCTGGGTCAACGTTTAATTAATACTGTTCAAATATTTTTCTAGCATCCGGATTTTTTGGATTTATCTGCAAGCGTCTTAGATAATACCATTTCTTTTTTTCCATTCCGGATATTTTTCCAGCAGTTGTTTCGGAGCACGGGTATACCAGCTATAGCCATTTCTACGCTCGTGCCCTATTTCTGTTATGGCGTTCTTTTTGATACCATCTCTATCGCAGAAAAATATTTTCTCGGTTTCCAGGTCATAAAATCGCCCCCAATGTAAAGGTGCGGTTTCGTCTTCTACAACAATTCTGTCCTTGCTTCCGTCTGGCATCGTCTGGGTATCTACTCTTAACCGTCCTACATGATGGTCTTCAAACCATTTTACAGCGTCATTTATTGAAGCCTTTACTTTATCGGATGGGTTTTCTATTTCCATAAGCATAAGCACTATTCCCACAGATTCAGAACCACTAAATGAGGGCAATTCATAGCTCCTGGCTTTTGCCGGTGCCAGGCTCACTGAGTCATGTTGCGCACACCATGCGGTAGGTTCTCCTTTTACTACAATCTGAGTATTTAGGAAACACGCTATTCCTTTGTCATAGGCTTCTTGAATTTTTCCTTTTTTGTTGTCAGTCAATTGAATAGACTGAAAGGCAGGGTCATTGGAGAGCATTTCTTTTAAAAAACGCATAATGTTAACCATCGCATCGTCATTGAAGGTGATGTGTCCGGAATAGGCCACACTTCCTTTGCGCACCGGATAAAACTGAGGCCAACCCCCATTGTTGTATTGTGCCTTTAGGATGTAATTTATTCCTTTTTCAAAAGCCTGCTTGTAGCGCTGATCTCTAGATTGGGAATAAATATTAGCAAGAAATCTCAACTCAGTGATGGTTGCATCATTGTCGAAAGTAGCACCAATATCTTCCCTTGTTTTTAAGTATTTTGCTTTTTCACCCGCATCCATTGGATGATGGTAAGGTTTGTTTTTTTCCCAACCACCAATTGCCTTTTGGGTCAAAAGGACATTTTCTGCCACGTGTTTTGCCTCATTGGAAGCGTACCATGCATCAGGCATTTTTACGGCAACAGCCTTCCAACGCATATCCTGAAATTCTTTGGAATCATTCTGAGCCATTACTGGACTAATTGCTAAAATTGCCATTGCCCAAATCCATCCCATTATTTTTGAAACTGCAGTTGTATTTTTCATTATGATTTGTTTTTCCTTATTGTGGTAATTTTCAATTTAGCCTTATTTCTCTAACCATTTCCATCTTTCTCCCCAGTCACCTAAAAATGCTTCTCTGTACCTGGAAATCGTTTTTGCCCCTTGCTGGTCTTTAATAAAAAGCGCGGCCCCTAGTTTATCAGTATACCAATTGTTTCCTAATTTGTAATCATCAGAAGAGGATTTTCCAGGCCACGGGGTAATACTGACATATTCGCCAGTTAAGCCGTCCAATTCGTAAATTTCACTACTTGTTTTGTAGCTACCGTTTTCTGCTTTTTTTGAGGAATATTTCACTCCATACATACCCTCTCCCAAATAATAACCTGGCCAGACCTGACCCTGAACTTCAAATTTAAAGACTACAGAATCATCAGGAACCATAATGTCCGGCCCTTTGAACTTCCATTCAATCGTGGCATAGGCAGCTAACGAATCTGCAGTGGTACTGCCCCCTTCAAAAATTTTTCTGGGACTTCTACTGATTTTCTCAAAACTGCCACCCCAACTTTCTCCGGTAGGATCATTTGGATCACCTTTCATAAGATAGGCCAGTGATGGTGTATCACCCATTTTTATCCTCCCTTGATAATAGTTGATAAAATCCTTTCCTAAGGCTCCCCGGCCTTGGATAAAATTATCGTAGTAAGCCTCTCCAGTATAGGACTTAGGCGAATCTTCATCCATAAACCAACCCCGATAGGTAGAATTGGCTTCTATCATCCAAAGGTCTCCATGCTCAGCAGCTAGATAAAAATAGGCATTGATGCTCCATTTCTTATTGGGTCCTCCGATCCAATACACCCTAATATTTTCTTTGATTTCAGGTGCATCATGCAATGCCTGAGCGAGGTCTTCTATCCCTCCCCAAACCAGTACCCAAAGAGGCTGTTCACTTTCCCTTTTGGCGCATTTGATGATCCATTCTGAGCCCTCTGTGGAAGTAGTATAACCTTTGAATGGAGCTGCCGCAATAGCTCCTTGCTTAGCAACCGCTCTTAAAACCTTTGGAGCAGGCAAATCAGCCGCATGCTTTTTTAATTGAAGGTAATCTTTTTCATATAGGTCAATTATATCCAAAAAATTACTTTTTCGACCGTCCCCGAATGGGGAAGAAACCAAACCTTCAATTTGAAATTTATCCGCATACATTAATAAATGTATCATTGACTGAAAGTCATCAGGGTCGGTACCCCCTATATCAGAATTAATTAAAATCCTGGGTTTAACACTTTCATTGTATTCCGTCTTACAACTAGACATAGCCACAAAAGCGAATATACCAACCAAACTTATTCTTAACATTAATTTCATTTATCCTTTTTTCTATTTTCCAATTTTAAAACAGGTAACACTTATCCTAGAGTATATTAAAACCATGACCAAGTTGAAAACAAAGCAGAATGTGTTTAAAACGAAAGTAAACGAAACTAAAATAAATAAAAACAAAATTTTTTTTCGTAATAATATTTATTTATATTTTAATTTTCATTTAACTTACATACCCGATAAACACTCATTTATATATCAAAACTACCGATTTAACAGCTTTATCAGATAAATTATCAGAAAAGAACTATATTTCGAAAGATATTTTCGATTTTTAAATAAATAATATGTTACCAAAACAAAGAAAAGAAAAGATACTTGACTTACTAAAAGAAGATGGATCTGCCAAAGTTATCGATCTGGCCAGAATCTTTAAAGTCACAGAGGTAACCATTCGTCAGGACCTTGAGAAATTGGAGAAAAATGGCTTGGTCCTAAGGGAGCATGGTGGTGTACATTTAAAAAACGTTGAAGATCAGGTGCGTAATTTCTCTTTAGTACACCAGGACAATCTAAAGGAAAAAGAGATTATTGCAGAAAAATGTCTGGAATTCATTCACCCTGGAGATACCATCATTCTTGATTCTGGCTCTACAACTACAGAGATCGCTAAAAAAATAATAAACATCAAAGGGCTAACCGTTATAACCAATGCCCTAAATATTGCATTAATGCTAGGAGCAAATCCCAACATAGATATCATCATGACAGGTGGAGAATTCAAGGCGCCCACCTTATCCCTTACTGGCCAAAAGGCAGCTGATTTCTTCAAGGGACTAAATGTACAAAAACTCTTTCTGGCTACTGCAGGCATTTCTTTAAAATCAGGTCTTACTTATCCAAGCCTTAGCGATCTTGTAGTGAAGAAAGCCATGATTGATTCCGCAGACATTACCTACCTGGTAGCTGATTCTTCAAAAATTGGAAAAAGTGCTTTTGCCAGTCTCGGAGCTTTATCCCTTATCGATTACATTATCACCGACGAAGGGGTCGAAAATAAACACAAAGAAGTCTTCAAAGAAAACGAAATCCAATTAATCATCGCTGAAGACAAAAATTAAAAAAAGCAAAAAGTAAAAAGTACCATTTCTTAGAGCACAATGAAAAATCAGAACATCACTTTAGGCATTATCATAGGAAATAGACAAATCATGCATAAACCATTTCCAATACAAACGGCTCATTCAATGAAAAACATACTATTCAGATTTTTCCTCATGGGCTTAATGCTTTTGGGGAGCATTGAGCTAAATGCTCAGAAATCAATGGAAAAGGAGCGAATCATTGTACTCACTGACATAGAAAATGAACCTGATGATGCCATGTCACTCATTAGGTTCCTTACTTACTCCAATCAGTGGGATGTGGAAGGCCTAATTGCCACCACCTCCAGACACCAAAGAGATCAAATTGCAGCCTGGAGAATTCGTGAAATTCTAACTGGCTACGATAAGGTCAGAGAAAATTTAAACAAACATGAAAAAGGCTATACAACCGCGAATTATCTTTTGTCTATACTTAAGGAAGGTATTCCTAAATTTGGAATGGAGGCAGTTGGGGAAGGCATGGATTCTGAAGGTTCAGAATTAATAATCCAGTCCGTTGATGCAGACGACCTTAGGCCCGTTTGGGTATTGGTCTGGGGTGGACCCAATTGTCTCGCCCAAGCCCTCTGGAAAGTTAACCTAACCCGCACGCCTACAGAAGTGGATAAGTTTGTGTCGAAATTGAGGGTATATACCATTTCTGACCAGGACGACAGTGGCCCATGGATTAGAAAAACATTTCCAAACCTCTTTTACATTGCCAGTCCGGGAATTCATCCTCTTGGGGGGTACCACCACGCTACTTGGACAGGCATTAGCGGAGACAAGTTTCATGGGCGTTTTTCAGGAGGAAACTTTGAAATTGTGGACAATCCCTGGCTGGATGAACACATTCGGAGCAAGGGACCGTTGGGGGCTGAATACCCACATATGGACTACCTCATGGAAGGTGATTCTCCAAGTTTTATGCATTTGATTCCTACCGGGATGGAAAATCCTGAGCGACCTGATTTTGGCAATTGGGGAGGGCGATATGAATACTATCTACCGAGAACAGAAAAATGGTTTGCTGAACCAGAGACTCGTGCTTTATGGACAAATGCTCAAGATGAGGTGCTAGGCTTCGATGGGGAGTATCACACCAGCAACAAAGCTACAATTTATCGCTGGAGAGAGGCTTTTCAGAATGATTTTGAGGCCAGAATGGATTGGACGATCAAGCCTTATGCTGAGGCCAACCACCCTCCTGTTGCCCACCTCAAATCAGCCGAATATATCAATGCAAAGGTTGGGGATACTATTGAACTTAGTGCTGAAGGAAGCAACGATCCAGATGGAGACGGCCTTACCTACAATTGGTATCATTATCGTGAGCCAGGAAGTTTTACCCAATCTGGAGGAAGTGCGCCTAAACCCATTGAAATAATAAATGCAGACAACGTGAATGCCCAACTAACCATTCCAAAAGCTGAAAGGCTTGGGACAATCCATATCATATTAGAAGTTACAGACACTGGATCCCCTGCGCTAACGCGCTATAAGCGGACCATCTTAAGGGTCAATTAATCTTGAATTTACATTAATCCCCCCACTTAGGAAAGGCTTCAATTGGGTTGAATTGAAGCCTTTTTTTATGGTTTTTTAATTTTATGTACCAAAAAAGAGTAAGTATTATCAATTTGCAGCTTTTTTATTTAATTTACTCCCAACCATAATGACATGATTTTGCAGGAAGCTTTTCAAAAATTAAAAGGAATCCTTATGGGAGACCTTGAAAGTGCGGAACAATTGGCTGTTTCACTCATAATCGGCACTTTAATATTTATTTTCTTTATTTATTTATCCCGATGGATTAGAAATTTGGTCAGCAACAGGCTAAGTAGGAAAACTGATGATCGTTTGCTTACTGATTTCATCAGTGCGGCCATTAGGAGTCTGGTCATGATTTTTGGATTGGCCCTTTTACTGCGTTTTTTAGGGCTTTCTGGGGTCGTCAATAGTCTTCTTGCAGGAGCTGGTATTACGGCCTTTATTATAGGTTTTGCGCTGAAGGACATCGGTGAAAATTTTCTTGCAGGGATTCTCCTTGCCTTCAAAAGACCTTTTAAGATTGGGGACATGGTGGAAATCAATGGTATTAACGGAAAAGTGCTTGCCTTGAACCTTCGGGATACGCAGGTAAAAACCGTAGATGGCAAGGACGTCTTTATTCCCAATGCCTCCATCATAAAAAACCCAATGATCAATTATACCATTGATGGCTACCTGAGTTATAGTTTCACTGTAGGACTTGATTACGGATCCAATTATATCGCCGCAATGCAATTGATTTCCGAACTCATTCAATCTGTCCCAGGAATACTGGGCGGAGACAAAAAACCTACAGTTTTGGTTAAAGAGTTGGCTACTTCCACCCTGAATGTGAGAGTCACCTATTGGGTAAACACCTACAATTATGATCAAACGGATGCTAAAATACATTCCAATGCCGTACTGAAAGTGCTCACAGGTTTGGAACAGAAAGGCTTTAATTTACCCGGAAATATCGTAGAAGTTAAAAACCGATAATAATTGGCACCTATAACAGCCTGACCAGGCTTCGAAACAGGATTGAACCCCGACTCAAAGGCATGGAAAAATGTAAGAGATTTTGTCAGCATTGTTGCAAAAAAAAGCAACAATGCCGCCAAAATCATTTATCGTTCTATCACTGGCCCACGGGTTCACACCCGTGGGCTACAAATCTATCACCCCTCTGGGGTTCTCAGTTTTCGTTTTATTCATCATTCAATATCATTTTAGAAAAGTTGAACTCTAAGGAAGAATTAGATGGATTTAAAAAATAGATTTGGCGACTCCATCAAGAAGTATTGCAATCACAAGAAAATCGGACTGTTTGGAGCCATAGCATAGCACCAATATAATCAACCTGTCTGTAAGTCAGGCAAAATCGAAAACAGCAACGAAGTGATTAATTTCGATTTCAGAAATTAATCCCCTCCCAATGCTCCCACTTGCCTGTCTTCCTCTATGTATTTAATGCCTGAGATTTTCAATTCTTCCAATTTGCTTTCATTTCCAGAACTACAGCCAGTGATGATTCCGGATAGCTTCAAAATCTGCTTGATGGTACAGCCTTTTTGTCTCAATTCGCCCGCAATCTGTTCAATTTTACCAGTAGCATTTTCTTCAACCGATGCAATAAAGTTTCTTTTCATGATTTCTCGATTTATTGCGGTGCTTGCACAAGACCTGTTCCGGCATCTCTGGCAGGTAAACCTACGTTTCGCGCGCCAGTAGTTAGCTTATCCCAAATTTCCATGGGACTGGCATCTGGATAGGCTTCACAGAGCAAGGCTGCCACACCGGCCACATAAGGGGTCGCCATGCTTGTACCACTAATGATGGCATAGTCCTGGGGTTTTTTCCATGAACTGTAAATCTCCACACCAGGACCAGCTATGTCCACACTTCCACCATCAGGATTCAGGCCTCCACAGGAGAAATTGGCTATGGCAGAGTTCTTGTCTAAGGCTCCCACCGCCATGATATTGGGACAATTTCCAGGATGATTAACAGGTTTTATGGAGTCATGGCTCCGCTGACTGTCATTTCCTGCTGCAGCAATGATCAAGGTACCCAAATCCATAGATCTTTTGGCCAGGTCATTGTAAATATTTGAATACCGTGCATTCTCACCAACGGAGGCTCCTAGCGACATAGATATTACTTTGCATCCGTTGTTCACTGCCCACTCCATACCTGCCAATATTCCACTATCGCTACCCACACCTTTATTAGACAAGACTTTACCAGCATAAAGGGTAGCCTCACTGGCTGTACCATAGCGTATGCCGGTGCTGGCACTTACTCCTCCAGTGGCTATGCCGGCACAATGTGTTCCATGTCCATTAAAATCGTCAACTGTCTCTCCAGAAATAAAGGATTTGGAGAACACCTCTCGGTTTAGAAAATCAGGATGGTCAAGTGTCATACCTGTATCCAATATGGCCAAATTAACTCCTCTACCCGTTTTATTACTTTGCAATGCACCTAAGGCATGAATGGCCCAGTAAGCAGTCGCATCACTCTCAAAAACAGGAGGTACGACCGGGGGAGGATCTTTGGGTACAGTCCCAGGTTTTTTTATACCAAAAATCTGGCAAATAAAATTCCAGAGTAATATTCCTATATTCGTTTGGGGAGCGCTATCTAAGGCATAAACGAAGCGCTCTGGTTCCATGTATTGAAAAGATTGTTTCGCTGCCATCAGACTGTTTACCTGATCATCATGGTCTGCATTGATCACTGCGACATTGAATTTTTCAAAGACAATCCCGTCGCCTTCTGAAAAAGCTTTTTCATAGTCTTCCTCTTTGTTCTTGTAATTTCCCGATGGCGCCAATCTAAGTGAGGCCCCATTGGCTTCCTCATTGATGTTTTTAAAACTGGCCTCAGGATGAAGCAATACCAATTTTTTACCGGTAAACTTAGGTTTGTTTCCCGAAGCTGCCTGGTTGTTGATATAGGGATCCATAATATGTAGTGGTTAAAGGGTTTGGTTCTAAAATGAAAAAACTTTTATCCCTGTTAAGTTAATAAAAAAATCGTGAATTTGCTTAGCCAAAAACCACATAACTTTCTGATTAACTGATTAATTCAGCGACAATTCCATAAGTATTTGCCCTAATTGGGTTCGCTTAGACACAGAATCTTGAGTTGTGCTACTTTATAGGTTTAAACCTGAGGTTCCTATGGCTTTTTACAATTGTACTCGAGAACTTTTTTAAGTTGTTCCGGCTCTGCTGTCCCCACCATCACCCTTTTACTTTTTCCTTCGCTTTTATATTTTATCCGCAACGCTTTCCAGCCATGTATGCTGTAAAGCATGCCTTTTGGCGTGATCCGGATTCCTATACCATAATACCATGGCACCCTGATAATCTCCAATTCTTCCAATTCATCTATATCATATTTGAAACTTATTAGACCTATCCCATAGGACAATTTGAGCGTAGCTCCATTAACTTCAACCGTCAGTTTGTGGAGCATAAATCCCAAAACAACAAGGAATGAGCTCAGTACCAGAAAAGGAGTAAATGGAAGTGGATTGTCGCCCCACTGAAGGGCATAAGCCAGCCAGAGAAAAGCAACCAGAAGTGTAAACAGTATAATTATAACCCACCCAAACTGCGATTGCTTGTATTTCATAATTGATAGGATTTTACCTTTTCCTGAAAGTACAAGATACTGAATTATCCATGAATTTTCATTTTATTCTAGGGCTATTCATTAAGGAAAAGCGGGCTTTTAGGTGGTTTTCTTTTGATTCTGGAAGTGGATTAGCTAGCATGGTGTAACAGGCAATTAAAGAGGGGAAAGCACTGCGCAACTTAGATTATTGGCTAACCAACAGTCAGGATACTATACCTTTGGATTTAATCATCTTCATTAGGCTCTTAAAAAATCTTTAAATCAAATCATAAAGAAATGTAGCTATTTTTATTTCAAATTCATCCATGTGTTTAACAGGCGTGTGACCAGCATCTTTAAAAGTAACCAATTCGTTTTTGACATTATTAGCATTTAACCTATCCACCAATTCAACTGAATTACTGTAAGGAACTAGCTTATCTGCTGTCCCATGTACAATAATGGTTGGTGGAACATTTTTGCCAATATTCAGTTTACTCCATTTCTCACTTGGACTTCCCCACAAATTAACAAATCCAATAATTCCTGCTTTGTCCTTATTACTAGTATTACCGCTGAAGAATAGATCAGAGCCAAGAATGCCTCCCGCGGAACCGCCCCCAACGATGATTTTTGAGGTGTCTATATTTAAAGATTTCTTGTTCTTTCTAACCCATTCAAGTGCTTTTGTAGCATCTGAAACCGCATCTGAGAGGGTTCCTGTGATGTCTTCAAAGGGATTTTCTCTCAATCTGTAATCAATAGATATACATACATACCCTTTCTTAGCAAACCTTTTGGCCATCTCAACGATATAAGATTGTGTTTTATCGTTTCCATGCCTAAAACCACCTCCGTGCATCCATACAATCACTGGTCGATTTTTAACATTGTCGTTTTCTGGCGTATAAATATCAAGCGCAAGCGATTCTTTGGTTCCTTTTTCATTAACCGCCTCGCCATATACCACCTCTTTTTGAATAGAGACATGCTCAAATACCTCATTCAGGTACCGCTCTTTTTTATCTTCTTTACTATTCGACGATTGCCTTTCTGTAAAAGCACTTGATACCATAAAAAAACTTATGGAAGCAGCAATTAATAATACCGCACGAATTTTTGAAAGTGACTTTTCCATTTTATTTTTTTGATTTGGCTAAATCCTTAAATTCACCCGACAAATGCAGGAGGCTATCTACAAATGGAGTGATTAATTACTGGTAGGCAGTTGAACCTGATATAGAATACTGTAATGTCCCTTTATTATTGCTCTTTTTTCTGAAATCAGTAAGTTTTCCCATTTCGGGAAATTGTTTCAGTAAATCAGTGTGTCCTCTTATCCTCAGGTTTAATTTTTTTGAATATTGATTGCTCTTGTTTTTTTCGTTCCAATATTCGAAAATATGATTTCGTTGCTCCTTGGCAGTTTAGGTCCAAAGTAGGATCAGTCCATCCATTCGGAATCTTCTTTTCTAAGATCGGTCTCCGAAATCAAATCCCCGTTTTCAATATCCTTCACGCTCATTTGAAGCACTTCGATAGGATAGGCATTAAGTGCCAATCGCCCATCGTTTTCTGTGGAGTTCAGTATACCTTCTAAGGCTTCCAACAATTTCTCGTTTTCAGAAACTTTGATCCTGTCAATCAATCTATTTTTTAAATTGTCTAAAGATTCTATGTGTTAAATTTCGGTAATTTTCCTTAAAAATCAAATGCCAAAATTCCATCATTCAAATGACAGCCTTAAATCCTACTGGCTATAATTGTATTTCTCTAATAATCAATTATTCAGCATCTCCTCCCAACTTGTTCTTGATAAAAGATTCGGCATTATCAAGATGTGTCTGTTGTTTGTCTTTATCCATTTTATCAAGGGAATAAACCAGCATATTGGTACGGTGATTCTTACGAAAAAAATCCTCGTGTTTCATGACGAATCGCCAAAACATACCATCCCATATTTCTTCCCATTCTCCACGGGAATAATTGCTCATCTTTCTAATGTAGTTTGACCCTCCTATATAGGGTTTGGTTGCAAAAGTGCCTCCATCAGCAAAGAGACACATGCCATACACATTGGGCACCATCACCCAGTCATACGCATCAATAAACAGTTCCATAAACCAACGATAAACGGCGTCGGGATCAAATTCGCACAAGAGCATAAAATTCCCAAGCACCATCAGCCTTTCTATATGGTGGCAATAACCGGTCTGAAGCACCTTTTTTATGGTTTGGTCAATAGGTACAATTCCAGTTGTTCCCTCATAAAAGGACTGGGGTATTTTACGCTTAAACTGCCAGAAGTTGCGGGTACGGGAATACCTACCTTTACAGAGATACATCCCACGAATAAATTCTCGCCAGCCAACAATTTGGCGAATAAATCCCTCTGTAGAATTAATCGGTATCCCCTCTTCTTCCGCAAAGGAAAGGGCACGTTTCACTACTTCCGAGGGTAAAATCAAGCCGCTATTCAATAAAGGTGAAAGCAGGCTGTGGTTGATAAAAGAAGGCTCTTTTAATATGGCATCTTCGTACTTTCCGAAATCATGAAAACGATAAGTCAAAAACTGCTCTAGCCAGTCACCTGCTTCCGAGTGATTAATGGGATAAAACCTATCCTTTGAAACATCACCTGGATTATCACTGAAATATTTTAGTGTGTATTCACATGCCTCTTCCCAATCCTTTGATTTTTTAGGAAAACTTATTGCCGGTGGAGTTTTCCCTTTGGGAAATTTCTTTCTGTTTTCCGCATCGTAAGACCATTTGCCTCCCACGGGATTTTGCTCTTCATCGACAAGGATCCCAAGTCTTTTGCGTTGCTGTTTGTAAAAGGTGGCCTGCAAAAATGATTTTTTGTCCTTTCTGAAGAAATGCTCCAACTCTTCCTCACTGTTCAAAAATTGTGGACTGGGAAAAACCTTGACTTCACAGACAGAGGAAAGGGATTGGATGCGCTGCATCAACCAATCATCAGCAGGGTCTATTACTTGAATTGCTTCAATTCCTTTGTCTTCAATTTCCTTATGAAATTTTCTAATATCCGATAGTTCATTATCGGAAGCTATATAGTGAATTTTAAAGTTAAAACCGTCAAGGTATTTTTCATAGGCCTTCATTGAAGCCCGGTGAAAAGTTATTTTCTGCTTGTGAAATTTGTACTGTCGGAAGAAAAGATGCTCTTCTATCAGGTAAGTCTCATTGCCACTTTTTAGAAGTTCACTATTTTCAAAAAGTTGATGCGGAAAAATAATATTAATGGCTTTCATGGCTTTTATTTCGTTTGCACTTTTCACTGCAATATTTTACCTGCTCCCAATCTCTTTCCCATTTTTTACGCCAGCTATAAGGACGTTTACAGGTAAGGCAAATTTTGCTTGGAAGGTCTTTTTTCTTCATTTCATAAGTTCTTTCTTACACTTTTTCCAAAAAGAAAAAAAGGAAGGATAGTATCCTGTCACGTTGCTTAGCCATTCTCTGGGTTCCTGAATCCCTTGATAATGTCTATTGAGCGGATGTTCTTTATAAGTTATTTTCTCTGGGCTTATTTGAGCCAGAAGCGCATCAAATTCCCCCACAAATAATTTGATGTCCGGAATATTTTCAGACAAGCCAATCACAAAATCGATACATTTTTGATGGACTGGGAATTTCTCGAATAGGGAGGGTTCCAGAAGAAGCACCCGCTGAAAGTTTTCACCTCTATACCAATCAGGGTCCAGGTTATAATAATTATAGATAAGGGTAACTTGGTCTGCCAATACAGGAGGTTTTTCCACTTTCGGTAAATGAAGGTCTACATTTAAAGCAACATTGTCCTTCAATACATTGGGGATGTCCATGCTCTCAAAATGCTCGTAGGAAACATCCAGAAAAGTATGCTGCTGCGCACTGTGGAAAAATCTATTGATGTTTTCCTGGTTGGCATAATACTTCTTATTGGAAAAAGCTCCTGCCACCCATTGCCAACTCAGCTGGTTACTTGCTATATCCCCATCCAAAAGGTGTGCATACATCCATCTTGCAGGAGCCAGCCAATGAGAATGTCCCATGTTACAACAAATGGCCGCCACATACATGCGCATGTGATTGTGCATATAGCCTGTGTCATACAATTCCCTAATTCCTGCATCTACCACTTCAATCCCTGTGGATGCCTCTACGATGGCTTTAGGTACCTGGTAATTTGACACAGGCTTTTGGGCTTGCTTCAGGTCTGTGTGAACTGCATCTCCTTTGGCGATCCATACCTGCTGCCAATAATCTCTCCAGGCAAGCTCCTGAATTAATTTTTCTGCCTCTCCACTAGGTATAGCTAAGGTAAGGATATGATCATAAACCTGCCTTGTACTGATCACTCCCCTGGAAATGTAGGGACTCAAGCGCGTTACTGCACCATCTCCATAATTTCGGGACTGGGCATAGCGCACAGGGTCTATGGCTGTAATTCGCGCTCTGATGGCCTCTATATTTGTAGGAAAAGTTATCTTTTTGAAATTTTATTATTGGAAATATCCCTTTGTCTAGAAGATTTAAAACGATTTATGGCGCTATTTCTCTTGTGTAGATGTTTTCTGCTTGTCCCACTATTTACCCGCTTTCTCCAGTTCCTGAATGAACTTGGTTTTAACTCCCTTCGCATGCATACAATTACTTCGGCTTCCGAAAGTCCAAATTGTGCCTGTATGGCTTCAAATGGGGTTTTGTCTTCCCATGCCATTTCGATGATTCTATCTGTTTCAGTTCCTGTCATTTCTAAGGTAATAACAGATTCGTCCGTGGGTTGTTTTGGAATTGGGCAGATACTTTTATGGCAATGTGTAAGAAAATGTATGCACTTTATTGTCTCCTCTCCTATCCCTTGACCTTCCAAATGATAAATCATGAGGTCTTATATAGGGTGAAGATTTTATCCATATCGTTTACAGCTTATTGTTCACTACTTTTCTAATAATTTATAGCCTATATATTACGGTTTCTGCTTTTTCTAAAATTACCTGAACACAAAAAAATAAATGCCTAAATTTAAACCCGAAACATGCAATAGACAATCTATTACGTGCTGAAATCGCTTTAAAATTAGCCACTTCGTTGCTGTTTTCAATTTCACCATAGCGGTGCTATGCTAAAATCTCCAAACAGCCTGATTTTCTTGCGATTGCAACACTCATCACGAATGCTATTTCATAATCCGGGTTAAAGAATGATGTATTTAAAATCGCCATTGTTTATGTCAATGCTATAAAAAGGAAAATGATGCAAAACGGCTTTATATTACTACCAAAATTGAAAAAAAACAGTCTTTTGTGTCTGACAATTCTGACCTTGGCCTGTACTAATGAAAACCATTTCAAACCTATACCTGTGGAATACCCAATTACCGAAAAAACTGATCACGTTGACTTGTATTGGGGTGAAGAAGTAGCGGATCCTTACCGATGGCTAGAGGACGATTATGCTGAAAACACCAAAGAATGGGTGATCGCCCAAAATAAAGTCACTTTTGATTACCTAGATAAAATCCCTTTTAGAGAGGCCATAAGAGAAAGGCTTGAAAAAGTATGGAATTATGAGAAAGTAGGGGCACCATTTTTTTACGGAGAATGGACTTATTTCTTTAAAAATGATGGACTGCAAAATCAGTCTGTACTTTACAGGTCCCGGGATGAAGGGAATGAAGAAGTTTTCTTGGATCCCAATAAGCTGTCTGAAGACGGCAGTACCTCTCTGTCTAGTATTGCCTTTACTAAAGATGGAAGCCTATTTGCCTATGCTGTTTCAGTCGCAGGATCGGATTGGAGAGACATCTACGTCATGGACACCGATAGCAAAATGCTATTAAAGGACCAGATCAAAGATGCCAAATTTACAGGCATATCCTGGGAAGGTAAAAAAGGCTTTTACTACAGTACCTATGCCCAACCTGACGGATCCAAACTTTCTGCATTGACCAATGATCACAGGCTTTATTTCCACCAATTGGGTACTACTCAAGCTGAAGATGTACTGGTATTTGGAAATGATGAAACACCTAAAAGGTATGTTTCAGGTACTGTTACGGAGGATGGTCAAGTCCTTGTCATTAGTGCAGCTAACAGCACCACTGGAAATGAACTGTACTACAAAGATTTAAACAAAGCAGGCAGTACCATTAAGCCAATCGTAGTAAACATGGACAACAACCATGGCGTATTGGATCATCAGGAAGGCTGGCTGTTAGTCCAAACCAACAGAGATGCACCTAACAATCAACTGGTGAAAATTGACCTGGACAATCCCGAACAGGAAAAATGGCAGGTCCTTATTCCTGAGAAAGCACAAGTCATGCAGGTATCAAAGGGAGGTGGGAAGCTATTTGCTACTTACTTAAAAGACGCCATCAGTGAAATTCGCCAGTTTGATTATGAGGGGAATGAAGAAAGCAGAATCGAGCTACCCGGAGCAGGAACTGTTAGTGGTTTCTCCTCCAAAAAAACACAAGACAGCATTTATTATTCTTTCACTTCCTATGTGCAACCCGGAAGTATTTATCGTTATTCAATTAGAGAAGGGAAGAGCAAACTTTACCGGGAACCCCAACTGGATTTGGACCCGGAGGCCTATGAAAGCCACCAGGTTTTTTACACTTCCAAGGATGGGACGAAGGTTCCTATGCTCATCACCCATAAAAAAGGCTTGGTCTTAAATGGTAAGAACCCGACGATATTGTACGGATATGGCGGTTTTAACATTAGCCTCACACCTGCTTTCAGCATAGCGAATACCGTATGGTTAGAAAATGGTGGCATTTATGCTGTCCCTAATATCAGAGGAGGTGGAGAATATGGTGAAAACTGGCACAAGGCCGGTACCAAGCTTCAAAAGCAAAATGTATTTGATGATTTCATAGCAGCAGGAGCGTATTTAATTCATGAAGGATACACTTCAAGTGACTACCTGGCCATCAAAGGCGGTAGCAATGGTGGATTACTCGTGGGCGCTACGATGATCCAAAGACCTGATCTTGCCAGAGTGGCTTTGCCTGCTGTGGGCGTGATGGACATGCTAAGGTACCATCAATTTACTGCAGGAGCAGGCTGGGCTTATGATTATGGAACTGCAGATGAGAGTGAAGAGATGTACCGATACCTGAAAAATTATTCACCTGTTCATGCACTAAAGCAAGGAACAGCCTACCCCGCAACTTTGGTCACTACGGCTGACCATGATGACCGTGTGGTTCCTGCTCATTCCTTTAAATTTGCTGCAGCACTTCAGGAAGCCCATAAAGGACAATTGCCCGTTTTGATCCGCATAGAAACCAATGCAGGCCATGGTGCTGGTAAGCCTACCAGCAAGGTAATTGAGGAGCAAGCCGATATTTTCGCCTTTACGCTTTATAATATGGGAGTAGATTTTGTAGGGAAAAATAAGTAGAAGGTAATTTTAATCAAGTATACTTATTCATTTGAAAAGTCTCGATAGAATCCGGGACCATCAGTTGATTGGAGTTCACTAGATTTAAAACTTCCCTTTTGCCCATCGTTATAATCTATGGAGGCGTCAATCTTTTTCAAGAAACCTCGTTCATCAAATTCAAGAAGATCATAAGTCAATGCTATGTTTTGGGACTTCAAATCGATCTGAATCTTGTCAAGATCGACTTGAGTTAGTTCCGTCGTGAATTTTACGTCAACTACTCCAGATCGTTTTTCTCCGCATTTTGTTAGTATAAAAATTGATAAAATTACTAATACAGTAATCCATTTATTTTTTTTCATTATTAATGTATTTAGCTAGTTCCTAAATGCACTCTTTAAGTAGGGCCTGATAGCCTACCTTATTTATACCTATAAAGATAAGAATAAAAAGCAAAGAATCAGGGCCCCCTTCATCAAACCGTATCCTGTTAAATACAGGAAAAGCCACGTCCTATAAATACACCTACGGAAGCTAAACGGATTCACATTTACCCATTTCGGCTTCAATATTTAAAAAAAACGAAGCTTCAGCGAATTTCACCCAAATATCACGGTCCGTTTTTCTTCAGGGTGAACAGTCAATTGCCCTGGTAGGATTTACATAAATTGGATAAATGCCACCTCGTGGCACACAACGGTGGCGGTATGAAATCGTTGGGGATTGCGGGCTACTTTCCTGTCCAGTTACACTGAACTTGATGCGTGGTAGAATGTTTGAATAACAACTTAAACCCCAATGTTTTATACCGCGTGTTGTATGCTGGGCTTTATTCATTACCAGTTAGGTATCAATTTATCGCAATCCAAAAACCGCCCAATAGAAGTACTGCTGTTACCGAAAAAATTAGTTTTTAGGGTCGGCAAAAAAGCGTTGGCAAACAGATAAGCTCTTTTGCAATTTTTGATTGTTTGTTGGCTTGTGTGAATTGCAAATGTGCTTGGCTGAGTGGGCTGGATATTATTTATTTTCTTTATCATCTTTCTTTATTAGTTCAGGTGGAGGCATAAGCTCCATCCAGCGACGTGAGTTAGCATCTAGCCTCAAAGACTCATCCACTTGATTAAAATTAATACGACCATTAGGTAAAGGTTTTAATTCTGCTAATTTGGGCAAAATACTATACATAAAACCAGGGTCTTCAATTTGATTATTTATCCTAAAGAGGGCAGCTTCAATGGATAAAAATATATTTTGCTCAAACTCCTGCCTATTGGTAGGAGGCGGCATACCATATTTATCATTCCTCATGTTTTGTATCGTTATTTTGTTTCATCATATGTTCAAAATTGCCTGCCATGTTAGCTGTCGTTCTAGCAAGCTCATCAATTGTATTCAAGTCTATTCTTCCATTAGGCAGTCTCCTGATTTTAGTCAGACTTTCAATAGTCTTTCGTGATTGAAATGAAAAGTTCATTCTCCCTTCATTTATTAGTACTTGAAGAATATTAAACTTATTTTCAAATTCATATCTTGAATCGTTAAAACTCCATCTTGGTTCATACATAAGTTAGTAATTTAGAATATTATAAACTTCGTTTAAATTACTTTTATCAACTCTACTAGTAATAGAAATATTAAGAGCATAATTTAAAACATCGTCAAATCGACCTCTGTAATAATTATCATTTGGAAAACTTCTTGTTAAGTATTTGTCTGATTTTCTATAATCGTCAATTGAAAGAGGTTTGCATTTTTCGATTATTGACCCAAGTAGTGATTCGCAAAACTTTCTATTTAAAATCTGCATTTCATTTAACTCATCAATTTCATACGAAATACCTTCCAAGTAATCTTCTTCCAGTGCAACATCGCCAACTATTACAATAGTTTCTGGAAAACTATTATATATTTCATTATAAAGCTTATTGTAACCTATCTTATTTAAACCAATAGCACCATCCAGTAAGTTCTTTTTAATCGTAAAATGTTCAATATTCACGAGAGCTTGGTAATAACTATTTTCATTTTCTAAGATATTGCGAATTACTTCAGGCTTTTCAATTGAGATATTTTTGAGAATTAAAGAACACTTAATTGATGAAATTTTAGGCTCATTTGAACTAACTTCTTTAATTAAAATAGGAATGATAAGTTCTGGTTCATAAAGAACAAGCTTTTGTATTGAATTAAATGCTCGTTTTGAGAACCCTTCATGTGGATGGTTTAATAACCATATTAGAAATGCTGCTAATAGTTCATCGTTTGTGGCACTTTCAGCCTCATCCTCAATCCATTTATATTTTGTAATAGATTCATCATCTGGTCTAACAAGTAAAGTAAAATGCTCGGCAATTGTTTTATAAATTTCCTCTGTTTTTTGCAACGAAAGTTTCCCCTCTAAAAACCATATTAGTTTTGAAGTAATACTCCACGTATCATTAGAATATTGATTTATAAATTCTTTTAGATATTTAAAAACCTCAAATTCATCGGAAAAAAGTTGTTTTAAATTTCTTTTTGCAATGTTGCTATTCGTTGACCAATTACCCAACCAGATGTTTACTCTCTCCTTAATAAAAGCTTGAGCACCTTCCTTTATAATTGCTTCCCTTGCTTTATCGTTGTTTTGAAAGGAATTATTGAATATAACAAAAGAATCTTCTTTTGTTACTTTACTCGTTGTTTTTGATTTCTTTTCTATTGGAACGATATCCCACGATATTTCGTTTTTCAATAGATACCCTTGAATTGTTTTAATTCCTTTTTCTGAAATTTGACCTTTAAAACAGTTTAAATAATTAATCCTTTCTTCTTTTAATTCTTCAGCACTAGCAATTTCAACTATAACCTTATATAAATCATCAATATAAGGTTCATTTATTGATTCATAATGTTCTAAAAGTTGTGCCTGTATCTCGCCAAAATCAAGGACAAATCTAAAAACATCATCATTAATTGTAAATATTTCAGCTAATGCCCATTTCAAATAGGATGATTTTACTTTAATTACTTTCAAGATTTTTAAAACACCACTTTGTTCTTTGATATTTCTTGCACCTAGGCAATAACCATCACCAATACGTGGAGCATCAAAAGTGCTTTTTTCTGCATTTCTTATTATTACTTGGGGAGATGGAATAACTTCTGACTTAAAATAATCAAGAGCAACATTAGTTTTATCACTTTTAATCAAACTCGCAATAAAGACTTCTTTTTCAACTCTTACATACCTTTGGAATGTCATCTCGCCAGAAGCATAATCTAAAATTGAAGCAAATTCCTTTAGATGTTTATTGAGTTCCTTTTCTCCATTTGATAAATCTATGGTCGTATTTAATAAATCAAATTGGGCTTCTTTATACCAACTTGGTCCCATTGATGTTTTAAGCATGGCTTTGAACATCTCAATACCTTTTTCTTTATCTGATATTAAGCCATACTGTTCAATAATCTTTAATAAGTCAGATGTTCTTTCCCACCTGTTTTCTACATTGTCAATAACATATTTACTCCATATCTCAAGCAACTGCTTAATATCATCTGTTTCATAGTTTGCTTTGATTAAACCTGAAATAACTTCGAATAGGCTTTTTCTAAAGCCTTCTGAATACAAGCCCGCTTGATTTTGCGACTTCTTTTGAAATGATTGTAAAAAGTTACGCAATTCTAAATGACTGAACTGTGCTAAATACCCTGTAACTTTAGAATAAATTAATGGATAAATTGCTTCTGGTAAACTATAACTTCTATCCCAAAAACTTCTCTCATCAAAAGTGAAATCAATTTTTGAAAGAACTTTTGAATATTCCTTGATTGTTGATTCTATTTCTTCTTTTAACTCCTCAGCATTATAAAACTGAGATTTACCGTCCAAAAAAGCAATGTTTTTCAAGATTGCTAGTGTAAACTCTTCCCATTTTTTATATCTGTCATAAGAATTTTGAATTACTGGTAATTCTTTCGTGTCGTTGATATATCCTTTAAACTTAAACTTAAAATATAACTGATGTATATCTTGATAATTCAAGTCGACACCATTGTCTTTTCTGAAGTTGAAATCATCGTCAAATTTAAAGTATTTTAAAATTAACGATTTAACTAACCCACTTTTTTTACTATTATCAATTAATGAATTAATCAGAACCTGAATTTCTGATTTATCTTCACTGTATCCATATTTTTCAATTAAGTTTTCTATATCTTTAATAGCAGAAAAATAATTATCTGTTTTTTCAAAAACACCTGTACTATAAGTTGCTATCTCATCAAATAAAACAATTGATGTGGCTCTCATTTTAGCCCATTTTCTATCTAACTTGACACCTGTGGCTTTTGCTGTTGCCTCAGATTCCATGAAAATATCAAACCGTCTTAAAGCATAAGCATTTTGCCATGATGCAGCATACTCACGTATTGTATAAAAAGAATTATACATTTCTTTATGATTATGTTCAGCTGCATAGTTTTGTTGTCTTTTTAAAACTCCCATTAAGCCTGAAAAGTCATGAAAAGCTTCTTTAAAATTATCATTCATAGATAATGTTAAAGAGTTTAATTGTAACATAAAGGTATCGTAGCCAATTCCTTCTTTTGAATTTATTCCTTCATTAATCTGCCTTCTATATTTTTGACTTATTGCTTCAAACAAAATTTTAGCTTCAGCATTTGCTTCACTTTCATACAATAATTGGAGAAACATTAATGCATCGTAGTTATCAACTAATAAAGTATTTTCTCGAACCAAATACTTCAATGCAGCGTCATATTCTTCAAGTGAAATTAAGGCACTTGCAATAAGATTTGCATTTTCAGCAAATACACTATCATACCTAAATTCAATTCTTTGTAATAAAAGAAGTAGTCTTATAGTTTCAACTGTTTGCTTTAAATCAATTGATATATTAATTATTTCTTTTAAATCACCAATTACCAATTCTGGAGAGACACTATTTAATGCACACTTATCTGCCCATTCTTGGTTACAGTAACTAACAGCATCTTCTTTATTATTGCCTTGTGACTGATGATATAGAAGGTTGTTTATTGAATAATAATGGTCTGCATTTAGAGAACAAAACTGAGTAATATAATCATTGACTTGAGTAGAATAAGGCTCCGTATTAACAATTACATAATCCTTAAACGAATTATGGTATATTTCAAAATCATTTTCGCCTTTTAGCAAATATTTTAGGACTTTGATGTTTGATAAAAAACCTAATTTATATGGTTCAGGTAGTATTTTTATTAATTCATCCTGTTCTAAGGATTGTCTTAACCATGAAAGAATTAGGATTATCCAAAGTTTGTCAGGCACTTCATATATTTTATCCCAGATTGAATCGTAATATCTACTTATGTCCCCGCCTATTGTAGGTATCTGCTTTATCCAATTATCAATATCATCTGTTTCACCCTTGCTAAGGGTTTTAATATAATTTACCAAATACCTCAAATACAAAGGGTGCCCTTCAGATTTTGCAGCTATTTCCTGAATATTTTCAATGCTAATAACTTCCTTTCCAACCTCTTTTAATATAAAGGCTTCACACTGACCTAAATTAATAGGCTTGGCAACAGCCGTTTCATTCTGAGTTATGATTGACTTTATTTCAGAGGGTAGAATTTCTTTAGATGTACATGATAGCAGTATTTTAAGATTATCAGGTAATGCTATGGGAATAATATTTAGAAAAATTGAATAAGGCGCTTTTTAAATGGTATAAATAGGGCTATATTGCTAGTAAACG
>NZ_CAXBPD010000001.1:0-650294 GCF_963977555.1 uncultured Cyclobacterium sp. | reverse complement strand
GAAGGAGCCAGGCAAAAACATATTTAAATGAAACCATTCTTCTTTTTCAATAGCCCCTAGCTTTAGCTGGGGGAGGGTAGGTGTGATTGGTTTTTTTTGGGGCTTTAGCCCAATGTTTCATTTATTGAGGCAGATCGGATATGTTTTTATCGGTTAAATTATGGGATAGGTGATATTGTTTAGGTACCCATTTTGCCTTTAATTTTTGGCTAAAGCCAGATGGCTCGATATTGCTTATAAATGGGCTAAAGCCCATTCCTATTGAGTTGTTTTTTGATTAATGTTGAAAACTTTAGGCCTTAATGGTCTATTTAAGTTTTGCTAACAATTGACCATGCAGGGTATCTGGATTTTCATTACTTATTTACTTTAGCATTTAATGTTGCCCTGTTTTTAAGCGGGCACATAAACAAATTGGATGTAATTTGTTAAAGGAAAAGGGTATTTGTACTATCATCTAACAGATTTACTGTCAGGGCTATTGGTACTTGTAACATATTGTCTATATTAGGAGTAAGGTGTTTTTAGAAAATAAAGCACAAAGCATATCTATGGTTCTGCGCAATGCTTACAATTGGTTTAACCGCGCCAATTATCATTGACACAATAAATATTTTTAGATAGTTATTTAGCAAAGTTTTTATTAAAAATAATATCCCAATGAGTTCATTTAGTGCAATAAAACACATGGCCCTTCTCATGGTTGTAAATCTATCCCTTCATAATGCAATTGCACAATCTAAAAAGGCTAGTAATGCATCGCAGCTTAAAATTCTAGAAGTAGTGGAGATTTCTGATAATCAGCTTCAGGTGAATGTTGAATACAATTATACCGGAAAGGCTGGTTCAAATGATACTTTCATTCATGCATTTCCGGTTGAGAGTGGTGGTGGCTCGAATTTTAAAGAGCTAGAGATTGAAAAAATACCGCTGAAATCCGGAATTAACCAGGTGGGTCTACTTATTACAAAACGTCCAAATACGAAGGCATTCACTAGTGAAAGCATCAAGGTCTGCATGATGGCATCAAGGAATTTGATATTGTGTGAAGTATATTCGTTTGAAAAATCATGGCTAAATTTTGACCTGCCGGTAAAGGTTCTCTCATTTTCTTCAAGCGAAAACAAAGTTAACAAGGGCGATTCTGTTAAGATATCCTGGCAAACGGAGAATGCATCAAAGGTTATGTTGGGGGAGCATGGTTCAGAGAAATTCCAGCAGGTAAGAAAATCGGGAAGTATAAATGTTATGGTAGACAAGACCACGACCTATACGCTAATGGTATCGCCTCTTGCTGTAAAAGGGGAGCCGGTGAAGTTGGAGACCAAATCACTTACCATAAATGTCTCTATCGATCCTGTGATTGGCAGGTTCACTTCAAATCGAAGTACCATTCGCAGAGGACAAAGCAGTAAATTGTCATGGGAGGTGTATGAAGCAGAGGAGATCAGCTTAAATGGTGAAGCGGTAACCGCTTTTGGAGATAAAATAGTATCCCCAATAAGAACAATGAAGTACACCTTAGAAGCCCGAAAAGGGGAATTAGTAATCAGCGAAGATTATGTTGTTATGGTGACTCCTTTTGGTGCGCCTGTTTTGAGCAATCCTTTCTCGAGTATAGAATTGTGTAGAAGTGTAGATGAAAGTGGAGAAAGCTATCGATGTATTTCTTCTGATGGCCCATTCACCTCAAATGATAAAATATATGCCATTGTGCGCGTTCAAAACCTATCGAAAGCAGCCCATAATTTAAAGCTGACCACGTACAACAGTTTTGATGGAGAGGAATGGATAGAAGTGCACCAAGAAAACAGGAGTTTGCCCAAACGAGATACAGACGGATACCTCGAGTTTAAACTTGAAGTAGAAAATACGGGCGAAGGCAAGAAGAAACTCTCCTTTATTTTAGATGGGAACAATACTACTAATAGCGAGATTGCCTATTGCATTGATTGTTCCCGAATGTGGGAATAAGGTGTCTGGAATTTTAGGACTATCTTTTTATCAACCTTGTCAACCTCCTTATTTCCCCTAAAGAGGCGATTAATACTAACCAAATCAGGAAGTTTTTTTCAATTGATTTCTGTATTTTTGACTTTAAATTCTTTCCGTTCCTATGCGAAATTTTGGTTCCGATTTGTTAGATTGCCTTTGGCTGATCAAAGGTAATGGCTCTTTTGTCACCACTCACTCAGCCCCTTTTGTATTTCCCGGTCTTTCAGTATTAGGACAGGGAGAAATTGCTTATCCCATCAACGAACTACAGGCCAATGCATTGATTCAGGCCGCAGAAAAAGCACCTTTCGGTAAAGGTAACCAAACCATTATTGATGATACCGTGCGGAGTGCCTGGGAGATTGAGGCTGAAAAACTGCAGTTTATTGGGCATCAATGGGATAAATTTTTGCTAAATGCACTGAACACCATCAAACCAAAGTTGGGTATTGAAGATTTTGAGGTAGAAGCCAGTCTTTATAAAATGCTGCTTTACGAAAAAGGGGATTTCTTTCTTTCCCACAGGGACACTGAAAAGGAGAAAGGGATGTTTGGAACATTGATTATTGGGCTGCCCTCAAAACATAGTGGTGGTGAACTCTTGGTCCGTTTTGACGGAGAAGAACAAAGTGTGAATTTCGCAGAGGAGGCAGGAAACTCCCGGATACCCTATGTAGCGTTTTATGCAGATTGCGAACACGAAATCAAACCGCTGACAGAAGGCTATCGGGTATGTCTTGTATATAACCTAATCCAAAAAACATCTGCAAAGGCAATTCGCCTGGAACCGCTTTCAGAACATGTAACGAAATTAGCCACCATTTTAAAGGCAGGTGCAGGTAATCGGGCTTTTTCTCCTGGAATTGTTTTGCTGGGACACCAATACACACCTGAAAACTTTTCACAGAACCAGTTAAAACTGAACGACCGTGCAAGGGCGCAGGCACTGGTCCGGGCGGCAGCTGATGCAGGGTATTATGCCAAAATGTGCCTGGTCACTTCTCAATTATCCGGAATTCCGGCTTATGATGGATATGGTTGGGATGAAACACCGGATGATAATGTGGAAATGGGTGAAGTGTATGACGGCATTGTCTCTATTGAGCATTGGGTAGAGGAGGGCCCACCTCCCCTTAGGAGTATCGAAGTGGATGAGGACGAATTGCTGGCCACTTTTAAGCTGAATGATGGGGATCCGGTAGAAAAGGAAAACACGGGTTACATGGGAAATTATGGGCCCGACCTGATGCACTGGTACCATTATGGGGCAGTAGTTTTTTGGCCCAAAGAATACCAAGAGGAGATGTTGCTGAGGGAGGATATACCCAATCAGCTAGAATGGGTTGGGTATTACAATACAAAAAGGAAACATCTCTCCGGGAAAGAAACAGCGATCTGCGAGTCAATCCTGAAAGGTGTCCTAAATGCGCAAGGTACAGCGCCTAAAGCCCAATACCATGTTATTGCTGATTGGGTTACAGGATCCAGGGATGAAACTACCTTTAAAACCTTGGGCTATCCCTTACTTAAACGTTACTTTCAACAAATCCAACCAGATTATTGGGTAAAGCTCGTAGCAACATATCCTTCCAGGCATTTCGAGCTACTATTCAAACAGATTGGTCAACAAGGGAATGTATCCCATTTGCACCACCTTCTGGAAATTCTGATGGAACTGACAAACATATCCAATAGTAACAATCTTCCAGCCTCCCAAATGGAGGCTTTACCCGAATATTTCTCTAACGCTGCTCAACGGCAGGAAAAGCCTCTGGTGAATGGCACAGCCCTGACAATTCTATTAAATATTGAAAAATTGCTGCCCCAGCATAAAGAATGGGTTGATCGGATGGTTGCACTACTTTGCGAAAATAACGAAAGAAAATACATCAATGAAGTTCTTATGCCGGTGGTCCTTAATCCGGAATTGGACACCAGCTTTTCTAAAGCCCTTCTTTCCTTTACAAAAGAGAATTTACAATATCGGGTCGACAACAAACCACAACCACCTTCCAATTGGTCACGGCCAGTACCTAAAAAACAAAAAAACCTGAGAATCTGGAAGTTGCTGGAGTCTTTTCTAGAATCTCCTGTTGAGCAGGTGTTTGATTTCCGCAAAAATCAAGAGGAAAGAACGAAAATGGAAGATGCTATCGCAGATGCTACGGTTGACCTTCGAACAGAAACCATACGGAAAGGCTCCCCACATACACTGCGCCTGATCAAAACGGAAGATGCATATGAAAAACAGATCAGGGAATGGTATGAAGATGTTGTATTATTGGAGCAGGTCAAGAAAATGGTGAATTAAACGATCCACCGAAATTTACCGATTATATTCCGAATTGTTTAGAAAAATAGTCGGACGGGTATAACTGATCAATAAAATAATTCAGGGTATTATTTGGAGGAACCCATTTCACTTTTAATTTTTGGCTAAAGCCAGGTGATACAATATTTCCCTATAATGGGTTGAAGCCCATTCCTATTGAATTTATTTCTTTTATCAATTGGCTTACTGGCACCTAAGTCCTGTGGGAGAAGTTGGTATCACGTATTCGTTACCCTATGGCTTCGACTCCGCTCAGCCGCCGGGGGTACGGAAGGAGCCAGGCAAAGATGCTTAAAAATGATACCATCCTTCTTTATCAATAGCCCCTAGCTTCAGCTGGGGGATGGTATGGATTTTCTCTTCTCTGTGGCTTTAGCCAAATCATAATACCAGAAATGACTCCAAAAAACTATGCGAAGGGGAGGATGTTTGCTTCATTGATGAAAGTTGAAAACTTTCGGCATTATGGGGCTAAGTTACGCTTCGCTACACTTCGACCAGTTAGGGACCAGTCAGAGGCTTTGCTGAGAGTTGAAAAGTTTCTGCATCATGAGCTATTTAAACTTAGCTAATCATAGGCCAGACAAGTGATTTTAACTTATTTATATCAATGCCGCTAAAAAAATTTGCCTACAAATTTATTATAAAACATTTTTTTACATTTAAAATACAAAAAAGTTGGTTTAAAAATAATTTAATTGTTAGTTTTGCTTTCTGTTACTTTTTCAGCAAATAGATTTGATAGTGTCTGATTGGTGTGGGCTTTAATTAAGATGTGAATATTACTTAAGCGTAGGAGGTAGCAAAAGGTAGGAATGAGTGAAGTATAAGGAATTGTAGCTGTTGGTTCTTTTTATGAATAAAGTAGCTGGATTTTTTGACTTTTAAAAGCGTGTTATTTTAAATAATTTTTAACAAAAATATTAAGAAAATGAAAGTAAAATTTTACCTGGTGGCATTGATTATTTTGGCACTAAATCTTGACTTGCTTGCACAAGAGAAAACGATAAACGTGGAAATTACAGATCCTACTTCAAGAGGACTGTTAACTGGTACAATTGGCGTCATAGGTACGGCAGAAGATGGATATTTTTTATTGCGAGCCATTTCCAAAGGTTTTTCATTATATGGTGTTGGTGTTGGTACCAAAGGGGTGTTGGTTGTTGAAAAATTTAGCAAAGACTATGTACTGGAAAAAAGTAGGAAAATAGAGGACATTCCAATGACTGTCATGAATAAGGCCAATGACAAAAGCTTTGAGTTTTTTTACCAAGACAAAAGTAAGGGAATTTGGTTGTTTTATTCAGATGAATCCGATGATAAAAACCGTTTGTTCAGGAAAAAGCTGGACCAGGAAACCTTGGCTTTTGGAAAGCCGATTATGGTTTCCGAACAGCCCATCCTAGACAAAAAGCTGGACAGAAGATCAAGCTATAGTATTGTCCCTTCTGAGGACAATAGCAAATTTGCTGTTTTCTCCTTTGTAGGCAGTAGGAGCAATGAGGGGTCTGAAGCATATGTTGAGGTTTTCGATGCCTCGATGAACTCCGAATGGAAAATGAATACTAGTATACCTGAATTCCAAAAGGGAGGGCAGGACACGAAATTATATGGTATTATAAAATCCTTAAATAGCAATGGTAATGTTCGCCTTTCTAATGAAGGGGTGTTTAATATGTTGAGTAAGGTGGATATAGTAAAAGGGGGCAATGAATTTATGCACTTCATGTATTCATTTTATAGGGGAATTGATGACCCCGTTATTAATTATTTGAAAAACACAGACAAATACCTCTTGAGAATGTCACTGGTTCAGGACAAGAACAAAGATGTTAGACTGGTTGGTTATTATTCCAATGATAAAAAACTTAGGCAAATTGATGGGATGTTTGTTCAGAGTTTGAACCCATTTACCTTGGCAATAGACAATGAAAAATTCATTCCATTTTCGGATGAAAATAAAGTGGATTTTCTATACCAAAGTGAGGATTACTTAACAGGTAAAGACAAACGAAAAGTTGAAAAGGGGAAGGAGATGGAGGTTCCTTCCAATACTTACATCAAGTCGATATTTGTCAATGATGACAATAGTATTACGTTGTCTTCAGAGTATTATCAGGCCTATACCTATAATGGTAAACTGTATCATGTTAATGAAGATTTCCAATTTACCAATATCTCAGAAAATGGTGAGATCAATTGGATACAAAATTTCAACAAACGCCAAAAAGACATTACTCTGCATACGAATGGGATTTACCAAATGTATGAAAATGGCACCATTTATTTTATTTACAATGAGCCCCTAAAGAAAGAAATTCATGTAGGTCATATAAATAGTGACGGGGAAATAAGTTCTAAAACCGTATTGAAATCTAGAAAAGGTGGTGAATTGAAGAGTTTTTGGTTGGTTCCTGGTACCATATCAAGAGTAGGAGATAACACCTATGTAGGAGTAGCTGCCAAATTTTTTAAAGAGAGACTGGTGAAAATAGAAATTGAGTGATTTTTCGGGCAAAAGTTTAGGAATGGTTATATTGGTAAGGACAACAAACCATTAGCAACAATGCCACTTGAAAGACATCTACTCAAAGAAACATTAAATCAATACGTTGAGGCGATATTTCACTTAACGGATTTTATGCCTGACCATTCTATTGAAAGAGTGGTTCCCACAGGGCATGTATTTATAATTTTTGAGTTGGATTGCTTTCAAAGAAAAACTTATGACAATGCTACTTTAGAACCTATCGCCACATATAAGGAAGTTTGGGTGTCGGGTATGCAAAAAAATTACATTTCAATTTCAGCTCACCAACATTCAGAATTGTTTGTGATCCAGTTTAAACCTTTTGGAGGCTATCCATTTTTCCACCTTCCTATGCAGGACTTGAATGATATGGTCATTAATGCTGAGGAATTGTTTGGAGAAGAAATACTTAATTTAAGAGAGCAAATCTTTAATGGAAAAACGTCTGAAGAAAAGTTTCAAAGCGCAGAAAATTGGCTACTAGAAAGATTTCGTCAGGATAAAACCCCTCCGGTAGACTTATTGAACGTTTTGGAAAAACTACACAATGAGCCTGTGGAGCATTATTTGAAGATAATTGAGGGCTACCCAAAAACCCAAAAACACCTGATAGACCAATTCAAAAAGTATGTGGGTTTGACCCCTAAATATTATCAACGCATGCTTCGCTTTAATGAAATTTTGCAGCAAATTTTTAAATCTAAAAAAATCGAATGGGCTCAGATAGCCTACCAGTTTGAATACACAGACCAATCGCATTTTATTAAGGAATTCAAGCATTTTTCAGGAATCAATCCGCAGAAATTTATTCAATACGGTTTTCAAGAAGCTACCAATTTTTTTCCTTTGAATAAGAAAGGTTAATTTTTTACTATTTCAGGATTTCAAATACCAGTAGTATTGTAAAGAACAAAAAACACAATACGTTATGGATATGTTATCAGCCTTGGAAAACATCAATTGGTTATCGGTCATTGTGGCTTCAATATCATCCTTCTTGGTAGGAGGGATTTGGTATGGCCCATTATTTGGTAAACCCTGGAGGCATGCCTTTGGATTTACAGAGACGGATTTGAATACTAGAAATATGCCTAAAGTATTCTCTTTATCTCTTTTACTGGCTTTTATTGCCGCCTTAAATCTCGCCTTGTTTATTGGAGCGAATGCCGACATGGCTTATGGTTTGATGGCAGGATTCATGACAGGTTTAGGCTGGGTAGCCACCCTTTTGGGGATATTGTATTTATTTGAAAATCGATCCTTCAAAGCATTTTTAATCAATGCTGGCTATTGTATTGTGGCTCTTACCTTGATGGGAGGAATTCTAGGGGCTTGGTGAAATTAGGCTGAATTTATTTTTTTTTTCTGACGGTAATGCCTTAGGTGGTAAGCGGTGTTTTCTATTTGCTGGACTTGATATTGTAGGATTGTTCAAATTTCCCGATCAAGACACTTATTGGAGAAGAACTTTAATTAGGTTAATTTTAGATGTATTTCACTCAAGCTCAGTGATTTCATATTCTATTAAAATTTTACCCAATAACCTTATGAGAATTAGCTCTTTTCTGTTGACCATAACCATTATATTTTGCTATAATTCCAGTATTGCCCAAAATGGAGGTACAAAGGTTGCACTTGAGCCAAGCCAAAGTGTTTTTTATATAAAAGAAGTACTAAAAGATGGTAAGGGAGATTTTGATCCTTGGAATACTGAGCGTTGGGTGGATTGGTACAATAATAAGGGAGAGTTAATTCGGCAGTTTGATGTAAATACTTCCGTTAAATTCAAATTAAGGAATACTCCGTGGTTAGTGAAAATTAGCGATAGGTTTACCAATAAATCATTGTTCACCATTTCTAAACAAGGAATTTTTATGGATGGGAATGGTCTGATTATGGATTTAAAAACCAAAGAACAAGGTCTTCCTCTTGAGGAATTGTATGCCCTAAAGAAAGCGCCTTGGACAGAAGGAAGCGAACTTCGGGGCATATTTTATCACCTTCCGGAAGTAGCGGGGATCCAACCTACACAAATAAAGAACTTTTCTTTTATGGGATGGAAGCGGGGCATTAAAATCAATGGAACTGGCGATCAGGAGCAACATCGTTTGATTGTTGAAAATTGTGTGTTTGCCAGAAACCGTGTTGGCTTTTATACCAATGGGTACAATACGCTTCTTAAGAACTGCCAGCTCTTTGAGAATGGCTATGGGGCCATTTATTCGGGAAGCCGAAGTCGCCGCAATCAATTTATTGGGAATACATTTCGGGACAATACTTTGAGTCAAAATCAACATTCCTATGGGGATTTTATCGGAGACACTTTTTTTGACAGTGAAATTAGCAACAATAAGTTTGTAAAATCCCAAATACAAGCAGCACAGCGACGAATTGGCATTTCCATGTTTAGAAACATGGGGGAAAGCAATAACCTTAGGGAGCAGATGCCTCACAATAATATTATCCGTGACAATCATTTTGATGGCTATTCTGTAGCCATTCACATTGGGTCAAGAATGGGTAGAGACACAAGAAATGACATTACAGATGAGGGCCGGGATTATGCTTTTTATAACCTAATAGATAGCAATACCATTGAAAATTCCACTATAGGAATTAAAATCAACACCGAAGGAAACACGATTAGCCACAATTCTTTTTCCAATGTCAAAGAAGAGATTGTCTTGCAATGTGTATTTTTCGAGCTTGAAAATACAACGATCAATCATCAGAAAGGCAATGAGGTGAAACTCTGGTATGTTTCGGAAGATTATACAGCCTATGCAGATTGGTTTAAATTCCAAGATGATTTGAATGGCAGTATCAAAGCGGAGGAAAAAATAATTACGGTTTTTTCTCAGGTAAATGCTCCGATTTTCCCTGAAAATCAAGGTGGAAAATTCCAACTTAATCCGGCAGTTTCCAATTCCGAAAATTTATTGGCAGGTTATCGAATGGGAGCTCCTATTGCCACTGGGATAGGAGAATTTAGTTTGGATTTACCGGGGAAAGAATTGGTCGCCATTTATGATCGTCCGATTTCTCGTATCGACAATAAAGACTATTACAGCATCCTTTTTTTCGACGATAAAGGTACGGAAATCAACAGGTGTGGGAGATCTGAGGTCAAATGGAAAGAGATCGCTGTGGGGTATTTTACCAAAAATAAAGGAGAAATGGAAGTGGCTGCTGTTCCTGCAGAATCGATCAAAGGCAAATACCCGGTGTTTATTTTTGACCGTGGCTTCAAAACACCAAAGGAAATCTTTTACAAGGACAACGAAAATCCTGACATTACCATTGAAACGAATATAAATCAGGAGCTTCAGGTGAATTTTCAATAAGCCAGCACCGAGCTTGTTTCTTAAATAAGCATTTTATAAATGCCTCTAAAATGGGGCTTTTCAGTCATGGTTATCTCTTTTTTAAAAAGTAAAAATAGCTTTAATTCACTTTGAGTATAACAATCGTTGTGAGTTCGAAATAAAGTAATTTAAAATCAAACTAGACGGTATCTAGATTCATCCGTGAGGGTTTCAAAGCTCCTGCTTAACCAACCAAATCATCATTTGGCTGCAAATCAATGAGTATTACTTCTGGAGAGTACTTTAACGTATATTAACGTTGTATAACACATGTCTGAGTTGTATAACTCAAGTATACGTTATATATTTGATTTATGAAAGAATTGACACAAAGAGAGTTGGCAGTATTGGAGATTCTTTGGAAGATAGAAAAAGGTTTTGTAAATGATGTCCTTGAGAATTTTCCAGAACCCAAGCCACCGTATACCACTGTATCTTCAATTATTAGAATTTTGGAAACCAAAGGCTACGTGAAACACAAGGCATTTGGAAAGACTCATGAGTACAGGCCTTCCATTTCTAAGGTTAAATACAAAAAGGGATTGTTGAAAAATATAGTGTCTCATTTTTTTGAGGGTTCTTTTGATAATGTGGTTTCATTTATGGCTAAAGAAAATGAACTCACAGACAAAGAAATTACCGAAATCTCAACCCTTATTGAAAAGTTTAAAAGCAAGGAAAATGAATAGCTGGTTTGTTTACTTGGCAGAAGTTACCATATGTCAGCTCCTGTTTGGGCTGCTTTACGTGGGTGTCTTTCGTAACCTTCCTTTTTTTCAAGCCAATAGAGTATTGATATTGTCAGCTACTATTCTAAGTTTTATTGTTCCAGTATTAACAATTCCAATCTGGAATGCACCTGTCCTTAACAACTCATATTCCATTTTTGAGAGGGTTCAACAATTAGAATTGGCTCTTGTCCCTGACAGTACAATGCCAATTCCTGCTAGCTCCATTAATTTCAATTGGTGGATGATCGTTTTAAGTATAGTTTATCTGATTGGATTTACCTACCGATTTTGGAAACTCCTTGGTGGCATTTTAATGCTTGTGAAACTTATCCAAAAAAATAAATCCGTCGAGGAGAACGGTACCCAAGTCATTCATTTAAATAGTGGCCCTTCATTCTTTTCTTTCTTGAATTATATTTTCATCAATACAAACCAAGTAAATATTTCAGAAGAAGAATTTTCTCAGGTAATCGAACACGAAAGAACACACATTGCTCAGCGCCACACGCTCGATAACCTCTTAATGGAAGTGTCTATTTTAATATGTTGGTTTAACCCCATTTTAAGGTTCCTTAAAAAGGAGCTTAATAATGTCCATGAGTTTTATGCAGATGCAAAAGCGGCTGCATTTAATGGAAGTACTGAAAGTTATTCCAAGCTTATATTAAAACTAGCTTCAAACAAAAGGAGCAATTTATTAACACATCAATTTTCAATGAACACTTTTAAAAAACGAATCATTATGCTAAATGAAACAAAACACAGTAAGCGTATTGCTTTGCGGTACATTCTGGTAGCGCCATGTCTAATGCTATTATTGGCAGCATTCTCCTTTGTTCCAAAGAATTCCGGATCACAGGAAAACCTTGCGCCCAAAGGTACTCCTTATATTATTGGAAATATTTCTTGGGAAGGGAATTCACTTTACTCCGATGATTATTTGTCAGGGTATTTAGGCCTTAAAAAAGGGGATATGTTCAATGAAGAAGGAATTAATCAAAGTCTTTCCTATCGGCCAGAAGGGCGTGATCTAGGTTCTTTATTTATGGATCGAGGTTACCTTTACTTCACTGTAGAAATGAAAAAAGAAATCATAGGAAATAAAGTTGACATTACTTTTGACATTTTTGAGGGTAAGGTTTCAGTTATTGATAATGTTTCAATTAGTGGAAACAAAAAGGTGCCAACTGAGCAAATCCTAAAAATGGTAGATACTGTGAAGGGTGAACTTTTTAGCAGGAGTAAATTGGCGTCTTCTCAAAAGAGAATCAATGAATCAGGTCTCTTTAAGGAACAAAAGCTTATTCCTAATATTGTCCCTAATCCAAGCGAAGGAACGGTCGATATTGAATTTAAAGTGGTAGAGCTTTAACGAGTACCAGTAGCCACAGCCACTCCCATCAACTATCCCTTTACCGCTTTTTTTTGGGATCAGGGAGTGGCTATTTTTACCATTGACTACAATTAAAAGAAAAAAATATCGATAATGATTTTTTAGCTTTCACCTTGAGATATATTTTTTCTTAGCTCTCTTGCTAAAATTCTTTAATAAATTACTATTTTGTAATTGACAATGAGCAGCTAACCGATTTTTCCCTTGAAATGCTTTTTAAGACTGATTAATGAGGGAAGTATTATTTAATCACTTCGATTCATTCTCCAAATAGGATTAATTTGGTTGATTGTCTCGGCTTCTGATTTAAATATTCACTTCTTGAATGTTTACCATTAGGGT
Organism: uncultured Cyclobacterium sp.; assembly: GCF_963977555.1. GTDB lineage: Bacteria > Bacteroidota > Bacteroidia > Cytophagales > Cyclobacteriaceae > Cyclobacterium. The sequence goes on along the minus strand of NZ_CAXBPD010000001.1, from coordinate 637,606 downwards.
TCGTTTAAAAACAAATCCGTAAAAAAAGTGTTAGGAATACTATTTAATCGGTTGAATGAGCAAAGGCTCAAATGGAATTTGTATTAGATTGTAAAATAATAAACCTTTTCAAAAATGGAAAATAACAAAAACCCAAAATCATTAGAGGACGATAGTAAATGCCCACACCATCCCAATCAAGACGAAGGTGTAACCATTGCTGAAGGCAATGATCAATCGTCTTCAAATGGCAGTTCGGCTGGTAAATGTCCGGTGATGCATGGAGGAAATACCTCTACCAAAGCATCCGTAATGAGCTGGTGGCCCAATGCACTTAACCTTGATATTTTGCATCAGCATGATGTAAAAACAAACCCTTTAGGTCAAGATTTTGATTACCATGAAGAACTAAAAAAATTAGATGTTGAGGCTTTAAAAAAGGATATGCATGCCTTGATGACGGACAGTCAAGATTGGTGGCCCGCAGATTGGGGACATTATGGAGGATTATTTATTCGTATGTCTTGGCACTCGGCTGGATCCTATAGAATATCTGATGGTCGTGGTGGTGGAGGCGCAGGAAACTTACGTTTTGCCCCTTTGAATTCCTGGCCTGACAATGTGAGTTTAGACAAAGCCAAAAGACTGCTTTGGCCCATCAAGAAAAAATATGGGAATAAAGTCAGTTGGGCTGATTTAATTATTTTAGCAGGAACCATAGCCTATGAAAGCATGGGCTTAAAGACCTTTGGTTTTTCTTTTGGTAGAGAAGACATCTGGCATCCTGAAAAAGACACTTACTGGGGAGCAGAAAAAGAATGGTTGGCTCCAAGTGATGAACGATATGACAATGTGGAAGACCCTTCCACCATGGAAAATCCCTTAGCCGCAGTACAAATGGGGCTAATTTATGTGAACCCGGAGGGAGTTAATGGAAAACAAGATCCATTAAAAACAGCTGCACATATTCGTGAAACCTTTGCGCGGATGGCAATGAATGATGAAGAAACGGCTGCTTTAACAGCTGGAGGACATACTGTAGGAAAAACACACGGCAATGGTGATGCCAGTATTTTAGGTGCGGCACCTGAAGCTTCGGAAATAGAAGATCAAGGAATGGGTTGGCGAAATCCTAATAAAACAGGCAAAGGTCGCTATGCAGTAACAAGTGGGCTTGAAGGTGCCTGGACCACGAATCCAACAAAATGGGACAATGGGTTTTTCGAGATGTTGTTCAATCATGAATGGGAGCCACGCCAAAGTCCTGCCGGAGCATGGCAGTGGGAACCTGTGAGCATCAAAGAGGAAGACAGACCGGTAGATGTGGAAGATCCTTCGATCCGACATAATCCAATGATGACGGATGCAGATATGGCCATGAAAGTGGATCCTATTTACAAAGAGATTTGCATGAAATTCATGAACGACCATGAATACTTCTCCGAAACTTTCGCAAGGGCCTGGTTTAAATTAACGCATAGAGATATGGGGCCGAAGGTAAGGTATTTTGGCCCTGATGTACCTGGTGAAGATTTAATCTGGCAAGACCCGATCCCCGCCGGAACTTCAGATTATGATGTAAGTGCAGTTAAAGAAAAAATTGCTTCGGCCGGTTTATCTGTAGGAGAAATGGTGGCCACTGCATGGGACAGTGCACGCACCTTTCGAGATTCTGATAAGCGCGGAGGAGCCAATGGAGCCAGAATTCGCTTAGCTCCTCAAAAAGATTGGGAAGGTAATGAACCAGAGCGTTTAGCAAAGGTGTTGGCTGTTCTTGAGCCTATCGCTTCTGAATATGGAATCAGTATAGCTGACACCATTGTATTAGCGGGAAACTTGGGCGTGGAAAAAGCTGCTAAATCAGCTGGTTTTGACATTTCAGTTCCATTCTCCACAGGACGTGGTGACGCAACTGATGAAATGACCGATGCAGACTCCTTTGAGCCTTTGGAACCATTAGCAGATGGGTATCGGAATTATAGCAAAAATGATTACGTAGTCAGTTCAGAAGAACTAATGCTCGATCGTACACAGCTTATGGGTTTGACTGCGCCTGAAATGACCGTGCTTGTTGGAGGCATGAGGATGCTAGGAACAAATTATGGCAATACGAAACATGGTGTTTTTACAGCCAATGAGGGTGCCTTGACCAACGATTTCTTTGTTAACCTAACGGATATGGACAACGAATGGAAACCTAAGAGTGAAGGGCTGTATGATATCTGCGACCGTAAGTCTGGCGAGGTAAAATGGACTGCTACCCGAATGGATTTGGTTTTTGGTTCCAATTCTATCCTGCGATCCTATGCTGAAGTATACGCGCAAAACGACAACAAAGAGAAATTTGTAAATGATTTTGTAAAGGCTTGGACAAAGGTAATGAATGCGGATAGGTTTGATTTGAATTAAAGCCCAGGATACTGCGTGAAAAATATAGGCGGTTTCGGTTATTTATCGAAGCCGCTTTTCATTGTTATTGTTCATAAGCCTTAACTATCTCAGGAATTGATTTTGAATGTATTAGATAAATTGCTGATTTTTTTATGGAGAAATTCACCCTTTACTCAGGCCATATTTTCAATAGTAGTTTATAATTGAATGATGGAAGGATTATTCAATTATAATTAAAGTTTTAGCACTTTGTAATGAGGTTTTCGAGTTTTGTCTTTAATGTTTTAAAATTATTATCCAGTTAATTCATAACTTTGATTGGTCTTCAATACCACGCTAATAATTTAGCTGAATCCTTCATTAATGTTTGGAGTTTGACCTGGAGAAATATTACATTTTTAAACGAGGTATTATTAATAATTTAAAATAATAAACCCTTATTCATATATGACGGATGTTTTGAAAAGAAACAATATAAATGTCTTTGGCGAAGGAACCAAAGTATTGTTGTTTGCCCATGGTTTCGGGTGTGATCAGAATGCCTGGAAGTACATGGTAAATTTTTTCACCAAAGAGTATAAGCTAATTTTATTTGATTATGTGGGAGCTGGGAAATCAGATTTAGCTACTTATGATTCCCGAAAATATTCATCATTGGATGGCTATGCAAATGATATAACTGAGATTTGTGATGCCTTGGAATTAAGAAATGCAATATTTATAGGACACTCAGTTAGTTGTATAATAGGAGCTTTGGTGTCCATTAAAAGACCAGATGTTTTTGAAAAACTTGTTTTCATAGGTCCTTCGCCATGTTATATAAGTAAAGGAGATTACAAAGGCGGTTTTGACCAAGAAACAATTGATGCCTTAATGGAGGTTATGGAAGAAGACTATATAAGTTGGGCCAGATCTATAGCTCCGAACATAATGGATTCCCAAAACGGGAAGGAACTTACCAGTGAATTGGCTGATGGTTTTTGTTCTATTGATCCTGAAATAGCGAAGCAGTTTGCCAGGGTGACTTTTTTGTCAGACAATAGGCAAGACCTTCCTTTAATTCCAGTTAATAGCCTAACCATTCAATGTTCAGATGACATGATAGCACCTGTGTCCGTGGGACAATACATCCACAAGAATGTTCCAAATAATACCTTAAAAATAATAGATGCCAAAGGCCATTGTCCACATATGAGCCATCCAAAAGATACGGCGCATGCCATTAGAAATTTTTTGGAAAAAGAGTTAAGTAGTTGATTAAAATGGGATAATTCGTATCTTCAGAGATTATCTAAAATAAATTAATATGGCACCGGATAAAGAGGAAGAGAATAAACAAAGTAAACGCAAACTAACTCCTGAACTCTATGATATGTATGCGCCACCGGTTTATGGTAAAATTCTAAGTATAGTGCACAAAGGCCCGATTGCAGGAAAAGTACTTGAAAAGGTTTTTGTATCCGCTTACTCAAATAATCCTACATTTCCCTTGCGAAGCCCCCTAATGTCTTTGGTTGACATAGCCCATGAAAAGAGCAAAAAAACAATCAAAGCACTTACTATTTTCAATGAATGTTGTTCAGGTAAGAGTATTGGTATTAAAGACAAAAATAAAACTACCTAATTGTCTATTTCTATGGCTAAATCGCAACATTGATTTAAATGGATCCTAAGACTTTAGTAAAATGACTTAGAGTAGCTAACACTGGTAGAGATTTATTAGTATTGATCCTAAAAAAAAGGACAATACTGCGAAAATCGTGGTGTGCTCATTGTTATTATCAGGGGATGGCCTCCTAAATTTATCAATTTTTACGGGTGAAACAATAAATATTTGATTCCAGCCCCTGAGGCTATTATTTTTGTATCTCGGGAGTCTCAATGGTGAGTACAACCGAAAGTGTTAATTTGAGCTACATTATTTCCGCTAACATTATTATTGTTATGAAAAATAAATTATTTGAATCTTAGACGTAATTGAGAGTCTTTTGAGTCCTTTTTATCTCAATGGCAAATAATACATCGTATAATTGCCGGCATTTTTTCTCATATCTAATTTTATTTTTGGTTGGATATTTCAATTATTAAGGTTTTATTCAACCCTATGCATTAAAAGGCCAATGAATTTTATAACTTTAAAACTTTTGATCAGCCATCATGGTTTTAAAGTGTATAATGATTGTATTCTTACAGACGTTCTTTAGCCTAAAGTATTTAATTCACTAGTTTTGGATTTATGAAAGTATTAATTATAGAGGATGACCCAACTTTGAGTAAGAATATAAGTGATGCACTGAGAGCTGAAAATTTGAATACTGAATGTGTTTATGAGGGACGATTGGCAGAAAGAATATTGAAAAAACACAATTTCGATTGTATTGTAATGGATATCAATCTACCTGGGAAAAATGGATTTGATCTATGTAAGGACTTTAGGCAATACAATACTTCTACTCCGGTTATTATGCTAACTGCATTTGGTGAATTAGAGGACAAGATACATGGTTTTGATTGCGGAGCAGATGACTACCTTACCAAGCCCTTTTACATGAGAGAGCTTATTTTAAGAGTAAAATCTCTCTTCAAAAGGTTTAAAGGCAATGATTTAACTTCTGAAAATAGCTCTCATTTATCCGCAGATGACATTACTCTGATCGACAGTCAAAAAAAAGTTTTCAGGCAAGGAAAGGAAATAAGTTTAACTCCCAGGGAATATCAAGTTCTCCGAAGATTAATAGAAAAAAAAGGTGAAATTGTATCAAAAGCTGATCTGATTAAAGAAATTTGGGGTAATTCTTTTGATGCAAATACAAATACTATAGAGGTATACGTGAATTTTTTAAGAAATAAGTTGGACAAACCTTTCGATAAAAAAACGATAAAAACCAAGGTGGGATACGGATACTATCTCGATCTAAAATGAAAATAAGGAATAAGATATTAATTTATTTTTCAACTACTGTAGTTTTCGTGACAGCCGTTTCACTTGTCCTTATTTATGTATTGTTCTATGAATACAGGGAAGAAGAATTTCAACAACACCAGAATGAAAAAATTCACACAACCATTAAACTGATTGAAAATTTTAAACAGCAAAGCGCAACCATTTCTTTTCTGATTGACCAGCAGGATATTAATGATTTTTATGATGAGAAGTTACTTGTCTATGACTCGAACAAAAGCCTTATTTTTGCCAGTTTAGATAGTTTGGATATTAGTAAAGCAGAAAGTATTCTCAATCAACTTTCTCCTAGTCAAAAATGGGTAGAAACCAAAGAAGAAAATTATGACCTAATCGGTGTTTATGTAGTAACAAGCGATGGAGATTATTATGCTGTTAGTAAGGCATTTGATGCCTTTGGCTACACCAAAATTGCTTTTTTAAGGATAGTTCTAATCGGGATTTTTTTATTTATAACAGTGGTAGTGATTCTGATTTCCTGGTTTTTATCCAGTAATATTTCCAAACCAATTACTGAACTTACAGAAAATCTGAAAAAATATGAGGCTGGCAAGGAAAAATTTGGTGAGTTGGCAATAGAAACATCCTCCTATGAGTTGACACAATTAACGCGAATATTTAATGAGTTGTTGAAAAGGACTAATGAAGCGTTTCTATTTCAAAAGCACACGATCCATCACATTTCACATCAGCTGAAAACGCCTATTTCAGTTTTGGTTTCCGAACTTGAAAGGATAAATAACTATGATAAAATTGAAGAAGTTAAGCCTAAAATTGAAAGTCAAATAGTAAAAGCAAAATCGTTAGGTAGTATTATTAATGTGTTGCTTGAAATTTCAAAAATTGAATCTGGACAAGAAATAAATAAACAAGAATTGCGTATTGACGAAATGTTCTTTGATATTATTGAAGAACTTAAGGTTATTTATCCAGGTTTTAATTTTGAAGTAAATTATACCCATCATGAAGTAAATGAAAACAAACTTATCATTTCAATGAATCAAACATTAATCAGTCAGGCTATACAAAACTTACTGGTTAACTGTGTAACCTACAGTGACAATTCAAAAGCTGAAATATTGATTGATTGTTCCGAAGAAAATCAATTGAAAATTCAAATAATAAACTCAGGCAAACCAATTACCCTAAAAGAACAAGATTACCTATTTGATCACTTTTTCAGAGGCGAGAATAGTGTAGGTAAAATGGGCCAGGGTCTCGGGCTTATCCTTACTAAGAAAATTATGGAACTTCATTCTTCCACAATTACTTATTCAAACACAGCCCATAACATTAACATTTTTACACTAAACTTTATTTTAAGCTAAATTTTATCCACCTTAAGGTCATTTTAAGGTTGTTGTGCTGACTTTTGCATCTTAATTACTAGATGTACTATAATGGAAATTATTAGGTCAGGAAAATTCATTCTCATTCTTTTATCATTGCCCTTTCTCACAAAGGCACAGGACACCCTAAATTTAAGTCGGGAACAGGCTGAAGCTGTTTTTCTAAAAGAAAACCTAATACTTATTGCGGAACGCTTGGAAATCCCAAAAGCCGAGGCGATGGTATTGCAAGCTAAATTATGGCCCAATCCGACAATTGAAATCAGTGAGGTCAATTTATGGGCTACACAATCTCAAATTGAACATGCTGGCGCGGATGGTTTTTTACCGCCATTTTATTCGAATGGGGATTTTGGCAGAAACCAGCAATTTGGAGTTCAAATTGAGCAACTCATTCTTACCGCAGGAAAACGCAAAAAACTTTTGGAATTGGAGCAGGTAACAGCGGACCAATCCATACAATATTTCGAAGATTTGTTGCGGAATCTTAAAATTGAACTTCGAAATCGACTGACTAACTTACAATATTTGCAATTCAGTAGAGCGGTCTATCAAACTCAAATTACCTCAATAGGTCAACTCACACAAGCCTATAAAAAGCAAGTAGGGCAAGGAAACATTCCTAAAGGCGAATACATTAGGCTTAAGGCCCTCGAGTTGGAAATTGCTCAACATATCAATGAATTAAATACAGAGGTAAATGAGGTACAAAAGGAATTGAAATTATTGATGGGATTACCAGCCCCCACACAATTGAAAATTACTGAGGATGGTTATTTATTAGATGTTCAGCAGTTCGAGGAGATAGTTTTTGGTGATTTAATTGATCTGGCAAGGGAAAACCGTGCAGATTTTAAAATAGCTGAATTGAATGTAGCATACAATACCAGATTAAAAGCTTATGAGGAGGCCAAACGAATTCCTGATATCGCACTTGGTGTAAATTATGATAGAGGAGGAAATTTCATTAAGGATTTCGTAGGCTTTGGATTGACGATGGATTTGCCTTTTTTTAACCGGAATCAGGGAAACATCAAAGCAGCAAAAATAGGGATTGAGCAATCCCGAATTCATGTCCACCATAAAGATTTGAGTATAGAAAATGAAGTTTCACTTGCCTATAAAAATCTTTATGCCGCCATTCAGTTTCTCGATCAAATAGAAGCAGGGTATGAGATGGAATTGGATAGTTTACTCACAAGCTACACTAATAACTATATCAGTCGAAACATCAGATTGCTAGAATACCTTGATTTTCTTGAGGCTTATTTGGTGAATAAAGAGATCATTCTGGAAGCGGCAAAAAATGCACTTGAGAAAGCAGAAGAGCTAAACTACACTGTTGGAACAGATTTGATTAAATAAAATATTTAAAAAAAATGAATACCATGAGAATACAGATGAAGCTGATTTGCTACCTATTTGGGGCATTCCTTCTCGGCAGTTGCCAAAAATCTAATGAAGAAAAGGCAACTCCAAAAAACAAACATTACTGTTTAGACGAAGCTTTCAAATCAAAAATTGAATTGGAAAAACCTAAAAATCAAAATGTAACTGTCAGTATACCGCTTACAGGTGTGATAGAGCCCAATCCGAACAAGGTCATCCATTTTAGAAGCTTGGTTTCTGGGATAATATCCAATACTTTTTTTTCCTTGGGTGATATCGTTTCCAAAGGGCAAGTGCTTGCAGAATTGCGGAGTACCGATCTGTCTGAATTACAATCCCGGTCAAAAATAGTTTCTTCTCAATTGATAGTTGCTGAGAGAGAATTGCAATCTGTCCAATCAATGTTTGACGATGGTATTGCTTCTCAAAAAGATTTACTTGTAGCTCATAGTGAACAGGATGCTTTAAAAGCTGAATTGGAAAGGATAAATGCCAATCTAAGTTTGTACAGTGCAAGTTTGGAAAAAGGAGTATTTCAAATTAAGTCTCCTACAGCAGGGATAGTTACTGGTAAATCCATCGCGGCAGGTAACCAAATTTCAACCGATGGAGAATCCTTGTTTACCATATCTGACTTGGATGAAGTATGGGTAATGGTAAATGTTTATGCTGCCAATGTGAAGAATATACAAAAAGGGATGAAGGTAAACATTAAAACACTTTCCTATCCTGATGAATTTTTTAACGGGGAAATCGAAGCTATATCACCTATCCTTGACACGGAAGCTAGGGTATTAAAAGCAAGAGTGGTTTTAAAAAACACTGATTATAAGCTAAAGCCAGGAATGATCGTAGATGTAATAGCTTTAAAGGATTTAAAAACCGAGGCTTTGTCCATTTCTACTTCTGCTTTGGTTTTTGACAACAACCAAAATTTTGTTGTCATCCATAATAGCGACTGCGAAATTGAAATAAGGCAGGTAAATATTCTTTCCAATAGTAGGAATAAAACATTTCTTTCAAAAGGAATAAATGATGATGAAATTATCATCTCAAAAAATCATTTACTGATATACGAGCAAATTAAAAACTTCCAAAACTAATTGAGATGCAGAAATTTGTTCAGGGAATAGTAGGGTTTTCTTTAAAAAACTCCATCATTGTATTTTTTCTAACCGCATTATTGGTGGTTGCAGGAGTCATAAGTTATCTTAATACGCCGATTGAAGCCTTTCCGGATGTAACCAATACCAGAGCTAGAATCATTACACAATGGTCTGGAAGAAGTGCAGAAGAAGTTGAGAAATTTGTTACGCTACGTATCATGAAGGAGATGAACACTATCCCAAAAAAGGCGGAAGTTCGTTCTATTTCTCTATTTGGTTTGTCTGTAGTTACTGTAATATTCGAAGACGGTATTGATGATTTTTATGCCCAGCAATACGCTGCAAACAGGCTTCAGGGGATTGACCTTCCAGAGGGAGCCCAAGCAGAAATAGAACCCCCTTTCGGTGCGACGGGTGAAATTTTTCGCTATGTAATAAAAAGTGATCGGCCTATAAAGGAGCTGACTGCTATTCAGGATTGGGTGATAGAACGTGAACTCGTAGCCGTTCCTGGAATTGCGAATGTGGTAAGTTTTGGAGGTGAAGAAAAGATTTACGAAATAAAAATAAATCCAACAGAGTTGGCAAACTACGACCTTTCTCCATTGGAAGTGTTTGAAGCTGTATCCAAAACGAACATCAATGTAGGTGGAGATGTGATCGAAAGAGGTTCACAAGCCTATGTTGTTCGCGGTGTGGGTTTATTGGAAAGCATAGGTGATATTGAAAACATATTAATTGAAGTTAGAGGTTCAACACCTATTTTAGTAAAGCACGTTGCAGAAGTAAGTTTAGGGGCAAAACCCAGATTGGGGCAGGTAACCCTACAGGATGATGACGACCTGGTTCAAGGTGTTGTTTTGATGCTCAGAGGAGAAAATCCCGGGGATGTAATTGCCAGGTTGAAAGAAAAAATAAGTGATCTAAATGACCGGGTATTGCCCAAAGATGTCAAGATTGAGCCATTTATCGATCGCACGGAACTTGTAGAGGCAACAGTAGGAACGGTTAGCAAAAACTTAATTGAAGGAATCCTTTTGGTTTCTATTATTGTTTTTGTTTTCCTATTCAATTGGCGAACAACGGTTATTGTAGCTTCTGTAATACCACTTTCATTTCTTTTTGCATTAATAATGCTTCGCATTCAGGGTTTGCCCGCCAACCTAATATCGATGGGTGCAATAGATTTCGGTTTATTACTGGAAGGCACGCTAGTAATAGTGGAAACCGTATTTGTCGCCATGGAGAAACGAGCCCATCAATTGGGGATGGCCAGATTCAATCGAACAAGCAAATTGGGATTGATAAAAAGGAGCACAGGAAGTGTAGCAACCTATATTGTGTTTGCTCAAATAATATTAATTGTGGCATTGCTTCCAATTTTTTCTTTTCAAAAGGTTGAGGGAAAAATGTTCTCTCCATTGGCTTTTACATTGGGATATGCCTTGTTGGGTTCGCTTATTTTAAGTATCACTTATGTCCCCGCATTGTGTAAAGTATTATTGACCAAAAACATTGTTGAAAGGGAAAATTTTATTTCACGTTTTTTCCGTACCAATCTGTTTAAGCTTTTTTTATGGAGTAATAAAAGAAGAAAAGCAATCCTTGTAGGGTTTGCAGCAATCTTATTGGCATGTACTGTGAGTTTTATGTTTTATGGAACAGAATTCATCCCCAAACTCAACGAGGGGGCTTTGTATGTAAGGGCTACACTACCTAATAGCGTTAACCTTGAAGAATCTGTAAGGATTTCGAAAGAAATGAAAGGTAAAATCAGAGAATTTGAGGAAGTGAAATTTGTCTTGACACAAACTGGCCGACCCAATGATGGCACAGATCCTACTGGATTTTTTAACAATGAATTTCACATTCAGCTTTATCCTGAAAACGAATGGGTAAGCAATAAAAGCAAAGTAGAGTTGATTGATGAAATGAGGCAAACCCTTCAAAGTTATCCTGGAATAGTTTTAGGCTTTAGCCAGCCAATTCAAGACAATGTTGAGGAATATGTAGCTGGAGTAAAAAGCTCATTGGTCATAAAAATATTTGGAAATGATTTGTTTGAATTAGAAAAATATGCCGATAAGGTTGCTGACAACATCAGAAATGTAGAAGGAATTACAGATTTAAATGTTTACCGTAACATTGGCTTGCCTGAGTTGAGAATCAAGTTAGACGAAAGTAAAATGGGTAAATATGGCGTATCAATGGAAGAGGCACAGTCCGTAGTTGAAATGGCCATTGGAGGTAGGGCTGCGACCACTTTCTACGACAATGAACGTATGTTTGATGTCCGCCTTCGTTTCCAAAAAGAATACAGGGATGACCAACATAGAATCGGAGAAATTTTAATCCCTACCATGGCAGGTAAAAAGATTCCCCTGAGAGAAATTGCTGATATCAGTTTCATTACCGGTCCAACTTTTATCTATAGAGAGGGAAGTAGCCGCTACATAGCTGTTGGTTTTAGTATCGAAGGCCGAGATTTAGGAAGCACTATAGCCGAGGCCAAAAAGAAAGTGGCGGATAATGTTGAATTACCAAAAGCCAATAAAATGATTTGGGCTGGAGAATTCGAAAGTAAGGAAAGAGCTACTAAACAGTTAACAGCCATTGTACCAGCAGTTTTACTGTTAATTTTGTTCCTGTTGTATTTCAACTTCGGGAACCTGAAGGACACGCTTATTGCTGCCAGCACCATCCCCTTTGCCTTTATAGGTGGCTTTGCTTCACTTTGGGCCACACAAACTATTTTCGGAATATCTGCAGGAATAGGATTTATCATTCTTTTTGGTGTAAATACAATTAATGGGATTATTTTAATTGCCGAAATGAAGGAAAATCTGCGCACCATGTGCTTAAAAGATGCCATCTCTAACGGTGTTTATAGCCGCATCAGACCTATTGTAATGATCGCTTTAATGGGGTCAATGGGATTGCTTCCTGCAGCGTTATCAACAGGAATGGGTTCCGAAATTCAAAAGCCTTTGGCGATTATGATTGTTGGAGGATTATTGATTTGTATGATCCTTTCATTAACTGTATTGCCTCAATTTTTTTATTGGGCATACAGGAAATCAAACCATAAAAATTAATGGAAAGATTCAGTTAAACCTAGAAAGGAAAGAATGCATTTGAACCACTGGTCGAAAATAGGGTCTTCTGCATTCTTTCTATTCAATAGTTTTTGAAGTGTTTAGAGTGAGTAATGTTTTGAATTCCAGCTGTTTAAGTTTTGAAAAACCTCCTTTTCTTCAGTGACTTTATCCAAAACAATGGCAATAGCGCCATCTCCAGTGACATTACAGGCAGTGCCAAAACTGTCCATGGCGATGTATAGCGCAATCATTAAACCTATCATCTCTTCGTTAAAGCCGAGCATGGATTGCAAGATGCCTACTGCGGCCATAATGGCTCCTCCAGGTACTCCTGGCGCTGCAATCATAGCGATACCCAAAACAAAAATAAAACCTGAAAAGAGCGAAAAGGTATATGGCATACCAAATAATATCATCAAGGCCATGGCACAAGCAGTGATCTTCATGATACTGCCAGACAGGTGAATGGTAGCACATAAGGGAATAACAAAACCTGCAATTTTATCGGAAACACCATTCTTAAGGGCTTGTTCTAAGGTCACAGGAATGGTGGCTGCAGAAGATTGGGTGCCTAACGCCGTAAAATAAGCAGGCATCATGTTAAGCAATAATTTAAAAGGGTTTTTCTTCGTAACTACTCCTGCAATGATGTATTGAAGCAATAATAATAGAACGTGTAAGGTGAAAATTACCCCAATAATGCTTATGAAAACCGAAAAAATTGAAAAAACTTGTCCGCTAAAGGACATTTTGGTGAAAATACCCAAAATGAAAAGCGGCAAGAGAGGGATAATTACATTCTCTATCAATTGCATGATGATTTTTTGAAAGTCTCTCACCATCAATTTTAAATTTGATTCTTCCTGCGAAGAAAGGCCTATTCCAACTACAAAAGCAAAAACAAGCGCTGACATCACGTCGAGTAAAGGAGGAATATTTATACTGAAATAAGGTGTTAGTTTAGGGCCTTCTTCTGCAATTGGAGCAGCTCCATTGACATGTGATTCCAACAGCATGGGAAAAATACCAGAAGTAGTAATGTAGGTCATAAAACCTGAAAACAAGGTGGAGCCATAAGCAATGGCAGCAGTCATTAACAATAATTTCACTGCTCCTTTTCCTAAATCAGCTATTGCTGGCATTATTAACCCCATTATTATTAATGGGATAGCGAAATTTAAAAACTGTCCGAAAAAAGCATTAAATGTGGTAAATACGCGATTGATTGATTCAGGTAGGTATTGCCCGAAAATAAGACCCAATACTATGGCAATAAAAACTTTAAACAGTAAGTTCGAAAATATGCGCTTCATAATTTATGCTAAATGATAGGGAAGCTTGTCCCAGTTGTAATTTTACGTTTGCTAATATACAGCCATTGTAATAAAGGTACATTTTTAGGGTACCTTATTTTGTATGAAAGGCTTGTAATCATGTTGCTCAATATATTTAAAATAGGCAAGATTTTCTACATTAGGGTCTGCTATCCAGCGTTAGTATACTACTAAATCTTTTTAAAAATATGGAGTAAGCATTTTTGTGTAGGATTTTTAATTTTGGCTCTGGTTTTACCATAGTCGTATTTGTTAAACTAACAGTATTTAATTACGGGCGTCAGAATTCATCCAACTTTTGCCCTTTAAAGGTTCATTTTTATTGGACCGGTAAAACTTCACTAGATAAATAAAATAAGATGAAAATAAACCTGAAAATTTGGCTGGCATTAATTTTAACTAGTGCTATAATGGCTTGCTCGGTAAAAAACCAAGAAGGAGTGAACCTATCAGAGGCAAAAATCCTGATTTCGGCCCAAATTAAATCGCCTATTCAGGAAACTGCGGGAGATATTCTTCTGGAAGAAATTGAAAAGCGAACAGCTCTTCCTCTTGATATAACGAATAACTGGGATGCCAAAACCACCATTGCGCTAGCATTAGCTAGTGAAAAGAATTTGTTTGGTGAGAGTATTCCTTTACGTGATAGCATAAATTCACAAGAATTTCAAAAGGAAGGCTATCGTGTTTTTCATGAAAACAAAGGGGACAAAAATACCATTTGGATCATTGGGGCAGATGCTCGAGGGATTTTATATGGGATCGGTAAATTCCTAAGAACAGCCAAAATGAACAGTGGTAATATTATTATTGATTCGAATATAGATTTTTCAGAAGCCCCGGAATACGCCTTACGTGGGCATCAGTTTGGGTATCGGAATACCGCCAATTCCTGGGATTCCTGGACGGTGGAGCAATTTGACCAACATTTTAGAGAGCAAGTGCTTTTTGGTGCCAATAGTTTTGAAAATATTCCTTTTCAAAAACCCAATTCAAGTCCTCACTTTAAGGTAAACCCTCAAGTAATGGAGGTGGAGTTAAGTAAAATTTGCGAAAAATACGATGCAGAATATTGGGTATGGACACCTGCCCCCCATGATTTGACCATAGAAAATGCACATCAAGAAGGGTTAGTAGAACAAGAAGCATTTTATGCCAAATGCCCTAGGTTAGATGGTGTTTTTGTTCCGGGTGGTGACCCGGGTGAAAACCATCCTGCCCAGTTGATCCCCTATTTAAACGATTTATCAGAAATTTTGAAGCAGTATCATCCGGATGCGGGGATTTGGGTTTCTTTGCAGGGCTTCAATAAAGAAAAAGTAGAATATTTTTTTGATTACTTAGAACAGAATAACCCTGATTGGCTCAAAGGCTTGGTGTACGGACCAAGTAGTCCTCCTATTACTTTGGAGAGAAAGTTATTGCCCGAAAAATACCAGCATCGATTTTATCCGGACATTACCCATACCGTTAGGTGCCAATATCCTGTAGACAATTGGGATCAAGCCTTTGCATTGACATTGGGCAGGGAACCTAGTAATCCTCAGCCTTTGATGTATACTGAGCTTTTTAATAGAGACAGCCAATTTACAGATGGTTTCATAACCTATTCTGATGGTACCCATGATGATGTTAACAAAGTGCTTTGGAGTCAATTGGGAGTAAATCCCGATAAAGATCCCAAAGAAATCATTTTTGAATACAGCCAATTCTTCTTTGGTCCAGCCGTCGCTGAAGCTGCTGCACAAGGTATATTTGCTTTGGAAGAGAACTGGGATGGTCCAATTGCTAAAAATGAGTCAATTAAGGAAACCTTGGCATTGTGGAAAAGGTTGGAAGAAAACCATCCCGAATTGGCTGATAATTGGAGGTGGCAACAATTAGTGATGAGGGCTTATTACGACGCTTATATTCAAGACAGACAGGCTTATGAAAAAATGCTTGAAACCGAAGCCTATTCAATCTTATCCCAAGCCAATACCATTGGTGCTGATAAAGCTATGAAGCAAGCCTTGAAACTTCTCAACAAAGCGGATACTGAACCTGTTTCTCAAGACTTGAAGAGGATTGTTTTTGATTATGGTGAAAAACTATTTCAATCCATAGGGGCTCAGAGTAGTGTTGAAAAATACCAGGCAAGTGGTGCAGAAAGAGGAGCGGTACTTGATTTTATAGATTATCCCTTGAACAATAGATGGTGGTTGGAAGATGAGTTTAAAAAAATCGCCACGTTTAAAACTGAGACCGAAAAATTAGAACGCTTGAAATTTATTAAAAATTATGAACTCGCAGGAGAAGGTGGTTTTTATGACAATATATCCAGTGCCGATGCCATGCATGTCACCTCCAAAACAAATGATGCGATAGATTTTCTATGGGAAAATGACGGTTTAAGCAGAAAACGGCTTTCAACACAATTGTTTCAATTTAGACCCACTTTGGAATACACTGAGTTGGAAGCTAATTCCGATTATTTGATTCGTGTTTCAGGTTATGGGGAGGCCCTATTGAGAGCTAACGGGCAGCGGCTACAACCTACAAAGTATAAAAAGGACTTTGAAGAATTTAAAGAATTCCCCCTTTCACAAGATTTGATTAAGGATGGTAAATTGAAGCTTAGCTTCGACAAACCAGATGAAGATCATTTGAATTGGAGAAAGCAGTCACGTGTTACTGATGTTTGGATTATCAAACAATAAAAATGGAGATTAAGGACAAAGTGCCATTTGAAAAGGAACTTTACCCGCTAAAAGGAATTGTCACGGTACTCAATACACCTTTTACCCAGGAGGATACAATTGATTATAAGGCGTTAAAAGACAATGTACTTAATGCTTTAAATGCAGGGGTTGCTGGTTTTTTAGTGCCTGCAATGGCTGCTGAGGTTTATAAACTTTCCTATCTCGAGCGAGAAAAGATGCTCACTCTTGTTTTAGAAACGGTGGAGGATAGGGTGCCGGTTATTGGAGGAGCAGGGGAACAGGATTTATCCAAAAGCAAAGTCCTATTGAAAAACTATATCAAGCTGGGCTGTAAAAATGTGTTGTTCCAAATCCCGTTTGTGGATGAGCAACAATTCAGTAATCACTTTGAGGAATTGGCTACACTTGGGCCAGAAATGATCATGCTCCAAGATTGGAATGCCACGGGATACGGGTTGCCGGACGACCTTATTTGTAATTTGTTTGAAGAAGTGCCTGCTTTCAGATGTTTAAAAATTGAAACTGTTCCGGCAGGTCTCAAATATTCACGGATTTTGGAATTGACGAAAGGGAAATTGAACGTAAGTGGAGGTTGGGCAGTTTCCCAAATGGTTGAAGGGCTGCATCGTGGTGTCCATGCCTTTATGCCAACAGGCATGCATTCCATTTATACGACTATATATCGTCTCTATGAGGAAGGAAAACCTAAGGAAGCGGAAGCGCTGTTTGAGAAGATTATACCTGTTCTGGCCTTTTCCAATCAACACCTTGACATCTCCATTCATTTTTTTAAACGCCTGCTTTACCGGCAAGGTATTTACGCTACTCCCAATGTGCGAAATCCAATTTTGTCCTTTGATGCGTTACATCAAAAATTGGCAGACAAACATATAGATCGTATTTTGCACATTGAAAAAGAATTGGAAACCCTAAGTTTAAATAAAGCTTGATTTTCATTTAGGTACGTACATTCCTTGTCGAGGATGGTTGGAAAACTTCCTTAAATTATCAGGGTTAATAATTTACTTGTTTTTTTAATGAAGAAGTTAATAATTATTGGTGGAGGTCCTGCGGCACTTATTCTCGCAGCAGAGCTAGACACTAAAAAGTATAAAGTGACCATTTTTGATAAGAAAAAGACAGTAGGTCGAAAATTTTTAGTTGCTGGTGAAGGTGGCTTGAACCTGACCTTTAATGCTGGCTTAGAAGCACTCACAAATCAATACTTTCCTAAAGAGTTTATGACTCCTGTCCTCCATCAATTTACCAATCAGGACCTGATGAGTTGGCTAAGTAAACATGAAATCCCAACTTTCATCGGCTCAAGTAATCGGGTTTTTCCAAAACTCGGAATTAAGCCTATTGAGGTACTTAATAAAATTACAACTTTTATCTCAGACAGGAATATCGAATTTCAGCTAGATACAAAATGGGAAGGCTGGAATGGGGAGGGGCATTTGTGTTTTCGTGATATGAAAGACATTGATACTGATATTGTTGTGTTTGCGATGGGAGGGGCAAGCTGGAAGGTAACTGGTTCTGATGGGGGATGGAAAAAAACTTTTGAAGATCGCGGGATAAGCGTGCAGCCATTTAGAGCAGCTAATTGTGCTTTTGAGGTAGATTGGGATAAAACCTTTATCGCTACACACGAAGGGAAACCTTTAAAGAATATAGCCCTGTCTTTCGATGGGCATAGTTCTAAAGGAGAGTTGAATATTTCCAAATTTGGACTTGAGGGCAATGCCATTTATGCCTTGAGTCAAAAGATTCAAGAAAAATTGCTTGACGAAGAAAGTCTCATTATCCATTTGGACTTAAAACCTACCATGACAGTAGATCAGTTGAAGGCAAAATACAAACGTTCTCGACAAATCAAGGTGACCGATGTTTTGAATAAGGATTTAAATCTTGACCGTACGGCCATTGCCTTGTTAAAGCAATGCTGTGACAAAGATACCTTTTCAAATCCAGAGATGCTGGTGAAAACAATCAAGTCTGTACCCATTGTTATCAAATCTGCAGGAGAATTGGATGAAGCAATATCAACTTTAGGTGGTGTCGATCTAGATGAAATAGATGGAAATTTTCAGTTAAAGAAATTACCTAATTCTTATGCTATTGGAGAAATGCTGGACTGGTATGCGCCAACTGGTGGCTATTTGTTGCAAGGATGCTTTAGCATGGGGTTTGTCTTGGCTAAATATTTGAATGCTCAGGAAGATAAAGAATAGGGGGATGAGCTTGTCTTGAGTGTAACCTTAAGGTTAGGCGTAGATAAATCAAATTTCAGTTATACTTCACTTAGTTCGTTTGGCTTGAGAGAATTGATTCACAAATTGAGCTTTCATATTATTCTAATTTATTTACCCTTATATCAAACAGGGTATCCTCTTTTTTTTGTAACCTTGGTTGAAATGATCCCAATACCAAATTGAAGACTTTATTCGAAAGGCAAAATCTATAAGACCGGAAGCATCAAAGAGCAAATGCTAACCATGATTTAATTCTAGATATTAAATACGCACCTTGTTTAAGGAAGAAATTAATGTTTGCTATTTAGAGTGGTCTGCATAATTGAGAAAGTGTATTGGTTTTGTTTTAATAACGAATAAAGCTAACACCTATTTTTTGCATGTTCACGGCAAAAAATAGGCTTGAAGCCATTTTATAGAGATAATTTATGAGTGAACTATTTTACCATTTTGGAGTGGCATTGGCAATCGGCTTATTGATTGGGCTAGAACGGGAATTTAAAAAGTCCGATGAAGCGCAACAATTTCTTTTTGGTGGGATTCGTACTTTTCCTTTGCTAGCACTTATTGGTTGTTCAGCTGCAATGTTAGGTGAATTGATGGATTCACCTTGGGGATTTGCCATTCCTATGGTTATTGCAGGAGCTTTTTTAGTTGTGGCCTACATTGGCACTGTTAAAAAGAGAGACTTTGGAATGACCACCGAAGTAGCCGCACTGCTCACCATTATAATCGGTATTATATGCTACTATGGCGAAATAGAACTTGCTGCAGCTTTGGGCATAATTGTTTTGGTTTTACTTTCTTTTAAAGTAAAGCTGCATGAGTTTAGTAAAATGCTTACCAGAGAAGAGATTGTCAGTTTGGCCAAATTTGGCCTTATGACAGCCATTGTGCTACCAATACTTCCGGATGAGCCTACGCTTCCTTCCCCGTTTGATGTTTTGATTCTCAGAAATATATGGCTAATGGTCGTCTTAGTGACTGCTATAGGCATGGTTGGTTATTTTCTAAAAAAGCTTATTGGAAACCGTAAAGCAATTGTTTTAACTGGCTTCATTGGAGGCTTGGTTTCAAGTACGGCAGTAACCTTGTCTTTTTCTTCTCAAAGTAAAGGTCGTCCAACCTTATCCAAAGCATTTACCATTGCGATCATCGTTTCTTGGATTACTATGTTTCTTCGTATACTAGTGGAAGTAGTTGTTGTAAATTCAAGTCTCATCAAAGAGATGTGGATACCTATGACTGCTGCAGCAGTAGTAGGTGGTTTGTATTGTTGGTTCCTTTACATGAAAGATGGGAAACATGAAGCCATTGCTGAGGAGGTCAACGTAGAAAAACCTTTTTCCTTGAAGAAATCATTAATTTTTGGTGGCCTTTATGCCGCTGTTATTGTTATAGCGAATATCGCTCAGATTAATTTTGGTGATAAGGGGATTTACTTGTCAGCAATTGCCGCAGGGTTTACAGATGTGGATGCAATTACACTCACAATGGCGGAGATGAGCCAGGTGTCAGGAACGGTTGAGCCAAGCGTAGCCATTCGGGCAATATCCCTGGCGGCGGTTTCCAATACCTTGGTGAAGGCAACAATTGTCTTGTTTACAGCTCATAAAATACTGAAAAAAGATATTTTACCAGGAGTTTTACTGATTGTTTTTGCCGCATTGATTGCTGCTTATTTTGTCTGAACAAGTAGTATTCAAAATGATTGCATCGAATAGTCCTAAGGAGTATAGACCTAGTCATTGAAGATTCTCATTCCCATATTTACCATTTTTAGCAGCGCATTTACCTTTATATACCAATGTGATATTACGACCTTTGATTAAATTAAAATGAGTCAAGGGGTAGCATTCCCAACTGTGACTGACTGTAATCTAAAAAATCAAAAGACATGAAAATAGCCGTAACATCTGCAAGTGGAAAATTGGGCGCATCCATTGTGAAACAATTGGTGAAAGAAATTGGAATAGAGCAAGTAATAGGAATTGCCAGGACACCAGAAAGAGCTAAACACCTTGGCGTTGAAATTAGAAAGGGTGACTACAATAATCGGGGACAATTCGACGAAGCACTGAAAGATATTGATGTGGTTTTACTTGTTTCTGGTATGGATGAGCCTCAAAAAAGAATCCAACAACATAGAAATGTTATTGAAGCAGCAAAGTTAAATGGAGTTAAAAAAATAGTCTATACAAGTATAATTGGAGATGAGAAAAACACTGCGTTTAGCCCAGTGGTATCAAGTAATAGGCAGACTGAAAAAGATGTACAAGCTTCCGGTCTCCAATGGGTTATCGGCAGGAATGGAATTTATATCGAGCCTGATCTTGAATACATTAACCAATATATTGAAGAGGACGGAATTAGGAATTGTGCAGGCGAGGGGAAATGTGCTTACACGAGCCGGGGAGAATTGAGCCAGGCCTACGTGAACATGCTATTGCATGAAAAACACAATGGTCAGTTATACAACCTTGCAGGTAATCCAATTACACAAACAGAATTAGCCGATATTATTAATAAAGTTTACGGTACCAGTCTTTCCTATTATCCAGTGTCCGTAGAGGCATATCAGAAAGAGCGAAAAGAGGCCTTAGGGGATTTTATAGGAACTGTTATTGCTGGTATCTATGAAGGAATTCAAATTGGAGCGAACAATGTACCATCGGATTTTGATAAAGCTACAGGAAGGCCACATAAAGCCCCATTGGAAATGGTGGAGGAAATAAAGGCTAACATTATATAATTACTATAACTTTTGTTGAGCCAGTGAGTATTCATTTTGCGTTAAGATTTACATAGAACCTTGACTTTTTTGGTTCGTTTTTGTGTCATAGCCTGCCCTGATTTAATTCACTCAGGGCCTCCCTTGAAGCGTAGCAACTCAGGGACAAAAATGAACAGGAAGAAATAAGGCTAACCAGTAGCTTAAGCCTTAAAATTATATTAAGCGGTTAATTCATGCCTATAAATATATAATTTGATGGAATTAGGATTGAAAAGAAAAAAACAAGCAAAATTTAAATTCGGTACAATGGGAATTATTGATAGTATCTTAAAAAAGGTAGTGTTACAAGAAGCATTAATTGTAGAAAAAACAAAGCTTTCAGATGCAGCATATAAAATCCGATTAAAATCCGAAGGAATTGCGTCGGCAGATTTTGTTCCAGGCTATTTTTTACGGTTAGGAATTGGAATTGACAAAGAAGAAGTTTCAATGAAGGATAAGATAAGGAGCTATAGTGTTTGGGATATTAATAAATCTGAAGGATATATGGACCTTGCCATAGCCACTCACAGTAAGGGAATGGGGTCCAATTGGGTAGAACAATGCCAGCCAGGAGAAGATGTTTATTTTAAGTGGAAAAAAGGTAATTTTTTAGTGGACAATTCAGCAGACAGTTACCTAATGATAGGAGATTTGTCCGCATTGTCCCATTTGTATATGATTCATAGAGCTCTCCCTGCAGGTAAAAATGTAGAAAGTATAATTTATAGTCATAATAAAAATGAATTGTTCCCAGATATTTCAGGAACAGAACCTTTTGATTTTTATGGGTTGCCTACTAATCCCAAAGAGGAGATTATGGACTTGGTAAAAGCGCGTGTTAGCAAGATGTCAGGCAAGAAAATGGTTTATATCGCAGGGGATAGCAGGATATGTGCGCAGTTAAACCAGTATTTTAGAAAGGAATTGAAATGGGAAACCAAGCAAATTAAAACCAAGCCTTTTTGGAATCCAGACAAAAAAGGGCTTGAGTAGGATTACCACTCGATTATATATTTAAACGAACAAGGAAAGTATGCCTTTACGGCATTCTTAGGAAAAAAGGCCTAAAAAAATCACTATTAGAAGAATTTCACCTAAAATATTCATTAGAGAGTCAATAGAATGTTACTAGGTTTAAATAGCTAACAATCATGAAGTCAATTAAATACCAAAACGTGTCAAGCCCATCCATTGATGTCAAAAGACGCCATCAAATAGTTACAGGGATAATTCTTTTATTGGGGTTCATCTTTATACAGTCTTGTCAAAGTTCTCCGGAAGCAATCACAGTTCAGGAGTCGGTCCATCCAAATATTGAGAAATTAAAAAAACAGTCTTCTGAATTTATTCAAGAAATCATTCAATTGAATGAAAATGTATATGTGGCAGTTGGCTTTGATGGTTCAAATGCTTCCATGGTTATTGGTAAGGATGGGGTAGTGATCAAAGATGCGCTCCGGGCTTTGGGAGCTGCCGAGAAGGTAGCCGAAAAGTTTAAAAAAATATCAAATAAACCAGTTAAAGCAGTTATTTATACGCATGGTCACGAAGATCATACTGGTGGAACTTCAGCATTTATAGACAATAGTAATGAGGTGAAAATTATAGCTAGAGAAGGGTTTAAGGAAGAATTAGAGGGAAATTCACCTGTTGAACCCTTAAGAAATTTAGCTGACCAGCAAATAAATGCTCCTGCAAGAAATTACTACCTTTCCTATGCCTTGGAAATGGAAAAGAATTTATAGTAGGTAACCCATATTTTTGACTTAGGTTTTAATTTCTGTATCGTAGTCTAATACTAGGTCTGAAAAAAGCGCAATTGGCAATAGAAATGTTAGCTGTAAGCATGAAAACATTTGGCCCACGGTTTTAATCGTGGGTTTTTTTGGCTCATTACTATTTAAAACAGTTTCAAAAATTGGCTTCCCTTTTCTCTTATTGTCCTGAAGTTTGGATCCTTTCGAGTAAAAGAATTTCTTTATTAAAATTGAGGGCCTAAAATAACCGCTCAATAGTAAGTGGTATCAATATTCATCAATTTTCACTTAATATTCTGGAAATTAGGCTAGCTACTTATTCCGAAAAATAGTACCATTATTTAAAATAAAAGTAATAGTGTCTCTAAGAGTCCTGTGTTATATTTGATCAAGCAAAAAACGGATATGACTATAAAAATGAGAGAAAGCCTAGTACTAAAAAAGTTAAGGGCCGGAGAAAACGTTTGTTCTTTTAAAGTAAACCTGGCAGATGCACGAGTTGTGGAAATTGCTGCTCAGGCAGGTTTTGACTGTTTATGGCTAGATCAAGAGCATATAGGTCAGGATTGGTCTATTTTGGCTTCCCAGATATGGGCAGCCAAATCCCAAGGGAAAGACACCTTGGTAAGAGTGCCTAGAGGCAGTTATAGCGATTATGTGAAACCATTAGAACTCGATGCCAGTGGCATTATGGTTCCTCATATAATGAACTTGGCGGATGCTAAGAAGGTAATTGGAATGACTCGTTTTCACCCCATTGGCAAGAGAGCCATTGACGGTGGAAATGCAGATGGAGGCTACGCAGCTGGTAATTTTAAGGACTATCTCAGAGATGCCAACCAACAGCGTTTTGTCATCTTCCAGATTGAAGATCCAGAACCTTTGGAAGACATAGAAGCCATCGCTCAGCTGGAAGGTTTTGACATGTTGTTTTTTGGCCCTGGAGATTTCAGCCAGGCGATAGGAGCTCCAGGAGATATGGATCATCCTAAAATTCAGGAAGCCAGGCAAAAAGTGGTAGAAGTTGCCAAGAAATACGGGAAATTTGCGGGTACTACTGGGCCATTAACTAAAGTGGCTGAATATCAAAAAATGGGTTACCAGTTTATGAGTATTGGTGCAGATGTTTTGACACTTACTAAATATTGCAGTGACTTGGTGACAGGCTTCCAAAATGGACCTGAAGAAGCGGGCAATGATAAGGACTATTACGCTGCCAAGAAATGATCAATAAGCCTTTAGGAAATACAGGAATTGGCGTTTCTCAAATAGCTTTCGGAGGAGTGGAAATAGGCTTGCCCTATGGTCCTGGTATAACCTCTGAAAAGGACATGCTTCAGGAAAGTGAAGCAGTAGCGCTGCTGCTACAAGCCTTAGATTCCGGCGTGAATTTTTTCGATACGGCGAGGATGTATGGTAAAAGCGAAGAGCTAATCGGTAAAGCATTTTCCCAACATCGTAAAGAGGTTGTAATCTGCACAAAATGCCAGCATTTAAGAGATGCTTCAGGAAATTTACCTGATGAGAAAGCTTTGGTAAAGATCATTCGGCAATCCCTTGAAGGAAGTTTGAAAGCTCTGCGGATGGAAACTGTGGATGTATTAATGTTGCACCAGGCAGACATTGAAATTTTACAAAATGAGGCCGTTTGTCGTACTTTTGAGGACATTATAAAGGAGGGGCTTTCCATGGCTATTGGTGCCTCTACCTACACTGTGGAGGAGTCTGAAGTGGCGATTAATTCAGGTTTATGGGAAGTGATTCAATTGCCTTATAATCTTTTGGATCAGCGTCAGAGCAAGGTATTTGATTTGGGAGCTGAAAAAGGAGTAGGGATGGTGGTTCGTTCTGTTTTGTTACGAGGGATGCTCAGTGATCGTGGAAAAAATCTAAAGGCGCCTTTGGCCGAAATTGAAAAACACATTGCCAATTATGCTGTTCTTGCAGCAGAAGAAGGACTAACATTGCCAGAATATGCAACGCGATTTGTTCTTGACCAACCAAACGTATCATCGGTGTTGGTAGGTATAGACAAACCGCTCTATTTGGAAAAGGCATTGGAAACAGCCCATCAGCCAGCATTAAGTAAGAAATTAATGGATGGAGCCATTCCATTTCCCGATCCGGAATTCATCAATATTCCTTATTGGGATAGAATGGGTTGGCTTTAGTCTGAAATGTAACGGCAACAAAATATTGAACCAAGTTTACCTTCAAACGAAAGAAACATGTTAAAAATAGGAATGATAGGAATGAGCCCGGGAAATGCCCATCCCTACTCCTGGTCCTCAATCATAAATGGGACATTTGATGGCGAACTTATCAGTGCCATAGGTTATCCCGCTGTGGCAGATTATCTCCAGGCTAACATAGACACGCTGGGTATTCCAGGGGCGTCGGTCAGTCATGTTTGGAGCCAAGATCTTGAGGTTAGTCAAAGCATTGCGAAAAATGCGGGGATCCCATTTGTCGTGGACAAACTTGAGGACCTGATAGGTGAGGTGGATGCAGTCATTCTTGGTAGAGATGATCCAGAGAACCATGTGGAAATGGCCAAGCCTTTTCTGGATGCAGGTATACCACTATTTATTGATAAACCATTGGTCTATTCCCAAGAGGATCTGGATTATTTTATTGAGCAACACCATTTAGGTAAGGTTTTCATGTCCTGTTCTTCAATGCGTTATTCCCAGGAATGTCGGACAGTGAAAACTGGCATAAGGTCCTTGGGGAAAATTCATTTGGTTACGGCAGTAGGGAAGAAGGATTGGAAAAAATATGGAGTCCATCTTTTGGAAGCACTCTTTAGCACCCTGGGTGATCCAAAACCAGTAAAGGTACAGCATATCGGAGAAGAGGATGAGGACATTGTATTGGTTACTTTCGAAAATGGAATCAAAGCAACGGTACATTTATTTAAGGATATCTGTGGGACTTTCCAGCTTAGCTTTTTCGGTGACAAGGGCTGGAAAATAGCTGACATACAGAACTCTTATTCTATGTTTAGGGACAATCTGATCGTATTTATTGATGCGCTTAGGGATGAAAAGCCCTATTTGGAATTCGCTAAAACAGCTGCTATTATGCAAGTAGTGATAGGAGCGAAAGAAAGTTTTGAAAATGGAGGTAAGGTGATTAATTTAGAAAAACATGGACGTTAAAGAATTATTTAGCTTAAAAGGAAAAATAATTGTAGTCACTGGTGGTTCGGGCCAATATGGAAAATGCCTGGTTGAAGGTTTGGCCGAAGCAGGAGGAACTGTCATTACTACCTCTAGAGACCTACAATCGGCAGAAAAGACAGCTGCTTTGTTTCGTGAGAAAGGTTTAGATGTGCACTCTATGGAAGTGGACCAAGGGGATACCGAATCAGTTGGGCGCTTTACCAAAAGCCTAAAAGATAAGTTTGGCAAATTGCATGTCTTCGTAAACAATGCCGTTTCCAGACCTATGAAAGGTTACAATGCTCCTTTGGCGGATTTTGATGAATCGATGCGGGTAAATGCGACGGGGATGTGGGATTTGCTAAAGTCCATGTCAGACCTGATAATAGCCAGTGGGGGTGGAGCAGTGATCAATATCAGCTCCATGATGGGAATGAAAGGGCCCGATTTAACTAATTATGAAGGCACCAGTATGGGGGATTTGCCTCCTGATTATTTCTTCCACAATGCTGGGTTGATCAACCTTAGTCGCTTTATGGCCAAGATGAACGCAGGTAAAAACATTCGATTTAACTGCATCTCTCCTGGTGGGTTGTTTAATAATCAGCCAGAGAAATTTGTTGAGAATTATAACAAAAAAGTGCCAATGAAACGGATGGCCAATAATGATGACATCAAGGGACTAGCCGTTTTGCTAGCATCTGATGCAGGGGCCTATATCAATGGTGAAAACATCTTAATGGATGGAGGATTAAATGCCTGATTCAAATGCCCACAGCACCACAAAGTCTCCATTTTCTCTAGTAGGGAAATGCATCTGGGTGCTAGGAGGAGCGGGATATTTGGGTCAAGAGGTTGTGCGTTTTCTTTGTTCGCAAGGAGCAAAGGTATTGTGCATAGACAGAGAAGACAAGGCAATGGCTTTTGAAAAAGAAGCTAAGCTGGGCAGTTTATTATTTTCTGCCAGTTTTGACCTCTCGAATACGGATGACATCCCTGGATTTGTCATCGAAAAAAAAGATGAATTAGGCGTGCCAGATGGTCTGGTAAATTTGGCCTATGCTGCTAGTGCAAAGTCCTTTGAAGCCATGGAAGCTGCGGACTTTGATCAGGTAAATCATGCCGGGCTCACGGCAACCTTTGTACTTGCCAAAGCGGTGGGAGCCATTATGTCAGAAAAGAAACGGGGAAGCATTTTGTTATTTGGCAGTATGTATGGAATGCAAGCTCCAGATAAGCAAATGTACAAGCCTCCTATGCTTCCAAACCCTATAGAATATGGGGTAGGTAAAGCTGGAATCATACAGATGGCAAAATACTTGGGCATGTATTATGGCCCTAAAAACATTAGGTGTAATAGCATATCCCCAGGTCCATTCCCCAACAGCCAGGTGCAGCAAGATCACCCGGAATTTGTTAAACGATTGGAACAAAAAACTTTCCTAGGAAGAGTAGGTGTAGCGCGTGAGGTGGGAGGAGCAGTGTGTTTTTTACTCTCGGATGCTTCCAGCTATATTACAGGTCATAACCTGGTACTGGATGGTGGATGGACTGCCTGGTAATAAAATAGTTAAAACAATTAAAGAAGATTAAAATGAAAAAGATAGTACATCCCAAAAGAGATTTAAGTTTTGATACAGGCGCTTATTCAGACGCTATATTAACGGATGGTTTTTTATTCGTTTCAGGACAAGCATCAGTGGATTTCGAAACCTCAGAGTTTAAGTTAGGAACCATTGAAGAAGAGACGCAAAGAACGCTGGACAATATAAAAGCGATCATCGAAGCTGCTGGAGGAACAATGGACAATGTAGTAAAGTGTACCGTTCACTTGTCAGATATCTCTGAGTTTGATCGCTACAATAAAGTGTATGCCAGCTATTTCAAAAACACCAAGCCTGCCCGTATCACGGTTCAATCTGTGTTGGCAGAAAACCTAAAGGTGGAAATAGACTGTATCGCTAAAATACCCACTGAAAAATGAGTAAACGACTGATTCTAGATGCGCATTTAGACTTGTCTATGAATGCCATAGAGTGGAACAGGGATTTGAGTAGACCTCTTTCGGAAATCAGGCAGTCAGAAATGCATATGCCAGACAAACCTGACAGAGGCAGGGGAACCGTTTGTTTACCAGAGCTTAGAAAAGGCAAGATTGGGATAGTGGTGGCCACACAATTGGCCCGGTATTCTCCGCCTGATTCTGCCCTTTCAGGCTGGAATTCTCCGCAACAGGCTTGGGCCATGACGCAGGCTCAATTGGCCTGGTACCGAGAAATGGAAGTTCAGGGAGAGATGAAGCAAATTTTGAACCGCAAGGACCTGGATCAGATGGTGGATTTATGGGAAGATGATTCCATTCCAGATGAGAAGAAGCCAATTGGTTATCTATTACACCTTGAAGGTGGCGATTCTCTGGTATCTCCTGATTATCTTGATAGGGCTTATGCTTATGGTTTACGGGCTTTAGGCCTTTCTCATTTTGGTCCTGGTAGGTATGCTCCCGGCACAAAGTCAGAGGGACCTATTACCGAATTGGGTAAGGAATTGCTTCAAAAAATGGGGCAGTATAATATGATTTTAGATGTAACACACCTTACTGATCAAGGATTTGAGCAGGCCATGGATTTGTATAACGGACCCATTTGGGCCAGCCATCACAATGTGCGTAAAATTGTACCGAACCAGCGACAACTGACCGATGCTCAGATCAAAAATCTGGTGAAGCGTGGGGCTGTCATTGGTGGAATGCTAGACTGTTGGGCCATGGATATTCGGTTTATTGATACCATTTCAGATCCTTGGCAATTAGACATTAAACTGGAGCATCTGGTAGACCATTGGGACCATATTTGCCAGTTGGCTGGGAACAGTGAACATATCGGTATAGGCAGTGATTTAGATGGAATATTTGGTACAGAGCAATCTCCCTGGGACCTTAATTCCATAGCAGACCTTCAGAAGTATGAAGAAATTTTAGATAGAAGAGGCTATACATCGAAAGACATTGACAATATATTCCATGGAAATTTCCTTCGATTTATGAGAAATGCTTTACCAGAAAGCTGATTTTTCACCTAACATAATTTACTCCAAAAATGTCAAATAATTTTCAGGCTGGTGCAGCCAGTGTCGATATAACTCCCCCCTTAGGTACCATTATTAACGGAGACTTTGTCACGCATTATGCACAGAAAGTGCACGACTCCTTGCATGCCAAAGCCTTGGTGCTGAAAAATGAGGAAACTACTTTGGTAATTGTAGTGGTCGACATTTGCATAATGGGTAAAGAATTACTGGATGGTACCAAGGCAATCATCCAAAATAAATTTGGGATTTCACCCGAACAGGTACTGATCTCAGCCACCCATACCCATGCCTCAGGAGCAGTAGAAGAGGTGCACATGGTGCCTGCTGATTTGGCGTATAGGAAACGCCTACCAAACCTAATAGTGGAGGCAGTTGAAAAGGCGCTAAGTCAGTTAAAACCTGCTCAAATAGCCTTCGGGAAAGCTGATGCCCCTGAATATGTAATGTGTCGCCGGTACTGGATGAAAGACAGCTATACTTCTCTAAATCCTGTGACAGAGAAAGCAGATTTGATGAAAACCAATCCTTTTGGAGTGGAAGATGAGATCATAAAACCCCTTAATACGCCAGACCCTGAATTAGGGTTTTTGGCGGTAAAAGGTTTGGATGAGCAATGGATAGCACTTCTAGGTAATTACTCCCTTCATTATGTTGGAGATTGGGAAAACGGAACCATTTCAGCTGATTATTTCGGGGAATTTTCCAATGCTTTGAAAGAAAAGTTGGGAGCGGCCGACGAATTTGTAGGCATGATGAGCAATGGCACAAGTGGGGACATCAATATTTGGGATTTTAGCGGACAAAAGAAATTTCCAGATGGGGAACTGGCTAAAAGTAAGAAAATAGGGAATGATTTAGCTGACAAGGTGGTGGAGAATTTGAAAAATTTGGAGTGGAACCAGGAACCATATCTTAATAATAGTTTTGCACTCGTAAAGGCTGGCCGAAGAATACCAATTAGGGATGAACTGGAAACAGCCAGTGCAATTTTGGCTTTAGGAGGTCTTGAGGATTTAAAGCCGGATACCGAAGGATGGCGAAAGCTTTATGCAAGGGAACAAATGTTGCTCCACGAATTTGCCAAAGCAGCGGAAAGTCCAGTGCAGGTCTTTCACATTGGCGAAGGGAAAATAGGTGCTTTGCCTGGAGAGTTCTTTGCTGAAACAGGTTTAAAGATTAAAGCTGAGGTTAATTGTTCTTATTTTACCATTAGTCTTGCCAATGACAATGTAGGGTATGTACCTCCAGCCCATGAAATTGATAAAGGAGGCTATGAAACCTGGAGATGTAGAATAAGTAATCTTTTGCCGGAGGCGGAGGAATTGTTTAGAAAAAAACTGCTTGAATTAATTCACGACAATAAAAATTCTTAATTTTGATTTCAGTTAAAATCAAAGAGTGGAGAAAGAAAAGTGGTTGGAACATTTAAGGGGAAGGGTGCCTGAGAACGCCATGTCCTATTGTTTTTCCCTTTGGGAAGAGGAACCTTTTGTCTTTGAAATTACCAAATCTAGAAGTTCTAAATTAGGTGATTTTCGCTATCGAAAAGACAAAAGCATTCAAAAAATTACCATCAATCATGACCTAAATCCATACCAATTTTTAATTACTTTCATTCACGAGGTGGCCCATCATCGGGTTTTTAGCAAGTACAAAGACAGAATAGGGAATGGGATTATGCCTCACGGCGTGGAGTGGAAGCAATCGTTCAGATGGCTGATGGCTCCCATGTTGCATGAACGCGTGTTTCCAAAGGATGTTTTAATCCCGCTGCGGTTGTATATGGGGAATCCTAAAGCCTCAACTGGTGCTGATTTTTTCTTAATGAAGGAATTGCGGAAATATGACAAAAATGACTTCACTTTTGTGCACCCTTTATTGGGAGATCTTCCTCAACATGCTCATTTCGAGTTACGAAAGAGAGTATTTAAGAAAGTGCGCACCCAGAGGTCAAGAGTGCTTTGTCAAGAAATTTCCACTGGAAGAAATTACCTGATATCAAATAATGCGGTTGTCAAAGAAGTGGATGGTCCAGGAGATATTCCATTTTAGTTCTTGTATTTAAGCATAAATAAGTCCGTCCGTATTGACTTATTGCTCTCCTGAAATTTTATTTCGGGCATTGACACCCAAGGTTCTTAGTTTTTCAGCTTGTGACAGGAGGTTTCCCTTGCCTGTTTTAAGTTGCTTTATGGCATTTGCATAGCTATCCTGTGACCTGTCCAAGTGTTTGCCTACGTCTTCCAGACTATTTACAAAATTTGAAAGTTTGTCATACAGTTTGCCTCCTCTTTCAGCTATTTCCAAGGCATTTTTTGATTGATCATCTCTAATCCATAGGTCTTTAATCATCTTAAGGGCTGCAATAAGATTGCTGCTGCTAATCAATAGTACCCGTTTTTTATAAGCATATTCCCAGATTTGAGGATCGGCCTGAAGGGCTACGATATAAGCGGCTTCGAGTGGAATGAACATGATTACGAAGTCCAAAGCTTTTGCATAGCTCTCATACTGTTTAGCAGAAAGCTGGTCAATATGGGTTTTTATAGCCTTAATATGAAGATCAAGAGCTAACTTTTGTTCTCTTTCATCGATAGTACTACTGTATTTTTCGTAGGCGATTAATGATATTTTACTGTCTATGATTACCTTTTTGTCGTCTGGGTAGTGAATGATCACATCGGGTTGCATTCGTTTGCCATCTTGACCGATAAGGGGATGACCATTTTCATCTTTTAAAAATCCCTGAATGCTATAATGTCGGTCTTTTTCCAACCCCGAGTTTTGAAGGATGGTTTCCAATATGGCCTCACCCCAATTGCCTCTGATTTTGGCATTTCCTTTCAAAGCATTGGTAAGGTTTTTTGCTTCTTGGCTGATTTGCTGGTTGAGCAATGCTAAT
Organism: uncultured Cyclobacterium sp.; assembly: GCF_963977555.1. Lineage (GTDB taxonomy): Bacteria > Bacteroidota > Bacteroidia > Cytophagales > Cyclobacteriaceae > Cyclobacterium. The sequence goes on along the minus strand of NZ_CAXBPD010000001.1, from coordinate 605,352 downwards.
TCTTTGACCTTACCTTCAAGAGAAAAACGTTCCCTAGATTCCATGGCATAGGCTTCCTGTACTTGTTTTTTAAATGCCTCCAATTCCCTCCCCAATGGATGGAGAATGTTTTCAATATTAACCTGGTTTTGGCTAGTAAATTTTTTGGCTTTTTCTTCTAGAATTTTATTGGCTAGCAATTCAAATTCTTGCTGAAATTGGCTACCAATCTTGTTAAGCTCTTGTTTTTGGAAGGTTAGCTTTTCTTCCAAATAAAGCAATTGGCTGTCCAATTTTCCTTTATCCAGTGCTAGCTGATAGTTTTCTTTTTCGAGTAACTTGATTGAAATCGAAAGGCTTGAATTGTTTTTTTTGATACCCTCCTGTTGTTCCAGGAGGACTTGGTATTTCTCGCTGTAACGTTCCTTTTCCAAGGTCAGCGCATTTAGATTTTTATTCAAAAGATCGCGCTTTTGTTGAGATTGATACAGAAATATAGCCAAAGCGGCTATGATTCCAACCATTAACAACAAAAGCGCAACCAGTTCAATTGCCATTTGAGCTAAAATTAAGAATCGGCTTGTTTTCTTTGGCGAATCGCTTCGTATATCACTATTCCAGTGGCCACAGAAACGTTAAGACTTTCAATCTTACCATGTACAGGTACTTTTACGAACTCGTCGCACAAGCCCAACAATTCATCAGAAACCCCATCTTCTTCAGAACCCATTACCAATACAGTTGGCGTCGTTAAATCTGCAGCATACATCATTCGGTCGGTCTTCTCTGTTACTCCTACCACTTTTAGCCCTGATTTTTTTAGGTCTTTGAGTGTGTAGTAAAGGTTTCTTACCCTACTTACTGGTAAAAAATTCAATGCACCAGCGGAAGTTTTAACTGCGTCCGAATTGATTTGAGCGCTGCTTTTTTCAGGAATAATGATCCCATGAACACCAGCAACCTCTGCCGTTCGAGCGATGGCGCCAAAATTACGGACATCTGTTACTCTATCCAGCATCAAGATAAGTGGTGCTTCCCCTCTGGTAAAGGTACTGTCGATCACATTTTCCCATGAAGCATAGGCTATAGAAGAAATATAAGCGATTACACCTTGGTGGTTTTTTCTGGTAATCCGATTAAGTTTGGTTTCTGGAACCTTCGTTACCGGAAGTTTCTTTTCTTTTGCTAAAGCTAGTAATTCTTTAAGGAGGTCTCCTTTGAGTTCCTTATTGACCAAAATCTTGTCTATTTCTCGGTCTGCATTCAAAGCCTCCATTATAGGCCTGAGGCCAAATATAAAATCTTTTTGGTCTTCGTTTTTGTCAATTAAAAAACCATCCTTCCGTTTCTCCATGCTGTAATTGTTTTGAACCAAACAGGCTGATAGGCTCTGGATCGATTCAATGTATAATATTGGGGGGTTAAAATATTTTTTACTCGTGCAAAGGTAAAGGTTATTTTGGAATTTGAATCCTGAGCCAGGTAAACCCAGGTTTCTTTGTCTAAGTTAAAGTAAACTTCTTGTGGAGGACCCATTATAATGTACACCATTCCACGGTCTGTTGCCCATCCTTCTTTGAAGTCCGTAAACAATATGTTGGCAAATTCCACTTGTCTAAAATATTCTTTGATCAACACTTTGGCCGCTTCTTCATCTCTAGTCATCCTAATCCAGTATTCATCCAATGCTATTTTTTTGTTTTCCGCGGCAAGAAGTGTTTCATGTTCCTTACGGGTAGAAATATAAGCGACCATTTGAATCATTTCTTCCCAAGTAGAAACCTTCGGAAAGGCTTTTCCTGCCGTTTTAATCATTAGTCCTGATGCTGAGGAGGTGTCTTCTTGTACGAAATAATAACCTGATTTCTCAAATGGTACAGGCACGTTCACTAAAAAGTTGCCCTCGTTAATTACTTGCGTCTCTTTGGCTATTTCCGGTGACTTTGTTTCCATTGGAGGAAGTGGAATTGGAAATTCCTGGGGATAAAAGTACCTGTACAAACTTACACTGTGCTCACTTTTAAAGAGTAGAGACTCCTCAGCGTTCAGGAAATTTTGGTCGAAAGGGATGTCATTTCCGAAATAAGCACCGAAAGAAGGTTGTTTTGCGATAAAGGGGCTAATTAAATCTGCATGGTAAACATATTCATCTTCCTGTCGGGTGTCTGTAGCCCTGAAAATCACATAGGCCTGATCATTCGAAGCAGGTATTTCTACCGTTTCTTCAAAATAGAAATGACTGTTTGTATCTTTTTTAAGCAGGTCTTGGTCTAGGGCGATTACATTATCATCATCAATTCGTTGATCGAAACTATTGACTATGCTATAAGAAAAAAGGTAATCATCAAAATTGGCCCCATCTTCTATTTTTTCTACCAACATTTGAAGTTTAAAGGTTCTGTCAGCCGTTTCAATAGGGATAACTTTAAGTGATATTCTGGAATATCTCGAATACCTTAAGCTTTGGTTGATACTTTGCAGGTTATTTTGTGCAAAGGTGGGGAGGTAAAGCAGGGTTAAAATAAATAAAAACCCAATAAATCGTTTCATATACAATGACTTTATTTTTTCCATAGTTGGTTTTAAAAATTAACCTTAATTTTGTTGAAAATAATAAAATTTTAGATGGCTACCTATACAACGGAAATTACTTCCGATAAGTTGATCAGTGACAACCCAATTCATCAACGCCTTTTTAAAGCATACATTGTCGCTAAAGAGTATGTTTCAGGCAATCTGCTGGAAATAGGCTGTGGTGAAGGCCGAGGGGTACATGTTCTCGGCCCTTTGGTACAACATTACCATGGCATGGACAAGATAGGAGAAATCCTGGATAGACTAAAGGATAAATTCCCTGAATTTACTTTTGAACAGGCAATTATTCCACCCATGACTAGCCTAAAGGACAATTCCTTCGATTCTGTGGTGAGTTTTCAGGTGATAGAGCATATTAAAGAGGATAAAAAATACCTTGAAGAAATTTATCGTGTGCTAAAACCTGGAGGGATGGCCTTGATTTCTACCCCTAATATTCGATTTTCTTTGACCAGAAATCCCTGGCATATTAGGGAATACACCCCCGTTCAATTAAAGGAGTTGTGTACTTCTATATTTGATAAGGTAGAGACCAAAGGAGTTGGAGGCAATTCCAAAGTTTGGGATTATTATGCTGCCAATAAAGAGTCTGTAAACAAGATCACGCGCTGGGATGTACTCAACCTGCAATACAGGCTGCCTTCTGCATTGCTCAGAATCCCCTACGAAATACTGAATAGGGCCAATAGAAATAAATTGCATAAAAAACAGGGGAAGGCTGTAGAGCAGTTAAATCATGAGGATTATTTATTTGTGGATGATCCTGAAAATGCCCTTGACCTTTATTATATTTTGCATAAAAAATAGCTTTAAAAAACAATCGACCGCCCATTCTTGACGGGCAGTCGATTGTAAATTATTACGGCATGTTTGGCTTATTTTTTTATTTCAAACCTACAGTTTGGGGGTTAGAACAGTTATTATCTTCTTTGTAGCCGTTGGCTTCCAGTTGATGTGCCAAAAATTCGCGAAAATTCCTGCTGAATTTGGTTTGCTTTTTCTTCATAGCCTTCTTCTGTTAATACTGGCACAAAGTACCGTAACATTTCCATGGAAATTTGAGCTTCTCTATCCATTGCTCTTCCTGTCTCTTGGTAGAAATCTAGCATTTCTATAGATTTTTTAGACATTTGCTCAATTATATCCAAGGCTTCATCTTTCATTCCCAACTCAAATAATATTGGAACCGCCTGTCCACTGGCCAAATCATAAGGAATCGCCTTGCCTGGTAGTCTTTCTAAGCTCAAACGCATAATGTCTGCTGCCCTTTCTTTATCTTCTTCTTCCAATAATGCAATGGCGATACTATTCAATGCGCTTCTATGATTGGAAGTGAATCTTCTGTACTCATCATCAAAATAATTGTCCGGATTGTCCATTCCTCTAAAGGCGAAATTCTCAGTGACATTTGTATAGGCCAAGTCGGTATTGATCAGCTCATCCTGGTTGTCTGGCTTCTGAATAGGAAGTAATCGGTAAGTAAGTCCTTCCATTACTACATGATTACTCATGTCAAAGCCTATAGTGGCCAGAGAAGTGTTGTTGAAATAAATAGGCCTTTCCCAATTATTGGTTGCAATAAGGTCCAGAAGCATCAAATTGCCCTTGGTTACATAGTTACCTTTAATTCGGATGTTTATACTAGGGATTTTTAAGTCCTCAAATTGCTTAGGTACAATGCCAGATTTTTCAACATTCTCTGTGTTTATAGGCAATGTTAGGATACGAGAAGGGACGGTGTTGATATTGCTGCTTGACCGGTTGCCAGATAATTTGAGTAAGTCACTGTCTTCTTTTAACAATTTAAGATAGTCTACCAAAGGAAGACTTTCAATTCTCTCTGTGACGTATAGCACATCATTGGTGCCTTTTTTGTAATTGTCAAAGTCCAGTGAGAAATCCAGCGCTGCAGATTCGTTAACTGGCCTTGCCATTTGCTTTACATACCAGTCTGTATCAAAATAACTCAGTACAATAACCCTTACATCAGTTCTGAAGCCTTCTACTTCCTGAACATACCATAGCGGAAAGGTGTCATTATCTCCTCCAGTAAATAGGATAGCATTTGGAGCACAAGAAGCTAAGAAATTTCTTGCAGAATCCACTGAGAAATAGCGATCCGACCTGTTGTGGTCATTCCAGTTTTCTGCGGCCATTAATAATGGTACAGGAAGTGTAATTAAGGCAGCATATACTCCAGCCATCACCAGTCCTTTTTTCATTTTCCTAAGTTGGCTGCTAATTGCCATTACACTAAAGCCGATCCAGATGGCAAAGGCATAGAATGAACCTACGTATATATAATCTCTCTCCCGGGGTTCCACTGGTGGTGAATTGAGGTATAGTACCAACACTACACCCATCATTAGGAACAGCGATAAGGTAAGCCAGAATGATTCGGGATCATGTTTGGCTTGGAAGAACATTCCTATCAGTCCCAAAATTAAAGGGAGCATAAGGTAATTGTTGTGTCCTTTGTTTTCTTTGATGTAATCTGGGAAATCTGTGGTGACGGTATTCCAGATACTTAAATAAGCCGCATTACTCAGGTCACTTTCTCGGCCGCTGAAATTCCACATGAAGTATCGCCAGTACATGTGCCCCAGCTGATGATCAAACATGAAATAGATGTTATCAAAGAAAGTAGGATCTTGTCCTTCTCTCAATCCTAGTTTGGTTCTGTAGATCTGTTTGTGGCGCTCCTGGGTGGAGTATATTCTTGGCAAGAGCGTTGTTTTCTCCGGATCGTAAATGTTTTTTAGCTGGTAATCTACGATCTCATATTTTTCTTTGCCTTTTGCATATACTGGATCTCCCTCTACTTGATCTACAATGTCAGCGGTGAAATATTGTCCATGAGCTAAAGGCCTGTAACCATATTGTTCTCTTTTAAGGTAGCTGACAAAACTGATTATGTCTTTTGGGTCGTTTTCATTGATTACGGGTTCGGCATTTGCTCGGATTACAATCAATGCGTAGCTACTGTACCCAATGAGAATAAAGGAGAAACATAATAATATAGTGTTAAGGATAACTTTTTCTTTGCGGTAAGAGTAAATTACAGCAAATACAAGTCCTCCTAAAAAAGCGATTGAAAAGAAGATTATTCCAGAGCCGAACGGTAGCCCAAGGTTATTGACGAAGAATATTTCTAAAGACCCAGCAATGCTTGGAAGACCTGGTATAATAAAGTTATTGATAAGCACCAAGGCAACACCTCCTAATAAAAAGGCAATGATTCCTCCTTTAAGGTTGTGGTTTTTGTATTTCTTAAAGTATACAACCAATGCAAGGGCTGGAAGTGTTACAAGATTTAAGAGATGGACGCCTATTGATAAGCCTACCAGATAAGCAATGAAGATCATGTATTTGTTTTCATCCCTTGGGTCTTTAATAACATCCCATTTTAAGAAGGCCCATATAACAATGGCGGTAAAAAAGGAAGACATGGCATATACTTCAGCTTCTACAGCCGAAAACCAAAAACTATCTGAAAAAGTATAAGCCAAAGCGCCAATAAAACCAGCTCCAATTAGGGTGTATATTTGCTCTTTGTCTGGCGTGTCATTGTTTTTAAGCAATAGCTTTCTTCCAAGAAGTGTAATGGTCCAAAAAAGAAACAAAATGGTAAAGGCTGAAAGTAAGGCACTACCAACATTCATCCAATAGGCAATTTCCAGACCGTCCCCAAATGCTAGAAAACTAAACATTCGGTAGATTAATAAAAAGAAAGGTGCTCCTGGGGGATGAGGTACTTGTAATTTATAGGCTACTGCTATAAATTCTCCTGGATCCCAGAAACTAGCAGTTTCTTCGATGGTGAGCAAATAAGTAATAAATGCAATAAAGAAGGTGGTCCAACCTGCGAGGTTGTTGACCCTGGCATAATTCAGCATGTTACCTGGTTATTTATGAAAGGCGAAAATAAAAAAATTATAATGAATTATAGGTGAATTGCTTCATTTTAAAAACTAAAAAAGCTTCCCTTGCTTAAATTGTTAAACGATTATTGAAAAAATATAGGTTAGAGCGAAAAATAATTTGAATTTACATAAACAAAATTTAATTTTAAATAAATGATAAATAAAGTGTTATTACACTTGTTTTATTATAAAAAACCTACTATTATGTATCTTGTAAGCGCTTGAATAGGTGGCAAGAGTTTTAATTGGCCTAAATTTTTAACGTATTTTTTATGTATTTTAAATACAATAAAATGGTTTTTAAATTTTTTTACTTACCTTTACATTGTCAAGTATAAACAGCGGACAAACAGCAAACAAAATTTTTAATTATGAAAAGTATTAACAGCAAAAAACTTAGGATCGGGATAGTAGGTACAGGTGGAATTGGCAGGGGTTTAGCTAAACTCATTGCCAGGAGACAGGACATGGTCATCTCAAGGATATTGACCAGAAGAAAAGGATCAATTGATGATCTTGGTGTTAATCAAGAACTTTTAACCACTTCTCCTGAAGAGGTACTTGATTGCTCAGATTTAATAGTAGTAAGCACTGGAGATCCCATTTATTCAACTGAAATTATTGACAAAGCATTCGTGTATGGACTTCCAGTAGTAACTATGGATGCAGACACTCAGGTGCTGACTGGATCTTGGTTGTCTAAACGTGGTGTGATTACAGAAGCAAATGGGGACCAGCCAGGCTGTCTTGCTGCGCTTAATAAGGAAGTCATTCAAATGGGCTTTAAGCCTTTGGTATATGGTAATATTAAAGGATTTCTAAATAAAACCCCAACACTAGAAGACATGTTGTTTTGGGCTCAGAAACAAGGTTACAGTCTTAGTTCTGTTACCTCGTTTACAGATGGTACGAAACTGCAAATAGAACAAGCATTTATAGCAAATGGACTTGGCTTAGACATTGTTAAACCCGGCCTAGTAGGGTACGAAACAAGTGACTTTGAAACAGGTGCTTTTGCTTTAGGTGAAATAGCTCAAAAAGAAAATGCCATAATCAGTGATTACATTATTTCCAGAGAGTCACCTCCTGGTGTGTTTATTACTGCTACTCATCAGGAAGATTTGGCAGAAGAACTGACAACCTACAAAATGGGTAAAGGACCATTTTATTTGCTTTACAAGCCAATGCATTTGTGCTTTTTTGAGATACCCAATAGTATTTTAAATTTGGTAAATAACAATGAGATTTTGCTGGACAATGGAGATGTGCCTTCCATTAGTGTAGGTACGATTGCGAAGAAGAAATTGACTTCAGGTTCTTATATTGATAAGGGAATTGGTGGAATGGAAGTAAGGGGTGAAGCCATCAGGATAACGGATTGCCCAAACCATATTCCTATCGGTTTAATGAGCAAAGTTCAATTAAAGCGAAATATTGAAGAAGGAGAAATAATCACATTTGACGATATAAATATACCCGATTCTTTGGCTTTGGAAGCCTGGAAAAGCACCATCAATGATGTAGCAGAAAAAAATCGAATGAGTATAAAGGTAAGCTGTTAATTTTTTTATCTTATTGCTGTTTACAGATCCATTGACCTAAATTGCATTTATTGCAATCGTGGTTTAATGGGTCTGTTTTTTTTATGGCCATTCTGAAATAAAATGTTGGCCATGTTTTATTCAGGATTTCTTCATCAGGGCCTGTTTTTAATAAGTCAAAAGAAATTCTTTGGGTTTACGAAATTAATTATTGTCAAATAGCGTTTATGCTGTATGAAAATGAGTTTCATAGAAATCGGATTTAATGAAATATACCCAGATATTATTACCGTTATTACTATTAATTAATAGTATTGTTCCCATAGAAGTACAGGCTCAGGAAGAGGTCATCACAGATGTTAATAAGCAAGAAAACGGATACCTGTTGCTTGATAAAGGACTTCAGTTTAGAATAACCGATGCTATTAATAGTATGTATAACTTTGATTTTGAAAAAGCTGAAAGGGGTTTTCTGGTCATGCGATATACTTACCCAGAACATCCCCTTCCTTATTTTTTAATGGGGTTGAGCCAATGGTGGAAAATTGTTGTAGCTGTAGACAACAAAAGCCATGATGCCCTCATGCTAAAATACATGGATGTAACCATAGAAAAAGCAGCAAAAATGCTGGATGATAACCCTGACAATAAGGAAGCTGCCTTTTTTCTTGCCGGAGCTTATGGTTTTCAAGGAAGGTTGCATAGCGAAAGGAAAAATTGGACAAGTTCTACCTTTGCTAGCAGAAATGCGTTGAAATACCTGGAACTTAGTAGGGGTGAGGAAGAGTTGAATCCTGAGTTATTATTAGGGGATGCCCTTTTCAATTATTTTTCAGTGTGGATACCAGAAAATTACCCTTTGTTAAAGCCATTAATGTTATTGTTTCCCAAAGGAGATCAACAATTGGGATTGCAACAATTGGAAGAAGTAGCTAAAAGTTCTTTTTATGCAAGGGTAGAAGCGCAATATTTTCTATTTAGACTTTATGCTACTGAGGAGAAAAAACCCTTCAAAGCGTTGGAAATTACTAGCTACCTCCATAGTAAATATCCGAATAACCCCTATTTTCACCGTCACTTTGCCAGACAGTTGTATGCAGTAGGCAGGGGAAGGGAAGCAAAGGATGTTTCATTGGAAATTCTTAAGCGAATTGACGAAAAATGGACAGGTTATGAGGCAACCAGTGGAAGATACGCTTCTTTCTTTGTCGCACAGAGTTATGAGAGGATGGGAGAGTCGGAAAGTTCCATGCCTTATTACCTAAGATCTGTGGCCTTCGGTAATGAATTGGATGCTCAGGAAAGTGGATACTATTTGTTTTCCCTTCTTCAGGTAGGTAAAATTTTATTTAAACAAGGAAATAAAAAAGAAGCTAAACGTTATTTAGACTTAGTAAAAGAAAATTCCAAGCGCCGTCATCCTGCTAATAAGGAGGCGCGAGAATTTTCAAAAAAGAATAAACTTTTATAAGCACTAAATTGTTCATTTTTAGCCTAATCAAGTGTAAAACCACGTTTTTTAGCGAATCACGAAACAGTAAGCGCAATAATTTTAAAAATAATGACAATTAAACAACAATATTTCGTCCGTGCGTTCGTTTTTTTCGTAAATGTCTTTAAAATAAATATAAATTAGATTACCTTTGTGCCACATATAATTCGGTAAATTCTTTACAATATGGATAATAGTATAAAAGTGAAATTTGACAAAATTGACCGTAAGATTTTAGAAATTCTACAAGGCAACGCAAAAATTACTAATGCGCAGCTTTCAAAAGATATAGGTTTGTCTCCAGCACCAACTTTAGAGAGGGTTAAAAAATTGGAACAATCAGGAATAATTAAAAGCTATCACGCTAAGTTAGATCCAGAGAAAATTGGACTTGGAGTTAGTACTTTTGTCTTGGTAGGTTTAATCGGTCATAATAAGTCTAATATAGATGCATTTATGAAAGAGATCAACCAAATCCCAGAAGTGATCGAATGTCATCACATTACAGGAACAGGAGATTTTATTTTGAAAATCATATCTAAAGACATTAATTCTTATCAGAAGTTAATGTTGGAGCAGGTAAGTGAGATTAAGGAGGTAGATTCCATGCAATCTATGGTTATCCTTTCCACTTTTAAAGACAGCAAAGTTTTGCCTATTCCGGCCTAAGCTTACAATTATTTAAAGCGTTTAAAGGGTGGCTTTTAGTCACCCTTTTTTTATTATGAAAAATCCGTGGACAACAATTTCTAAAAAAGAGGTGTATGACAACCCTTGGATCAAGGTAGAGGAACACCAGGTTATCACTCCTACTCAGAAAAAGGGCATTTATGGGAAAGTGATTTTTAAAAATTTGGCAATAGGTATAATCCCACTTGATGAAAATGGTTTTACCTGGCTAGTAGGCCAATACCGCTATACGGTGGATGAATACGCCTGGGAGATCCCAATGGGGGGTGGACCCGCCGATCAGACAGCCCTCGAAAGTGCCAAAAGAGAACTTAAAGAAGAAACTGGTTTACAAGCCAAAGAATGGACTGAATTACTAAAGATACATACTTCTAATTCGGTTACAGATGAAGTCGGTTATGTGTACCTGGCCAAAGACTTGACACAGGGAGAAACTGAGTTTGATGATACAGAAGATTTAAAAATCTGGCACTTACCGTTCAAGGAAGCGTACCAAATGGTTTTGGACGGACAAATTACAGATGCCATTAGCATGGCTGCCATTTTAAAAACCGCTGTTTTATTGAAGAAATAATACCAATTTTTATGTTTACAGGTTTACGAAATAATTTTGACAAGACATTTACCCTAGCTTACCCAGTAATGTTAAGTCAACTGGGGCAAGTAATGGTGGGAGTGGCTGACAATATTATGGTAGGCAGACTAGGAGCTGTGCCACTAGCTGCAGCCTCTCTAGCCAACAGTATTTTTTTTGTAATATTAATGTTTGGAATAGGTATTTCCATGGCAGTAACTCCTATGGTCGCAGCGGCTGATGGGGAAGGTAAAACGGGTAAAATAGGAAGATTCTTGAATCATGGTTTTGTGATCAATACAGTGGCTTCTATTTTTCTGTTTCTATTGATTTTAGCCCTTTCCCCCGGTTTGAAATTGATCAATCAACCCAAGGAAGTGGTAGTGCTTGCCATTCCTTATTTGTTGATTATCACCTTTTCTTTGCTGCCTTTCATGTTTTTCCAAACGTATAAGCAGTTTATCGAAGGGCTTTCCCAAACCAAGCAAGCCATGTTTATTACGGTAATTTTTAACCTTTTGAATATAGGGCTAAACTGGTTGTTGATTTATGGACACTGGGGTTTTCCGGCCTTAGGACTAAACGGTGCAGGTTGGGCTACTTTGATTTCTAGAATCCTGATGGCTTGGGCTTTGTACCTGTACGTGACAAAGTCTAAAAGGTATAAAAAGTATATTAGAGGCATACATTTGAAGCAGTTAAGGCTTCCAATAATTAAAAAAATGCTTGCAATAGGCATTCCTACCGGATTGCAATTTATTTTTGAGGTAGGAGCTTTTAGTACTGCCGCTATAATGATGGGTTGGATAGGTGTCAATGCCTTGGCAGCGCATCAAATCGCTATTAACCTTGCTTCTATAAGCTATATGATGGCCTCAGGTCTATCAGCGGCAGCAATGGTGCGGATAGGGAATCAATTAGGTAAAAGGGACATTTCGAAGCTCCGTGAAGTTGGCTTTTCTATCTTTGGGATGGTGAGCGTATTTATGTCCGTGTTTGCAATCACCTTTCTTTTGTTGAAAAATTACCTGCCTTTGCTTTATATAGATGATCGTCAGGTAGTAGAAATGGCGGCCAGCCTCTTGATTATTGCCGGCATTTTTCAAATCTCCGATGGCCTACAGGTAGTTGCCTTGGGTTCATTGAGAGGGTTGTCTGACGTTAAAATCCCTACAGTGGTCACACTTATTGCTTATTGGGTAATTGGGCTTCCCTTAGGTTATTACCTGGCGTTCAAACTTCATTGGAACGAATTGGGTATTTGGATCGGCCTGTTAATTGGCCTTACCCTTACCGCTATTATGCTTATTTACCGCTTTCATTCCTTAAGTTTAAAGCTAAAGCATCATGTTGAGGCCTCAGTTAGATAATTCCGGAAATTGTACCGTGGAAATTATTTTAATGCCTATTTATTTAATAAGTAAGAAAATTCTTTGAATTGGTATAGCTTTTGAATAATTCTAGCAAATTAAAGTTGAACTTGGCTTTTATGAAAAAAGCATTTTCAACAAATTAAAACCATTAAACTTTTATATAATGGAAGGACAGTCTCTCTATATACTAACAGGTGCGAGTAAAGGGCTTGGAGAAGCACTGAAAAATCGGTTGTTGAAATTATCCAATTCAAGCGTTATTGGTATTGCTAGAACTCCAATACAGCCGGAACTTAATTTTATTCCCTTGCAAATTGACCTTTCAGACACCAATAGCCTGATCGATAAATTGGACGAGATTTTTCCATCTGGGAATTATGAAAAAGTAGTATTGATTAATAACGCTGGCTGGATAGGGGAAATCGCTCATAATGGAAATATTTCTCCAAAGGCTATTAAGACTATTCATTCGGTGAATGTAATTGCCCCGGCAATCTTGATGAATGCCTTTATGAATAAATACAAAGACATTAAAGGCACTAAAATTATCATTAATGTAAGTTCAGGAGCAGCGGGAAAGGTAGTCGATGGTTGGTCAGGTTATAGTTCATCCAAAGCTGCTTTAAATCAGATGACTTTAATTGCACAGCATGAATCCGAGCTTAAGCGTCAAGGGTTTAAACTATATGCTTTATCACCGGGCATCATCGATACACCTATGCAAGAATCAATTAGATCAGCTTCTAAAAGCGATTTTAGCGGACTTTCAAAATTTAAATCCTTTAAGGAGAATGGAGACCTAAGTACCCCAGAAGAAGTAGCGGATAAAGTCTTGTACTTAATTGATAATTCTTCAAACTTTGATGGTGTATTACAGGATGTTAGAAATTTTTAGTTGATGGATTTTTGGGGAAATCAAACATCCAAAATAAGGCATTGTCAGGACTTATATTTTCCCAACCATTGACCTCAAATTTAAATCCCATAATTGCAGCTGTCGGAAGGTTCTCCAAAGGCTGCCCGAGATAATTGATCAATTCTGTCATACCAGGATTGTGGCCAAAAATAAATAAGCTGTCAATTTTGTTGCTTGTTTTCTTTATTTCTTTTAGAAGTTGGGGGACAGAAGCCATGTAGAGGGCATTTGAAACATCGATTATAATGTCCATTTTTTCAAAAGCTGTAAGATAAAATTCAGCAGTCATTTTTGCCCTTTTAGCATCTGAAGTCAATATTTTTTCAGGGAAAACATGATTGGTTTGCATTCTTGCCGCCATCATCGGTGCATCTCTCAAACCTCTATCTGACAATGGCCTTTCATGATCACTTAACCTCGGGTCATCCCAAGAGGATTTTGCATGTCTACAAATTACTAATTTTTTCATGAGGTGTTGGTTATTGTGTTTGACCTATGACATAGATACCTTGATTGTTATATAACGATGATTAATAGCCTAAGTTGAAATTGCACAAAAGATTTTGCTATTCAATGGGTTTCTCCATTTCATTGGCATTTGATGTTAAATCTAGGGAATTGATAAAAAGTTAATTCATAAGGAAGAACACCCGACTGTAATGCCACCTCGGGGGGCTCTTAGAGCAATAATCTAAAGAATGGATTATAGGCATTGGACGCGCTTATGGTGCCTTCAGAGAAAGAGATTTCTCAAATGGGTACACTGTCTTACGAAAGTTCTTTGGTGTCAGCAAGAGCAGTGGTACTTGTAGGTATTGCTAGAATGGCCTACTAGGGCTTTCAATTAAGTTACAGTATAAGGGCTAAGAAAGAGCAAACTTTTTGCTTGAAGTTATGCTAGGTCGGTAATTTTTACTGTGGAGAGAAAAAAATTGGTAGTAATCGCTACTGGAGGAGGTAAATTGAGCACTCCGTCAGGCGATTACTACATAGCATTTGCTTTGGAATAGAAATATTATTTTATCGGTGTCCCTCTTCTATCTTTTGGTACATATTGCTCATGTGCATAGGTGTCTGGAAGAACTTTTATCCCTGTGGTAAATTTCAAAGGTGCTTCACCAGCATAGGTAAGTTCAACATAATGGCCAGACCAGCCTTTGGAGGGAGCCTTTATAGGAATAGTGTATTCGCCATCTGCTTCAAAAGGAATGTTTGTGGCTTTCCATTGCGGACCTAAAACATCTATTCTGAAATCCCTGGTAGTTTCATTGGTCGCAGACCATAGTTTTACAGCTACTGGTGGGTTATTGATGTCTGTTTTAATTTGGATCGCATCATCTTTTACTTCCCAACTGTAGGAAGGCCGTTTTACGTTGTTAATAATATAGGAATAAAATCCTAGTAGGATCTGAGCAGCATCGGAATCCCTCAAACCATGACCTGCATTAGGGATATAAGCCAAATGGCTTTCTCCAGGTAGATCATTCCAGTAATACCTCCAACTGTCTGGTAAAAAAAATTGATCTCCAGACCCATTGATTAATAGTTTAGGGATGTTTTTGTATTCTTCTAGAAACTGGTAAGGTTCGACGATTTCCACCAAGCGATTAAATTCCTTACTGTCCATCCAATCAAATATTCCTTCGTGCGAATAATCATTTACTGCTGGTGACCAAAATCCGTAAGTCTGCCAATGGTGCTTAAATGAAGGGGTCAAATTAAGCATGTCAATTACTATAGGAATCATTCCGATTACTCTGTCATCTACTGCTGCGGTGGTCCAGGTAGTCCAACCTCGTTTGGATGCACCTGCAACTACATATTTTTCTAGAGATAAGTCTAAGTTGGTTTTAGAATAGTCCACTACAGCATCCATTGCTGAAACAACAGCTTTCGTCATAGGAAATCTAGCCAACCAAATCGCATCTTCATCTTTAGCACCATTCTCCATAAATTCCCTCCAACCATAGGCTATTAACCCATCTTCGGTTCTTAAACCAAGCGTGTCTCCTACAAACTGAACTGGCTGAAAAGGTATATTATGAACTTTTATGGCTGTAGATCCTGTGGCAAGTGCTGCCTGAAGTATCATGTCGTCTGGTTTTTCCGGAACAGTGGTGTTCTTGCTTCCACCGGAAATAACCAGCAAAGAGGTATTGTGTTTAAGTTCATCTGGAACCACAAAGGAAACCCAATGCCACCAAGTGGTTTCGGTTACTTCTTTCTCTGTCAACCAATTTTGCGAAATGACCTTAAGCACATAATAGGAGTATCCATCTCCTTTAGATTCAAAAGCCAGTTCGTAATTGTATACGTCCTGGTCCTTTTCTACGTAGGCCTTTAAGAGGTCAAAACCCCTTACCTTGGTTTCTTCCGCCTGAACTTCAGTTTCAGAATTGACTTTAGGCTGGCAATTGGGTAAACAAAAGAGGCTAATGCCAATTAAGAGTGCCAATTGTAACGCTTTGTGTATCTTGATTGTATTGAACATTTATTATAGGAGTAGTTTATAGATGTATTACCTAAAAGTAGGAAAAAAGACCATTAATAAAATGGACCTTCTTCTAAAATAATTTCCATGTCTGGTTTATGCTTCTGTAGGGCAGCTATAACCTCTGCCTTCACTGGAGTGCCAAAAAGATAGACCTTTTGAAGGTTTTTAAAATCGAGGAGATGAAGCAAGTTGCCGTCATCTAATGGGGTGAAAGATAAGTTAAGTTCTTCAAGATGAACAAGCTCTTTTAAATAGGGAAGACCTTCTCCATTTATATTGGTTTTTTGTAAAACCAGCCTTCGAAGCTGGGGCATTTTTGCCAATAGGAATAGTGCATCATCATCTATGCCCGAAGAAGCTAAAGAAAGGCGTGAAAAGTAAGGGAAATAATCCGAAAATGCTTTAAGCTCTTCATTGCCTACAGGGGCAGGAGGAAACTTCATTTTCATACCAAAGTATTTGTCATTGGTCAATTCATCTGCAGCAATTTCTACCCCTACTTGTTTTCCGATTTCCTGTAATTCTTGCAATGCAGTATTAAACGCCTCCCTTTCTTCAAGAATTTTATACTGAGCATGTTGAATTTCGGGCATTAATCCTTCAATTTCTGCTAAGATCTCCTGATTTTCTATGTCTCCGTACTTTAAGGTATTAGAGGCACCATTGCTTATCCAGTAAGAAAGTAAGGTAATTTCATTCGCTGTCAATCCTGGCTTGCCTTCAGGAGGCATTCGATCGTCATGGTCGTCGGGAAGTAACACCCTTACTATCAGTTCACTTTTGCTCGTGTCCTCAGGTACTACTGCATGTTTTTCACTTTTCCCAGCTTCCATTAAAGCCATATAGCTGTTGAGGAGCAGGTCACCTTTGGTTTTATTTTCATTATGGCAGGAAACACATTTTGTATCCAAAATTGTTGCTACCATGTCGGCGTAAACCAACATTTCCTCCGGAGATTTGTCGATCTTTTTTGCCGGCAACAAAGCTTCTAAAGGTGCGGTAAGAAAATCTTCCCCATGCGTAAGGGAGCCGCCAAGATGACTAGTATAGGCCAAAGAGAGGTTTGCTAGTCCAAGAAATACATAAAAAACAAACCCTTCTTTTAATTTTCGATGCAAATTTAATTCGTAAATAATAAGGCAAGAAGATATGGAAATCCCTGTGATTAAAGCACCATCAAGGTGATTGTTTACCAAATCTCCCGAATATGCTTCAGCAATGAATAATAGGAATCCAGCAGCGATGGTGATAAATGAGAAGAAAACTGATGTCCACAGCAGTGAACGAATAATAATTGGTTTATTGAAGTTGGGATTAAAAAAGCCCATCAAAATAAAACCCGTGGTGATTAGGATCAATACTATTGGAAAATGCAGCACCAGTGGATGAAATCTGCCAAAAAAAACGAACAGATGACTTTCCTGATCAAGACTAAAGGGTACAAAAAAAATGGTAAAGTAAAGAAGGATAAGTATAGCGGGCAAGAATATTTTTTTACTAAAGTAAAGGTTCCACTTATTATCGTTTGGTGGCAAGTCGTTATTGTCCATATGATTCCTGTATATCAGGTACTAAGGACCTGTTATTGTGCTAATGCTGTTGCTTGGATGAAAAATTAGGCTAAAATGCCATTTAGGGTTCCAGTGCTATCTGCAAATTGTGTTTGTTCTAGGCCTACAGATTGCATCCAGGTCGTATAAAGGTTTGCCAGAGGGGTATTTTCCTCGTAAATCAGGTTTTGACCGGATTTAATTTTATGCCCTCCGTGACCTCCTACAATAATAGGTAGATCTCTAGGTGAATGTCTGTTTCCATCGCGTAAGCCAGAAGCAAACATAACCAAAGAATTATCCAATAAAGTGCCATTTCCTTCTTTAATAGATTTCAACTTGTCTAAAAAATAAGCGTATTGCTCGAGGTGCCATTTAGTAATACGGTCATACTGTTCCATATTTCCTGGATGATTCATGTGGTGAGAAAGAGAGTGGTGCGCCCCATTTACCCCGTCTAAGAAGGAAAAGTTTCTATTGCTTACTGAGTTGCCAAACATGAAAGTAGCTACCCTACTGGCATCGCTCCACATGGCTAGTGCAATGATGTCAAACATTAACCGGGTTTTTTCCGTCACGTTTACACCACTGTGCACTTCAGCATATTCTTCAATAATTTGATTTACACTTATCAACTCACGTTTGATATCTGGAGTGATACTGCTTGCAAAATCCTTTAAACTATCCTGATTGTTAATTCTTTTTTCAATGGACCGGATAGATTCTAAATATTCTTCAAGTTTGTCCTGGTCAGATCTGCCTAGATTATTTTTGAGTGATTTTGCGTCGGTCAATACAGCATCCAAAATGCTGCTTTTGTATGGATTCTCTATTTTGTTATTTCCGGGAATGAAGGTTCTAAACAACCTGTCGAAAGCCATTCTGGGATCTATTTCTTTGGATAGTGGGGTCATGGCATTCTTCCAAGAAATACTGCTGGCATACAGTCGGGTAAAACCTACATTGATATCCACCCCAGTCTGAATTCGATCTAATCCGTATTCTAAAGAAGGAAACAATGTTTCGTTTTTATAGTGGTTGGCAAGGAGTTGATCAATAGAAATGCCACCGCTGTTAATATTGTCTCCAGCCGTTTTTTGGATAGGAAGACAAGTCAGAAGGTTGGCAGTTTTGGCGTAATGCCCGTCCGCTCCTTGAAAAATAGAATGCTGGTTCATCAACTGGCCCAATACCAAAATATCGTCTTTTAAATGGGCCAAAGGAGCCAAGGTAGGGGAAAGGGTATAGTTTCTTCCAATGCCCTCCGGTGTCCATCTTCCCGGATGTACACCATTAGGCATAAACATAAAGGTGGATCTTACCGGAAACCCATCATTGCCAATTTTATTAATATTTAGTGGAGAAGCCATTGCTTCCATAAAAGGTAGTGCAATAGCAGCCCCCATACCTTTCAATAATTTCCTTCTTGATATTTGCCACTTTTTATTCATAAATATTAATGTTATAAAGCAAGCTTATACTTCAAATTTGTTTTCACCCCGCTGATCATGCCCTAAAACCAGTAAATGGCTAGGGTTTAATTTTTTATTTAAACGAAAACCAAATGAAACTATGGTTCAAGTTAGTTACTATCTATTGATTAATCAATCTCATTTACCTTTTTCTGAAAATCTTTGATCTTCATTCGAAAAGGATAGCTCTGAACCAAAGCAGTAATAAATTTATCTGGATTGAATTCATTTTCTATTAAGCTGGCTGATAATTCCCTAATTGCGGTTTCATCAGTAAAAGTCGTGCCTCTACCTATGGCAAAAGACAATGATTTTTTGGATAGGTTACGCGCAAATTTGTCTTTCTCTTTCATGAGTAAGTTTTTCAATTCTGCAGGTCCTGCAAAGGTTTCTCCTGAAGTTAGTACCCCTGTAGGGTCTATAGGAGTGTTGCCATAGCTGTCTCTCCATTTACCATCAGCGCCAAAATTTTCCAAGCCTAATCCAAGAGGGTCCATTTTTTCGTGACAGGATTGACAAGCTGGGTCCTCTCTATGCTTTTCCAAAAGTGCTTTCAAGCCTAAATCTTCATGCAATGATTCATCTTCTGGTAATTCAGCAACATCTGGTGGCGGTGGCGGTGGTGAGGTGCCTAGTATCTCCTCTAAAACCCATTTCCCCCTTAGTACTGGGCTTGTTCGGGTAGGCAATGAGGTAACAGCTTGTACACTGCCTAATCCCAAAAATCCTCCTCTGGAATTATTGGCTAACATCACTTTTTTGAAGTCGCTTCCTTTTACACCATCGATTCCATAGTAGGTAGCAAGTTCTTCATTAAGAAAGGAATAATCACTATTGATTAGATCAAGGAAGTTTTTGCTTTCAGTCATTACATAATGGAAGAAAGACGTTGTTTCTTTGAACATGGCCTCTCTTATAGAAGGCGTAAACTCAGGAAATCGAACCAGATCTGCCAAGGGTGCATTTGCATCCTTTAATTTATTGATTCCCAACCACTGGCTCACAAATGATTCTGAAAACCTCTCAGACTTGGGATCATTCAGCATTCTTTTTACCTGATTTTCGATTTCTCCGGGAGCTTGAAGCTTGCCTTCCATAGCAAGGTTAAACAGTTCATCATCAGGCATGCTAGACCATAAGAAAAAAGAAAGCCTGGTAGCCAATTCAAAATCTCCTAAGGCGATTGGGTCAGGGCCCAATGGTTCTTCTTCCATTTTGTAAAGAAAGGAAGGGGAAATTAGTACAGCCTTAAAAACTTCAGCAATTGATCGATTAAATTTTTGTGGATCTGGATCTTCGGGACGAGAGTAATAGACTGTGGAAAAAAGGGCTATAAATTTCTCTTTTTCTTCGGTCTTTAAAAGCCTTCTATAGGCTTTACTGGCAAAAGGAAATAGCACTTCTTCTGCAGCTTTCTCTGGTGGGTTAAGTGGCTTAAAGTTATCGGAGAATAAAGGCATTAGCCAATTTATAAACCTTTCCCAAAGATTCTGACGATAGTCTTCGGGGACTAGTTCATTCCATTTCTCTGGATCTTCAAAAATTCTGGAAACGATTTCTTCAGAGGCATCGTAATACCGTTCCATTTTAAGAGGGGTGAAAAACAAGGAGCCTCCTTGGTTGTCAAATCCACCACCCCCGGATCCATCTGCAGGAAACCTATTCACAGCATCGAAGTTGACACCGGTCAAATCTAATACGGTGTAATGATACTCTGTGTGACTAAGCCTCCGAATGATAACTTTGCCAGGTGTTCTTTTCTCGAGCGATTTTAATAAAATTCCATTGATTCCGTCCAGGAGGACGTGATAATCTGTTTCATTTAATCCAGGCTTATTCGATGGTGGCATTTCTTTCGATCGTATTTGATCCACTACCTTTAGCCAAAATTGCCCATCTTTAACAATGCGGCCTTCTTCTTCATATCTTTTAAGGTTCACTCCGCCTTTAGGATTTCCTGTATTGTGACATGAATAGCAATGTTTGTCCAATACCGGGATGATTTCGGTAGTGTAATCTAAGGTTTCCTGAGCGCTAACTCTAAAAATAATTAAGGTAGCTATCGCCAGTAAAATATAAGATTTCATCAATGGCATAGATTTTATTTGGGTTCAGTTTAAGGTCATGGCTTAAATTTAACGTAATTAATTGATTAATTCCAATGTTATTTTGATGGAAGGTTATTGCTTGATAAGGAAACCCAAAAAGGTTAATACCCAGTCAATTATAGGTTGGATTCGTTGAAGACCCTTGGTTTGTTACTATTTTTATTAATTGGCCTGCATCAGGCCAGTATTTCACCTATACTATACATTTTGTTGACTTTTTATAATGACAAGAAAACCATTTCATTTAAAGACTGAGGAATTGCACCGGTATGGAGAAACCCCTCAGACTGCAAAGGGGCATTGATAACAGCAAATAATTGATGGGTAAAGCAGGGTAATAGGGATAGGTTATAGCAACTTATTAATATCTTATCCGCTACGGGAAACAAAATCAGCCACTTCGTTGCTATTTTCAATTTACCATAGCGATGTTGTGCTAGGATCTCTAAGGAAATTGATTTTTTGCGATTACCACATTTTCGTAAAAACGGAACAGACTTTACGAATTCTATTACCTCATGCGAGTTTAATTTCTCCACTAGCTTTTTTAAAAGCTTAGTCGTGGGAATCCTATGTTCTAAGGAAAAATATGCAAAAAAATAAGGAGATCAATCGATCTCCTTATAAAAATACTGCTTCAAACTTGAAGTGTTTGAAATACTATATCAGGCATCAACACCTAATGCTTTAGCCATTACTTCTCCAATTTCGGCTGGAGACTCAGCTACAAAAATACCATTTTCTTTCATGATACGCATTTTTGCTATGGCTGTATCATCCTTGCCACCAATAATAGCTCCAGCATGCCCCATTCTTCTGCCTGGAGGTGCTGTCTGTCCTGCGATAAAACCTACCACAGGCTTTTTGTTTCCATTTTCTTTAATCCACTGGGCAGCTTCTGCTTCGTAATTACCACCAATCTCACCGATCATCACTATAGCATCGGTTTCAGGATCTTCCATTAATAACTGAACTGCATCTTTTGTAGATGTTCCGATTATAGGATCCCCACCAATACCGATAGCAGTTGAAACACCTAATCCAGCTTTTGTGATTTGGTCAGCAGCTTCATAAGTAAGGGTGCCTGATTTTGAAACGATACCTACTCTTCCTTGTTTGAATACAAAGCCAGGCATAATGCCAACTTTAGCTTCACCTGGAGTTATTACTCCTGGGCAGTTAGGGCCTACCAAAATTGCTCCTTTTTTCTTAACATACGGCTTGGCTTTCATCATATCCTTTACAGGAATTCCTTCAGTAATCGCAATGATCACTTTGATACCCGCATCCGCAGCTTCCATAATTGCATCTGCAGCAAAAGCTGGGGGAACAAAGATGATAGTAGTATCTGCTCCCTTAGATTTAACTGCATCTTCAACTGTATTAAATACTGGCCTACCTAAATGAGTACTACCACCTTTTCCAGGAGTAACGCCTCCTACAACATTGGTACCATATTCTATCATTTGCTGGGCGTGAAAAGAACCTTCAGTTCCTGTGAACCCTTGTACAATTACTTTGGAATTTTTATTTACCAATACGCTCATAAGTCTACTTTTAATTAATTTGCTACAAAAATAGAAGATAAAGAGTGATCACAAAAAGAAATGGCAAACAATATCAATATAATTTATACTATGGATAACTTTTTATATTTTTATGGGAGATAACCTCTCTTGGGGAAAAAGTTTTTCTAGACTGTTTTTACGTTTATTGGCTTTTTTCAAAACGAGACCAAATTGTGAAAGTATCACTGAATTAAGGGGCCATAGTAGTTTAAACAACTAAATATTACCTCTATTTAATGCTAGATTGGAATTTATTTGGGTAGATTTATGAATTAGAAATCTAAAAAGTGGAGTAAGGACCCTTTTAGCTTTTCAAAACAGCATTATAGTTTTTCGTCAGGTGAAAGTTTAACCAACTTACGCTGTCCTCTGGTTTGATAGCAATAATCAAAAATTCCGAGAGCAGGTAACTAACTTGAATGAAATGGATCGAAACCTAAATAATTGTAGGTTAAACTTTTAAAGTTATGGTTTTTGGTGACCTGCAAGCTTTTTATAAAATTTAAGTAAATCGTTCCTTTCTAGGGATGGGAAATTATGGAAAGTTCCAGAAATAAAAAGGCTTATTCGAAAAAGCCACCTTCAGACAAAAAGCAATTAGTCATAATGGCTGCATTGGCTGTTTATCCTGAATCAGGTTCTGATCCACTCGTGGTTGAAATTCCACTGTACAATCAATTTTGGTTTTTGCTGATAGCGGTCATCTTTCTACTCGCTATTATTTGTGGTATTTGTGTTTTCGTTCGTCAAACAAGGGATAGAGGAATTCTAAGAAATACGCTTCAAAAGAAAAACATAGAAATAGCTCAAAGGGAAGATCGATTTAAGTTTGTTTGGAACAATTCCCAAGATGGCTTGTTGCTTTCGGTTTTAGGGGGGAAAGTATTGGCAGCTAATCCATCCCTTTGCTCAATGGGAAATGTTACTGAAGAATTGCTTCAAGAAAATGGTTTGCAGTATTTATTTCGAAATACTGACACCTATGAAACTGTAAAAACTGAGATCTCTGAGAAATTAAAACATAATGATGACATTAAGGTCGTAAGAGAAATTGTGATGCCGCTTAGCTCCGGTAATAAAGAGATTGAAGTTTCAATCTCTAAGATGAAGGAAAGTTTTGAAGGCAAAGCTATGTTTCTAAATGTTTTTCGGGATATTTCAAAGAAAAAAGCTTATGAAAAGGGGTTGAAAATTGCCAAAGAAAAAGCGGAAGAAGTGAGTCATATGAAAAGCAATATTATCTCTAATATGAGCCATGAAATTCGAACGCCATTAAATGGAATACTTGGCAGTACTGAATACATTATCCAAACAAGATCTGAGGACAAAGAACTTTTAGAGCACCTGGATATTATAAAAGAAAGTGGTGAGCGACTACTTCATACCATTACTAATTTCCTAGACCTGTCCTCTTTAGAATCAGATGAGGTAAATATTGTTTTAGAAAATACCAATGTCAATGATTTTATTTCAAAAATATTGATAAATCATAAATCCATAGGAATAAAAAAAGGTATCTTAGTCACTTCAAAATTTTTAACAAAACCGTTTGAAACAGCTATTGAGCGGAAATACCTTCAGATTATCGTTAATAATATAGTAGGGAATTCAGTTAAATATTCCGAAACTGGGTTGATTCAGGTTGTCGTAGAGAAAATTGATAACCATTTGGTCATAAAAGTTCATGATCAAGGTATAGGTATTAGTAAGGATTACTTGGATAAATTGTTTTTTCCATTTGAACAAGAGAGTAAAGGTTTTAACCGTAAATTTGAAGGTTCAGGCTTAGGTTTAGCTATTACCAAGCATTTAATTGAAAAATTAAATGGGCAAATACAAGTGGAAAGTGAAAAGGGAAATGGTACTTTAGTAAGAATTTCATTACCACTTTGTATTTAGACTATTTTAGGCACGTTATTATTTAATTTTATAAGTATGTTTTCTCTTAAAATACTAATAACCGAAGACGATACCGTTTCGGCACTTTTATTAAAAAAAGCTCTTGAAAAGAATCACCACCAAATTATTGGGATGGCTGATTCTGGCGAGATGGCTTTGGAAATTCTAGAAAATAACCATGCAGACATCGTCATGATGGATATTAATCTTTCTGGGAAGTTGGATGGTATTAAGACCACTGAAATTATTAATGAAAAATATAATATTCCTGTAGTTTACCTAACTGCAAGTTCCGATAGCGAAACCCTGCAAAAGGTAGCCGTTACCAACCCAAGTGCCTATGTCATTAAACCATTTAATATAAGAGAATTAAATATGGTTATTGAATTGGCCATTTTTAAAGATAAAAAAGAAAAAGAACTACAAAGTTTAAACAATGAGCTTGAGGAGAAGGTCAAAAAAAGAACCGCAGACCTCAATGAAGCCAATAAAGAGCTTCAAAAAGCACTTGAAAAGGAAAGAGAGCTTAGCGAATTAAAATCGAGAATTGTACAAAATGTATCTCATGGTTTTAAGACCCCTTTGACTTCCATATTAAGCTCTGCACAGTTACTAAAATTGTATGCTGAAAAAGAGCATCCTTTTAAAGCCAAATTGGTCAAGCATGCCAATAAAATTGAAAACTCTGTACGAAACCTAAATAGTTTATTGACCAGTGTCCTGTTTTTCGGCAAAGCCGATGCAGATAAAATGAATTATAAACCCGTAAGGATTTATACCTCTGCATTTCTTAATGAGGTGGTGGATATGGTAAAGGCAGGAATAGACAATGATGTTAAGATCAATGTGGAATTTGAAAAACTTCCTAAAATGATCACCTCCGATATGGATTTGTTATACCAAATTCTAGAAAATTTATTGTCCAATGCCGTAAAATATTCCAAAGATGGAGGTTCGGTTTACTTCAAAGTTAGACATGAAAATGACACGCTATTTTTACATATTAAAGATGAAGGTATAGGCATTAATTTGGCTGAGCAATCTCAGCTTTTTGACCGGTTTTTTAGGGCCAAGAATGTGGGGTTGAGGGAAGGTTCTGGTTTAGGTTTATCCATTGTCAAAAAGTGCATAGAGGTCGTCGGTGGGAAAATAAACTTTAAAAGCAAGGTCAATAAAGGAACAGAATTTAGTTTGGAGATTCCAGCAAAAAAATAACTGTGAATGATTACAGTAAAAGGTGTCCAATTTTCATATGGAAATCAGCCTAAAATAAATATTCCTGACATTGAATTAAATCGTGGAGATGAGCTATTGGTTTTAGGAAAATCAGGATCGGGAAAAACTACTTTTTTAAATATTTTAGCAGGCTTACTTGCTCCACAGCTTGGTGAGATTTTGATCGATGGTGTTTCTCTTTACAAGCTTAAGGGGCATAAATTAGATGAATTTAGAGGAAGCAATATTGGGATAATATTTCAAAAACCGCACCTTCTTTCACCCTTAACGGTTGCTGAAAATATAGCGCTACCTTATTTTTTCGCCAAGAAGGCATCGGCCAATAAGGTCCTGTTTTATTTGGAAGAATTGGGGATTCTTGACAAGCAACATGCCCCCATTCAAACTTTGAGTGAAGGCGAGGCTCAAAGGGTTTCTATTGCCAGGGCTTTAGTAAATGAGCCTAAAATTATTTTAGCTGACGAACCTACGGCAAGTCTGGACGATGAAAATGCAGAGCTAGTGGTGAATTTACTTAAGCGACAAGCGAAAAAACTTCATGCAAGCCTAATAATTGTCACTCATGACCACCGGATTAAAAATCACATAGACCGTCGTATCATCATAAACCCAAGCGGCTTATGAATATTTTTAAGTTGAGTTGGAAATACTTGATGGCTAAACCGCTGAGTACAGGCTTAAATATCCTCCTTCTTGCCCTGGGTTTATCGATCATAACTGTTTTACTGTTAATAGAGGATCAGTTCGAAAACAAAATGAGCAGAGATGCTGCAGGAATTGATCTTGTCATAGGCGCCAAAGGGAGTCCTTTGCAACTGGTGCTCTCCTCAGTTTACCATATAGATTTCCCCACTGGTAATATTCCATTGGATGAAGCTAAAGCTGTCTCCAGAAATCGCCTTGTAAAAAAAGCCATCCCAATGGGGCTTGGTGACAATTATGAAGGTTTCAGAATTGTCGGTTCCAATCATGAGTACCTCGAGCTCTACAAGGTGAATTTTAATACAGGAAAAGCATGGACCAAGCCCTTTGAAGTAGTTCTGGGTAGTAAAGTTGCCATGGATAAAGGTTTTAAAGTAGGGGATACCTTTGTGGGTTCTCACGGTATCGCTTCTGCTAGCCATGAACACGATGAACACCCCTATGTTGTGGTAGGAGTTTTGGCTCCTTCTTACAATGTAATTGACCAGCTTATTCTTACTAGTATTGAGTCTATTTGGTATTCACATGACGATGCTTACGACCCAATGGAACTGGAGCAGGAAGTTGCAAAAAGAGGCTTTCCTAAAACGGATGAAAGCAGAGAAGTAACTACTGTTCTGGTTGCTTACCGAAATCCTATAGCTGCGATACAACTTCCTCGAATGGTTAATGCTAGAACTTCCTTGCAGGCTGCTTCACCAAGTTTCGAAATTGCGAGACTTTATGAATTGCTTGGAATTGGAATATCCCTTATTCAGGGACTGGCCTTGGTTATTACATTTATTGCTGGATTAGGAATATTTATCGCATTATTTAATTCTTTAAAGGAAAGAAAATACGACTTGGCAATTATGCGGGCTATTGGAGCCGCTAAAAGCCAATTATTTCTTTTGATACTTTTGGAAGGCGTAATTCTCACTTTTATGGGAGCAGTTATAGGATTGTTTTTTGGACACCTTTTTATCTATATTTTGGTTATAACAAATGAGCAAGGTGTGATTTCAGGACTTACCCCTTTTGTAATAGTGGAAAAAGAGTGGTGGGTAATTGCATATGCATTGTTTGTAGGTATTCTTGCTTCTATTCTACCAGCATGGAATGCTTATCGTACTGATATTGCTGGACAACTTACCAGGTAAAATTTAAGAGCGTATGAGGTATTTATTATTAGTGATTGGACTCATTTCATTTTCTGCCATTGGACAACAGGAAAACGTTTGGAAAAACTTATCCTATGTCACTTATGAAATCGGAGAAGATGATTTTGGGGAATTGTACATGCCGGTTTTTGGAGAGAAAACCCTTGAAATGGAAGGCAAAGAGATCATGGCAGATGGTTATATTATTCCCTTTGAAGGTATGTTTAAACCTGAGCACATAATACTTTCTTCCCTTCCTTTAGCAGAATGTTTTTTCTGTGGTTCTGGAGGACCAGAAACTGTTATGGAAGTGATGCTAAAAGAACCTGTTAAGTACACCTCTAAAAAGGTAAAAGTTAGAGGTAAATTAGTACTAAATACTAAGGATCCAGAAAAATTAATGTACATCCTGAAGGAAGCCCAACTAATCAGCACTTAATAATGGGTGAACAATTTATGGCTTCAAAATTGATGCCTTGGATTCTCTGGATCATTGAAGAAGGATGGGGTTTATTTGGTAAAAATAACCTTATTTTTAATTGTATTCGGTGTGTTTAAGTAGCGAATAGGTAAGGGGCTAAAATTACAGTGTTAAATTTTTTTTGTCGCATTATTTTTTTAACATTTGAATTTATTTGCCAAAAGGCAAAAATAGATAACGATAATTTCCTTTATAAGTCATGAAAAAGATATCATTTGTTTTGTTGGTTTTGCTTAGTGTTTCAATTTTTTCTTGTGGAAATAAGAAAAGTCAAAACGAATTATTGCAAGAGCAGGTTATTCTAGTTCATGATGAAGTAATGCCCAAAATTGGCAGCTTGAAATCTCATCAAGAAAAATTAAATGAAAAAGCTGAAAGTCTTGAGAAATCAGAAGAATCAGCGGACTCCCAAACACAAATAGCGGATTTGAGAGCTGCTGCTGAGAATTGCGAAAGGGCCTATGACGAAATGTTCATTTGGATGCGTCAATATGAAATAGACCTTGAAAAAATGTCAGATGAAGAAGCTGAGATTTACTTAAAGGACCAGCTTGTAAAGGTTGAAAAAGTCAAAGATTTAATTCTACATGCTTTAGAAAAAAGTGAGACTTTGTTATAAATTTTGTTATTGATTAAGGGCTTTGTTTACTTTCTCAGGCGTAATAAGCCCATAATCATTTCCCCAGATATTATAAATATAAGTACCTATTTGAGCGATTTCAAGCGGTGTCAAATTATTGTTTTCAGGCATTGGCTGATTGTATTCCACATTATTTACGATAATACTACCTTTAAGGCCTTTTCTAATAATATAGAGAGTTCTATTTACGTCAGTCATCATATAATCTGCTTGCCTAAGGGGAGGAATGAGTCTGTTTAAACCTGTCCCATCTTCTTGATGGCAATTGCTACAATGCTGCAGATAAAGTTGTTGACCTTGAATGGCATATTGCCTGGTTTTTAGGTCATCTATTCCATTAATACCTTCCTGATCGTTAGAATCCGCACTACCACAGCTAGTGAAAATTATCAATAATAAGCTACCTATTGCTGATTTCATGGTTTTTTCCTAGTAATTTGGGAATGTCTTTAATAAGAAGGTTTACCTGAGTTTCTTTCGTTCCATCATAAACCCCTCTTATTCTTCCTTCCTGGTCAATTAATACAAAAGCACCGGAATGCAAGAAGCCGCCAGGTTCATTTTTATCATCCATAGCTGTGGTAAGGTAACTTGTTTGACCAATTTCAAATATTCTCTCCTGTTCTCCAGTTAAAAAATTCCAGGTACTTGCATCTTCAATGCCAAGCCTAAGTGAATAATCTTTCAAAAGTGCTTGCGTATCATATTCTGGATCTATTGTATGACTCATAATCATGAAATCCGGATCATCTTTATAGGCTTCAAAAACCCTCAACATTTGTTTTTTCATAATTGGACAAATAGTAGGGCAGCTCGTAAAAAAGAAATCAGCAACATATACCTTACCTTTTACATCGGCGTTGGTTACTTTTTTTCCATCTTGATTTGTGAAACTGAAATCTGCTATGCTGTGATAGACAGTGTCAGTTGTCGGCTTACCGTCCACTATTTTTTCCTCCACATGGCGATTACCTAAGATTGGCAAAGCGTCATTACTTGAATTAGATCGGCAGGAATATAGCGTTGAAACGCTTAATACGAGTAAGCAGAAATAAAGTGATCGAAGCATTATTTTTTAATTATTATGACGTTGTAAGGGCTTGATTAGTTCCTTTCCCGTATTTTTTTATACCACTTTGTAGCTAGCATTAATGTAATGCCTAGCAAAACCAAACCAGTGATTCCCCACAGCATATTTATTAAGCTTTTGAGCACGATTAAAAAAACAATGGCAAATAATAACAGTGTTGCTATTTCATTCCAGAGCCTAAGTTTGGAGCTATTCCAAACGGGAGCTCCTTTTTGTAAGGATTTAAAAATGTAATGACAGCGAAAATGATAAATGTAAAGCAACAATACAAAAACAAGCTTGGCATGCATAAAAGGCATGGATAAATAGCCTGGATTGTAATACAAAACCCATGAGCCAAAAATAAGTGTCAACACAGCAGATGGCCAAGTAATAATGTACCAAAGCCTACTGGCCATTATATCCAATTGAGGTTTCAATATGTTTTTCTCCATTTCAGGCCGATCCAAAGCTTCTGTTTGGTAAATAAAGAGCCTTACGATATAGAATAATCCAGCGAACCAGGTGACAACGAAAATTATATGTAAGGCTTTAATGTATTCGAATGCCATTCTTGCTATTTTTGGCTAAATTAATGGATTCTGATCGTTATTGAGACATATGAAATCAAAAAATATAATATATCTACTTACTTTTCTTGTTGGTGCACTTGTTCTTACCATCCTGTTCCAGAGTTTAAGTCAACCAGGGATAAAAGACCTTAAAGGAAATTACAAAGAAATGGCTGTTTACAGAAATGAAAACAATACAGGACCTGTGATAAGAATTTTCGCAGTGTTTACTGAGGGTAAAGATTGGGAAGACATGCGTGCCTATGGGGAATATATGCCACATACTAAATATGGGAATACCAAGGTGTTCTTTTTTGACCAGCCAATAGATGACTTTGATTTGTCTCCTAATCCACCTTACTTTAAAGAGGTTTTTCAAGAATCGTGCATTGGTAGTTATGAAAAAACTGCCATGGGACAAGCAAGTTTTAAAAAATACCCTTTCATTGAATCCAATTGAAACTTCATAAGGAAGATATTATTGGATTCGTCAATTAATAAGACCTGATTTTAAATTGTTTTTTCTGCTCAAGTACTGCATTTCTAAAAGAGACTTCAGTTTCCATTAAGTCGTTGACTGCCTGAACAGCATGAATAACTGTACTATGGTCTCTTCCGCCGAAATGGTACCCAATTGATTTGAGCGAGTGGTTGGTAAATTCTTTGCTAAAGTACATGGCTACTTGCCTTGCAATCACAATTTCCTTTTTACGTGTTTTGGCTTTAAGGTTTTCTAACTTAATCCCATAATATTCAGCACAGGATTTTTGAATAAATTCTATGCTTACCTCAGTTTCAATATCCTTTACGATATTCTTCATAATTGTCTTGGCCAATTCAAGACTTATTTCAACCCTGCTTAATGAGGCATGGGCAATTAATGAAATCATTACCCCTTCCAATTCCCTTACATTAGTATCTACCGTATAAGCAAGGTATTCAATGACATTGTCAGGGATATCTATACCTTCAGACTGCATTTTTTTTCTTATAATCGCTATTCTTGTTTCGAAATCAGGCATTTGCAAATCTGCAGTCAATCCCCATTTGAAACGCGACAATAGTCGATCTTCTAAGCCCATCAAATCCTTTGGCGCACAATCAGAGGTCATGATGATCTGCTTTTTGTTTTGGTGAAGGTGGTTAAATATGTGGAAAAACATTTCCTGAGTTCTTCCCTTACCTGCCAAAAACTGAATGTCATCAATAATCAATACGTCTACTTGCATGTAGAAATTGGTGAAGGACTTGATGTTTCCATCCTTAATGCCGTCCATGAACTGGTTGACAAACTTCTCTGAAGAAACATAGAGGACAAACTTCTCCTCCGGACCATTTTTGATTTCATTGCCAATGGCCTGTACCAGGTGTGTTTTGCCTAAACCTACGCCACCATAAACCATCAATGGATTAAAAGAAGTAATGCCTGGTTTATTGGCTACTGCAAATCCTGCAGATCGAGCAAGACGATTACAATCGCCTTCTATAAATGAACCGAAAGTATAATTTGAGTTTAGATTGGATTGCAGGGTGGTTTGCTCATCCAAACTTGAAAGATCAAAGGGACTATGGGCAGATGCCAGGTTTTCCTTTTTCTTGGCAGCAGCCGAGCTATTGGCACCCTGTGGGTAGCTCACCATATAGGGTTGGTTTTGAGAGTTACCTTTATCTACTACTACCGCATATTCTAATTTTCCATTGGCCCCTAAAATAGTTTTTATTGCTAGTTTTAAAACTTCGACATAATTGTCTTCCAACCACTCATAAAAGAACTGGCTTGGAACTTGAATCGTGAGTACAGAACCATCGATTCGTGCAGGAATTATAGGCTTGAACCAAGTCGAAAAACTCTGTTCATTGACGTGTTTTTCGACCACCCGCAAACATTCAGTCCATATAGCATTTGCCTCTGAATTCATTGAATTTCTTTTAACGAAAGTTGAAAAATCGTGAATACTCCTTTATTAGGGGGTAACAAAACTGAGGAAAATTATCTTAAATAAAAAATGTCTTTTTACTTGATTTTTTTACTTTATGGGTACATTGTCAGATCAGGCAGATTTTGATTTTTTTTTATTTGAAAAATTAAAAAACTTCCTTGTTTAACAATAAGCTAATTTGGGACTATTGATTAATTTTAGATGCATTTTTGTTTTTTAAAACGCCTCAGGTTTGGTTCTCTATCTTTACGAAGAGCTGCTATTAATGGAATAAAAAAATGTTTAACTCATAAAAACTATTTTGGTTAATAACCTCAATTTTTTAGAGCCGGGTTTTTAAAATTGAAAACACGCTTAGCAGTATTTTCTGACTTGTTTAAATTATAGTGTATTGGTTAATGGGTATAAATTGGAAGATTAAAATTTTAAAAGATATTTGATGAAAAGCAGAATACTTATTTATGATGACAAGGTAGAAGATCAGGTTCAAAAATCAATTGTTCCAGCTTTTGGAACTGAGTTAAAAGCTATTCTGCCGTTTTCCTATGATATAAATGAGCGTTTACAGGAAGGTGATCAAATAATTACTTTTCTTTCTGATGAACAATTGAAGTCTTTTCTAATTGTAGCTTTGGACAAGGGGTTTGAATTGGCACTATTGCCACACCCTAAAATGGATAATGGAATTAAGGGTTTCGGAATAAAGGAGGACATTGAAGAAAATATAAATCATATTTTACTTGATGAGAAGCTTGCCAAAGTGGATTTGCTGGAAGCGAATGGAGTACCCGTTTTCAATACCATAATTATAGGTGAATCATTGAGTTTAATGAGCGGATCTATAGCCAGATTTGGTTGGCAAAGATTTTGGCAAAGATTAAGTTATTTCTTTAAGCTTTTTTTTAACACGAGGTTAAACAGTTTCAAAATTAAAGCAGGTGACCAGGAAGAAATTAACACGGCAGCCATAGGTTTAATTATAGTGCATCACGCCCAGAGCAGTCTTCTAAGTAAAAGGATTTTGGAACATGCTGTCATTAATGATGGAAAACTACATGCTTTTATTTTAGCACCCAAAAGTATTAGTGGCTTATTCTGGTTTGTTCTTAGCAGCTTTTTTAGAAAAAAAGGCAATACAACATTACCTCCTTTTGCTGCACATATTAAAACCTCAACGATAACAATTACTGGAGACAAGGCAATAGATTATTCCCAGGATGGAATATTATTGTCCACTGATCTATTGCAGGTTGAAGTTTGTAAAGGAGGCTTAAATATGGTGCCTGGTCAAAAATTAGACATGGAAAACAAAGGAGGAAGCGATGATGTTTTTAAAATTGAAGCCCTGCCTCGAGGAGATGTAAGAGAGGAATTACTGAAAAGAAAACTTCCTCTCATAAACCATGCAACAACTGAGGAATTTAAAGACCTATTTTCAAATCTAAGAGCCAGTTCCGTCACTTCCAGTGTTTATCTTGTGTTAATGTTTTTGGCTACCTTGATAGCTACTTTGGGTCTTTTTGGAAACTCTGCACCTGTGATCATAGGAGCCATGATCTTGGCTCCACTGATGGCTCCAATCATTTCGCTTTCCATGGGAGTCTTAAGACAGGATCGAACTTTGATCTTAAACAGTTCAAAGACCATAGGTTGGGGGGTATTACTTGGTTATATATGTGCCATTTTTATCACCTGGCTTACGCCATTAAACATTGCCAATGATGAGATTTTAGCGAGGGTACGGCCGAATTTATTGGATTTAGGTATTGCTGTTGGGTCAGGTATAGCTGGTGCTTATGCCAGTGCAAAATCAGAAATATCAAAAACCTTGGCAGGTGTGGCCATTGCTGTAGCTCTGGTGCCTCCTTTGGCAGTGTCTGGTATAGGTTTAGGCTGGATGGATTGGGATATTTTTCAAGGTGCATTTCTATTGTTTTTAACCAACCTTGCAGGCATGGTGATGGCCGCAGCAATGACTTTTTTATTCTTGGGATTTAGTCCATTTAGACTCGCAAGGCGTGGAATTCTATATTCATTAATTGTTGTTGCCTTAGTAAGTCTTCCGTTGTTTTTCGGTTTTATGGACATGGTGAGGGAAAACAACATAATTTCCAAACTAAACGGATACGCTAATAATGGGGTTATCTTGAGAGATATTTCTGTTAGAAATATCAAGCCAATAAGGCTAACTGTGAAAATTGTAGCAGATGGAACGCTCGACAAGGGGCAATTGGATATTATTAAGGATGATATTGAAAGACTGTTAGGTGAGAAGGTAGAGTTGGAAGTAACCGTGGCCCTGAAAGTCCATTGACAAAGAAATTTTGGGTTAACTGGAAGAAACTTACCTTGACTTGCTTTTACTATACAGGGATCACTGTATGTTTTGATGGTACTTCTTAGTTGTGAATCAAAGTGTATAACATGCAGATATGAGTAGATCGCATAAATTTGAAATTTTATGTGAATTAATTGAAGTGAAAAACCAGGCATAACCAGCATTGGTATTTTTGTCATGCAAGATTAATGGTGATTCTCTATTTGTGCTTAGGCATTATTTTTGATTGACTAGGTGCAATTGAACTTAAGTCCGTGGGACAAAAGGTTTAGTATTTTTGATAGATAATTAATACATTGAATATTGAAATTCAAGAACAAACTTTAAACCAATCAATACCTAAAAAGATGAAAAGAAAAGCAACAGCAATTTGGAAAGGCTCAGGAAAAGACGGTAGTGGAACCTTGTCTTCACCAAGTGGATTTTTTGACAAGTCGCCCTATAGTTTCAAGACTAGGTTTGAAAATGAGGATGGTACAAAAGGGACTAATCCAGAGGAGATGATCGCAGCCGCTCATGCCGGTTGTTTCAATATGGCATTGAGTTTTCAGATTGCTGGAGCCGATTTGGAAGCAGAAGAATTAGATACGACCGCTACAGTTACTATTGAAAAGGGTGATGCAGGCTTTGCTATCACTGGGATCGTTTTAAACTTGACAGGTAAAGTCCCTGGCATGGATGAAAAGCAGTTCACTGAATTGGCCAATGCGGCAAAAGAAGGTTGTCCGATTAGTCAAGCATTGAGTTCAGTACCTATTTCATTGAATATTACATTTAATTCTTAATTCCTTCGGAAGTAAGTTAGACTTTAAAAAGTACCAAAGAGATCTCTTTGGTACTTTTTCTTTTTTTTAAATCCCGAATTTTATAGAGGTAGCACTTTGTAATTAAGAGGCGGCAAATATTTGGGTTAAAAAAACAGACTAAGTGATATGAATAAAAAAGTGTCAATCCTTGGGTGGGCCACTCTTTTGGGCTTCGGCTTGGCAGGCCTTTCCTTGGTGTATTTTTTTCAACAAACCAGTTTGGTGGCATTATTCGTGGGACATTGGTCCATACCTAACCAGTTGTTTGCTGGACTATTGTCGGGGATTACAGGAGCATTTATTTCCTTAAAGATCATCAATGCCCCCTTTTTTAGAAAAGAGAAGCAAAAATACAATGCACTTATCAATAGTTGGCCTTGGACAATAAAAGGAATTATTTTTATTTCAATCTGTGCTGGTGTAGGAGAGGAGCTTTTGTTTAGAGCTGGGATCCAACCTTTCCTTGGTCTATGGGTAACAGCTTTTCTTTTTGTGTTTATTCATGGCTACCTTAACCCCTGGAATTGGAGGATAAGTGTGTATGGAACTGTAATGATTCTGTTTATAGCACTTATGGGCTATCTCTTCGAGAAAGCAGGAATCTTATCAGCAATGGTTGCACATGCCGTTTTTGATGCTATTCTACTTTACTGGATAGCCGTAAGAAAATCTTAGAAATTTAATTCTCTGATTTCTTACAATATTCACATATATTTTCTGGCATTTATTTATTCCAAGATTACACTAAATTCATTGCTGCTCCTGCCACCCGGAGTGATCGTAACATAGCGAAGTGTTAGTGGCTCCTGGCCTTTTCCTACAATAGGGGCTAATACAGGGTTCGTGTAAAACATAGCCGTTTGATCCGCTTTGTGTCCGTCAAAGGTGTAATAGATACTTGCATTGGCCACTTTAGGATGGATTTTTACAAGGTGTCTACCACTTTTCGCGTCTTTGCTGATTTCTACTGTAGCCTCAGGAATTCTGAAAAACACATTGTTTTGCTCAAGGGCAAGTAGTCTTTCAGGTAACCTATCTAAACTAAAGGAGTTAAAGTCTTTGTTTTCCTTCTTTTTCCAAGCTACTTCTGCCAAGGCGAATGCTCTAGGGAATAGGAAATACTCTAATTTCTTATTAGAAGGGATGTATTCTGTCCATAAATTTGCTTGAACACCCAGGACATGTTTTGATTCCTCTTCTGTAAGAACATCTGGAATCGGATGGTAACTGTAAACTTTCTCTAAAGGTAAAAACCCTCCTATGGCCAACGGTTCTGTTGATTTATCATCGCTCTGACTGTGGTCAAAATACATGTGGCTATTAGGGGTCATGATGACATCATGGCCCATTTTAGCTGCCTGAATCCCTCCTTTTTCACCCCTCCAACTCATTACAGTGGCATTTGGAGCTAGCCCTCCCTCGAGAATTTCATCCCATCCGATTAGCTTCCTTCCATTTTTATTGAGAAACGATTCTATTTGCTGTATAAAATGACTCTGGAGTTCGTGCTCATCGGCTAGATTTTCTTTTTTAATTACATTTTGAGCAATTGCTGATGTTATCCAATGGTCCTTGGGTACCTCATCACCTCCAATGTGGATGTATTCACTTGGGAAAATTTCCATTACTTCCGTAAGTACATCTTTTAAAAAAGTAAAGGCTTCAGGGGTAGGGCCAAATATATTATATTGTACCCCCCAATAACCAGGGACATTCTGGCTGATATCATTGTCATATGCATTACCATCCTCATTTACTGCAGCTATACTCCCTGTTCCTATTCCTTCAAAGGTATCAAAGCTACCAAGTTCCGGATAGGCTGCCAGAATTGCAGAACTGTGTCCAGGAAGTTCTATTTCCGGTATTACCGTTATCTTTCTCTCTGCTGCATATTTTACTATTTCTTTAGCCTCCTGCTGGGTGTAGAATCCTCCGTGAGGTTCACCATCGTAAATAAATGGCTTAAAATCATAGTATTGACCAATAATCGTGGAATCTCTCCAGGCACTTACTTGAGTAAGTTTTGGGTATTTTTTTATTTCTAAACGCCAGCCTTGATCGTCTGTAAGGTGCCAATGGAGGGTGTTTAATTTTAATTGTCCCATCAAATCAAGTATTTTTTTGATTTGGTCGGTACTAAAAAAGTGTCTTGACACATCAAGCATGATTCCTCTGTAGCCAAATGCAGGTTTGTCAGTTATTCTTAATTGGGGAACGGAAGCTTGTCCTCCATTTATTTCGATTAACTGAAAAAGAGATTGAAGTCCATAAAATATACCTTTAGAGGAGCCTTTAATAATGACCTTTGTGCTGTCAATATCTAAAGAATAACCTTCGTCATTATCTGCTAACTCCACTTCCTCAAGAATTATAGAAACTTCGTTTCGAGAAGTAGCGATTTGAATGGGTAACTGAAATCCAACTTTTGCGGCAAGCATTTCATTAAAAATAGATGCCGATTTTCTGCTTTCGTCACTCAAAGCTGCAATAATAGTCCCATGTTTTAATATCAGGTCACCCTTACCCATTTCAATAGATTCAGGTAATGGAATAATGGGGGTTTGGGCTTGGAGATTTGAGGCCAAAAGAGCGATCAATATGCTGGCAAGGAAAAAGAATCTATTCATGTGGAAAGATTTATATTGGATACGCTTTATTTAAAATAAAGTAAGTAAAGTTAAATAAAAAAATACACTAACTCAACTGTGTTAGTGTAAATATTCGAAAATTAAGGTTAGAATTTTCGACACAGGTTTATAAACCAAAAAAATTCAAATTAATTTCCTTCGATATAAAAAGGGTCAATTATAAATAAATTGGGGTTTTCAGGTGCCACTTTTATTTTTACTGAATGAATATCTTGGCTTCCAAATACCTGGACTGCGGTAAAATTAGTAATGGTTTTACCTTTATTATCCATTAAAGGTTTGGTCATCATAAAATGGTGGTGGTCACCATACAAAAGAAGAACTGGTTTGTCGAAATCTTGTACCTGTTCCCTAAGTAAGGTAACGAAGCTGGCATGTCCATTATTTTTATCCTTATTGTTATAATTTAATCCAGCATGTAAAATGAGTACGAGGCCTTTACTTTGGTTGGTTTTTGCTATTTTGAAAAGAGATTTCAACCAGAAATCATTGGCTAATTCTCTTTCATAAAATTCATCATTTATGGCATTTTCTCCACTCTGAAAGTTATTGTTAGAACCTATTACGTGCAAGGTACCAAACGTTACGCCAGATTTTTCCCATGTGGAATTTTCAGGGAATTTTTCATAACCTTCAACTTTGTTTTGTCTTGAGAGTTCAATGGGTTGATGTCCTTGGCTGAAGCTATTTGAGAAAAACAATTGCCTTAACTTATCCAATCTTTCTTCAGGATCATAGCTTCCACAAGACTCCCTGTAGCAATCTGTCCATTCATTGTCACCAGGTGTATAAATTAATGCCTCATCGAAGGTGTTGAAGTAGTCTTTTATTTTACCATAGTATTCATCAGAGCACGGAACACTTCCTGCTTTAATATCACCTACGTGGATTGTGAAAGCTGGCTTGGCCTCATTAATTTGAGTGATCATGCGGTCAAATCTTTCAAAATCTTCAGGTAACTGGTAAGGAACATCTCCAATTGCCATAAAACTAAAAGAAGTTTTGTCTTCTGGTGAACAGGAGGATAAAATTACACTTGTTACTATTGCAAAAGGTAAAAATACGAATGTTTTCATGTGCCTAAGGTAATAATTTGGCAGGTATTTACTTGAAATTATTTTTTGAAAGGTTTAGAATTTAAACTGAAAAAAGGATGATTTTAAACTTTACTTTTCTTTGGATAATATTTTTATTTCTAATAACCAGTTAGTTTTAGAAAAAATATAGCTTAATAATATTTCGTTTTTAGCGCTATTTTCCTTTTGAGAAAATTGACATCTTGCAATTATTTAATTACAATTCTTGCCTTTTTCGAAGTAAAACCATAGTTTCCCTATCAATTTGCAAGACTATTGTATTTTTCAT
Organism: uncultured Cyclobacterium sp.; assembly: GCF_963977555.1. Classification (GTDB taxonomy): domain Bacteria; phylum Bacteroidota; class Bacteroidia; order Cytophagales; family Cyclobacteriaceae; genus Cyclobacterium. Next base: position 566,242 of record NZ_CAXBPD010000001.1, on the reverse strand, counting down.
GATTTTTGAACAAGCCTATTCATGCCATAAAGTAGGATTTATAATCATCTGAAAATTTTGAAATGACTATTTGCGCGACTACTTTTATATTTTCATTACCCATTATTTGGATCATTTGTTCAATAATAGGTGATGCTTTAAATATTTACTTCCGAAAGCACATTTTCTTTACCTTAGATAAATTTAAAATGTTTAAAACACTTAATTGCCCTCAAATATATAGTGTCGTTGAGGATTAAAATTTTTAAAATTCCCTATAAATTAAGTGGCCTGACAGGCGACGCTATGACCAACAAATTTAAATTTTAATGTTCCCATCAGGTCTGATAACCATATTGATTGTAATCCTTCTGGTAATTGTGCTGTACAAGGATCTATTGAGGCCTTCCTTTGCTTTTTTGGGAGCTGTCTTTATCCTGTTGGTATTCCAAATAATTACTCCTGATGAATTTTTGATGGGACTGGCTAATAAACAGATTATTGTTATTTTTCTGTTAATTGGTTTGACTTCAGGAATACAGCAAAATATAGGAACTGGATTTTTTTTCAAAATCTTTAGTCAAAAATTAAAGCCTGGTACATTTAGGATTCGACTCATGTTGTTGGTTAGTAGCCTCTCTGCTATTTTAAACAATACGCCGGTGGTGGCATTTATGATACCTTATGTAAAGGAATGGACCAAAACGAATAAATTTCCGGCATCAAAATTCTTAATACCCCTTTCCTATTCGACTATTTTAGGAGGGATGATCACTGTGGTAGGGACATCTACGAATTTGGTGTTGAATGGCTTAATTAGTCAGTTTGGATACCCCATGTTGGGCTTTGAGGATTTTCTTTATTTGGGTGTTTTGGTTGCCACCATAGGCATGGTCTATTTGAGTATTGCTTCTAATTATTTACTACCATCAAGGGAGGAAAATAAAAGTGAAGTGATTGATCACTTGAATGAATACTTAGTGGAGACCTATCTGCCAATGGATTCTAAAATGCATGACAAAACGGTTAAGGAGGCTGGGTTGAGACAACTTAAAGAAATTTTTCTTGCTGAAATCCGAAGAGGAAAAAAAGAAATCTCTCCTGTTGGGCCAAATGAAATTTTGCAAAAAGGCGATAAGCTATTTTTTGCGGGAAACTCCGAAGCTATTTTAAAATTAATTCAAGAGGAAAATGGCTTAAGCTTACCTGAAGATGGTCATGTCTCTAATTATGGATTCTTTCAGTTGACTGAGGCAGTGGTACCTACGTCTTCATCTTTGATAGGAATAAAAGTTAAAGACAGTGACTTTAGAAATAAATACCAAGGCTCTATTATATCCATTCATCGCAACGGTACGCAACTTAAAGGCAATATTGGTGAGACCAAGGTGCATGCAGGAGATCTATTCCTTATGTTGACAGGTAAAGATCACAATAGAAATGATTATTACAAGGATTTAATTATTGTAACATTGAGAGGAGAGATAAGTACTGATAGAGGTAACTTGAAAAGGTTGCCTTCATTATTGGCTTTGGCGGTGTTGTTTACTGGTATTATTGGGTGGATAGATCTTTTTGTGGCAGCTTTTGCAGGAATTCTTACCCTCTATCTATTTAAAGTGTTAAATTTGCAAACTTTAAAGAAAGCGGTTGATTTGGATCTTTTGTTGATTCTTGTTTGTTCGCTTTCTTTAGGTCTGGCTTTAAATAAATCAGGAGCAGCTAATGTACTGGTGAATCTATTGATTCAGTTGACTGATGGATCAGGGGTGATGGTTGCTTTGGTACTATTGTTTATCTTGACGTTAATTTTAACAAGTTTGATAACCAATGCAGCAGCGGTCTCGATTATGTTTCCAATAGCTTTGGAGTTAGGTAATCAATTAGAACAGCCTTTGACGCCTTTCTTTGTGGCAATTGCTTTTGCTGCTTCTGGAGATTTCATGACCCCTATTGGTTACCAAACCAACTTGATGGTGATGGGCCCTGGGAATTATAAGTTCAGAGATTATTTTGTTATTGGCTTTCCACTTACTTTGATTTATTCGGTAGTGGTATTATGTTTTATTAATTGGTATTACTTATAAGTTATAAAAAAGTGTGTAGTTAATTTTATTTTCCTAATGCGTGAAAACATTCATCCATCTGTATTTAAGGTACAAGCCAAACACCGGAAAAAAGCACTTAATCAGGAGCCAAAATTAATTTGGTTTACGGGACTTTCAGGTTCTGGGAAATCTACTTTGGCAAGTGCCACCGAGGATGCACTGTATAGAATGGGGTATTATACTTATCTTTTAGATGGGGACAATATTAGGACAGGATTAAATAAAGACCTTTCGTTCAGTAATGAGGATAGGATAGAAAATATTAGAAGGATTGGAGAGGTGGCTAATTTAATGTTAGACGCAGGACTAATTGTAATATCAGCATTTATTTCCCCATTTATTTCAGATCGTGAAATGATTAGGAAATTGGTCGGGGATGATAATTTTCTGGAAATTTACTTGGATTGTCCACTGAGAATATGTGAAGAAAGAGATGTAAAAGGCTTATATAAGAAAGCTAGACAGGGGCTGATTAAAGACTTAACGGGTATTGGGTCTCCTTATGAGCCTCCTGTGTCTCCTTTTGATGTGGTCCATACAGCGGAGGAAAAAATGGAAGATTCAGTAGTAAGATTGGTAAAAAAAATAAATAAAAAAATAAAAATTTGATATGGCACAATACTATTTATCTCATCTGGAGGAATTAGAGGCAGAGGCAATTTTTGTTATCAGAGAAGTTGTTTCTCAATTTGAAAAACCAGCCTTGTTATTTTCAGGAGGTAAGGATAGCATCGTTTTGGCTCATTTATCGAGAAAAGCTTTTTATCCGTCTAGGATTCCTTTTCCATTAATACATATTGATACTGGTCATAATTTCCCTGAAACTATTGCCTTCAGAGATCAATTAGTGAAGGACCTTGGCGTACAACTAATCGTTGGTTCGGTACAAAAGAGCATAGATGAAGGAAAGGTAAGGGAAGAAACCGGAGCAAACGCCAGTAGAAATGCATTGCAAACAGTCACTTTGCTGGATACTTTAGAGGAAAATAAGATAGATGCTGCCATGGGAGGTGCTAGAAGAGATGAGGAGAAGGCTCGTGCGAAAGAACGTTTTTTCTCTCATAGAGATGAATTTGGGCAGTGGGATCCTAAGAACCAAAGACCTGAGTTATGGAATCTTTTCAACGGTAAAAAGCACATGGGGGAACATTTTAGAGTTTTTCCTATTTCCAATTGGACAGAAATGGACGTTTGGCAATACATACAATCCCAAGATATCTCACTGCCTTCCTTGTATTTTTCTCATCAGAGAGATTGTGTTGTCAGAGATGGCGTAATACTGGCCAAATCGGAATTTGTTCAATTAAAACCGAACGAAGAGGTAAAGAATATGACTGTAAGATACAGAACCTGTGGGGATATGCCTATAACTGGCGCTGTAGAATCGGAGGCGGATAACCTTGATAAAATCATTGCTGAGGTGGCGACTACTAGAACAACAGAAAGAGGTACCAGGGCAGATGATAAAAGGGGAGAGACAGCCATGGAAGACAGGAAAAAGAGTGGTTATTTTTAGGTAATAACCCTATTATCCCAGCCGGTTAGAGGATATGTTTTTGATAAATAGTGTAAGTACCCCTATGGTGGAAACCCTGAATATCAGAATCAACGGCAAATTTGAGATTTATAAAAATTCTAGTGAAATAGTATACATACAATATGAGCATACAGGAAACCAATCAATTGTTAAGATTTACCACTGCGGGATCTGTTGATGATGGAAAAAGTACCTTAATAGGTAGATTGCTTTATGATTCAAAATCTATTTTTGAAGATCAGATTGAAGCGGTGAAAACTTCCAGTGAAAAGAAAGGGTTTGATTATGTAGATCTTTCTCTGCTTACAGATGGTTTGAAGTCTGAAAGAGAACAAGGGATTACTATTGATGTAGCTTACAGGTATTTTGCTACCCCTAAGCGAAAATTTATAATTGCTGATACTCCTGGTCACATACAATATACCAGGAATATGGTGACGGGAGCCTCGACCGCAAACCTTGCAATTATATTGATTGATGCAAGAAAAGGACTATTGGAGCAGACTTTTAGGCATAGCTTTATTGCTTCCTTATTGAAAATCCCACATGTCATTGTATGTGTAAATAAAATGGATTTGGTAGATTACGATGAGGAGGTTTATCAGAAAATCATTAAAAGTTATAAGGACTTTGCCAGCAAGATGGAAATCAAAGACATTCATTTTGTGCCTATTTCTGCCCTCAATGGAGACAATGTAGTGGACCGGTCGACAAGTATGAAATGGTATGAAGGACCTACTTTACTCTACCTTTTGGAAAATGTTCACATAGCGTCCGATTTCAATCATATAGATTGCCGTTTTCCTGTGCAAATGGTAATTCGACCTCATACGCATGAGCACCAGGATTTCAGAGGATATGCTGGCAGAATTGAAGGAGGAATATTCAAACCAGGGGATGAAGTGAAAGTTTTGCCTACCGGTTTTACTTCTAAAATAAAAAGCATTGAACTAAATGGAAAGCCAATTGAAGAGGCTTTTTCTCCAATGTCGGTAACCATGACATTAGAGGATGAATTGGATATCAGTAGGGGAGACATGTTAGTAAGACCCAATAACATGCCTAGCGTGTCCCAAGATATCAATGTCATGATTTGCTGGATGAGTACTAAGGCATTGGCAGGAAGGACCAAATTGTTATTAAAGCATACTACCCAAGAATGCCAGGTAATGGTAAAAGAAATTCTTTACAGAGTAAATGTCAATACACTGCATAGAGAAGAAGGTGTGGATCAAATAGGGATGAATGATATAGCGAGAATTAGTCTCCGATCTTCAAAACCTTTGTTTTTTGATTCCTATAGAAAAAACAGGCAAACGGGATCAATTATTTTAGTAGATCCAAACACCAATGAAACAGTAGCTGCAGGAATGGTGATTTAGAAAGGGTTTTATTGTATATGACTGATTTTCAGATTAATTTGAACATTATCCGTTATGATAAACGGGTAATGTTTTTTGTTTATTAACAGAATTATTTAATGTGGATAGTTTTGCTTTTACTGAATGTACATGCAGATTGACGAAAAACACCTTACTGAAATAGCTCTAGCTGCAGCCAAAGCTGCCGGACAAGAGATATTAAAAATCTATGAAAGTACCGATTTAGGTCTCAAATACAAGGCGGACGAATCCCCACTTACAAAAGCAGATTTAGCGGCGCACCAGAAAATCTCTGAATTTCTAGTGAACACCCAATTGCCTGTCCTTTCGGAAGAAGGAAAGAATATCCCTTTTAAAGAAAGAAAAGATTGGGATATTTTCTGGATGGTAGATCCTTTGGATGGTACCAAAGAGTTCGTTAAGAAAAATGGAGAATTTACTGTCAATATAGCATTGATAAAAAATGGTGTACCAGTCATGGGAGTGGTCTATGCGCCTGTTTTGGATTGGATGTATTGGGGCAATAGTCAAGGAGCTTGGAAAACCGATGAGATTGGGGCTACTATAAAGCTTTTGCATAAAGGTGATAAACTGGTAGAAACGATTGTAGCGTCCCGTTCACATTTGAGTATAGAAACACAGGAAGTTATTGACCAATATCCAGGGGCAGAGGTGATCAGTATGGGGTCTTCACTCAAATTCATGCTATTGGCAGACAATAAAGCACAACTTTACCCTCGGTTTGCCCCAACTATGGAATGGGATACTGCTGCTGCCCATGCAATCTTAAGGGCTTTAGGGTATGAGATAAAGAAAGTAACAGCCAACGAACCGTTAGCCTATAACAAAGAAAATCTATTGAACCCTTGGTTTATAGCTTCTTAATACCATAATTTGGGTAATGTATTTTTATTCACATTTGTATTAAATACATAAATTTCAATGTGAAACGAATATTTAAGCCTACAAGTATATCGTTTCCAATTATTTAAAATTTTTTGAAAAACTTCTAAAAATTAATAATATCTTTACCTAATTTTCCAGCAATAGTAGAATTAACCCAATTTTCCAGTTTTAGGATTTCAATAAAACAGAAATCAACCGAAAAGTTTATTAAATAGTGAATTTAAAGCAGCGTCGTTACCTATGTTGATTGGATTAATTCTTATTTTATTTTTTTTAGTTTGCGTATTATCAGGTGTTTATGGGTTCTGGTCGAATGGATTTTTGGATTTCAATTTTATTTTTAAAGAAATAATTATTTCCTCAATTCGGAGTCGCTTTATATCAATTGGTGTAATGAATACTTCTGAACCAAAATTAAAACTAATCATAGATTTAAAAGCCATATTTAATCCTGCTCAGAAATTGGTTATTGCAATGTCAGATGTGGGCAATGATGTGAGAAGTCCTACTCGTACCGTTTTAGTCTTCCATAAACTCATGATAAAAGGAATCTAAAGATTTAGCGTATAGAATTTAAATTTTAGTATTTTAGTATAATTTTTAATAAGTAGAGTAAAAGGGTAAGATGAGGTTCACCCTGATTTTATAAATGTTTTAAACTATAAGAAATGAAAGTCCAGAATATTTGTTGTATTGGTGCTGGTTATGTTGGAGGCCCCACAATGGCCGTAATAGCAAAAAAATGTCCAGATATTAAAGTTACAGTAGTCGATATCAATGAGGCACGTATTGCAGCATGGAACGATGAAAATGTTGAAAACATCCCCGTGTATGAACCTGGTTTACCAGGAGTAGTTGCTGAAGCTAGAGGCCGAAATTTGTTTTTCTCTACAGATGTGGACAAAGCAATTGATGAGGCTCAAATGATTTTTATTTCTGTTAATACACCTACCAAAACATATGGTGAAGGAAAAGGACAAGCAGCAGATTTAAAGTGGATAGAACTTTGTGCAAGACAAATTGCCAGAGTAGCAAAAGAAAAGAAAATAGTAGTAGAGAAATCTACGCTACCTGTAAGAACGGCTAGTGCTTTAAAAGATATTTTAGAACACACTGGCAATGGGATTAATTTCCAAATACTTTCCAACCCTGAGTTTTTAGCAGAAGGAACAGCCGTTGAGGATTTAATGGCTCCAGACAGGGTGTTAATTGGTGGTGACCAAACTGAAGAGGGCTTAGATGCGATCAATTCCTTGGTGGATGTTTATGCTAGATGGGTACCGAGAGAGAGAATACTTACCACCAACGTTTGGTCTTCGGAATTGTCTAAATTGACGGCTAATGCTTTTCTTGCACAACGAGTTTCCTCTATTAATTCGCTTTCAGAGCTTTGTGAACACACCGAAGCAGATGTAAATGAGGTATCAAGGGCTATAGGTACTGATTCTAGAATTGGGCCTAAGTTTCTTAAAGCATCAGTAGGTTTTGGAGGTTCATGTTTCCAAAAAGACATCTTGAATCTAGTGTACATTTCTCGGTCTTATGGCCTGGATGAAGTGGCAGATTATTGGGAACAAGTGATCATAATGAATGATCACCAGAAAAAACGATTTGCTAAAAAAATTATAAAGAATTTATACAATACCGTAAGTGGGAAAAAAATTGCCTTTCTGGGTTGGGCCTTTAAAAAGGATACCAATGATACCCGAGAATCGGCTGCTATCTATGTAGCGGACCACCTTTTGAATGAGCAATCAAAGGTATCCGTTTTCGACCCTAAAGTGACAGAACAACAAATATATTCTGACTTGGATTATTTAGGCAGTCGTAATCCTGGAGAGAACAAGGAGTCTTTAACAGTTGATACTGATCCTTACCGAGCCTGTAATGGGGCGCATGCCATTGCTGTCCTTACTGAGTGGGATGAGTTTAAAACATATGATTGGCAAAAGATCTATGACAATATGTTAAAACCAGCACATGTTTTTGATGGAAGGAATATTATGGATAAGAAGGCCTTGCAAAATATAGGTTTCCAGGTACACTCCATTGGCAGTGCCGATGACAATTAAAGCTATACTGTTCTAGACAAAGAAGTAAGAGGAGGGTTGATTTTTACTCCTCTTACATAAGTCTGAACTAAAAAAAAGGTGAACGATTTATTGTTCACCTTTTTTTGTACTGGTTATGAAGCGTTAGTTATTAAAGATTAGTTTTCTTTAACATCATCTTTCACTTCAGCCATGATTTTTTCCAAAGCTTTGATATCTAATTGCTCATCTTTGGCAAAAAAGGAAGCTAGATTAGCAAATGAACCGCTAAAATACCCAGTCAATAAATTTTTAATTGTAAAACTTCTGTATTCGTCTTTTGAGACTATTGGATAATATTCGTGCGATTTCCCATATGCTTTGTGCTTTACAAAACCTTTCCTTTCAAGAATACGTATGATTGTCGAAACGGTGTTGTACGCTGGTTTTGGAGCGGTCATTTTTTCCAAGACATCTTTGACAAACCCTTTCTCGATGTCCCATAGAATCTGCATTATCTGCTCTTCTGCTCTTGTTAGTTCTCTCATATTGAATTATTATTGTAGGTGATTTTTTATGAACTTAACCATTTAGTTTTTTATTTGCAATACTTTTTTAAAAAAACATGGGGTTTCACTTGGTATTTTTCAAAAATGTCCCTCAAATACGGATTTTTAAATAATTTGTCATGAAGAATATGCTTATACCAACAATTAGCAATATAAAGGATTGATCAATGATAATATTCTAAGATGGCAAACTTACCTCTAAACCATCTATTCTTATATTCTTATGAGAAAGGTCAATAATTATATTATTCAAAAAGTAAAAAAGTGCTAAAAATTAATTTCTAGCACTTAAAATAAGTTTTTGGAGGGATCGTAAGATTTATTTTACGGATTTTAGTTTGATAATTCCTGTCGCATGAAGTAATTTGACTATAGGGTAGGTCGGGTCAAACTCGAACCATTTCACTGCAAAATTCACTCTTTTAGGTAGTCTATGGTGGTTGTTTTGGAATAGCTCTCCAAGCATAAGAAAATCTAGTATCAGTGAATTTTTAGATTTATCATTGTTATCAAAATTGGCATAGCCATATTTGTGACCACTCCAATTGACTATAGCGCCATGGACAGGACCCATCATGAAATGAATGGGTAAAAGGAAATACATCCACCAATGGGTGCCAGGAAGATCAAACACACTAATGCTAAGGACATAAATCATAACGTAGACAATAACCCATCCAATGCGGATCCCCATCGTATCTGCAAAACGATCAAATTTATTCCAATCAGGAACATCTTTAATGAACCTTTCCTCAGGTTTTGCTCTAAAAGAAAAATGTTCATTGTAAATTTTTTTGGTTTTCCACATCATGGTGAAAAGATTTTCAGTATGATGTGGACTATGTGGGTCTAAAGGAGTGTCGCTATATGCGTGGTGCATCCTGTGTAAAATAGCATAGGCACGAGGCGATAGGTAAGAGCTTCCTTGACAGGCCCAAGTGAAAATGTAAAAGAATTTTTCCCAATATTTGTTCATTACGAACATTTGATGGGCAGCATACCTGTGAAGGAAAAAACTTTGGCAAAACAAGGAGAAATACCAGTGCAGGAGAAAGAAAACAATTAGAATCACTTGAGATATAATTTGATATAGTTTGTAAAATTAAATCGTATTTTCATTAATTACGCAATCCAGCCATTATTTTTTACAAAAGGTGATTATATTCATATTTCTGGACCCTCTTTGGCGAATTTTAAGTCGATTTAGTTTTCTTTTTAATTCTTAAAAAGAAAACGATACATTTATGGAATTAATGAATCAACCCGACCCAAATATTAACCGTTCTGTCAAGGTCCTTTCATCTGAAAATAACGCAAATGAAAAGTTATTAGTAAGTGATTCATACCTGTGGCAACAATTTAAAGACGGAAGTGAAGCTGCATTTATCAAAATTTACAATGATAATTTCAGTTTGCTTTTTAATTACGGATTTCAACTAGTCGGTAACCAAGAGCTTATTGAGGACTGTATACAGGATATTTTTATTTACCTTAGACAAAGAAGAAGTTCGCTTGGTTCAACAGATTGCATTAAGTTTTATTTAATGAAATGCATGAAGAGGAAACTAATTAAAGAGAATAAAAAGTCCAAAATTTCATTTTCATTGGAATCACATGAAGGTTTTTCAATAACTTTTTCTCATGAAGACTTTCTAATCGACCAACAAATTGAACAGGAAAAATCTGATAAACTTAATATTGCATTAAGTCTACTTTCCAAAAAGAAAAGAGAAGCCATCTACTATTTTTACTATCAAAATCTTAATTATGGCCAAATAAGTGAGTTATTTGGATTTTCTCATATTAAATCTGCGAGAAATTTAGTGTATAAGGCCCTTGCTACACTTAAAGATTCCATGAAGTAAAGGATTTATTTTTAGGGTGTTAGGAATTAATCCTGTCAAAAGTAAACACTCTTTATAAGCCCATTTAATTTTTTTTTAACAAATTTTCACAATTTTTTGATGTCATTTTGGCTCTTCGCCCCTTATAGGGTTGAAGGTATCAAATAATGGGAAACAAAGAGGGAACATCACTGGTATTATTAACAAATCCTGAATTTGTTCAATGGGTATTGCATCCTAATAAGGAATTGGATATTTATTGGGAAAATTGGATGCGCGTACATCCTGAAAGTATTCATGAGGTAAAAGAGGCAAGAGAGATTCTTCTTGGTTTGAAACACAAACCACTTCATGTTTCTCAGGAGGTAAAGTCTAGGGTTTTGCAAAATATCTTAGCAAATGATAAACCTGTTTCATCTGAATTATCTCGTTACTCGTTTGATTATAAGGAAAGTAGATCATGGTTGACCATTAAGCAATGGTATAAGGTTGCAGTGATTTTAGTTTTAACCTGCTATACAGGCTATTTGTTAAATCATTTTATAGGATCAGAGAGTCCTTCAGAAGAAAATCAGGAAATACAAGCTACTTTAATCACGAAACTTACACATAACGGAGAGAAACTAAATTTTAAACTTCCAGACGGTTCCTCTGTTTGGTTAAATTCTGGAAGTCAATTGACCTTCCCTAAGGAGTTTGATTCTCTTGAGAGGAAAGTAGTATTGATAGGTGAAGGGTATTTTGAGGTCAAGAAAGACACCTTAAAAGCATTCAAAGTGGTTTCGGGAAATTTGGAAACAGAAGCATTGGGTACATCCTTTAACGTTAATTTTTTTAATCCAACGCAAGTATTGGTCTCATTACTCAGTGGTAAAGTGAAAATCCAGACCAAGGCCTTGGAGGAGAATTTTATACTTGAGCCAGGTCAACAACTGCGATATATTCCAACGGAAAAGGAAATTAAAATTTTTAAGGTTACATCAGAAGCGGCAATTGGTTGGAAAGAAGGCTTGCTTACCTTCAAAAATGCTGGATTTAATGAGGTTATTGAAAGCCTGGAGCGTTGGTATGGTGTCAAAATTCAAGTATCAGGTAAGCCATCAAAGGCTTGGAAATTAAGTGGTAGGTATGAAAATCAAAATCTTGATTTGGTGTTGGACAGAATGTCCTTCGTTGAGAATTTTAATTATGAAATAAATAGAAAAATCATTCACTTAAAGTTTTAATAATATGCATAAATAAGAAAATAGGGGGGTCCCTCGAAAATAGGCAGTTAAGCAAAGTAATTTGCTATGCCTCACCAAAATAAACGATTGAACAGTAAACCAATAAAACTATGAAATTTAAATTACAGAAGACAATCTACCTATTGTCACGCTATTTGCTATATGGGTTTTCCTTGCAGCTCATATTCTTTAACCTGGTTTTGGCATTAAATGTCAATGCTCAGTTCAATAGCATAGAAGATGTAAAGGTGAGTGTGACAGAAAATGAAATGACTTTAGGGGAATTTCTGCTCAAAATAGAGTCAGAAACTGCTTTTACTTTTTCTTTTGATAAGGCGGATGTTAATAAGAACATTTCACTGCTGCTATCCAAAGGGAATGCTAGTATAGAATCATTTTTGAAAGAGATCGCCTCACAAACTTCTTTAGGTTTCCGCCAAGTCAATGACCAAATTGACATACGCCGTACAAAAAATGAAGATATAATGACTCTTATCGAAATAAAAAAGAACATTAAAGGTGTGGTTAAGGATGACGAAGGTCAGCCATTGCCTGGGGCCACTATTTCTGTACAAGGGACAACTACTGGAACTATTACTGACCTGGATGGGAGTTATTCCCTAACTGTTCCAGATGGGGCTACTTTGGTTTTTTCTTATATTGGATATGAATCTCAAATCATTAACATAGGAAATCAATCTATCATCAACGTAACCATGTCAATGGATGAGTCTTCTTTAGAAGAGGTCGTGGTAGTAGGTTATGGAACACAGAAACGTAGTGACCTTACGGGTGCTGTTTCTTCTGTTAAAGCCGAAGAATTGACTGCTTACCCAGCCATTGATGCTGTCCAAGCTTTACAAGGAAGAGCTGCGGGAGTACAAATTCAGTCAAACAATGGTGCTCCTGGTGCCAGTATGAAAGTAAGGGTAAGAGGTGGAACCTCTATCAACGCCAGCAGTGATCCTATATTTGTAGTGGATGGTTTTATTGGTGCAGCTATGCCTCCTCCAGAAGACATCGCTTCAATTGAAGTCCTTAAAGATGCTTCTGCAACTGCCATTTATGGTTCAAGGGGAGCCAATGGTGTCATAATGGTGACCACTAAAAGAGGTAAGTCAGGTGCTGCAAGGATTGAATTCAATACTTCTTACAGTATGCAGAATGAAATCAATAGGCTTGATTTGCTAAATGCAGCTCAGTTTAACGATTATATTTCAGATGCACGACCAAATATACAGCCTGCGGGTGGTGATACTGATTGGCAAGACCAAATATTCAGAACAGGCGGTATCCAAAACTACCAGCTTTCCATTTCCGGAGGGACGGATAATGTTAATTATTATGTATCAGGTGCTTATTTTGATCAGAAAGGTGTCATTATTAATTCTGATTACAACAGGTTTAGCATTACCAGTAATTTAGATATCCAGGCATCAGAAAAACTTAAAATAGGACTGAATCTATTTGCAAGAAGAAGTAACAGTGATGGCGTAAGAACGCAAGAAAACTCTGGTGGATTAACTCCTGGAGTAGTTGCTTCGGCCTTCAAATTTGAGCCTGATCAACCAATCTATAAGCCAGATGGCACATTTACAGTGGCGAGACTTAATGATCCACATGACAATCCATATGCTGTGGCTACCCAATTGGAAAACGAAAATGTAAATGACAGGTTTCAAGGTAATTTCTTTGCGGAATATGATATCATAGAGGGCCTTAAATTTAAAACAACCTTTGGTGCCACTGCCAATACTTCTAGAACTGGAACCTATGCGCCAACTACTGTTACTGAGGGAAGAAATGTAGGTGGAGATGCTTCTATTGATGCTTTCAGAAACACTTTAGTATTGAATGAAAACTACCTTACTTATTCCAAAACATTTGGTACTGACCACACTGTTTCGGCTATGGGTGGTTATTCTTTCCAATCTTCTGAAAGCGAGAGTTATGGTGCTAGAGGTACTTCGTTTATTACAGATGCCTTCTCTTTTTGGAACCTTGGATCTTCAGCTGTATGGCAGGCACCGAATTCTTCGCTAACTGACTGGCAGATTTCCTCGTATTATGGTCGTTTAAACTATTCCTTAGGAGATAAATACCTCATCACATTCAATGCGCGTTATGATGGTTCTTCTACATTTTCCAAAAATAATAAATGGGCATTCTTTCCTTCTGGAGCGATTGCATGGAACATGAAAAACGAACAATTCCTTGAAACTTCAGACCTTATCAGTTTTTGGAAGTGGAGAGGAAGTTATGGTATTACTGGTAACCAAGCCATTTCTCCTTATCAAACTTTGGCCAGGTTCACACCTGTTTTCACCATTATTGATGGAGTACCTGTAAACGCAGTAAGGCCTACTACTGTAGCCAATGATAATTTGACCTGGGAAACTACAGCGCAACTGAATATCGGGACTGATGTAGGGTTTTGGGATGATAGGGTTACTTTCTCTGCAGAATATTACAGGATGGTAACTTCTGATTTATTATTTGCGGTACAATTGCCTCAATATTCAGGATATACTACCCAACTAAGAAATATTGGTGAAGTAGAAAATAAAGGTGTTGAACTTACTTTAGGTGCTAGAAATCTTGTAGGGGCATTCCAGTGGGACATGGATATCAATTTTTCCAGAAATAGAAATAAGGTGCTCTCCTTACCAGAAGGAACTGAAATCCAATACGGATCAGGTCCAGGTCATATGGTTGGTTTAGGTACCACTCAACTATTGAAGGAAGGTTACCCAGTAGGAAGTTTTTACGGTTGGGTTTATGATGGCGTATACCAAGAAGGTGATGATTTTATACCAGGTGGAGGTTTTGAACAACAACCAGGTGGAGAGAAGTTTAAAGACCTTAACAATGATGGAATCCTTAATAGTGATGATAGAGAAATTATTGGTAACCCCAATCCAGATTTCTTTTGGGGGTGGAACCATGCCTTTAGGTACAAGAATTTCGACCTGAATGTCTTCTTCCAGGGTTCTTTTGGAAATGATATTCTTAGCTATACTTTAATGGAGCTTAATTTGATGTCAGGTATCAACAATGCGACTACAGCTGCACTTGATAGATGGACACCTACCAACACCCAAACAGATGTACCCATGGCGTTCAATGGTAGAACCCGTAGGGTTTCAACCAGATGGATTTATGATGGTACTTTTACGAGGTTAAAGAACCTTTCTTTAGGCTATAATTTCCCTAAAACCATAGTAAATCGTTTGAACTTATCAAAACTGAGGTTGTATGTTAGTGCACAGAATATCCTGACTTTTACAGAATATGAAGGATATGATCCTGAGGTAAATTATCGTTCTGATGGCGCCACAGATGGCAACCGAAATCTAGGATTGGATTATGGAAGTTATCCTAATGCAAAAAGTTATACCGTAGGTCTTAATGTAGGATTTTAGGCATCAAAAAACAGAAACAATCATGAAAACGAATATATATAAATCTCTCGTATTGGCAGCCACTTGTCTGTTTGCAAGCTGCGCTGACTTGGAAGAAAAGCCTGTAGGCTTATTGGCACCGGAAAGTTTATTTAACTCCGAAAAGGATGTGGAAACAGCCATCTTTGGTGCTTATGGGTGGATAGCCAGTGAAAGGCTGTACGGTAGGCAATTTGTTACATCTATCATGTTAAGAGGTGATATGGTCGATATTGGAGACAGAGGTACTCCTGCTGAAAGGCAGCAAGTTAATGACTTTAATATGGATGATAACAATGGTATGGTAAGGGTTTATTGGCCTTATTGGTACCAGGTAATTAGTGCTGCCAATGCAGCAATTGCAGGGGCTGAAGGTTTAGACCTTGATGAAGCAGTTAGCAATCAATTAATTGCTGAAGCCAGGTTTGTAAGGGCATTTAGTTATTATCACTTGGTACGCGTATTTGGCGACATTCCTTATATCGATTATTTTATTACAGATCCTGAAGCGGTAAAAGATATTTCCAAGACTTCCGTGGCAGATGTCTATGTAGGGATTTTGGCAGATTTGGAATTTGCAAAACAATACCTTCCTGATACTCAACCTAACAATGTTAGGTCAAGGCCTTCTAAAGGAACAGCAGCATCTTACTTGGCCTCTGTAAATCTTACTTTAGAGAATTATTCAGCTGCTTATGAAGAAGCCAAATGGGTGATTGATAATAAGGACAGGTTTGGTTATGACCTAGAACCTGATTACCAAAATCTTTTTAGAGCTGATATGGCTGATAACTTAAAGGAACACATATTTTCTATTGATTTCTTAGGACAGCAAAATGGTGGTGGAGGAGCTAATGATGATATCATGCCTCCAATGACTGGTATTCGAGGCGCAGACAATCTTGGTTGGAGTGTATGTGTTCCTTCTATGGCAGTGTACAATACCTGGGATGATAGAGACTATAGAAAGCAGGTTAGCTTTGAAAATGAGGCCTTGGTCAATGGTGTAATGGTATCTTATACTGAGTTCCAAAACACCCAAAGACCACACATTGCCAAATACAGAAGGTTCCCTGGCAACAGTAATTCAGATGGCAGGTATTCCGATAACAACTATGCAGCCATGCGTTACGGTGAAGTGTTGTTAATAGCGGCAGAAGCTGCCGCAGAAGTGAACAATGGACCTACAGCAGAAGCAATGTCTTTAGTGAATGCTATTAGAGAAAGAGCCAGGAATGCTGCAGGGCAAATGAATAGTTTCCCTGAAGATGTTCGATCTGGTATGGATAAAGATTCATTTATCAACTTAGTGCTTGAGGAAAGAAGGATTGAACTTTCTTTTGAGTATAAAAGATGGTATGATATTAAAAGGAGGAATTTAGGTGATGCAGTTTTTAAAGGAGCAAATAGCCTCGAACCGCATCCTAATTTTGATGCTTCAAGAGATTATTTGATGCCGCTACCAAACTTGGAATTAGATGTAAATCCAAACCTAGCTCCACAAAATCCAGGTTATTAATTGGATATTGAAAATCAAAGGGTGGCAGGTTTATCCTGCCACCCTTTTTTAATTTTATCCCAAGATTGGAATTAGAAAATTCTAAATAATTATATCGTTAAAGATCAACGCACATTTTGGGTTAATACGCCGGGAATTCTTTTTGAAGACCAGTAAAACCATCAATCATCTGCCATTTCTGTTTATATGACTTAAGTCGGGAAGTGGCATTCAGACTTCCATTTAAGATAAAGGATAGGGCAGTGGATAATCTATCGTCGTCAAGGTTACCCCAATTGACAAAAGAGTCTTCTGAAGCTTCAATATCCACAGGAAAACCATCATAATATTCAGCTTCACCTGAAGCATTTGAAATGGCAAAGGTAATGGGAACCAACTCCACATTATTTTGATCCAAGGTCTCATTAAATGAGGACAAGGGGAAAGACCCTACAGGTTTGCCATAAGTTGTTTCACCTATTAATACTACCTCCATATATGGTTTCAGACAATTTATCACCAATTCGCTTGAAGAGGCTGATCCTCTTGAGGTAATTACTACTAATTTTTCTAAATCAATATTATTGCTCTTTTCGAAATTATAAAGCTCGTTAAGATTGTCCTTTTCGGTATTAAATGCATTGGTATACATTAGTTTACCGTTGGCTTGCGATGGTACCAAAGCATTCATTATTTGCTCGGCTACATCTACCGAACCTCCTCCATTGTATCTTAAATCAAGAATCAATTCATCAATGTTTTCCGATTCGAAATAATTTAATGCCTCTTCTACTTCCAGACTTTTGGTAGGCATTAAATTGGCAGTAGCTTTGAAACTGTTGTATACCCAATACCCGATTTTTTTATTCCCTTCTTCAATAATTTCCTTGTGAAGGACAGAATTTGCCTGATAATCATTCTTGATATTGGTTCTAGAAGTGGTACTTCCATCAGGTAGTTTGAACGTGAAAGTATTAGAAATGCCAGGCAAATTGTCCCCTAAATTAAAATTATAACCCCCTTCCACCCTATAAGAAGCTATTGGCTTGCCATTCACCTCAATAATCTGCCAACCTCTTTGCCAACCGTCCTTTCCGGCCGGTGAATCATCGTATACAAAAGAGACAAACAATTCATCACTGTCATTTAAGCCAAAGCCAAATCCATGCCCTACATTTTGCCCTGTAAATGCATCATTAAAATCTTTTTTTGTAGTAAGGTAAGACCACCTATCCAGTTCAACGTACATAAGGTTATACAATAATTCATCATTAGTCCCATAGCTATTGACGTTTACTACACTTGGTAATTGGTCGTTCCAATAATACCATTCCCGCATACTTTCCAAAATGGCATTTTTAACGAGATTAGGGTCTTGGGGAGTTTCGTCTGTAATTTTTTCACACGATGTAGTGCTGAAAGCAGCTACAAGAAGCATTGAAAAGATAGTAATTTTGGCCTTTAACATTGAAGTGAAATGGTTAAACTGTTTAATAAATAACGAAAAAAATCAAAATATAGATGTTTAAATTTTAATTCAACCCTCGTGAATCTACTCATTCTCCAACAGGATGTTATTAATAATTAAAAAAATTCACAACAATTAACAAACCACTAGGGCATTTATCTTGTTAATAGGGGGAGACTAAATTAGTATTTGAAAATGACAGAAAAAACTAAAAATCAGCAAACTGACGATAGTAAAATTATTGAAGGGTATATTAATCATATTTTAGAGACGGGGCACGAGCCAGCTTCTGTTTTTAAGTTTGCCAAGGACTTAAAAATGAAAGAAGCTGTCTTTTATGAGCACTTCACTTCTTTCGATGCTGTGAAAAAAGCAGTATGGGAGTTAATTTTTGAAAACACCCTTTTTACCTTGGAAAGCCAAGAGGTTTACAAAACCTATACTTCCAGAGAAAAGCTGCTGGGGTTTTTATTTACTTGGATTGAAGAATTAAAAGAAAGAAGGTCTTACTTACTTGCCGTCTATGGCGATGTAACAATAAAGGACAGAAGTTTCCCCAAAGAATTAAAGGGGTTTAAATCAAAATTTAAGGATTTCGCCAATAGTATCGTCAATGAAGGAAGGGCAACAGAGGAAATTGCTGAACGACCTTATTTGACAGATAAATATCATGAGGCCATATGGTTACAGGTCATGTTCGTGTTTCGATTTTGGTTAAAAGACGATTCCCCAGGTTTCGAAAAAACGGATGCGGCCATAGAAAAGTCAGTGAATTTGGCTTTTGATCTGATGGGGAAATCGGCAGTGGACAGTTTTGTTGATTTTGCAAAATTTTTATTTCAATCCAAATAAATGATGACAGAGAAATTGAATGAGCAGCAAAGCATACCGGTTTCAAAGGTGCAAAGAGCAGCTAAATTTATAAGTACGGGAGCTAAGGTCGGTGGGAATTACGTGAAGCATTACGCAAAAAAAGTGGTGAACCCTTCGATGACCAAAGAGGAACTTCATAAAAATAACGCTACAGACATTTATGACTCATTAAGTGAGCTTAAAGGCAGTGCGTTAAAGGTGGCTCAGATGATGGCAATGGATAAAAACATGCTTCCCAGAGCTTACCAAGACAAATTTACGATGGCACAGTACAGTGCACCACCCTTATCATATCCCTTAGTAGTAAAAACGTTCAATCAATATTTTAAAAAAGGTCCCGAAAGCCTTTTCGATACTTTTACTACTTCCGCTGTAAATGCTGCATCGATAGGTCAGGTACATAAGGCCACAAAAGGGGACAAAGTATTTGCAGTTAAAATTCAATATCCAGGGGTAGCTTCCAGTGTGAGGTCGGATTTGAAATTGGTTAAGCCATTTGCACTTCGATTATTGAATATGAATGAGCGGGAGTTGGACAATTATATGGACGAAGTGGAGGGGAAATTACTCGAGGAAACAGACTATCAATTGGAGGTCATAAGGAGCAAAGAGATTTCAGAAGCATGTAGTCATATAGAAGGCCTTAACTTTCCAAAGTATTATGAAGAGATGAGTAGTGCTAGAGTGATTACAATGGATTGGATGGAAGGGAAACATTTAAAAGAATGGTTGGCAACAAATCCTACGCAGGAGGCAAGAGATAGGGTGGGACAAACCTTGTGGGATTTTTATGACCACCAAGTACATAGTTTTAAACAAGTACATGCAGATCCTCATCCTGGTAATTTCATTATACAAGGAGAAAATGAATTGGCAGTGATCGATTTTGGCTGTGTGAAAGTTATTCCAGAGGATTTTTATTCAGGATATTTTTCATTGATTAAAAAGGATTTGTTGATCAAAGAAGAAGAGTTGGATCAAATCTTTTATCACTTGGAATTTATATCTGACCGAGATTCCCCAACCGAAAAAATATACTTCAAAAACACCTTCAAGGAAATGATATCTTTGCTTGGAAAACCTTTCCATGTAGAAACATTTGATTTTGCGGATGATGATTATTTTCAGATGATTTTTGCCTTGGGAGATAAAATTTCGAATGACAAAATGTTTAGAAAATCAAAGCAGGCAAGGGGATCACGGCATGGATTGTACATCAATAGAACCTATTTTGGTTTGTACAATCTATTGAACCAATTGCAGGCAAAAATACAGACGACTAAACCGGAATGGCTTAAGAGTTAGAAGTATTCTTTTGTTTACAAATGTTTTATCATGCTATAAGCCAATTTGTATGGAAGTAGAGGGTCATCAAGTTGGTTGGTCGTTCCTGTCATGAAGGTTTGAAATTCAGGTATGTAAAAACTGAATGCGCCAGAGGTAAAACCTGAATTCCCAATGATTTCAGGATCTTTGGTGGTGGTTGGCAAGATGCGTGATTTTTGGAATCGAAGAAGACCTTTACCTTGACTCAACCCTTGTCTAAATGGTAGCCATTGCTTTGTGTTTTCCAGTTCGGAGAGAGGGAAAAGATGGCCATGGAAAAAAGCCTTAACAAAGCTGAGGCTGTCTTTGGCTGTACTTACGATGCCTCCTGAGGCACCAAAAGAAACCATGGACAGAGGTGAATTTAAGGGCTTGTTTTTATATGAATACAGGGAGGGAGTTCTATCATTTGGGTCTTTGTACACATAGGTTTGGTTCATAGAAAGTCTACTGAAATGAAAATCGTTTAAGGTCTTCTCCAACGACTCACCATTTATACTTTCAATGACCTTACCAAGTAGTTGGTCATTGGTAGAGGAGTAGACCCTTTTTTTTGATTGCCCCGGTTTGAAATCAGGTTTTTGATTTTTTGTTCTTTTTAAAACTTCTGCATATCCCCATTCTTGGTCTATACCGGAGAGAATGTCTTCTTTTAACGGATTCTCATTGTCTTTGGAATAATTCAAAAAATCAGGAATACCAGAATTCTGCGAAAGTAAATGGGAAATGGTGACCTCGTGGGTATAGTCTTTTCCCCGTATGCTAATTAATCCTTCGTAATCCTTTTCGATAAGAAAGTCTGTAATGGGCTGATCCATTCTTAGTAAACCTCTGACTTTTAATTTCAGCACGATTGCCAACAAGTGAAGATTCCCTAACTCCGTAATAAAATAGGGCTGATCTAAGGATACATCCCCCGTAGTTCCCGACCAAAGCAATGGCTCTGAATTTTCTTTATAAATGCTAAGAACAAGTCCAGGAATTTTTTTCTGGTTCGAAAACTGGTTTAACGCTTTATTCCAGGCAGTGAAAATAGTAGATTCCCTGTCGGTTGTAGTCATAAAATAATATTTATGATTAAAAGGGTAAGTTACTAAAATAAAACTTTAAAAGTCAAACAGTATTAAAGGTTCGCAATTATTTAAAGGTTAAATAATTGTGTTTGTAATTTACCAATGATCTTTATGGAATTTAATATAGCAGTAAGTTTCAGGGAATGGATTTTTTTAGCACATGTTTCATTAAATAGGCCTCCCATACGAGCCTACACGGATCAATGCTATTATTGCATTTAAATGTGAAAATGTAAAATTATAATTTTATCTACTTAGCTAGATTTTATGTTGAAAAATAACGTATTTTGATATATAGACGATGATTGATCAAAATTTTGGTCTTTTTTATCATTAAATATTACTACTATGCTAAGAATAAAATCTTGCTATTCCCTGATGGGTTTAATTGGTGCATTACTAATCTTTAGTAGCTGCAGTAACAATTCTACAGAAATTAAGGATGAAGACAGGCAACTACCAAGGATAGCGATAGCTGGGCTAGCGATAGAGTCAAGTACATTTTCACCTGCGGTTTCAGAGAAAGATGCTTTTCATGCGCGTAGGGGCGAAGAAATATTTAATTATTACCCATTTATGAACCAGGACTCTGCCAATCGAACAAGGGCAGAATGGTTTCCCACCTTAAGAGGTCATGCCATTCCTGGAGGGATTGTTTCGCGAGAAGCCTATGAATCACTAGTTGGAGAAACCCTGGACAGGTTAAAAGAAAACTTGCCTTATGATGGTTTGTTTTTTGACATTCATGGTGCCATGAGTGTTATAGGTTTAGACGATCCAGAGGGTGATTTTATTGAAAGAATTAGAAGTGTAATTGGTAAGGAAACGCTTATTTCCACTTCTATGGATTTGCATGGAAATGTCTCTTGGAGGCTCGCGGGCAACACGGATTTAATAACTTGCTACCGTATGGCACCGCATGAAGATGCACTCGAATCCAAGAAGCGCGCAGTGGATAACCTTTTGGAGCGCTTAGAGTCAGGCAAAGGAAAACCAGCGTATAAGGCTTATGTTCCTGTACCTATTTTGCTCCCTGGGGAAAAAACGAGTACTCGTGTAGAACCTGGAAAGTCCCTTTACGCAGAAATAAATCCGGTAACAAAGCAAGAGGGTATCATTGATGCCGCTATTTGGGTAGGATATGCCTGGGCAGATGAGCCAAGAAACCATGCGGTGGTAATGGTGACAGGAGATTCCAAGGATTTGGTCAAGCAAATAGCAGAAAAACTTGCCAATAGTTTCTGGGAGAAGCGAAATGATTTTGATTTTATCGCCCCTACAGCCAGTTTGAAAGAGAGCCTCGATATGGCTATAGACAGTCAAGAAAAGCCCTTTATGATCAGTGATATGGGGGATAACCCTACTGCTGGTGGAGCTGGTGATGTTACTTGGACACTGAAAGAAATACTTGATCGACCTGAATTTAAGTCTGATTCGGGTCCTTCTCTAATTTATGCTTCTATTCCAGGTCCGGAATTGGTAGAAGCGGCTATGAAAGTTGGCGTAGGATGCAAGGTTTCTGCTAAAGCAGGAGCAGCAGTTGATGACCGTTTTTCACCACCAATACTTTTATCAGGTACTGTAGAGGCAATAGAAAAAGGAGATAAAAATGCTGAAATTGAAGTTGTTGTTAAGGTAGGGAGTGTAAATGTCATAGTCACTAAAAAGAGGAAACCCTATCATAGAGAAAGTGATTTTACCAATCTGGGTTTAATGCCTAGAGATACAGATATTGTGGTCGTAAAAATTGGCTATCTGGTACCCGAGCTATATGACATGCGAGCAGATTGGATAATGGCACTTACTCCTGGTGGAGTGGATCAAGACCTGGAAAGACTGGAATTTAAACGCATTAAGCGGCCCATGTTTCCGTTTGATAAAGACATGGATACCCCCGATCTGAGTGCACAGTTGGTTCCCGCATCAAATGAATTTTGATCAGATGTATCTGTTTTGGGTTATTTAGATTAAAAAAACGGATGCCTTCCCCATCTCATTGAAATCTTAAACGGCTCAGAGTTGCTGGACTGAGTATATTCCCTTTAATTTACATTATGAAAATAGTATGCCTGATTTGTTGTTGAAAAACGACAGGTCAGGCAATTCTATTTACAGAAAAATTTCAATTTTCATTCAAGAAGTATCAATTATCAATGGGTTGATTTCTTATTTGTACCGTAATACCTAAAGCAGAAAACTTCTAGAGCGTCAGAATTGTATGAAATCCGAAAAAATGGTAAAAAAATATTGGGCTATTTTCTTCTTTTGTTTTTTTTCTCAATTGACTTATGGACAGGTGAAAATTGAAAAGGAATCAAGGGTAATGAGCAATGAGGTTCCTGAAATAGCCATAAAATGGCTGGAAGATGTTTTTGACCATAAGAAAAAATTAAAATGGTATTTTGAGGAAAGTGCTAACAGTTGCAGCTTTGAAGCTAAATTTATTCGAAAGGGTAAAAAGTACAGTGTTGAATTTAGTGAAACTGGCTTTATTGAAGACATAGAAGTATTTGAACATTGGAGAAAATTACCGCATTCTGTAAGAGATAATATCTCGGATTATATGGAGGATTTGTTTATTAAGTCACGAATAGAGAAAATTCAAATTCAATACACGGGAAGCAAAGAGGACATCCAATATTGGGTGCAGACTGATTTATTGAATCAAATGGTGGTAAAATATGAAGTGGAGTTTTATGGTCAAACGGAGAATTCAAAAAAACTATGGGAAGGATTATTTGATAGGGATGGTAAGGTCCTGATGAAAAGAGAAATTTTATTGTCACCTTCAAATAATCTATTTTATTAATGCGTAAACTATTATTAATCTTTCTTTTGTCTCTTCCTGCTCATCTGATGGCCCAAGGAACCGTAAGGCTATTTGGGTTTTTCCCAGAATTTCAAGTTGGTTTTAAAGCAACAGAAAAACTCAAGGTCATAGGTAAAATAGAAAGTCAACACGGAATGGCGGAAAAGTTCGAAGGAAAGGACGTTGATGTTGGTTACTTTCACAATCTTACAGATTTTCAAGGATTTTTAGGGACCAAAATAAACCCCTTTATTGATATTGCTGGCGGTTATCAATACCGCGTAGATAGTCGTGGAGAGAATAGCCACAGAACAATTCAGCAAATATCCATTCTTCAATTACCTGGGAATTACAAGATTGGCCATAGGATAAGAACAGATCAAACCTATTCCGTATTTGAGAAAAACAGTTATAGGCTTAGGTATAGAATGTCTTTTGAACTTCCAATTGAAGGCAAAAGCCTTGATCCGGGAGAATTTTACTTGGTATTTAGCGATGAAGTACTTTATAGCTATCAGGCAAGGGAAAGCGGCATTGAAAATCGATTAGTGGCTTCTCTAGGTCACCTGTCGAAAGGAAAGCAGAAATTTCAGGCGGGAATCGACTATAGAACAGATCGATTTTTTGATCCTGACCTAAGACACAGGAGTTGGTTTAAATTTGGTTGGTATTTGAGTTTTTAGGGCTAAACCCGTATTGATTTCAAACCACCTATTGGCTTGTGGCATAACTCAAATGCAAAAAACAAATCCGAATTAACATAGTCAGAGGGATTTAACCCTGACTATGTTTTAGAGCTGGGCCTTTTAGGCTTAGTCCAGGTTTCAAATTGAATCATAACTTACCCAGCTTAATAGACATCAATAATTTTATAATTTTGCCCCTTCATACTAAATGCGTCGCCTTTCTTTTTGCCTTTCATTTCATTGTAAATTGGGGCTTCACGCGATATACCGAATAAGGTGTGACCATCAACTTCAAATTGCTCTAAACTCACACTTGGAAAAAAAGTCATTTTATCCGTCTTTACTACAGCACCAAGCGTTACTTCAGTGAAAAGATGGTCTGAAGTTTTCATTTGCTTTAAAAAATCCAACTCTTCAATTACGAAGTTTAACTCTCGTGAAATACGGTGGATGACAAGAGCACTTTCGTTTTCCTGACCTTGTTGGTCATATTCCTGTGGTTCGTCTTGAGGTTGTTGGTCTCCCTCTCTTATTTCTTTTATCCTTTGTCTAAAATCTGACACGATGCTTTCTTGATGGTTGATGGCTTCTTCCATCACTTTTTTCTTATAGGCTACTTTATCCATGATTATTTATTTGTTTTGCCTGAAACGTGTCAAAAAGACTGCCAAAAATGTTATTTATTGATTTATTTTTAGGGGCGGCCTACGAAGAATTTAACAATAGACTATTCCGTAAAATTCTTAGAAATGATCTATTATTTTTGAATTTTTTAAAAAAGATGTATCTTTAGTAGAATCAGAATTTGTAAAATATGAAAATTGTAAAAAAATTAAAGGCATATGCTATTTTTACCCTATTGATGGGCTTCTTCTTTACGTTTACTGTTTCTTCCTGTGGAAGTAAAAAGGGTGAAAGTACAGAACAGACGGAAGAACACCCTGCGGCGGAAGAAGAGCATCCTACTGCAGATGAAGAACATCCAACAGATAGTGATGAGCATCCAAAAAAGGAATAATACCAGTCATTAAAAAAGCGCTAGATAGCGCTTTTTTAATGACTTAATTTGTTCTCGTGAAGGAAAATGTTGTCTTAGCTACTGCTGATTCCCCATTGATTTCCAACACAGGATAGGCCATGAAATTTACTGGGCCTGCTTCTGGTCCAGGGCTCAAGTTGAGGTCCCTACCTCTGCTAAACTCTATCCTATTTGCAGGGTGGCGGCCGAAATAATAGGTTGAAAGTGCGGTGTATTTATTTCCTTCACTTATGTCTACTGGCCACCATTTCCCATCAGCATAAAATTCAGCCCAGCAATGGTAACCATCAATACCACCTTCATCCCTGTCAGAGGGAATTGCTGCCCCTATAGAGAACCTTGCAGGAATGCCAACTGACCTTGCCATAGAAATAAATAAGGAATGGAACTCCGTGCAATTCCCAGTTTTGGTATCGCAAGCGTAAATCGAATCACCTTTGCCATAGTCTCCGTACTTCATGTATTTCATATTGTCTATGATATAGTCGTATATAGCCCTTGCTTGTATAAGGTGACTGTCTTTCTTTTTTTCTCCAATTGCCTCCAAAGCCAATTCCCTAAATCGTCTTCCTACTGGCATTAATGCACTCGATTCTAAATAACGAGGGGCTATCTCAGTGCTGTCCTCATAAGGCCCTTTCTCTTTCCTTTTTACATTATAAACCATTGTCACTGGCTTGCCACTCTCTTCTGAACTGAGGTCCAGAAAAAGGATGTCATTGTTATTCGCATCATCTTTAATGATCTCGTGTTTGCCGGGGATATCTTGTTTTATAAGTTCTATTTCCTGAAAATCATCAGTAACAGCTACTGGAATCCACATTTTGGCCCTGCCTTCTATAGTAGGTAAAATCACTTCGTAGTTGAATTGAAATTGATCTTCACCTTCTATTACTCCAAGTAATTTGTTACTTGCCTCAGCTACAGGAAGCCTATGCCAGGTTTTGTCAGGTTTTTGCTTCCAGGTGTAAAAAGGCTTACCATTCAATTTGTGAACGGTGGTTTCGGTTACCTCCATTGCGCCAGGTTCCCCTTCCATGAAAAAATCCACATCATATACGTCTCCACTGGTATCTGCAAGGTCAACGCAAGCAAAATGACTGTTTGGGCCTAAGTTTGACAGGTATTCCGTGTGAACCCGAACCAGTTGCAGCCTTAATAATTTGCTGTCATCTCTAACGAGAAAATAGCCCTCATTTCCTGCTGCTTTGTTTGTAATAAAAGCTTTGATGCCCTCTTCAATATCAGCAATGTCTACCTTTGGTATAGACTTAGCTTCAGTAGCTGGTTTTTTTGTGTCCTTTTCTTTGGACTGGCAACCTACAAAAGCAAAGCAAATGAAGGATAAACAAATCAGCGAAGCAAAACACGAAAGATTTTTCATTTTAAGTCTTTTAATGGTTGATCTAAGGGGGCTTGAAAGAAATTAATTGATATAAAGTTAGTGTTTCTTACTCAAGTATCAAGTAATGCATGGTAATCCGATTTATTCCTATCAGGAGAATTAGAAAAGCCAGTTGCCATTCCAATTTCAGTACTACAAGCAATAAACAGAAACCAATGGACTACCTTTCTAAGGTATTTTATTTTATCAAAACCATTATTGATTATATTGCATCTTAATTTTTGATTTCTAATATGCAATTGAACTAAGAAAAGCACAAACCCATTAATCCAAAATTCATGAATTTCACCTCATTAGACCTGGCCATATTCGTTGGTTATTGTATTCTCATTATACTGATGGGATATTTTGTATCAAGAGAAAAAGAAGGCCATGTAAAAGATTCCAATGATTATTTCTTAGCCAGTAAGGCCTTGCCTTGGTGGGCAGTAGGAGCATCCTTGATAGCATCAAACATTTCAGCAGAACAATTTATAGGGATGTCTGGATCGGGGTTTGCACTTGGCTTGGCCATATCTACTTATGAATGGATGGCCGCAGCTACTTTAATAGTCGTTGCTATATTTTTCCTTCCCATATACCTTAAAGAGGGAATTAGCACCATGCCTCAATTTCTGCTCAAAAGATATGATAGCAGGGTAAGGACAGTAATGGCTGTATTTTGGCTATTGGTATATGTTTTTGTAAACCTTACTTCAGTGCTTTATTTGGGAGCATTAAGTCTTGAAACCATATTGGGAGTCCCCATGATGTATGGAATTGCAGGACTAGCAGTGTTTGCAATGCTGTATTCTATTTATGGAGGGCTAAAAGCCGTGGCTTGGACAGATGTGGTTCAGGTATTCTTTTTAATCTTAGGTGGCCTAGCTACTACTTATCTGGCGCTATCAATGGTGGGCCAAGGAGATGTATTCCTAGGTATATCAACACTCTTGAATGAAGCACCAACTCATTTCAATATGATTATTAATGAAGGAGAAATGATGATTCCTGATGGTGGAGGAGGTGAAAGGGATGCCTATATGGACTTGCCTGGACTTTCTGTTTTAATTGGTGGTATGTGGGTAATCAATCTTAGTTATTGGGGTTTTAATCAGTACATTACACAAAGAGCCTTGGCGGCGAAATCGTTGAATGAAGCTCAAAAAGGGATGCTCTTCGCTGGGTTCCTTAAGTTGCTAATGCCACTTATTGTAGTGATACCGGGTATAGCAGCCTATGTGATTGTTAATCAAGGTATAGATCCGGCGTTTGCTGAATCAATGACCGACCCTGTTAGTGGTATTATCAAGTCAGACAGAGCTTATCCTACATTACTTCAGTTGCTTCCATCGGGCTTAAAAGGACTGGCCTTTGCTGCCCTGACAGCAGCCATCGTTTCTTCCTTGGCCTCCATGGCCAATAGTACAGCTACAATATTTACGCTAGATATTTATAAAAATTTCTTTGAAGAAAATGCTTCCGAGAGAAAACAGGTGAGAGTTGGTAGAATTACAGCCATTGTTGCCTTTATAATAGCGGCTATCGTTGCTCCGGCATTAAGAGAGTTAGATCAGGCCTTTCAATACATACAGGAATACACAGGTTTTGTGTCTCCGGGTGTGTTTGCCATTTTTGTGTTTGGTTTCTTTTGGAAAAAAACGACTTCAAATGCAGCATTGACAGCAGCGGCATTGACAATCCCTTTATCAGCCGCTTTTAAATTTTTGATGCCTGCCTTGCCATTTATAGATCGAATGGGTTTGGTCTTTTTAATCCTTTCAGGACTTATCGTTGCCATCAGTTTATTTGAAGGCAAAGGGAAAGATCATCCAAAGGGAATAGAGATAAGCAAGGACCTATTTGGCACAAGCACTCAGTTTAAAATAGGTGCAATACTGATATCCGGTATAATCGCGGCCCTATACATTGTATTTTGGTAAATTTTAATTTCCGTTCGTAACATGAGACAACTCCTAATAGGATATGATATTGGCAGTTCTTCTGTAAAAGCCACCCTACTAGATGCCGATTCTGGTAAAGTGGTTGCAGCAAAAGGGCTACCTGAAGTAGAGATGAATATAGATTCCCCTCAAAAAGATTGGGCGGAACAGGATCCTGAATTGTGGTGGAGGTACATTAAAGAAACAACGAAAAATATATTAGTTAAGGGCCATGTAAGGGCCGGAGAAGTAAATGCAATAGGTATCTCCTACCAAATGCATGGTTTGGTGATGGTGGATAAAAATAAAGAAGTCATCCGTCCTGCCATTATTTGGTGTGACAGTAGGGCAGTGGAAATCGGAAATAAAGCTTTTTCAAATTTGGGAAGTGAATACTGTCTAGGTCACCTGCTAAATTCTCCGGGGAACTTTACCGCCTCAAAACTTAAATGGGTAAAGGAGAATGAGCCTGACAAATTCAATAAAATCTATAAAATAATGCTTCCGGGTGATTTTATAGCCATGAAACTTACTGGAGAAATCCTCACCACAGAATCTGGTTTATCAGAAGGGGTGTTCTGGGATTTTCCAGAAAATAAGGTTGCAGACAGGCTTTTATACCATTATGGGATAAATGCGGATTTGCTTCCCAAAGCTGTTTCTTCATTTGGTATGCAGGGGGGCTTGTTGCCAGAAGTTGCCCAGGATCTGGGCCTGGATGCAGGAGTGCCTGTAACTTACAGGGCAGGTGATCAACCCAACAATGCCTTTTCACTAAATGTGCTTCAGGAAGGGGAATTGGCCACCACTGCAGGAACTTCCGGAACGGTCTTTGGCGTTAGTACCAAGCCTGTATTTGATCCTTTATCAAGGGTCAATACTTTTGTACATGTCAATCACCAAAAAAGTGACCCGAGGTATGGTGTTTTACTCTGTATCAACGGAACAGGAATACTTAACAGTTGGCTTAAACGATCCTTTGGTAGTCAATCGCTGAATTATGAAGAGATGAATCACTTGGCAGCAGAAGTACCAATAGGTGCTGAAGGGCTAAGTTTTCTACCTTTTGGCAATGGGGCAGAAAGAATTTTGGAAAATCAACAAGTCGGTGCACATCTTTCAAAGTTAAACCTTTTGAAGCATGACAAAAGGCACGTTTTCCGTGCTGGTCAGGAGGGAATAGTTGCAGCACTGACTTATGGATTTAACATCATGAAGAGTATGGGGCTCAACTTGAAAACGGTGAAAGCTGGTAGAGCCAACATGTTTTTAAGTCCGATTTTCAGAGAAGCTTTTGTTAATATGAACGATGTTTCTCTTGAACTTTACGATACAGATGGTGCTCAAGGGGCGGCCAGGGGAGCAGGAATAGGAGCAGGAATTTATTCAGGTGCTGAGGAAGCATTTCAGGGATTGGATAAAATCCAGGATTTCGAACCAGATGCACATAAAAAGGAAGCCTACGAAGCTGTTTTTTCCCAGTGGGAAGATTGCTTAAACCAGATAAAATAATTTACAATACTTATCTAAAACCTAACAAAAATACAATTATGTCAGATTTGTTTTTTCCTGAAATTGATAAAATTAAGTTTGAAGGAAAGGATTCTAAAAATCCATTGGCTTTCAAATATTACGATGAAAACCGTGTTATTGGAGGTAAATCGATGAAGGAGCATTTTCGTTTTGCAATCGCTTATTGGCACTCATTCTGCGCTACGGGAAATGACCCATTTGGGCCAGGGACAATCGTTCACAAATGGGATAAATCCAATGACCCGATTCAAAGGGCTAAAGATAAAATGGATGCAGCATTTGAGTTTATTCAAAAAATTGGCGCTCCATTTTATTGTTTCCATGACATAGACCTTATCGATGAAGGGGACAGCATTGCTACCTATGAGAAGCATATGGGAGCTATCGTTGATTATGCCAAACAGAAACAAAAGGAAACAGAAATAAAATTACTTTGGGGAACAGCTAATGTTTTTAGCCACCCAAGATACATGAATGGAGCAGCCACCAACCCAGATTTCGATGTGGTAAGTAGAGCAGCCACACAAGTAAAAAATGCCATAGATGCTACAATTGAGCTTGGAGGTGAAAATTATGTTTTCTGGGGAGGTAGAGAAGGTTATATGTCTTTGCTAAACACCGACATGAAAAGGGAAACAGAGCATTTGGCTCAATTCTTAACCATGGCCAGAGACTATGGTAGAAAACAAGGGTTTAAAGGTACTTTCTTGATCGAACCCAAACCCATGGAGCCAACCAAACACCAATATGACTATGATGCCGCTACTGTTATTGGTTTCCTTAGACATTTTGGATTGGACAAGGACTTTAAATTAAATCTTGAGGTTAATCATGCAACACTTGCAGGACATACTTTTCAGCATGAATTGCAAGTAGCGATGGATGCTGGACTTCTAGGCAGTATAGATGCCAATAGGGGAGATTACCAAAATGGTTGGGATACCGATCAGTTTGCAATAAACTTACAGGAGCTCACCGAAGCAATGTTAGTATTGTTGCAAGGTCCTGGTTTTTCCTCTGGTGGAGTCAATTTTGATGCTAAAATCCGAAGAAATTCAACTGACCTGAATGATCTTTTCCATGCACATGTTGGTAGTATGGATGCATTTGCAAGAAGTTTACTTATCGCGAGTGATATCATGGAAAAGTCAGATTATCAATCCCTAAGGAAGCAACGTTACAGCTCCTTCGACGGAGGAAAAGGAAAAGATTTCGAAACAGGCAAACTTGATTTGGAGGCTTTGAGAAATCATGCATTGGAAATTGGCGACCCAAAAATGATCAGTGGGAAACAAGAGATGTACGAAAATATCTTGAATCAATATATCTAAAAGAAGAGAATCATTGGTTTTAAAAAAAGCTGCTTAGATTCTAAGCAGCTTTTTTTATGCTTAGTTTTTACAGGAAATTTTTTACGCTAGCTTTTCTTGTGCCAAAAGTACCTTTACTTCTTTTATCAGTGCTTCGCTAAGTCCGTACACCAGGTTAAGGTCTTGATCCCAAAATTCCACCTTTGCCAAAACACTTTCTACAACTACTTCAGGTGTTTTAATCTTCCAAACTTGATCAAAATATTTAACTATCTCAGCTTTGTCTTTAATCGGGGTAATTTCACCATTATAGTGCCCTCTGTAATAAACAATCATCGCTGCAAACGCTTGAACCATACCTGTAGGGATTTTATCTTTTTTATTGATATAGTCTAGCAAGGATGGCAATACCCTGACTTTCCATTTGGAAATAGAATTCAATGCAATGTCACTGAGCTTGTGTTTGATAAATGGGTTTCTGAAGCGGTCAAGGACATCTTCAGCAAAAGGTGTTAGGTTTTCAGTAGGTTGGTCCATTGATGGGATTATTTCATCAAAGATAACTTTCTGAAGATAATTGCTTGTGCTCTCATTCTCCATTGCATCCTTCACTAGCCTAATCCCTTTAAGGTAAGCTACAGGCACTAGGCAAGTATGGGCACCATTTAGAATACGTACTTTTCTAGTTCTAAAAGGAGCAATATTTTTCACAAAAAGAACATTAAAATCTGTACTGTCAAGAGGCAATTCGGTATTCAACCAATCTGGGCCCTCTATTGCCCAAAAATGAAAGGGCTCAGCCATAACCATTTGTTCATCTTTAAATCCAATTTGGGTTTGAATATCGTTGCCATTGCCCAAGGGATAACCCGGGACAATTCTGTCTACTAGAGTGTTGCAGAAAGTGTTGTGTTTGACAATCCAATCTTCAAATGACCCTGGGAGTTCCCATAGGTTGATGTATCTGAGGATGTTGTCCTTTAGTTTTTTACCATTATTGTCTACCAACTCACAAGGAATCATTACCAGACCTTTTTGCGGATCACCTTTGAAATGCTGGAACCGTTTATAGAGTAATGCCGTCAATTTACCTGGGAAGGATTCAGGTGCTGTCGCCCAATCTTTGTCCTCTTCATCAAAATATATTCCCGCTTCAGTAGTATTGGAAATTACAAATCTTAAATCGGGCGATTTTGCAAGGTCTAAATAAGCCCTGTAATCTATAAAAGGATTTACAGCACCCCTTACTGATTGTATGAGTCTGTTTTCTTCTATCGTTTTGCCTTTGCTTACTCCTCTGGTTATAATATGGTATAAGCCTTCCTGGTCATTAATTCCTTCCGCTGGCTTTCGGCTATGTACCTGCACCATCTGAATGTCCCCATTAAATGATGTTTTTTCGTTAAGGACGTCTATCATCCAATCAGCAAATCCCCTTAAAAAATTCCCTGTTCCAAATTGGATAACTCTCAATGGACGAGAAACAGTTGTTGGGATATTTTGTCTATTTAATAGTTTCATGCTTTACTTAAAATTAGTATAATTAATGTGGTTTGGAAATAATTTTCGCTTGTGCTTTAGCAAGCAATCTTATAGTTGTGATATTTTAATCCTATGGATAGTGGTAATTGAAGAGGGGTAATAAAGGATGTAATGGTTTCATTTTGTATTTGTTAAAGACCTTTGAATTTAGAAAATCTCAAGTCATTTTAAACCAAGATCTGAAATGGGATTACAATGTCATAAATACTAAGGAAATATCGCACCATAGTAATTATTTTTTTCAAAAGTTGCGATTCGCCTCACTACCCCCAATAATATGCCTATGCTGTATATTATAGCAAACTTTAATCAAATACTATACCACTATTAAACATAATCTACCTGTAAATTTTACTTAAAATCGAATGTTAAAATAAGTAACGTATATCCGTTAAATGAAGTCAATATTTATAGCTAAAAAAGGGAGATTTTAATCTCAAATGGATACAACATGTATATTCCTGAGCTTATTTAGGTATAAGCTCCCACCCTTTAAGCTTTTCTTTGGTATTAATTAAATAGTTAGCAATATAAAAAGTATTTGATGATAGTAGGTCTCAAAAATTCCTCTTTTTCTCAGTAGGGAATATCTTTATTTATTGTTAAGCCCTAGATTGAATGGATTTTCAAATCTGGACGATTCTGCTAAACTTACTACCAACCTAGTTATTAAAATCCTATTCAATTTTCATGACAGTGCGCAGAAATGATGGATTCCGGTTATTTTTCAATCTATAATTGCTAAAATGATTGTTTTAGTGGTTACCATTCAATACCATTTATAACGAATTATTGGTTCTTATGCATTTAATGCAATTGCTTGCGCTAATATTTGTTTTATTCTCCTTTAATATTCTTTATATTTAATCCCTTGATGGTTTTTCTTGCTGTTCTTTTTTGAACAATAAATGGATCTTCTTGAATCAAAATAGATTACCTAATTCTAATTAATTACCAAAACCAAATATTATGAGATTCAATAGTAAATTTTGGTCACCTTTTGCTGCCTCAATTTTGCTTTTATCAGTATCATGTTCCAACGAAAAAAATGTGGAAGAAGAAGTAAATACTACCTTCACTGGTGGGAAAGACGAAATTAAACTAATCACCCTAGATCCAGGACATTTTCATGCACACCTTGTGGTGAAATCCATGTATGATCAAGTAGATCCTAAGATTTTCGTTTATGCACCTGATGGACCCGAATTAACGTCGTATTTAAAATCCGTAGAAAGCTACAATACCCGTGAAGAAGATCCCACAAGCTGGGAACTAGAAGTATATAAAGGGGACGACTACCTTCAGAAAATGCTTAGTGAAAAGAAGGGTAATGTAATGCTAACCGCTGGCAACAACAAAGAAAAAACTGCTAATATTAAGGCGACCATTGAAGCTGGAATAAATGTGTTGGCGGATAAGCCGATGGCAATAGATGCAGCAGGTTTTGAAACACTCAAGGAGGCATTTGAATTGGCAGAAAAAAACGATGTCCTTTTATTTGACATCATGACTGAACGATTTGAGATTTCTACCATTCTTCAAAGAGAGTTTTCTCTAATTCCAGAAGTGTTTGGACAAATGGAGAAAGGAACCGTCGAAAATCCTGCCATCACTAAGGAGAGTATCCACCATTTTTACAAGCAAGTTGCTGGAAAGCCTTTGACCAGACCAGGATGGTTTTATGATGTCAATCAGCAGGGCAATGGTATTGTTGATGTGACTACACACTTGGTAGATTTGGTTCAATGGGAAAGTTTTCCAGGCAAGGTCATTAATTATGAAACAGACATCGAAATGATCAATGCCAAGAGATGGACGACTGACCTTACTCTAGAGGAGTTTACTAGCTCTACCGGTCTTAAAGAATTCCCTGACTACCTTCAGCCAGTGGTATCTGATGGTTTATTAAAAGTGTACGGCAATGGCGAAATTAATTACAAGATCAATGGCGTTCACGCAAAAGTGTCTGTGATCTGGAATTACAAAGCTCCTGAAGGTTCTGCTGACACCCATTATTCTATTATGAGAGGAACCAAAGCTAATTTGGTTATCAGACAGGATGCAGAAGAAAAATACAAGCCTGAATTATACATAGAACCCGTTGAAGGTCAGGATTTGGCTGAATTTGAAGAGAATGTAACCAAACAAGTAAAAGTGCTTGCTGCTACATTTAAAGATTTGGATGTTGTGAAAGTGGAAGGAAAAAATTCTTGGAGAATTATAATCCCACAAGCTTACAGACATGGACATGAAGATCATTTTAGAGAAGTTACCGAAACCTACATCAAATACTTAAAAGAAGGTAAGCTACCAGATTGGGAAGTTCCTAATATGTTGGCCAAATACTATGTGACTACACAGGCTTTAGAATTGGCCAAATAATAATTTACTACTAAAAAATAAAAGCGGATGAAAAAGCAAAGGAGGGACTTTATTAAAACTGCTGGATTGGCAGGTTTTGGTTTAGCAGGAGGCGTAATATCTCCTCAAACTTTCGCTTCTTCATCTGCAATTAACGACTTTGCCATGACCAAAAGTGACCTAAGTATTGTCGGTCCTTATGGCCCCTGGGCCAATGGGTTGATAAGCAAAGAATTGCCCTCGCTTTCATTTAGAAACGAGCGATTCAAAGCGCTTGATTCTTGGAAAAAGGAGGCCATGGAGGTGGCTAAAGAACGCCTTGGAATTCCTGATATAGGGCCTTTACCCGAAGTGACCATACATGATACTTATGTCAATGATGGGTTGCATTTCGAGGAAATCAGTTGGCAATTGCCCTATGGTAATCCTACGAAAGCCTTGGTGATTAAGCCGGCAGGCGTAAAAGGTAAGTTACCAGCCATATTGGCTTTTCATGATCATGGGGGAAACAAATATTTCGGCGTAAGAAAAATTACCCGAACAGGAAAAGAACAGCATCCACTAATGGTGGAACATCAGGATCATTACTATGAGGGTAAAGCCTGGGCCAATGAAATGGCCAAGAGAGGGTATGTGGTAATTGTGCCTGATTCCTTCACCTTTGCCAGTCGCCGAGTACTTTTGGAGGAAGTGCCTGAGAACCGCAGGGGAGGCTTAACAGATGAAAACCCAGAAAAAGAAGAAAACATTGCAGCTTACAATAAATGGGCTTCAGACCATGAACACATCATGGCCAAATCCTTGTTTTGTGGTGGTACAAGCTGGCCAGCAGTGTTTTTTGCAGAAGACCAAATCGCATTGGAAATTCTACTTGCAAGAAAAGATGTAGATCCAGACAGAGTAGGCTGTGGAGGCCTTTCTGGTGGTGGTTTGCGAACGGTGATGATGGGGGGGTTAGACCATAGAATCAAATGTGCGGTCTGTGTGGGTTTTATGAGTACATGGACAGATTTTTTATTAAACCGAGCCTATACGCACACCTGGATGGCGTATGTGCCAAGGCTACCCAATGAATTGGATTTCCCGGAAATTTTAGGCTTGCGTGTTCCATTGCCCACATTGGTGCTTAATGATAGTGAAGATCAATTGTACACCCTTCCAGAAATGCAAAAAGCAGATAAAATTCTGGAGGCGGTTTTTGATAAAGCAGGAGCAAAAGAAAATTACAAAGCTTCCTATTACCCCGGACCTCACAAGTTTGACCAAGCCATGCAAAAAGAGGCTTTTGAGTGGTGGGATCAGTGGTTAAAAATTTAACTATTTCCTTATGAAAAACACCTTACTTATGAATTCAAATTGGTATTTAACAGCAATTTTGATTATGGTTTTCACCTTTCCCAAGGCAGTAACTGCACAAAGTGCCGACGCTGACATGCTTTGTGTAGGGGATCATTGGACAGAGGCAGAAGGAGCTTCCTTTCTTCAAAAAGAAAAGGAAAAATACAGTACTGAAAAAGCTTGGGACAAAAGAGCCGCAGCGATTAGGAAACAAATTCTAAAAGGGACAGATCTTGTGAAAATGCCTAAAAAATCCCCATTAAAACCAATAATGGGTGAGATTAGAAAATTTGACGGCTATGTGGTCCAAAACATTGCTTTCGAAAGTTTACCGGGGGTATTTGTGACGGGTAGTTTGTATATGCCTAATGAAAATCCAGGTAAATTACCAGGTATCATTAGTCCTCATGGCCACTGGACAAAGCCTGGCGATGTGGGAAGATTCAGGCCTGATGCGCAAAAAAGATTTGCTTCTATGGCCAGAATGGGTGCCATAGTTTGGGCATATGATGCTGTTGGTTATGGTCAATTGGGAGAAATGGGCTGGGAACACAGAGAAGGTGATGTACTTAAATTGCAATTGTGGAACAGTATCAGAAGTGTGGATTTTATACTTTCATTAGGTGCTGATCCTGATAGATTGGCAGTTACAGGAGCTTCAGGTGGAGGAACGCAATCATTTCTTTTGGCAGCAGTAGACGATAGAATCGATGTTTCAGCACCAGTAGTCATGGTTTCGGCTCATTTTTTCGGTGGATGTGAGTGTGAAAGTGGCATGCCAATTCATAAAGGAAAAAACTTTCAAACCAATAATGTAGAGATTGCAGGAGTATTTGCACCAAAACCACTTTTATTGACCTCTGTAGGTGGAGACTGGACCAAGAACACCCCGAATGTCGAATATCCATTCCTCCAATACATTTATGGGTTAAAAGGTAAAACTGATAAGGTTGAAAACAAACATATCCCTGAGGACAACCATGGTTATGATGAAAAGAAAAGAAAAGCTGTATATCCTTTTTTAGCTGAGAATTTAAAATTGGATCTTTCAAAAGCCATGTACAGTGATGGCCGTTTAAAAGAAGAAGCAGTTACAGTAGAAGATCAAAAAGCATTGTATCCTTTCAATGATAAGAATCCTTTCCCTGCCTATGGTATTACTTCCATAGATAAAATAAAATGGTAAACCCAAAACAATGAACAACGATCAAAATAATCGAAGAGAATTTCTTAAGAAAAGCCTTATATCCGGTATAGCACTCAGCAGTATGGGAGCAACTTGGGCGAGTCCAGCAGTACCAAGAGCGGCTTCTATGAAGTTGGGTTTGGTGACTTATCTGTGGGGAAAAGACTGGGCTTTACCCCAACTTATATCCAACTGTGAAAAAGCAGGTTATGAAGGAGTAGAGCTTCGGACACAACATGCCCATGGCGTAGAAACGAATCTTAGCAAAAAGGAACGGAAAGAAGTTAAAAAGAGGTTCAAAGGCAGTTCAGTGACATGCGTTGGATACGGGAGTAATTATGAATACCATAGTGCTGATCCTGCAGAGTTGGCTGCAAATATTAGAGATACCAAAGCATACATAAAACTTTGTCATGACATAGGTGCTACTGGAATTAAAGTAAAACCCAATAGACTTCCAGAAGAAGTGCCTAGAGAAAAAACCATCGCTCAAATTGCTAAATCCTTTAGCGAGGTAGGTGATTATGCTAAAGACTATGGTCAGTTGGTACGGGTAGAAGTGCATGGAAAAGTTACCCAACAGCTTCCGGTGATGAAAGAAATATTTGATCAGGTAACCTCTTCTAATGTTAAAATTTGTTGGAATAGCAACAATACGGATTTAATGGAGCCAGGACTAGAGGGGAATTTTGATATGGTCAAGCAATGGCTAGGAGATACGACACATATCAGGGCATTTGATGAAAATGATTATCCTTTTCAAGAACTTCTCAAGTTGATGAATCAAGCTGATTACAATGGATGGATATTAATAGAAGCACATAGTGATCCAGCTGATAAATTGGCAGCAATGATTACCCAAAAGGAAACATTTGATAGGTTACTGAAAACCCTATAGGATAGAAAACCAAAATTATTCAAAAAATTGAAATGACGGAAAGAAGAGATTTTATCAAAAAGAGCCTTTTGGGAAGTGCTGGACTGGCAGTAGCAGGGATGACCATGAGTGCCAAATCCTATGGCAATATTTTAGGTGCCAATGACCGGATACAGATTGGTATGATCGGTATAAGAGGCCAAGGAACCAACCATATCAACCAATATTGTAAGCTCAAGGATAGCCGGAATGTGGTCATCAAAACATTGTGTGATACTGATGAAAATACCTGGGCAGAAAAAGTGAAACTGGTGAAAGATTCTGTAGGGGATAAGCCCAACACAGAATGGGACATGCGGAAGGTGTTAGACGATCCAGAAATTGATGCCGTATCATTTGCTACACCAAACCATTGGCATGCACTCGGAACCATTTGGGCATGTCAAGCAGGGAAACACGTTTATGTTGAAAAACCTGCAAGCCATAATGTGTTTGAAGGCAGGAAGATGATTGAAGCGGCCAGAAAATACAATAGAGTGGTTCAGGTAGGTTTTCAAAATAGGTCAATTGAGAATGTACAAGATGCTATGAAATTTCTTCATGAAGGCAATATAGGTGAAGTTTACATGGCCAGAGGCTTGTGTTACAAACCAAGGAATAGTTTCGGTATTGCCAAGGACAGTGCTCCTCCTGAAGGATTGCACTACGACATGTGGCTTGGGCCTGCGCCGTATAGAGCATATAATGAGAAAAAGGGACATTATAACTGGCACTGGCACTGGGATACAGGAAACGGTGACACTGGAAACCAAGGGCCGCACCAATTTGATGTTGCTCGCTGGGGATTGAATAAAAATGAGCATCCCGTATCTGTATTTTCATCAGGAGCCATTTATGGCATATCTCCCAAAGAATGCTCGCAGGAAACCCCCAATACCCAGACTTCCATCTTTAAATATGAAGATGGCAAAACTTTAGAATTTGAAACCCGCGGAAGGTATACCAATGGAGAATCTAGCCTCGGCACCAAAATTGGGAACATCTTTTATGGAACAGATGGGTACCTGGAGCTTGACGGTGGTACCTGGAAAGCTTTCCGCACGGATGAGAAAGAACCGTTTGCTACCTCCCAAATGGCTAAATCAGAAGTTTCCAGTAGCAATGTGTTGGTAGCTGCTCCAGGTGGTGCCGAACACTACGCTAATTTCCTTGACAGTGTGAGGGCAGGAAACAATGAAAGATTGAATTGTGATATTAGAGAGGGGTATTACTCTTCTGCTTTGCCGCAGATAGCTAACATTTCTTATCGTTTAGAGAGAGGGCTTAAGTTCATGGGAGAATATGAGAAATTTGCCAACGACACTGAGGCAGATACCATGCTCACAAGACCTAGTCGACCTCCTTACGTGGTCCCAGATCAAGTATAAATTTTAAGCACAAAGGCCTCAGGATTTGGTCTTTTGGTTATTACGATTAATTAGGAAGGTTTTTTCTTTTAAAATGAAAGAAAAAACCTTCCGTTTTTAAATCATTCTTGCTCTCAAATTAATAACCACAGTTGATATTTAATTAAATAATTTTTATACAAACGACTACTGGTTTTGAAAACCCTTAGTACCATTTTATTACAAACCTTCTTCAAATGAAAAACATACCACTGACACTATTGCTTTTTTTAGGCTTGTCTACTATCGGGTTTGCTCAAGAAGACCTAACAGTGATACAATCTCACTGGGTTAACTTCACCGATGGTCCCAATGCCCTCTACAAACACCAAAGCCAACAAGCACTTGAAATGCTTGAAAAAAGAGAAAAGGCAATTTCTTCCATCTCTTCCTTGAACGAATGGAAAGACTGGCAAGCCACAGCTAAAGACAAACTGATGGAGGTCGTAGGACCATTTCCTGAAAAAACACCTTTAAACCCAAAAGTTACAGCAAAGCATAAAGGTGATGGATATAAATTGGAAAACATTGTATTTGAGTCCCGCCCGGGATTTTATGTAAGTGGTACACTGTTTATTCCGGATGGAGTGAAGGGAAAAACACCGACCATTATTTATTGCTCAGGGCATACTCCATTGGCTTATAGAGCTCCAACTTATCAGCATGTAATACTTAATCTGGTGAAAAAAGGGTTTGTGGTTTTTGGCTTTGACCCTGTTGGACAAGGAGAAAGATTGGAATATTTTGACCATGAAACCAATAAAGATTTGGTAGGTGGCCCGACCAAACAGCATTCCTATCCTGGTGCACAAGCATTTGTGGCAGGCTCTTCAGAAGCCCGACACATGATTTGGGATGGTATTAGGGTAGTTGATTACCTGTTGACCAGGAAGGAAGTAGACCCTGAAAGAATTGGAATCACTGGTAGGTCAGGAGGAGGAACACAGTCCTCTTATATCGCGGCCTTCGATGAAAGAATAAATGCTTCAGCTCCAGAAAATTATATTACCAATTTCAAGCGACTGATGCTAACCCATGGTCCTCAGGATGCAGAACAAAATTTTTACCATGCGATTGCAGAGGGTTTAGACCATCCTGATCTTATGATCGTCAGAGCTCCTAAACCCAACTTGCTAATCTCCACTACCCGTGACATGTTTAATATTGAAGGGGTTAGGGAAACTAGCAAGCAGGTTCAAAGAATTTATGATGCCTATGGCGTTTCCGAGAATTTTCAAAAAATTGAGGATGATGATGGACATGCCTCGACAAAGAAGAATAGAGAGCGAATGTATGCCTTCTTTAGAAAGCATCTTGATCTT
This sequence comes from uncultured Cyclobacterium sp., assembly GCF_963977555.1. Classification (GTDB taxonomy): domain Bacteria; phylum Bacteroidota; class Bacteroidia; order Cytophagales; family Cyclobacteriaceae; genus Cyclobacterium. The sequence goes on along the minus strand of NZ_CAXBPD010000001.1, from coordinate 524,208 downwards.
CCAGGACCTGTGGAGGACCAAGATATCGACACACTAGATATGGAAGTATTGCAGGTTTCTCCTACAGGGCAGCTAGTGACCAGCTACAATGGCAAAACAACGTTTGAACTTAATAAGGAGGGATTGCAAGAATTGAAAGGCTCACTTAAAGAGAAAGTCGCCTGGGCCAAGAAACTTTCAGGCTATCAAAAGCCGGGAAAATTGTCAGAAACCATGATGGTGGGTAGGTTCCAACGAGATGGGTATACCATAGAAAAACACCTGTTGAAAGGAGAAGGTGACTACTGGTTGCCTTATCTATTGATGAAGCCAGACCATGCTACGGACAAAGCGGTTTTATATCTAGATCCATCTGGTAAAGCTGTTGATGCGGGTGTAGGTGGAGACATGGAGACTTTGGTGAAAGCGGGAGCCATGGTACTTGCTCCTGATCTTTTAAATACCGGAGAGATGGGCAATGGTGGTTTTAGAGGGGATGCCAATTTTGATGGAAATTCTTATAACCTTTGGTTTGAAAGTATTTTGATTGGAAGAAGTATTGTAGGGATTGATGCGGGTGATGCCAACCGCTTGGTAGCAATTTTACAGGAAAAAGAAGGTGCCAGAGAAGTAAAAGGAATTGCCAAAGGAGAAATGTCTTCCGTACTGCTCCATGCTGCCAATTTCAATACCTCCCTATCTTCTATAGCGTTGATAGATCCGATGAGTTCTTATAGAGGAATTGTAGCGTCTCACAAATATAATACTAGTGAAATCAATTATTCAGTAGCAGGTGCATTGAAACATTATGATTTACCAGATCTATTGGAAAATTTAAGCAATACCAATCCATTGGTTCTACATGAAAACACAGAAATAGAAAAAGAATTCTCGCTATTACCAGAGCGTGGAGGTATAGATAAAATCAAGTCTCATGCTGTAAAAAATGCAAACGATAGAAAAGCCTATTTGACAAAATGGCTTAACCCATAATAGTATTTAAGGGTAAAGGTTTAATTCGGTGGAATCTGATGACGAGATAAAAGGGCTCAGAAAAAGCAGATTTAGAAATACGGGTTAAAATTATCCTCAATACTATCAAACTAAAAAAGCTACCCAAAACGGGTAGCTTTTTTACGCTAATAGCAATTTTCTTACCTTAGTTTCTATCCAAAGCATTAAGCATATCAAAGGCAAGTTCTAATCTCTTACCAAAGTTTTCTTCACCTTTTCTAAGCCAAACCCTAGGGTCGTAAGACTTCTTATTTGGACTATCTGGTCCATCGGGATTTCCCAATTGGGTTTGAAGGTATCCTTCTTTGCTGTGGTAGTATTTTAATACACCTTCCCAGAAGGCCCACTGAAGGTCAGTATCAATGTTCATTTTTACAGAACCATAACCATTGGCTTCTCTGATCTCCTCTACAGTAGACCCTGATCCACCATGGAATACGAAGTTCACAGGTTTGCCAGTAGTTCCGAATTTTTCGTTGATATAATCTTGAGAGTTTTTCAAAATTATAGGTTTCAATGAAACATTACCCGGTTTGTAAACTCCGTGAACATTTCCGAAAGCTGCTGCTACAGTGAACAAGTCGTCCACTTTTTTCAACTCCTCATAAGCATAAGCTACTTCTTCAGGTTGCGTATATAGCTTGGAGCTATCGATTTCCGTATTGTCTACACCATCTTCTTCTCCACCAGTAACACCTAGCTCAATTTCAATTGCCATTTTAATTTTAGCAAATTCCTTGAAATATTTTACAGATGTTTCAATGTTTTCCTCAATAGACTCCTCGGACAAATCCAACATGTGAGAACTAAAAAGAGGTTTTTTATAAGCTTCGTAATAGGCTTTTCCTTCGGCAAGTAAGCCCTCTATCCAAGGAAGTAATTTCTTAGCTGCATGATCTGTATGCAATACTACAGGCACACCATATATTTCAGCCATTTTATGAACATGCAGGGCACCAGCAACACCACCAGCTATAGATGCTTGTTGTTTGTCATTAGGTAGGCCTTTACCAGCATAAAATTGAGCGCCACCGTTAGAAAACTGAATCATTACCGGGGAGTTGACCCTTTTTGCGGTTTCTAAAACAGCATTCACAGTGTTACTGTTGATACAGTTTACTGCAGGCATGGCAAATTCACTTTCTTTCGCATAGGCCAATAGGTCTTTAAGCTCTTCGCCGTACTTTACTCCAGGTTTGAATTTCATATTAAATAATTTATGGTTGTATTAAATATTGATCCTCCCCTCATCCAATGAAAGAAAGGTTTGGAACTCAAAGATATAAATAGTGCAGAACATTTGCCTTATGATTTGGTTGAAAAATACTTTTTTACCGAATATTTCATAAATTTCATGCCCAATTTTATTCGTTGGAAACTATAAAATTTCCTTTATATATTTGCTATATGGAAACGATAAGGATTACAGGAGTACCTGAACATTTTAATTATCCTTGGCAGCAGATGGTTAAAGACCAACCTTTTTTGGAGGATCAGGTTGAATTGGTTTGGGAAAATGAACCCAGAGGATCTGGCGCCATGAACAGTGCCATAAGAACTGGCGCTACAGATTTAGCCATCATTCTAACAGAAAGTTTTCTTAAGGACAAAGTTGAAGGGAATTCGGGGAAAATCATAGGCTATCACGTGAAATCCCCTTTAGTCTGGGGGATTCATGTCCCAAGTGCTTCTGAGGTACATCGTCCCAAAGATTTGGAGAATGCACCGTTTCTTGTGAGCAGGATGGGTTCAGGATCTCATCTAATGACCTACCTTCTAGCGAAAAAGGAAGGCTGGGATACGAAAAGCCTTAATTTTGATATTGTCAGCAATCTAGAAGGGGCCATTAATTCTTTTAAAGACAAAAAGACTAAGGGGTTTCTTTGGGAAAAATTTACCACAAAGCCATTGGTTGACGATGGACACTTTAGAAGGGTAGGAGAGATACCAACACCTTGGCCCTGCTTCGTAATCGTTGCTTCAGAGAAAATGTTAAATGAGAACAAAGGCTTGCTAAAGAAAATTCAGAAAGAAATATATCGTACCAACAAGCTGTTGATGGAGGACAAACAAAGCTTTGTATTGCCAATAAGTGTGGCCTATAAGCTTGACCAAAAGGATATTCAAGAATGGATGTCACAAACCAATTGGGCAACTGATGGTGAGGTGCCTGATAAGGATGTTATAACCACCCTAGATGCTTTGCTAAACCTTGGGTTAATAGATAAAAGGTTAGCACCAGATGAAATAATTGAAAAATTATAAATAAAAATTCTATGCACATGAGATTGTATGCAATGGCATTTTTGATTTCATACAATTACATCAAGGCATAAAAAAGGCCGATAATATTATAATATGATCGGCCTTTTATTGTGGAAAATTAAATTTTAGAAATCTGAGTAAGCAGTAGGTCTTAAAAGTCTTTTGTCATTTTTAGCTACAGTATTGTCATACTCGTTATTAGCCTTTAAAGCCAACCAAGCAGGGTAATCACTAAAAGTGGCCCAATGGGCGTCCCTATCTTCCATGTTTTCAAAGGCTGTCATATAGACCAGGTTAGGCATATTTGCACCAGCAATCGGCTCTCCATAAAATACGCCATTGAAATTCAATTCATCAAAAATATCGATTTCACCTTCATTAAACATTTTCACTTTCTGATTGTAAAGACGTTCTGTTGCTGATTCATAACTTCTTAATTCATAAATTCTTTCGCTTTTTGGAGCGCTTAGTTTGGGCAGGGCCATTCTGGTTCTAGTTTCAAAGGCTTGCAATAAAGAGGTTTCTATCCTGCTGAAAGAAGGATTATCGAAGGCAGCCTGAATATATTCTTTGCCATCCTCTTGATGTTTGGCATCTGTATTTAACTTTCTTTGGAACCTAAAAAAGTCTTTAGCATTCGTAAAGGGTAAAAAAACGTATATCTTTTTACCAGCATCTGGTTCTGAAGGCAAAGGCTTGAATACACCTACATGCGCTACCCCAGCTCTATGTGCTGCGGGGATAAAGGCATTTTCCAAATAGTTGTCAATTACTTTTTCTTGGCTTGAATTTTCGATATGGTACATTCTAATCTCATAGAGATCGCGCTTGCCATCTTGAGCAATCAATGTTGTAAAAGAACCTATGAAAAGTAGCGCTATAGTCAATAGCTTTAAAATGGGTAAATTGTTTGTCATGGTATTTTAAGGGTTTAAACGATTTTGTTGATAAAATTATTAAATAGATACATAAATTTAAGTAAATTATAGGCAACATTAAAAAAATGTTATTTGAATGGAGAATATATTATTATTTTTGGATATCAAATGCGCAGTAATAAATATTAAGTTTTTAACTAATTGTTTAATAAAATGAAAAGGATTTTAGTAACCGGTGGAGCCGGATTTTTAGGTAGCCATCTTTGTGATAAACTTTTGGGTGAAGGTCACGAAGTGATATGTGCCGACAACCTTTTTACAGGAAGAAGAAGAAACATTCACCACCTATTAGAGAATAAAAATTTCGAGTTTTTAAGGCATGATGTAACCCTTCCATTGTATGTAGAAGTGGATGAAATTTACAACCTAGCCTGTCCTGCCAGCCCTGTTCATTATCAGTTTGATCCAGTTCAAACCACAAAAACTAGTGTTATTGGTGCAATTAACATGTTGGGCCTTGCAAAGCGGTTGAAAATAAAGATTTTGCAGGCCAGTACCAGTGAAGTTTATGGGGACCCTGAAATTCATCCTCAACCAGAATCTTATAAAGGCAGTGTAAGTACGATTGGACCCCGGGCATGTTATGATGAAGGAAAAAGATGTGCTGAAACTTTGTTTTTTGATTACCATAGGCAGCATGAATTGAATATCAAGGTTATGCGGATTTTTAATACGTATGGACCAAGGATGCATCCAAATGATGGCAGGGTTGTAAGTAATTTTATTGTTCAGGCTTTAAAAGGAGAAGACATTACTATTTTTGGAGATGGAATGCAGACACGTAGTTTCGGATATGTGAGCGATTTAATTTCAGGAATGCATAAGTTGATGAACAGTGCGGACAGCGTGATTGGACCTATCAATATTGGTAATCCTGTTGAGTTTACAATGCTGGAATTGGCCGAAAATGTATTGGAACTTACTGGTTCTAAAAGCAAACTTAAATACATGCCTTTGCCCCAGGATGATCCTATGCAAAGAAAGCCCAACATAGATTTGGCGCGAAAAGAACTTAATTGGGAGCCAAAAGTACAATTAAAAGAAGGCTTAATTGAAACAATTAAGTATTTTGATCTTGTCTTGAAAGAGGACAACATATAGGTACCAAATTCATTTTAGCATTGTTCTTATTAAAGGACAATGCTATTTTCCAGCAATGCTTTATTTTTTTTTAAATACGAATTTTAGTTATTCAAATATTATATTTTGTATTTTATAAACTTCAGAGAATAATTGTTCCTTAATATTCCAAAACATTTGATTAAATAAGGAAATTAAATATTAAAACCTTTTTTTATATGAACGTTCGTTTTTACCTTTATTAGCAATATTAATAGGTTAAATTTTTATTCGGCAATTATGAAAAGTAAATATAAAATTTTTGGTATTGATGATGAACCTTCAGTTTTACTGATCATCCAGCACTATTTTAAAGAAAAGTTTGACGTTAAAGTATTTAATAAACCAGCAGATGCCATTTCAAACATGCAAGAAGGAGATTTGCCAGATATTATTATTTGTGACCTAAATATGCCTGAAATAAGCGGTTCAGAATTTGTCGGCCTTGTTCGTTCAAGCGGCTTTTTCTCTTCCATTCCTTTAATTGTTCTTTCTGCTACAGATTCTTCTGAAAAGAAAATCGATATTTTAAATCTTGGAGCAGATGATTTTATGGTTAAACCATTTAATCCCAAAGAACTAGAAGCGAGGATAAATTCAATTTTGAGAAGAACAGGAAAATTTGCAATCGAATCCATAAATGAATAAACAAACTAAAAAAATCGCATTGATTTCCGAGGACCCTAAGGTGATCGATGCAATTGAAAAGGCTGTTGGAGATGTCTTTGAAATTAATACTTTTTCTAACGGCATTATTTTTTACAACTCGCTTTCTACTTCATCAGATAGCTTTTGTTTGATCCTAAGTGATTCTACATTATTAGATGTACATGGGATCGCTTTAAAAAATACAATTGAAAAACTAGGTTTTGGGCACTTGCCATTTTTTATGATCGTGGATAAAGCCACGCCAACAGACATTTACAATGCCATTTCTAAGGGGGTTTCTGATTTTATTTTAAAGCCAATTAATGGAAGGAAATTAAAAACCCGACTGGAGTTTCAGATGAATCATCCAGTAATAAAAAAGAAGAATACTGAATACACGGCCCTAAAAGAATCTAAAACGCCATTTGTTAAAAGATTGTTTGATATTGTGGTGTGTAGTTTTATTCTTTTGGCCTTGCTACCACTATTTTTGATCGTAGCAATTTTAATTAAATTAGAATCAAGAGGTCCTGTGTTTTATTATTCTTATAGAGTAGGTACGGGCTACAATATTTTCAAATTTTACAAGTTCAGGTCAATGGACCCGGATGCAGATGCCAAACTGCAGCAACTTAAGCATCTTAACCAATACAATGATCCTGAAGAGGTGGAAGAAGAAGTCCAAGCTTCAACATCACTGAACGAAGTAAAGGAACTCTGCGAATTTTGTGAACAAGCAGGAGGTGGGTGTTTGCAGCCATTGTATGATGACAATAAAATGGTTTGTGAGAAAATACTTATGGCTAAAAATGACAGCAATAAGGACGCCGCTTTCATTAAAATCAAAGACGACCCAAGGGTGACACGTATTGGTAAATTTATAAGAAACACAAGTATAGACGAATTGCCTCAGTTATGGAATGTTTTAAGAGGCGACATGTCGCTTGTGGGCAATAGACCTTTGCCTCTTTATGAGGCTGAGAAAATTACTACTGACAAGTATTCACTCAGGTTTCTTGGTCCAGCTGGGATTACCGGGCTTTGGCAGGTAGAAAAACGAGGGAGAGGCGCCATGTCTGAAGAAGAACGATTGAGTCTTGACAATGATTACGTCAAAAATTTCAGTGTGTGGTTTGACATAAAAATTCTTCTAAGAACTATCCCAGCTTTGTTTCAAAGTGAAAATGTTTAGTCCACCAATAATTCCCAAAATAACTTAACACGCCCTTTCCAAGTGTTTTTCGAAGCCTCAAGAAATCTAAGTTCAGCTTTTTGACTTGTATCGGTTGCTAATTCGGTTGCAATAGCGCTATTAAACTCCTTGGATGTCTTTTCCAAGCTAATCAGTGGATGAAACAATTGAATGTCCTCTGAAAAGGGGGTCGCTACTATTGGTTTACCGGATGCTAGGTATTCATTGATTTTTAGCGGATAGATACTTTTTGTAACTTCGTTGCATAAAAAAGGCAATATCAAAAGCTGGAAATGCGCCAGATACTGGGGGAGTTGTTCTATTTTTTTAGGTCCTGTAAAGTACAAGTTTGGAATTTCATCCAGGTTTATAGTCGTGTGTCCATTATGATTTCTAGGGCCGACCATGACTATACTTTTATCTCGATTTGCCTCACATATACCTTTTATAAGATCATAATCCAGTCTATGGCAAATGTTTCCAGTATAACCGATTCTAGGTTGTGGGATCCTTTTGAGGTCTTCTGGGATTTCCAGTTGCTTTTCGTAAGCAGTTTTAAACAAATCAAAATCTGCGGCATTAGGAAAGTAGGACACCTTTTTTCCTGAAAGATTTTCCAGGTCTTTTTGCAGCATAAGGGAAGTTACAAGACTTTCATCTGCATTTCTAACAGCCTCTATTTCTTTTTGGGCACCATGCTTTCTCAAATACAATTCTAAAGCTCTGATATTGTCTCGGGATTGGTAAACATATGCCTTGGGTTTAAATTTTGTTGGTAATTTGTTTAAGTACAAAGGATTAAAAGAATTGAAGAAAATAAAATCTTTTTCACTAAGTTCTTTTAATGCTTTTTGTATTGATTTGGCTAATCTTCTGTCATTCCAATCTGAAAGTGTATTGTACAGCATTCCAGGAGGTAACCAATTTATTGGAAGCATCAAAGGAGGAGTCAATGCATAAAGAAAAGGGCTAAATTGAGGCAAAGGTTTAAGGCTATTCTTGCTCCAGATTAGGGCTTGTTTTCTTGCATAGACGGATGGTTTCTTACGCTCTTTGAAGTAATCCAATAGCGTAAAAGGATAGTCTACATAAATAACTTTTTGTGTTTGTGCAAAAGTTTTGGCCAGCGACCAGGAAGCTGATGAAAATTCTCCGTCCCACCGGGACATGCTAGTCATTACTATGGTAACCTTATCAAGCGTAAGGTTAGAAAAATCCTTCATAAAAAGCTGTTTTTTTTCTAAAATAATGAATGTTTTCCGCATTGGAAAGCTTAAATTTAGGTTTATATAAACCATTAATTTTTAAAGCTTTGATCTTATTTATTATTATTTCGTGTATTTGCAGTTTTTATCTTTTATTTCCATTATTGAGTACTGTTATTTCATTTTTTGGTAGTAAAATAAAGCTTAAAGAACCTGCCAACTCCGCCGATTTTGCTTGCGTGATAACGGTTTACAAGGAAAAAGATATTGCATGGCCTTTGGTTAGAGCTCTTTTGGCTCAGGATTACCCTCATTTCCACATATATTTAGTTGCCGATGGGATCACCGAAAATATGGATTCAATGGTACATGATAAGCTCACTTTGTATCAGCCAAGTCCTTTTTTAAATAGTAAGGTAGCTTCTTTGGGATTGGTGCTGGATAAAATGAAAGAGAGCCATAGTCATGTAGTAGTTTTTGATCCTGATAACCTGGTGCCAAGGCATTTCTTGAGGGTAATTAGTAAATTTCACGCAAGCGGATATATGGCGGTCCAAGGAAAAAGAATTGCTAAAAATATAGCTGGTACTTATGCTGCATTGGACGCATTGGGAGAGTATTACTATGATTTTGCTGTAAGAAATATTCCATTTCTACTCGGGTCATCTTCTACAATTGCCGGTTCTGGGATGTCTATTGAAAAAAATCTTTACAGTAAAAATATTGCTAAAGAGTTATTGGTATTGAAGGAACAAGGGGTGGTGGTAGCAGAAGATAAATCTTTGCAATCAGAACTTGTAGATCAAGGCCATAAAATTGCTTATGCAGCCGCAGCCATTATTTTTGATGAAAAAATTACTGCTGCGACTCAAATAGGTAGGCAAAGGGGACGATGGCTTAATAGTTATTTTGGACAACTGCCTGGAGCATTAAAGCTATTTGTAAATGGGGTCTTGAAATTTGATTGGAACCGTATTTATTTCGCCCTAATGACAGCTATGCCTCCCATGGTTTTTTTAGTTGGTACAAGTTGCTTATTGGCAATAGCTGCGTTATTTGTAAATTGGAGCTACTTCTTCCTTTTAGGGGGGAGCCTTGTGTTGTTTGCGTTAGGTTTCCTATTGCTATTGCTTCTTAATAAGACACCTCAAAAAGTGCTAAACGCCATACCTAAAATACCTCTATTTGTGTTAGGTCAAATCTCGGGAATGCTTAATATAAGGAAAGCCAATAAGGATTTTATGGCAACAACCCACAATGAAATTACTGAGATTGGGCCACTATGGGAGGCTAGAAAAAAGGAGTTTAAACACCTGGAAAAATTTTGGCAATAGCAGGCTTAAAATTATTTTGATTTTATTTCTTAAGCTTACTTTTTAAGGTGTGGAGCATGATTGGATAATTTTGAAATGCTTTGATCCAACAACGACCGAAATTTACTTCAATAAATTTGCTCAAAATGATATGCTTAATAACTGCAGTGATTAAAATGGCAAGTACTAATCCATAGGCCGCTCCCAATAAGCCGAACCATTGAATAAAAACCCAGCTAAATATGGCGCCATAAATGAAGGTGCCAAAAACCATAATCATGTTTACAAAAGGCTTACCTATTGCATCTAAGAATACGCCAGACTGTCTATCAAATGGCTTTATTAGTGCTAAAAAAGCCATAATTCTTAAAAATGGAACAGCGTCTAGATAGGCTTCGCCTGCAATGAGAAGAACGATATAATAGGCAAAAACTAGGCAAAATAGCCAAAAAGGAGCTGTAAGACTTAGCATCATTCCCAAAGTTTTCTCATAGATTTCTCCTACTAGGCCTGCTTGTTTTTTATCATGTGCCTCAGCTGCTTTTGGATAACTGATAGAGGCGATAGAGTTGACAGGTATTTCTACCATGTTCATTACTCTTCCAGCTGTGTTGGCCATTGCCACTTGCACTGGTGACAACAAAGCACCCAATAAAAATTTGTCCAGACTGTTTGTTAGCATGGATACAAGATTAGTTCCAAAGACATATTTCCCAAAATGGAAAATTCTGCTTAACCAGTATTTTTTTGCTTTGAAACTAAATTTAAAATATTTTCTAACCTGATATACTGACATAAGAGTAGCCAATGTAAAGGCGAGATTTTGGTACCAAGCCAATTCAGTCAAACTAAGCTTAGTATCAATTAGGTAGGCAAATAGAATAACCAAAAAGAAGGGCAGGCTTTTACTTATCCCAGCAAAAAAATAGGCTTTAAAATCATACTTTGCCTGCATAAGCACAATATTATGGGTGTGAAAAATCAACACAGGAAGCACTACAGCGTGAATTTTCAATAAATCGGCCAACCCTTCTGCATTTAAAAGTTGCTCTAATGGTTTAGCAAACAACCACAATAAAAGCACCATCAATAAGCTTAAAGCGGCATTTAACCAAATTGATGCGGTCTGAATTTTTGCTTGTATGGCATCGTTTTTACCTACAAGGAATTTTATCATCCCATTTTGAATGAATCCATTTCTGGCCATATCAATAATGGAGACTATAGTGATTAGTAATACCCAAATCCCAAATTCTTCCGGACTAAATACTCTTACCAAGAGCATGAATCCGATGAATCCGAGTAAAAAGTCTACCCCTCGGTGCATCATGGTGAAAAATCCTCCGGTAAGCCAATATTTCTTATCTGTCATTTGCGCGAATAAATTTCCTTATAGGCAGAAAGGGTATCCAAAGCTCCCTTTTTATAATCGAATAAAGGGGGTCTTAAAAACCCTCTTTGTATAAGCATGTTTCTTGACGCTGAATCGGACAAGGATTTCTGTATGGCTTTGCTAATAGCTGCAGGATTGAATGGGTCAACGATAATAGCGGCATCTCCAGCTACTTCAGGCATGGAGGAGGTATCGGAGGTGATTACAGGACAACCACAAGCCATGGCTTCTAGTATTGGAAGACCAAAGCTTTCTCTTAGAGATGGGTACAAAAACACTTTCGCTGCGCTGTAAATAGCAGGTAAATCTTCATTTGGAATATATCCTGTAAGGTGAATACTCGAAACCAAGTGTGGAGCTTTTATCTCTTCTAACATAGTTATCAGCACTTCTTTTCCAAAATCAGGCATTACTAAATCATGGTGTTCTATCCCTTTCTCTTCCAAAATGGCCAGGCTCTTAAGTACTCCCCTAAGGTTTTTCTTAGGATCCGTATTCCCCAGAAACAGGATGAAAGATTCGGGGAGATCATACTTCAATCGGATAGCTTCTTGTTTTTGGAGATCTTCTATTTTAAAATGATTGGCTACACCATTATAGATGACCTGAACCTCATTGTTTTCCAGTCCAAAGTGCGCTACAATTCTTTCCTGTTCGTAGTGAGAAACAGTGAATATCATGGCTGCTTTTTTTACCACTTTTGGTACATTCCATCGTCTGTATATATTGCCAAGCCGTTGGTACCAGGTTCCTTCTTTTAAATTGATTTTTTCAAGGTAAATGATATCGTGTAAGGTGATAAGCAAGGGTATTGAACAAGAAACTGGTGCTGTATTGCTAGTGCAGTGGAGAAGGTCTAAATGATAGGTCTTTATAGCTTTAGCAAGGTTTTTTTGTTCCCAAATAGGGTAGGGGGCTGGAGACAATGGGACAATTTTAAAATTGCTTGTTTCCTTTATGGCTGAAGGGTCCTCAGTATCATTTACAAAAATAAAATATTCATTTTCGGTGTCCAGTTGTTGCAGGTTTCTTATCAGGGCAAGGGCTACCATGTCCATGCCATGCTTTTTCTTTCTAAAAATACGTTGTGCTTCTATGCCTATTCTCATCGTTAGGTAGTTTAATTAATTAGGGTAGGGTTCTCTTTGATGTCTTTTAAAAAAAGGCCGTCTAAAAATCCTTTAAAGTATTTTCTGAAATGGTCCCATTCTGAACGGAAAACATAAACCAGCAGGTTTTTTGGCAAGGCCACAAGCAGGTAATATCCTGCAGTAAAGATGAATAATGGGTATTCTACATTTCTCCGTAGGTATAGCCACCTGTTTCTACTCATGTAATAGGTTTTTAATAGCGAGTTTTTGCCCACACTCATGGATTCTTTGTGTAGGATATAACTCTTAGGCTCATACCATATCTCATATCCTGCTTGTTTGATTCGTTCACAATAGTCCATTTCTTCATAGTATAAAAAATAGAGCTCAGCCATTAAGCCGATCTCATTTACTACTTTCTTGGGAATAAACATGGCAGCTCCGTGTGCCAATTGAGTAATTTCTGCTACCTGGTGTTGACCATTGTCTTTCTCTAAATATCCTTTTCCCTTCCCTCTGCCCGTTATCGGATTTATGGCCGAAAACCCAGCATATTGAATAATATCAGGCTGTTCGTGGTAAAGGATTTTAGGACAAACCAAACCAACTTTTTCTGATTTTTGAGTACGTTCTAGAATGGCTTCTAAAATATCAGGAGCGACTTCTGTATCGTTGTTGATCAAAAAGAAAAATTCCCCTTTGGCTACTTCCATGCCCCGATTGTTTCCTCCAGCAAACCCTTCATTTACTGGGTTTTTGATCAATATGGTGTCAGGATATTCATCAAGAATACTATCCGGAGATTCTTTAGAGGCATTGTCTACCACTATAATTTCCACATTGGGATAGGTGACTTTTTGAAATGAGGCTAAAAAGTCCATGGTGTGGATGAGTCCATTGTAATTAATGGTAATGACGGAGATTAATGGTTTATTCATTTTCAGAAGGTTTATTTAAACTTTTATCCATGTCTTCGGCTAGAAAAAAATAAGCCCAGGACATATAAAGAATGATTCCTGTAGGCATTTGACCTAATAGTGGGTTACCATATGAAGCTGCAGCAATACCTACATATCCTCCAAATATTGCGAGGAGCTTTTGCCTTAACCTTGGGTCTTTAACCTTCCATATTTTGAGCAAACCCATACCGGCAATAAAGGCAAGGATACCTATGTGGAGGTAAAGTCCTACGATTCCCATTTCCGCCCAGATTTTTACGAACCAGCTGTCATTGGGTGTTTCGGCCAGAAATGTTCCGGGACTAAACCTTTGACCCCAAGAGCCTGATGTTCCAATACCGCCTCCAAATGGTCTTGTTTTTAAATATTCTGCAAATTTTCTTTGATTTAAGTACCTGACATTTAGCGAAGGGTCATCAGGATTTAAGGCAGACCGCATCCTGCGGACCTGATAATTGTTATTAGCTATGGTTGTGAATTTCAGAAAGGAAAAAACCAGTGCCAAACCGAGTAGGCCAATGGCCATTAATTTAAAATTTTTTGAGGCAAAAAGATAAGCCAAAGAACCAGCTACGGGCACCATTAATGCTCCTCTAGTGCCACTCATTATCATCAGATAGAAAAACAACAAGGCCATTACTGCAAAAATTATTCGTTTTTTGAACGAAAAAGGACCTAAGGCCAAGACCATTGCCATTACTCCGGCATGCGCTATTCCTGCACCAAATTGACCTGCGTCTGAGAAAAAGCTAAAGACACGAAGGTGCCCAAATAAGACATGCGTTGATCTCGATCCGGCGTCTAACCACCTGTTTTCTGCTGCATCTAAGCCAATATAAAATTGTCTTAAGCCCCAAAAAGAAGCCAAGATTGAAAAAATAAAAACAATGATGAAGAGTCTGTTCAGGTCCGAAGGTTTGTTTGCATACAATAGGGTCAAAGGGACAGTAAGAAGCATGTATAGCGCAGTACCCCTTACAGCATAAACCCATGCAGTAATGCTTCTAGCTTCTGGATTAAAAATTTCCGCCACATTGTATCCCCACCAGATTATGGTAACTAAAAACAGGCTGTTATGCAGCTTGGTAAAATCCGTCTTTATATTGTTGTGAAACAAAGCACTAATAATGAGTGCTGCTAAGGCAAAGTCTACTGACAAACCTAATGGTAAATTGGTGATATATCTAGTTGCACCGATCGAAACAAACGCGAAAACCAGACCGGTAGCCAAGGCTTTATTCGGGTGACTCATCATGAAAATGACCAAGGCCAGTGCAGAAGGAATTACAACCATTAAACCTATCCCTATCAACCCTGTTTTTATAACAAATAAACTCAATATTCCTGCTGTCAGTAAACAGAAAATTGGATTGGCGATATTTGTTCTGGTGAAATGCATTTAATTATAGCAGAATTAAATAGGGTTAATTAAGTAAGGAAGCGCTTCAATTTGGCTCGAATTGGAGACCTTTTCCTTGGTATTTCTCCATTGATATCCTCTAGTTCATCACCATTCATCTTGTTCAACCAAATTAAATGAGGAATTTTTATCATCTCTTTTAAAGTGTCGTTAAAGTAGTTGTCCGAAGATTTCCATTTTCGGCTAGCATCCGTAACCATTACCAAGGCGTTGGCTTGGTTAATTAATGGATAATTAAGAGGCTTTTCATTCGTGTTTGGTAACTCTATTAGAATGAACTCATGAGGCAAATTGGTCAATTGATTTTCCCAGAATTGGGTTTCCTTTTCTGGATTAGAAATTGAATCAGTCTCCATGACTAGTGTTTCACAAGACATTTTTTCGGTGTCTTCCTTATTGCCACAATAGAGAACACTTCGATTTTGTTGTAAAAGCTCATTGGCCAAAAATTGCAATAAAAATGTTTTTCCTTCGCCGTTTTGATGGCTATAGAAAAGCAGGATTTTTTGTTTTGAACTGGGGAAATGCTTGCTTAAATTATTGTAAAACTGTTTGATTTGATTATTACGTAATTTATCCAAGTAAACATTTTTTGGAATGTTTTTTTCCATTATCCATCCTCCGGCAACCTGCAGGTTTGTCAGTTCGGTGGCACGTTTGCTAGATTTGATCGATGAATCCAGAAAGAAAGTAAGAAGTACCACCGTGAGAACTAAACCACCTGTACCAATCATACCTCCTATTACCATGAACATTCGCTTTGAAGCTTGTGGCGTTTTCGGATAATAGGGTGCGTCTATTAGTTTTTGGGTGGCAGACATTTCCAAGTCGTACTTTTGGAGGTACGCCATGTTTAGTCCATGTAGAATAGAAAGGTATTGTTCTTCATTCACACTTACTTCTCTTTCCAGTTTTTTTAGCTCTGCACCAAGAGGAGCAAATTCATCAATTTTTTCTAAAAGGTAGGATTTTCGTGTTTTCATCACATCCAATGCCTGCTTTTGTTCTTGGTAGGATATTTTCAAAGTCAGCCACTGATCTAAGATGGTTTCCCTTTGGACGCCTTGGATTGAATTATTATTTTTAAACAATTGGTCTGACAATTCTTTTATTTCTTCTTCCAAGCCTTCTATTTCCTTTTGTATGTTTTCTATTTGCTGGCTTTGGCTAGTTAATACTGATAGGCCCTGGATTTTTAAATTTCTCGTGACAATTTGATCCTGCAATGCTGAAATGTTTTTAATGATAACCTGTCTTTGGTCAAAATTTTCAAACATCTCTTCGATCTGTTCTAAATTAAATCCAGTACCTGAAAGGAGTCTTTTAGAGCGTTCTTCATCCTGGTCATGCTCGAGTTTGGCAATGTCCAGGTATTTACCCTGTTCGTAGTAATTGAGTATGCGGTTATCAGTCATAAACCCTTTCAGGTTTTCCTCAGCATTCCTCAATTTATTCTGAGCTATATTGAGTTGATTTTGGAAATAAGCGATGGTGTTTGTGTTTTCCAATTCTTTCATATTGGAATATCCGCTCATAAATGATTCTGCTACAATTTTGAGCGTGTAATAGCAAATGCCGGCATCATTTGTATTGTATTTTATTTCCATCATGTCACTGGAAAACTTCCTCGAAACAGATAGACGTTCTATTATTTTATTAACGGAATAATATTCGTGTTCTCTGATTAAATATTCAATGGGCGAATCATCATTTTCTTCGAGATTTTCTAGAATATTTTGATATGTTTTCTCTTCATCATTTATTACTGCTAATTTTTCCCAAACCTGAGGAGGAATATGGGATTTTAGATCCTGATAGGCCTCTATGCATAATACTTCATCAACTTGTTCAGGTAGAGCCAAGTGCTTAGCTAAAAGTTTCAAAGAAGATTCTTTAATCGTTTTCCTGGATTTTACTATAAGTGTGAGGTTGTCGAAAAGGTTATTGGAAGTATAGAAATCCATTCTTACGACACCACCATCAGTAGCACCTCTGTCAGAGGTAGGATTTGTAAATACCAATGTAGAGGACTCGTAAACTCTAGGTAAATCTTGTGTAAGGAAAAAGACGCCTACGGCTACAAAAATTGGGGTTAAAAAAATCCAAAGTTTGTTTTTCCAAAGAAGCCGAATTAATTGTTTTAATGTCATTTCACTGAATAAAATTGGCGAGCGATTCTCCTAATAGAACTTCTAGTTTTTGAATGGCTACAAAAAAGTTTCTCCTGGCATTTTCATATTCTGAACGTGCAATTGTATAGATCTCCTGGTTTCTTAAAAAGGAAGTAGCGTCAAGGTTTCCCAAGTTAAATTCCATTTCCATTTGTTGTAAATTGGTACGTGCTTTTTCTTGCATCTCCAGCCTTATGAGCATAAGCTTCTGACCTAACAACGCGCTATTGTATTCCTCTATCACTTGATTGGAAATGGTTAATTCCATTTCTTTTGTTTTATAAAAGGTCGCCTCAAGTTCTTGTTTCTGTAGTTTTACTCTATCCTTTTTCAAAAAGATCTCTGAAAGCGGAATACTGAGGTTTGCTCCTGTTCTGTAGCCATTGGCTACGTTGGATAAATCTGACCCAGAAGCATATAATATTGCCTGATTTCCATATGAATAATCAACATATACCCGCGCCAAATCCGACCATGATTTTTTTGCCAAACTTATTCTAGCCTCAGCAGAACCTACCAAGGCTTGATTTATTTTTACCGTAGGGTGGTTAGCTATGGCTACAGCAATCAAACTGTCTAATTTTGGTAATTGGTTCTCAAGAGGCATATTTAAATTTATGTACTTTTCAATATCATTTTGTTCCTGAGCACAAAGATTTTTCTCGGAAATAAAAAAAATTAAAAACGTAATTGTATAAATGAAAAAATTGACTTGAGGCTTTTTAAATATGAATTTCATTTATTTATATATCAAAGACATTAAATGCTTCACGTAAAATAATTAACTGTTTTTATCTTATTTTTAAAATAAATGTAATAAAAATTTTAGTTTATCCTTTTTTTTGAATTTAAAATTTTCACTTCTATATTCATTAAATATTTAAAAATCGAATGGTTCAAGGCAAGATTTCGAGTAAAATATCTCAATTAAGTTACAGTATTTACGGACGGAAAACAAGAAGTTTTAGTGAAAGACTATATGTATATATTTCCCTAATTAAGAACCTGAAAACAGGATTATTTCGAGTTGTTAATGGTAAAATTCGCTTAAGGAATTGTGCAAGTACCGGTAAATTGATCACTGTAAGAGGGCCTTTGAGAGTTGAAGGTTCAGGTAAAATTACAGTTGGCGACCACTGTAAAATTTGGTCTCATATGGGGGTCACTCAGTTATTTGCAGATAGAGGTGCTGAATTAATAATTGGGGAAGGTACTTTCATAAACACGGCTTGTATAGTGTCGGCAAGTAACCGGATTGTTATTGGCAAAAATTGCCAAATAGCCAATCAGGTTATTATAATGGATGGGGATTTTCATGGTGTAGATGATAGAGACGCGCCAGGTAAATCAGATGCCATCATAATAGGAGACAATGCTTGGTTGGCTACCCGGTCAATGATCTTGAAAGGAGTGGAAATCGGGGAAGGAGCAACCGTAGCTGCGGGTTCGGTAGTAACGAAAAATGTGGCTCCTTACACTTTAGTAGGAGGAGTTCCAGCAAAACTTATCCGAAATCTTGAAGTGCCAAATCAAAATCAAGACAAACCTGCTTAATTGAAGCTGGCTATTTTTAATCTTTATTTGAAATTACAATATTAACAATGGATAACTGCGTAATCTTGGATGATGATTCATCTAGCATAAAAGTGCTTTCCCATTATATTGAAAAGACAAAGACGCTAAAATTGATGGCGGATTTCTCAGATGCAATTGATGGATTGAACTATTTGGTGGAAAACCGAGGGAAGATTGACCTTTTATTCCTAGATATTGAAATGCCAGAAATGAATGGTTTTGAAATCCTAAAACACAGCCAATACAATGGTGCATTAATAATTATTTCTGCCAATAACGACAACGCAATTGCTGCCTTTGAAACCAATGCCTGCTTTTACCTACCAAAGCCATTTAGTTATCCTCAATTTCTAAAGGGAATAGAAAAGCGAAAAGAAAAAGAATTTAATATTGACCCGAACGCTTATTCAAAAGATTTTATCTTCGTGAAAGATGATAGGTTATATAAAAAGATACTCTTTTCCGATATAAGTTATTGTGAAGGTAAAGGAGATTATATTAGTTTGAAATGTAAAAATAAAACTTATACTATTAAGTCAACTATTTCAAACTTTCTGGACAAGTTATCAGGAAATTTAGAGTTTGTTCAAGTGCATAGATCCTATGTTATAAATCTCCATTATCTCACAGATTTTGATAGTGATACCTCCGTAGTTGATGGGAAAATTATACCTATTGGAGCCAAATATAAGGAACAATTAAAAAGTAGTGTTAATTTCCTGTAATCCATTTAATTCAATTATCTAAGCCATTTTTGGTTGTGCATTTAATTGCTTCTAAAGTAAATAATTTAAAATGTATAAAGATTAAGCTTGGCACAAATGACCAGGCTTATCCCTATTAGCGAATTTTCAGCTTTTACAATTCTACTTGTGTCAAGGCCAAGATCTTACCACATTGAAAGTAATCTAACTTTTTGAAAGGTTGCCTTTTTTGTCGCCATAGGCAACATACTATTGTTATATTTGGTAACCGGTGATCTTTAACCTTAAAGCCAAATGCTGACTAAAAAAATCAGTCACCATTAAGGATGTAATCATTTATGAGCGCTACTACTTTTTCATTTTCAGTATTGTAGCTATCTATTAGATTTTTGGATAACTCTAAATCTAATACAGGCATTTCCTCTAATTTTAAAGCAATTTTAAAAATTATTCCAAGTCCAGCCGTAAGTGCAGACCCTTTGAGTTTATGGCCCTCAGAATTCAAGCCTTCTAAGTTCTTCTCGTTAAAATGATTTTGAAGGATTTTTCTTGACTGTTCTAATTCGTGTATAGTGAGTTTTAGGACTTCTTTAATTATTACGGGCTCGTCACCTAAGTACTCCTTTACTTTATCAACATCAAAATGTGGCTTTTGGTCCTGGTTTGTTAGCTCATTTGAGCTGTCAACTGCTAAAGGGGTCTCTTTTTCAGTCTCTGAATTGTCCTCTTTTACTTTTAGCCACTTATCGAAAATATACCGTATGTTTTTTTCTACAATCGGTTTAGGAACAAAATCAGACATACCTGAATCCAAGCACTTCTCTTTCTCACCTTTAATATTTCCAGCGGTAATAGCTACTATAGGTATTTTTCTGGTCCTTGAATCTGCTTTAATTTTTCGTGTGGCCTCATGCCCGCTCATTACTGGCATCTGAATGTCCATGAGAATAAGGTCGGGTAAATGTTCTATTGCCAATTCATAGGCGTCAAGACCATCTGTAGCTTCGATGATTTCAACCTGAGGGGATACCTTCATAACAATTGTTTTGGCTAGAAACATATTAATTGTATTGTCTTCAGCGATAAGTATTTTCCCCTTACTTTGATGCTTGTTTATGTCATTATCTTCTGAGGGTTTTTGCGCTTTATCTGATGTAGTTAGCGTTAATTTTGCCAATGCATCAAACAATTCATTGTTCTTGATTGGTTTTGACAGCCTTTTATTTATGGAAAGTTCCTTGCATTGCTTTTGTATGAAATCGTCTTCAGCAGAACTATGTAATAGTAATATAGGTACTTGGGCTTTTTCCTCACTGAAGTTCTCTCTTATTTTTTTGGAAGTTTCTAACCCATCCATGTAGGGCATATTCAAATCCATTAATACTACGTCATAAGTATTGTTTTCTATTTGCTGCAATGCTTCAAAGCCATTTTGAGCTTCATCTATAGCTATGTCATTCATAGAAAAAATTTCTTTGAGGATAAGTCTATTGTTTTCATTATCATCCACTATCAGGACGTTATTGATAGGGTAATTCGTTGAATTTTCAGTGACTGCCCCTTCTTCTGTTTTGAGGATTAAATCAAAATAAAAGGTACTCCCTTCTTTTAATTTGCTTTTCAATTGCAGTTCTGAGCCCATCATGGACAAGAGCTTATTGGAAATAGTTAGGCCTAAGCCTGTACCTCCATACTTCTTTGTAGTAGAACCATCCTCTTGCATAAAGGCTTCAAAAATTCTTTTTTGGTACTCATCAGAGATGCCAATTCCTGTATCTCGAACCTCAAACCTTATTATTCTTTTATTTTCCTCAATAACTTCTAATGTCTGTATTTTAAGTTCTATTTCACCCTCATTTGTGAACTTAACCGCATTGCCCAAAAGATTGATTAGTATTTGTTTTAGGCGTATATCATCCACAAAAATGAATCTTGGTAAGGTTTTTTCGATATTGAGCAGCATTTCCACCCCATTTTTCTGGGCTTGGTAAGACACAACATCTGTGGCTTGGCCTGAAAGCTCAAAAATATCCGATTTGTTTAATTCTAATTCTAGCTTACCAGCCTCTATTTTTGAGAAATCAAGGATGTCATTTATGATGTTTAATAAAGCAATTGCAGATTGATTGACAATTCCTATGTACTGATTTTGAGTTTCATTGAGATCTGTTTTCACAAGAAGATCAGTAAATCCAATAATACCATTGAGCGGCGTTCTTATTTCGTGGCTCATATTGGCTAAAAATTCCGATTTTGCTAAACTCGCTTTTTCGGCAATTTCTTTAGACTCTATTAGGTTTTTCTCTAGAAAATTCCTGTCAATAGCATTTGAAATACTATTTGCAAAGCTTTTTAATAACGAAAGTTCAGCTTGAGACCATTCTTTTTCATTGGTGCAATCATCATAGCCAATAAAACCCCAATATCCTTTATTTGTAAATATTGGAATGGTTAAAATGGATTTAATATTCTGGTTATCTAAAAACTCCTTTGTTTCTGAATCTTCAGATAAATCCGAAACGATGGCTTTGAAAATCTCATTTTTTTCCATTGGCAATACAAACTCTCCAAAAGCTTCAAAAGGAATGTTTTGAAGGTCAGGATTATTGATTTGAGATTCGACGGTCTCAGTGCTCCATTCGAACCTTTGGGAGGTAAGTTTTTCCCCATCTTCACCAATGCTATTTTCAAAATAATATATCCTATCTACCCCTACGGATTTACCTATTATTTCAAGGCTATTTGGGATGGCTTCATAAAGTTTGTTGTTTGATAGAAGCTCATCCGTTGCTTTGGATATGGCCAAAAGCATTTGTTCTTTCTGGATAAGTTGATTTTCTTGTTTTACTTCTTCATCAATGTCTTGAATAGTTCCAGACAGGTGAAGGCATTTTCCGTTTTCAATATTGGCCTCCCCAAGCGTTCTTACCCACAGCTCTTCTCCCAATTCATTTACAATCTTTAATTTTTCGTCCCAGGGTTTTCCGTAATTTATAGCCAAATCAATGACTTCCTTTATTTTATCTCTATTATAACCTTCTTTATAATATTTTACACCGTTATCAAGGGTAGGGATGAAGTCGTTAGGTACCCCGAAAATTGTTTTCGTAATATCTGTCCAAGTAATGGTTTGTTTTTCTAAATCAAATTTCCACCCCCCTATTTTGGCCATAATATGGGTCTGATTGAGGATTTCTCTGGCATTTTGGATTCTTTTTTCCAGCCTTAACCTTTCTGAAATGTCGATAGAATTTCCGATAACATAGCTATTACCAAAATGATCTTTTTCCATTTTGTTGCTGTATAACCACACCTTTAATTGGCCATTTGCCTGAAAAGTTGTCATTAATCCCTGTGCCTTGCCATTTTCCTTAATCTCCTTGAGGTAATCATCAATCTCATACCGAAATTTCAAGGGTATAATGTCCCACAGTTTTTTATTTAGCATTTCCTCTACAGTATAGCCTAAAAGCCTAGCACCATAGTTGTTAAAACTTAAAAAATTGCCTTCTAAGTCATGGGTCAACATCAGCCCTTGGCTGTTTTCAAAGAAGGATCGGAATTTTTCTTCACTTGCAAGAAGTCGCTCTTCATTCTCTTTTTCTTCACTTATGTCCCTACCAATGGCAAAAACCCATTTGTTTTTAAAATCTCCAGTGGCCCTCCAAGAAAAAGTTTTGTATTCTCCATTTTGACATTTTAACTGATGACTAAAACTAGTAGTAGCTCCTCCGCTAATTAAAGAATTGATCTGTTGCATTGTACTATCTACATCGTCAGGATGTATGTAGTCAGTTACGGGCTTGTTAGAAAGTTCATTTTCGTCATAGCCCAACAGGGTTTTGAAGGCCTTATTTACTTTAATGAATTTCCCATCAAACCTTAAAATTGTTATAAGGTCTTGCGATAAGACCATTGCTTTGCTAAGTATTCTTTCTTCTAAATCGTCAGATTGAGGTTTGAGCAACTCCTGTGCTTGTGGGGTTAGCAGTCGTAAATTTTCTGCTATTGATAGGTTTTCTGAAGGAGTCTCTTGATTTAAAACTACTAAATATCCTGTGACTTCCTTCAAATGATCAGTAATAGGAAGTACTGCAAGGTATTTTAATTCACCTAAAAAGCTTAGATAGTCACTTTTAAGTAGGGGTTTATGATTTGATAAATCGTGAATTTCTGTAAATTCAACCGTCTCATTTAAAAAGACAGATAGAGGATCATTTGTTTTGATAATATTCGAAGATTTCAGATCAGAGGTAGCATTAATAAAAATACCATCACTCTTAATTGCACCTAAAAAAGCATGATTACACGAAGTTAATTTTAGTGCCAGCTTTGCAATATTTGAGGTATTTTCATGTATGGAATTATTTTCTGGTATCATTTTTTTAATATGTCCGGTATTCTCCGTATTATTATCTGAAATATTTTTTTTCATACTCTGAATTGTACTTTCTTGAGACGGATGCATTATCTCAAAATAATTACCAAAATAAAATAAATTCTTGTTAAGCTAAATAGCGTAGTTCTATTTTTTTTAAAAAATTAAAGTATCTAAGAAAAAGCTAGTTTTGTTTCAAACGGACTTTAAATTTTTACAAAATCGAAATTTTAAATTTAAAAACAAATTCATTATTTAAATTAATTCTTATGTTGCAAGTAGTTTTTTGGATAGCGATAGGTGTGGTTACCTATACATTTTTAGGTTATGGCATCTTGATTGGCTTCCTAGTAAAATTAAAGGGTTTGTTCAGCAAAAAGGTTAATCAACCGGAAAAAGAGTTTTTACCTGAGGTCTCGCTCGTTGTACCTTGTTATAATGAGGCTGATATAATTAAAAACAAGATCCTTAATTCAATTGGTCTTGAATACCCAAAAGAAAAGTTGAGAATATTTTTTATTACGGATGGTTCAAGTGATAATTTTAAGGAGGTTTTGGCAGAATTTCCTCAAGTGAAATTGCTCCATGAGGATAGAAGAGCAGGGAAAACTGCAGCAGAAAATAGGGCCATGAAATTCGTTAGCAGTCCAATCGTGGTATTCACTGATGCCAATACCATATTGAATGGTATGGCCATAAAAAACATTGTTAGGCATTTTAGAGATGAGAAAGTTGGTTGCGTATCTGGTGAAAAACGAGTGCTTGTAGAGGAAGAAGATTCCGCCAGTTCTGCTGGAGAAGGGATGTATTGGAAATATGAATCCTTTCTCAAAAAGATGGATTCTAAGCTATATTCAGCCGTAGGTGCAGCAGGAGAGTTGGTGGCCTTTAGGTCTGATCTCTACCGAGACTTGCCAGAAGATACCATTCTAGATGACTTTATGCAATCACTCCTTATCGCTTCTGATGGGTACAGAATTGTTTATGAACCTGAAGCTTATGCGATGGAAACGGGTTCAGACTCCACAGGTGAAGAGTTAAAACGTAAAATTAGGATTAGTGCGGGTGGTTGGCAGTCAATGAAAAGGTTGTTTTTCAAAATCACTCCATTCAATCACCCAGTTTTATATTTCCAGTATCTTTCACATAGGGTACTTAGATGGACAATCACCCCGTTTTTGTTGGTATTAATCTTTTTTGCCAATTTCTTTCTATTGAATCAAGGTATGATTTACCAGCTATTGATGCTTAGTCAGTTGTTTTTTTATGCAGCCGCATTGCTCGGGTATTTTTTGGAAAGTAGAAAAATTAGGGTCAAGATTCTATTTGTTCCTTTTTACTTTTGTATGATGAATTATGCTGTGGTTGCTGGTTTGATTCGCTTTACAAAAGGGAGTCAAAAAAGCACCTGGGAGAAGGCCAAGCGTAAAAGTTGAAATGCCTGAGAATTTTCTATTTCAGGTACAATTTTTAGCTAATATAGGTTAGGTAATGGGACTAATTTCTAAATTTATTTGGAGGCCAAAGAAAATGGTGTTTTATTGTTTGATTAAGAAACAAGCAATACCCAAAATCATGAAAAAACTGCTCTTCCTGTTGTTATTGGTCTTACCAGGCTATGTAAATGCACAATATTTACCTATACCCTCTGCTGTTTTTGAGTGGAAAATGTTACCAGCTTATGCAGAAGCAGGTACGGAAATAAGACCAATCGTCGATGGACCCACTGAAACTTTGGATAATTTCCGAGTCAATCACTATACACTCAGCCAAGGTAAAACAATCTCTATTAAGAAAGGGGATGAGAAATTGATACTGATAGGGTCTGGCGAACTTCTAATCAAGCAGGGAGGTGAAAGTGGTCAATTGGGAAGTAGGAGTGTTGCTTGGTTGCCAAGCGACAAGTCAATAGAAATTAAACACCTTGGAGATGCTGCTACAGCATTTTTTGTGATAAAATGGGATGCCGATAAGGTGGGAGATGAATTTAAACCTGACCTTAGGTCTTTGACTAGCTATGATTATCAAAAATTGGCTTTTAAAGAAAGTGCTAAAGGAGGAAGAAGAGATGTGGCCAGAGGACCAACACCTACTTTACAGGAATTGGAGATGCACATTACGACTTTGAAGGAAGGTGAAAAAAGTCATGACCCTCATAGGCATGCTGATGAAGAAATAATAGTAGTGCTTCAGGGCGAAGTGGAAGAGATGATAAATGGTGTGCCTTACCTACTTGGACCAGGTTCGCTTATCTATTTGCATGCACAGGATGCCCATGGGATTCGCAATGCAGGGAAAGGAACTTGTGAGTATTACGCTATTAGATGGATTACAAAACATACTGGTAATTAACTATTTAAATAGGAGAATGAAGGATTATGGCATTTTTTTATTTAAATTTTATTAGGCTATATTGTCTTTCTAAATCCATGTTAATTCCTTCACATTTAAATTACTTTTGATGGGAATTTGTAACCCCTAGCAGTAAACCCATGCGTATCCTAATGAAACATGCAGACAATATTTTGCTGATTTCTCTTAAACAAGGAGATATAGCTGCTTTTGATGAATTGTACTTTCGGTATGCCAAGAAACTGATGGCTTTCTCTTTAACTTTTTTTGCAGATCAACAATTGGCAGAAGAAGCGGTGCAGGAAGTTTTCGTAAGAGTTTGGGAGCGGAGAAAAAAATTAGATGAAACGAAATCATTTAAGAGCTACCTTTTTCAAGCTGTCAAATTTTACATGTATAACTATATAAGGAACAGGAAGAAAGATTGTAGCCTGGATAATTTGTCAGAAGATTGTGAGGTTGACCCATATAGCCATGAAGACGATTTAACCCTTAAAGAGATGGAAGGAATGGTAATGGACTTGATCGAAAAATTACCAAAAGTACAAAAAGAGGTGTTTAAGTTGAATAAACTGAAGGGGATGAACAGTGAGCAAATTGCCCACCAAATGAATTTATCTAAAAGAACCATTGAACATCATATTTACTTGGCCTCAAAATCACTGAAAAAAAACCTGCTCCATAACCCTACTCTTGAGCTAATTATTTTCTTCAATATATTCTTTTGAAATATATTATTAATCTTTATAATTCAGTATTAAATTTTATAATTGATGCGATTTAATTTTAATTGGATTAATTAGTAATTTTTTTTGCCTTTGATTAAGTAAATTTACGCGTTGATGGTTTATATAATCAAATAACAAAAACCCATTGAAAAAAGAGACCATCATCAGATTTTTAAGGCGAACAGCTAATCAGGAAGAACAGCATCAAGTGATGGAATGGTTAGCAGAACCTGGTGCAAAGGAAGCCTTCGATGAGATTTTAAAAGCAGAATGGGATAGCATATCCCCAAAGGAAGAGGATGTAACAGACTACCAAAAACTTCTTCAGCAAATCCATTCGAGAACCTCAGTCGAGAAAAAAAGCACTCAATTTTCCTCAATCGTCCCCTGGCCCAAAATTTTTAAATTAGTGGCATGTTTCGCCCTTTTGGTTGGGAGTATGTTTTTGATTAAAAAGGGACTTGATCAAAAAGAAGAAGCACCCTCTTTGACAGAAAGGACAATCCAGCGAAGTACTGGTTCTGGTGAAAAATTGACACTTAAACTCCCTGATGGTACAGTTATCATTTTGAATGCTAATTCCAGCATTAGATTTTCGTCTGGCTTTGGCAAAACAAATCGTTTTATAGAATTGACTGGAGAAGGCTACTTTGAGATTGCAAAAGATAGCTTGAGACCATTCCAGGTCCAAACCGATGGGATCAGGACAACAGCATTGGGAACCGAGTTTAATGCTTTTGCAAGAGATGGTGTCTATTCAGTCGCACTTACCGAAGGTGAGGTTGCTGTAGCGTCAATTGACAAGAAGGTTGAATTAAAGCCTGGGCAACGATTAATTTTGGATAAACATAATTCTTTATCAAATTCTAGAATAGAAACCTTTGAACTTAATGAAATAATTGGATGGAAGGAAGGAATACTGACCTTTGACAGAGTTGCACTAAAATCCATTTTTCATGATTTGGAAAAATGGTATGGAATTAATATAACCATTGAAGAAGGGTACAATTTGAACAGAAGGGTAATTGGTACTTTTCAAAACAAAAACCTAAGCGATGTTTTAACAGGACTTGGGTTTTCTATGGAATTTGAATTCAGCATAGATAAAAATAAGGTAATGATAAAAAAAAGTAGCCAATGAAATAGAAGCAATAAGCAGGGTAAAACGAACATCGCCAAATGAAAAGAATTACCCTGCAGACCTTAAAATTTAACCTTTAAAATCACTTAAAACTATGAAAAGAAAATTACTGTACCTAATTAAAATGGTATCTAAAAACCTATTGTATGGCTTACTGATGCAGTGTTTGTTTATGACAACATTAGCTGCACATGAGATTAATGCTCAGATCAGACCCATTGATGAATCCTTTATCAGAATAAATAAAGTCCAATGGGATTTGGCGGAGATTTTTCTTAAAGTAGAAAAATCAACTGATTATAAATTTGTAATTCCAGAAGAAATATTAGACAATAACCCAAATTTAAGCTTAAAAAATAAGCGACAATCGGTCAATGAATTATTGATGGATATTGCGATTGCTGCAGGTCTAAAATTTAAGCAAGTAGACAATTCTATTTATGTAGCCAATGGAATCAACGTTGTTTCAAGTCAGAAAATTGAAATAACAATTGAAGAGCGCCCTATAAAAGGTAGGGTTGTCGACAGTAAAGGACTGGGTATTCCTGGTGCCACCGTATTGATACAGGGAACCAACATGGGGACTGCCACGGATATTGATGGCAACTTTTCCTTAGACATTCCGGAGAATGCCGTTTTGGTATTCTCTTTTATTGGTTATGAGCAACAAGTCATCAATGTGGGCAATCAAAGCGAAGTCAATGTAACAATGACTGAAGATTTATCCTCATTGGATGAAATTGTTGTCGTAGGTTATGGTACACAGAAAAAAGTAAATCTGACCGGTGCGGTGAGTTCCATTACTTCCAAAGAAATTGTGAACCAACCAGTAGGGCAAACCTCAATGGCTTTGCAAGGAATTGCAGCAGGAGTTACAGTGACCCAAAGAAGTGGTCAACCAGGTAGTGATGGCGGTTCTATTCGTATTAGAGGAATTGGTACGCTTGGTGATTCTAACCCCCTCGTAATGGTAGATGGTGTAGAGACAAGTCTTAATAATGTGGATCCGAATGAAATTGAGAGCATCTCTATATTAAAGGATGCCTCTTCCGCGGCCATTTATGGTGCCAGAGCGGCCAATGGAGTGGTGCTAATTACAACCAAACGTGGTGTAGATGGGGTAAGGGTAAATTATAATATGTACGCTGGTTTTCAAGTGCCTACCCAACTCCCCAATATTGTGGGAGCCATAGATCACATGGAAATGGCCAATGAGGCATTCACTAACATAGGCAATGATCCACAATACACCGATGAATTTATTGCTGCTTACAAAGCAGGGATGCCTTCTGACCAGTATCCTGATACAGATTGGCAGGCAATTACGATGGCCAATTCTGCTTTTATGCAGAATCACAATTTAAGCATCAATGCTGGTAGTGAAAAGTCGAAACTTTTTGCATCAGTTAGTTACTTGGATCAAGAGGGTATTATTCCAAATACAAGCTTTAATCGATTTAACCTAAGACTTAATTCAGACATTAATGTGTCTGATCGGTTGACACTTTCTACGGATATATTTTTAAGAAGGGCTTTTCAAACTCAACCATCTAGTGGAACAGGTTATGTTTTTCACTGGATGAGGAGAATTCCTTCAAACGAAGTAGGAATACTGTCAAATGGGCGATATGGTGAAGGATGGAACGGAGACCATCCTTTGGCAAGGGCTAAAGATGGAGGACTGAACACCAATGAAAGCCTGGATGCTATCCTTAATTTTCGCCTGAAGTATAAAATTACAGAAGGACTAAATGCAGAGGTGATGTATGCGCCTAAATTTTGGAATCCACACAATAAGAGTTTTTCCAATATTACCCAGACTTATGCCAGAGATGGAGTTACCCCAACTCACTTTGTACCACAAAGAAACTCACTGTCGGAAAGCTTTAACCGGGAATGGTACAATAATATTCGGGCCATTGTCACCTATGACAAGACCTTTAATGATGTTCATACCATTGGTGTAACGGCCGGCTACCAGCAGGAAGACCAGACCAATCTCTGGATTTCAGCTTACAGGGAAGTATTTCCTTTGCCTCAATATGAGCAGATCAATGCCGGAAATCGTGCAAATGAGCAAACAGGTGGAGCCGCCTCACATTGGGCTTTGCAGTCCGTGTTTGGTAGGGTTGCCTACAATTTTGACGAAAGATATCTTTTAGAAGGCAATGTTCGAAGAGATGCTTCTTCCAGGTTTGCAGAAGGAAACAGGTCAGGTATTTTCCCTTCCTTTTCTGCTGGGTGGAGAATTTCTGAAGAATCATTTATGCAGGATTATACAGGTCTAATTGACCAATTAAAACTTCGTGCCTCCTGGGGCCAATTGGGTAACCAAAACATTGGTCTTTATCCTTTTGCTGCTTTTATGGCATTAGGAGGAGGCTCACAGGACTATTCCTTTGGGGGTTTAAATGCTCCGGGTGCTGCCCTAAACAGTATGGCCAACTCATCAATCAAGTGGGAAACTACTGAGACTACAGATATCGGTCTTGAGTTTAACCTTTGGGGAAAATTGGATGTTTCGGCAGATTATTATGTCAGAAGAACTAAGGATATTCTCCTTGCTTTAAATATTCCTCAAACCATCGGTCTTAGTGCACCTTTCCAAAATGCAGGTGAAGTGGTAAACAAAGGCTATGAATTGATGGTAAATTACCGAAACAAGGTAGGCGAACTCAATTACAGCATCATGTTGAACTATTCAGATGTTAGGAATGAAATCATAGACATGAGAGGGATTGAAAACACCGGCTTGACTGTCAATAGAGAGGGGTATCCTATAGGTTCTTTCTTTGGATATGTAGATCAAGGCTTGTTTCAGTCTCAAGAGGAAGTAGACAATCATGCGGACCAGTTTGGAAATATTGCCCCTGGTGATATCAAATACAAAGATGCAGATGGTGACGGCATGATCAATGACCGTGACCTGGCAGTGATAGGAAGTCCAATTCCAAGACATACTTTTGGTGCACGTTTAAACGCTGACTATAAAGGATTTGACTTCTCCATATTTTTGCAAGGAGTTGGGAAAGCGGATGGTTACTTGTTTGGTCAAGGCATTATGCCGTTTTTTCTAGGCGGTACAGTTCAAGAGCAGCATAAAGATCATTGGACCCCTACCAATACAGATGCGGCCTATCCTAGATTGGCCTGGAATCAAACCAATAACGAACAAAATTCAAGTTTTTGGATGAGAAATGCCGCGTACTTAAGAGGTCAAAATATCCAATTAGGCTACTCATTTACTGAAGCAGCTTTGGCTCCATTGAATATTCAGGGGTTAAGGATCTATCTAAGTGGAAGAAACCTCTTTACAGTTCATAATTTTTATGAAGGATATGATCCAGAAGCACCTATTAGCAACGGCGGATGGTATCCCCAAATGGCTACCTATACTATGGGGTTGAATGTTAATTTCTAAAGACTGAAAACTGATGAAAAAGATAATAATATATACACTACTTATACCCGTTTTGCTGTTTTCTTCAGCATGTAATGAGGAGTTTTTGGAGCGGTTGCCACTAGACTCGCCTTCTAGTGAGACTTATTTTGCCAACGAGACAGAACTAGACATGGCAGTCACAGGCGTCTACAATAGACTATGGTACTATCCTGTTGGGATTGCCTGGTTCTTGTCTTTTGATTTTGCGTCCGATGATGGATGGGATCGAAATGGCAGTGATCTACAGGCACTAGGCAGGGGAGAGCAAAATGCAGACAATGGTTATACCAACGGTTTTTGGTCGCATTTCTATAGAGGAATTAACCGGGTGAATTTCATTACTTCTAAAGGAAGCCATCTAAGACAAGAAATGGATCCTGCCAAGTATGAAAGGCTTGTAGGAGAAGCGAGATTTATCAGGGCTTATTTTTATGCCTATTTAACAGAACTTTATGGAGATGTGCCTTTGATAACCAGCAACCTTACACTTGAGGAGTCACAGACACCAAGGGCGTCTAAGGAAGCGGTAGTTGATTTTGTATTGGCAGAATTAAATGAAATAAAAGACCATCTCCCTATGAATGCTGCTGAAAAGGGAAGGGTTACAAAAGGGGTGGCGCTTGCGCTAATTTCAAGAGTGGCTTTATGGAATGAAAGATGGGATGAATCGGCTGCTGCTGCGAAAGAATTAATGGATTCAGGTGCCTATCAAATAGACCCCGACTATGAGGGGATGTTTACTTTTGCTGGTGATAATTCTAGTGAGGTAATCATGAGGATTCAGTATCTTCGTGGTGTAAACACCCACAGTATGCCAAGGAATTTTTGGTCGAGAATGGCCCTTGGGCATTCCAATAAAAAGCCACCTCAGGACATGGTAGACTCTTATGAATGCATAGATGGATTGTCTATAGATGAATCTCCTCTATTTGACCCCCAAAGTCCATTCGAAAATAGAGATCCAAGGTTGAACTATACTTTGGTAGTACCTGGATCCAGGTTGGTCAACTGGATTTATGAAACCCACCGTGACAGTACCATGACTTGGGAATTTAGAGGGGATGAGATGGTAAGGGTACCCAATATAGAAGCGGGGCATGCCTATGCCTCTTTCACAGGTTATCTGTACAGAAAACACATAGATGTTGCCAATTACCCGACAGATGTAGGCTCTACTGATCAAAACTTAACCATTTTCAGGCTAGGAGAGGTATTGCTTAACTATGCCGAAGCAAAGGTAGAGTTGAATCAGCTAGACGAATCTGTTTACGAAGCTTTGAATGCTATTCGTGGAAGGGCTTCCGTGCAAATGCCAGCTATTGAAATGGGCAAAACCCAGACTGAGTTGCGAAACATTGTTCGCAAGGAGAGAAGACATGAATTAGGAATTGAAGGTTTTAGGTATTTTGATATCCGAAGATGGAAGGTAGCAGAGGATGTGATTCCTGGCCCTTATCGAGGAAGAGTCAATAGATATGGTGGCGGCGGCTGGTTGGCTGAGGCCCCTATGATTGATGAAATGGGTACCCCAAACTACGACAATATTAGCAATGCTGATGAAATGGTAGTGGTGGAGACAAGGGCTTTTGATCCAGATAGAGATTATTTATGGCCAATACCGAGGATTGAATTGGAAACGAATACTGCGTTGACTCAAAACCCAGGTTACTAAGTAAGGTTTGGAATCTTTAAATTGAGATAAGCCATCCCTAGTGAATTGCCTGCTCCATTTAAAATTTAGGTGGGGCAGGTAATTAATTTTTAAATTAAAGTAGAAATTTTCAAATACCGATATCCTTGTATTTAGTGAATTTTAAATCCATTGTATTTAATACAATTTCATTAAGCAACTTTATTATTGGAGTTAATCTCATTGATTAAAAGTAAAATCATTTAAAGTAGTAATATTAATTTATTGGCAGAATGAGATATATACAGATTGGTATGTTGGCTTTAGCCTATATGCTTATGTCCTGCAATTCTGGTGAGAAGGAAAAACTAAAAGAGCCTTTACCAAATATTCTTTTTATTTACGCAGACGATTTGGGGCACGGTGATTTGGGAGTATACAATTCGCTTTCAAAAATCTCAACACCAAATTTGGATCAATTAGCGATGGATGGTATTCGGTTTTCTGACGCTTATTGTCCAGTTTCAGTATGTTCCCCTAGTAGATATGCTTTAATGACTGGGGAATATCCTTGGAAGAGTTGGAAAAAGTCTGGTGTGATGGCCAATTATGAACCATCAATGATAGAAGAAGGGAAACTTACCTTGCCCCAAATGCTTCAGAATGCAGGATACCAAACAGTAGGGTTTGGAAAATGGCATTTGGGAACTACATTTCCCACTAAGGACGGTAAAGCACCAGTTGGATATGGGAAATTTCGACATGATCAAAATGGAGCTAATATTGACGTCAACAAACCCCTTAGTGATGGCCCTTTAGCTAGAGGATTCAACCGTTGGTTAGGGTTCAGTTGTGCAAGCGAATGCTGGATATTTGAAGACAATCATATAGTTGGTGCACTTGAACATGATCTTTATACGATTGAAGCGGCTACTGGAACAGAGGACCTTGAAAAAATTCCATTGCAGGGTTTCTTACCTTATATTACGGAAAAAAGTATTGATTATCTCCAGCAATTCAAAGAAACGGAATCAGATGAACCATTTTTTCTTTATTATTCACCCTATGTTCCGCATATTCCACTAGCCGTTGATCAAAACTTTATAGGGAAAACAGATGCAGGTCTATACGGGGATTATGTGTTTGAGCTAGATCACTATATTGGACAATTAGTAGATGAGCTCGAACAGCTTGGCTTAAAAGACAATACAATAATAATTTTTGCCAGTGACAATGGTTCGCAGTTTATTGCGACAAGTCGGGAAGGAGATAATGAACAAGCTACGAATAGCCCAAAAGATGTGGAAAAGACATTTAACCCAGATGCGCATCAACCTAATTTTCCTTTTAAGGGTACCAAGTGGTCCGTTTATGAAGGTGGGGTTCGCACGCCTTTAATTGTAAGTTGGGCAGGTAAATTTCCAAAAGGACAGGTGAGCAATCAACTTATCGCGCTTAACGACATTTTGCCTACTTTAGCAGAGCTAGTAGGAGCATCCTTACCGGATGGGTCAGCTAAGGATGGTCACAATCTATTATCAGCATTTTATGGTAATAATATGACTGTAGGTAAAAGAGAATCGGTAGTGGTTAGAGGAAGTGGAAATGCTTTTGGATTGCGTGAAGGGGATTGGAAAGTGTTAGGCGAATATCCTTTTGTATCGCCGGTGGAACTTTATAACCTAAAGGAAGATCCTGGGGAGACAGAAAACCTCGCGCTTGAGCATCCTGAAATTGCAGAAAAGTTATTAAAACTGTTAAACGATCATTTAAATTCTACCATATAATTACACTAAGATAGCTCCCAATTTCATTGGTCCTGAGATTGTAATTAATGTTTAGCAAAAAATAAACCATAAAAAACCACTCAAGACGCAGCCCATGAGGTTGCCTTAATAAAGTTAAACACCATGAAGCAAACGTTTACAGCAGTTCTATTTCTTTTCACCTTTTGGTTTACCTATTCTGCTCAGGCCCAGAATTCCTCTTATGACTTAGTTGTCTATGGAGGCACTTCAGGAGGAGTGGCAGCAGCCATTCAAATATCTAGAATGGGAAAATCCGTCCTACTCATTGAGCCTTCAAATCATTTAGGCGGGCTTACCACAGGAGGTTTGGGAGCTACGGATATTGGGAATAAAAATGTAATTGGAGGTATTTCCAAAGAATTTTATCAAAATGTCAAAGCATATTACGACGATCCTGAGAAATGGAAATATGAGGATAGGAGCGACTATTTATCCAGACCAGATCAAACTAGATCTAATGAAGGTGAAGATGCCATGTGGACATTCGAGCCATCTGTAGCCATGAAAGTCTATGAGAAAATGTTGGCTGATGAGGACATTAAAGTCATTATTGGAAAGCGATTAAACAGAGAAAGTGGAGTAAAATCCAAGAATAATAAGATCACTTCGATCACCATGGAAAGTGGAGAGACTTATACAGGTAAAATGTTTATGGATGCTACTTATGAAGGTGATTTGATGGCCGCTTCAGGTGTAAGCTATACTACCGGAAGAGAAGCCAACAGTCAATATGGGGAAACATTAAATGGTGTTCAAGCCAATTTTTACAACTTAACCCTCAAAGGGAATGTTTCCAGAAATGCTATTCATCACAATTTCGTACCTGGCGTTGATCCCTATGTGGTGAAGGGTGACCCTTCTAGTGGTTTATTGCCATTTATTATTGAAGGAGGGCCTGGGCTGGATGGAACAGCAGACAAAGGAATTCAGGCTTATTGTTACAGAATGACGCTTACCAATGAACCTGAAAATCGCATACCATTTGAAAAACCCGCCAAGTATAATGAGCTGGAATATGAGTTGTTGTTTAGGAATTATGAAGCAGCAAATGGTCCTATTGAAAAAATGTACCATTATGGAGATCCCTTAGTTCCCTGGATCAATACCCCTATGCCCAATAAAAAGACGGACACAAACAATCAAAAAGGCTTTTCTACAGATTTTATAGGTCAGAATTTTGATTACCCAGAAGCAAGTTATGCAGAAAGAGAAGCCTTTAGCAAAAAGCAATTGGAATACCAGCAAGGGTTAATGTGGACATTGGCTTATCACCCAAGAATTCCTAAAAAAGTTAGAGATGTGGTGTCCCAGTGGGGAATGCCAAAGGATGAATTTACAGATAGAAATGGTTGGACACCTCAGCTGTATGTAAGGGAAGCAAGGAGAATGGTAAGTGATTATGTAGTTACTCAGGCGGACTGTGAAGGGCTGGTGCCACAAGTGGAAGACGGCGTGGGAATGGGGTCTTATGGGATGGATTCTCACATGGTTCAGAGGTATGTAGATCACAATGGCTATGTTCAAAATGAAGGCAACTTCGAAGCGAGAGGCTTGAGTGCCTACCCGATTTCTTATAGGTCTATAGTGCCTAAAAAAGGAGAAAAAGAAAACTTATTGGTACCTGTTTGCATAAGTGCTACGCATGTGGCCTTTGGATCAGCTAGAATGGAACCCGTATTTATGGTCTTGGGTCAATCTGCAGCTACTGCTGCTTCCCTAGCGATTGACCATCAGGTAGCGGTTCAGGATCTTGATTATGATTTATTGGTTGAGGTACTGCTTAAAGACAATCAGATTTTAGAATACGCAAAATAATTGAAGCTAATAATTATGCCAATTCAACCCAAAAACCACAGAAGATCTTTTTTAAAAAAGTTATCGACATCCACTGCCTTGGCAGTGGGTGCACCGATAGCCATTGCCAAGGCATCTAAAGGATTTGAATCCTCAACTTATCTTGAATTGGTAAAAAGGAAGGCAGTATCTGCCAATGATAAAATCAGAGTAGCTGTCATAGGTACAGGAGGCATGGGTATTGGTGATGCCAATACGGCTTTGATGGTGGATGGAGTTGAAATTGTGGCAGCATGTGACTTGTATGATGGAAGGCTAGATCGTGCCAAAGAACTATGGGGTTCTGGTTTGTTTACGACCAAAGACTACCGAGAAATTTTAGAGAGAAGCGATGTAGATGCAGTTATCAATGCAACAACTGATCATTGGCACCAAAAGATCTGCCTAGATGCCATGCAGAAAGGCAAGCATGTCTATTGTGAAAAGCCCATGGTTCAACGTTCTGAAGATGGTCATGATATCATCGAAATGCAGAAAAAAACAGGAAAGGTATTTCAAGTAGGTAGTCAATATGTAAGTTCAATCATTCATGCCAAAGCCAAGGAACTTTTAGCTGCAGGAGAAATTGGTGAGATAAATTTTGCTGAAGCACAGATTGATCGACACAGTGCGAGAGGGGCTTGGCAATACACAGTGCCATTAGATGCATCTGAGAAGACAGTTGATTGGGATACCTACCTGGCCAATGCACCGAAAAGAGATTGGGATCCGCTTCGCTTTTTCAGGTGGAGAAACTATCAGGATTATGGTACAGGTGTAGCGGGAGATTTGTATGTACACATGCTTTCCATGCTACATTTTGTAACAGGCTCTAAGGGGCCTGAGAGAGTCCAGGCTACAGGTGGTTTGAGGTACTGGAAAGATGGAAGAGATGTGCCTGATATTCATTTGGGATT
Organism: uncultured Cyclobacterium sp.; assembly: GCF_963977555.1. GTDB lineage: Bacteria > Bacteroidota > Bacteroidia > Cytophagales > Cyclobacteriaceae > Cyclobacterium. The sequence goes on along the minus strand of NZ_CAXBPD010000001.1, from coordinate 486,993 downwards.
ATTTGATTATCCGAAATCGGAAGCCCATCCTGCATTTAACCTTTCCCTCAGAACCAATCTTGTAAGTGGGGGAGGAGATAATTTTCTATTTAGAATCGTCGGTTCGGAAGGAGACATTACCATCGATTTTAATGGATTAAAACTACGTAAAACTCCTTTTCCTAAAGATCCTGGTATGTCCTTAAACAGTTTTCCAGAAGCCATGCAGGAAGCACTCAAAGCTGCGCACAAGGAGAAATATGCTCAGAAAGCTGAAATGGTAGGGCCTTCTGAATTTGAATTCAAGGTGCCTTCCAACTATAAAGGAGACAGATACGAGCATTTTGTCAATTTCTTCGAATCTATTCGCCATGGGAAACCTGTGGTGGAGGATGCAGTATTTGGACTCCGAGCATCGGGCCCAACGGAAGCAGGCAACATCAGTTATTTCCGAAAGAAAATTGTCGGCTGGGACCCTGAAAACATGAAGCTTATTGGGGTTTAGTGTCGTGAAACAAACTCAAATAATCTAAAAATTTAAACACATAAAAATATAATAAACAAGAATTAATCAAATATAACTATGAGAAAAACGAGTATTTTAAAGGCTGTGTTTTTAAACCTTGCTTTGCTTTTTGTTTTTATGGCGTGTAGCCAAAAGGTAGAGCAAGAAGAAACAACAGATGTCATTGTATATGGAGGCACATCTGGAGCGGTAACTGCAGCTATACAAGCTAAAAAAATGGGAAAATCAGTGATAATGGTTTCCCCCGACAAGCACTTAGGAGGCTTGACAGCCGGAGGTTTGGGCTGGACGGATACAGGTAAAAAAGAAGTGATAGGTGGCCTATCCCGTGAATTTTACCAAAGAGTCTATGAAAAATATACCGAAGATGGTGCTTGGAAATGGGAAGCCAAATCTGAATTTGGAAACAAAGGACAAGGTACCCCAGCTATAGATGGAGCCTTCAGAACAATGTGGATTTTTGAACCTCATGTGGCGGAAGAAGTTTATGACGAATGGGTAGAGGAATTAGGTATTGAAGTCCTTCGCGATGAATGGTTGGACAGAGAAACCGGTGTGACAGTGGAGGAAGGGAAAATCACCGCCATCCGAACATTGAGTGGCAAGGAATTCAAAGGTAAAATGTTTATAGATGCTACCTATGAGGGAGATTTAATGGCTGCTGCTGGTGTAAGTTATCACGTAGGTAGAGAAGGAACAAATGTTTACGGCGAGGAATGGAATGGTGTACAAACAGGTGTATTTCATCACAAGCATCACTTCAAGGCAGTAGATCAGCCCATAGACCCTTATATAATTCCTGGAGACCCTTCTTCAGGATTACTTCCAAAAATTAGTGGTGAGGATCCTGGCGTTAAAGGTGAAGGGGATAATAAAGTTCAGGCCTATTGCTTTAGAACGTGTATGTCTGTAAATCCCGACAATCAGGTGCCATTCCCAAGGCCTGACAACTATGATTCTACCCAATATGAATTGCTAGGTCGAATTTTCGATGCTGGATGGACAGAATGGTTTGGTAAATTTGACATGATCCCTAACAAGAAAACGGATACAAATAACCATGGTCCATTTAGTTCAGATAATATTGGGATGAATTATGATTACCCAGAAGCCAGTTATGAAAGAAGGAGAGAAATCATACAGGAACATGAGGACTATCAAAAAGGACTATTGTATTATGTAGCAAATGATCCTAGGGTGCCGAAAGAAACGCAAGATGAATTTAAAAAATGGGGCTTGGCCAAAGATGAATTTACGGACAATGGCAACTGGCCACATCAAATTTATGTTAGGGAAGCCAGAAGAATGGTAGGTAAATATGTGATGACTGAAAATGAGTTGTTGCAGAAAAAACCAACTCCTGAATCAGTTGGGATGGGTTCTTATTCCATAGATTCGCACAATATCCAACGCTATGTGGATGAGAACGGACATGTGCAAAATGAAGGTGATATTGGCGTTGGGCTACGTCAACCATATGAAATTGCCTATGGTTCTTTAGTGCCTAAAGCAGATGAAATTACAAACTTGGTGGTTCCTGTAGCCGTATCTGCTAGTCATATTGCCTTCGGTTCTATCCGTATGGAGCCGGTATTTATGATTTTAGGACAGTCAGCGGCTACTGCGGCAGTAATGGCTTTGGATGGGGGAATCAGTGTGCAAGAGCTTCCTTATTCTTCCTTGAAAACAAAATTATTGGAAGATGGCCAAGTTCTTACTCTTGCAGATAAAATAAACTGATAATAGCATTTAATAGCAGGGAAAGATTGAATAGGTTTTTGTAGGAGCAGGACATTTGGCCTACTCCTACAAATTTCAACCAGGATGTAGAGACACTGAAGAAGGAAGCGATCATAGGCTTCTTGCTTTTTATTGTGATTCGACCACTGGCAAATACCTTTGAATTAAATAGATAGCGACTAGTTTGTTTCCTTCAAATCAGCAGAAGATTAAACACCAACATTTATAAATTATAAGAATGGGCATTGCTGTAAAATATGCTAAATCCTGCCTACACCTTTTTTTGTGCTTGAGTTCTTTAATTGCATGCAAGTCAGGAGAAAAGGAAAAAATCAGGCCTAATGTATTGATCATCTTAACAGATGATCAAGGTTGGGGAGACCTAAGTTTTACTGGTAATCCCAACTTGAAAACGCCGAATATTGATAAGCTAGGTGTCGAAGGAATCAGTTTTGATAAGTTTTATGTTTCTCCTGTTTGTTCACCTACCCGTGCAGAAATGCTTACTGGTAGATACCATTTGCGTGGAGGAGTAAGTGGGACATCCGCAGGACAGGAGCGACTGGATCTTGACGAGGTTACCTTTGCGGAAGTGCTTAAAAATTCGGGATATGTAACTGGGGCATTTGGTAAATGGCACAACGGGATGCAGTACCCTTATCATCCCAATGGCAGAGGGTTTGATGAGTTTTATGGCTTTTGTTCAGGACATTGGGGCGATTATTTTAGTCCTCCATTAGAACACAATGGTAAACCTATCCAGGGTGAAGGATTTCTAGCGAACGACCTCACCTCGAAAGCGATGGCATTTATTGAAGAAAATCAGGAGCAACCCTTTCTTGTTTACCTTCCCTTAAACACACCTCATTCGCCCATGCAGGTTCCTGATCGTTGGTACGATTCATTTGCTAACAAGGAACTTGATAGCCTAGTGAACGGGGAAGACCAGGATTTTACCAAGGCAGCTTTAGCCATGTGTGAAAACATCGATTGGAATGTGGGAAGAATTATGGATCAGTTAAAATCCCTCAATCTTGAAGAAAATACTATTGTAATTTATTTTAGTGACAATGGGCCAAATAGGTTTAGATGGAATGGTGGGATGAAGGGTAGAAAAGGATCTACAGATGAAGGGGGCGTAAGGAGTCCATTTTTTATGCAATGGAAAGGGACCATTTCTGGTGGGGAGGTGATAGAAGAGATATCAGGTGCAATTGATCTTTTCCCAACCTTAATAGACATGTTGGGTTTAGCACATAAATCAGCCAAACCCTTCGATGGAATAAGTTTAAAACCATTGATATTTAAAGAAGCCACAAACTGGGACGATAGGATAATCTATAGGCACTGGAACAACAGAACGAGTTTAAGGACACAAAACTTCCTTCTCGATCATGAAGGTGCCTTGTTTGAGATGAACGAAGATCCTTATCAGAAAAACCCAGTTCAACATCAATATCCAGAAGTTTCAGCAAAGCTTATTGCAGCAAAAACAACCTGGGAAAAGGAAATGGATGAAGAACAGGCCAATGATCCTGAGTTTAGGCCATTTACTTTAGGTGCTTCCGAAGCCATTTACACACAAATGCCCGCTCGTGATGGTACTGCTTATGGACAGATTCAGCGATCAAATCGTTTTCCAAATGACTCCTTTTTTACAAATTGGGTGACTTTGCAAGACAGTATTACTTGGGAGGTAGAGGTATTAACAGCAGGGAAATATGCTGTTGAACTTTATTATACTTGCCCGCAAAAAGATATTGGCGCTACCTTTAGACTTCAGGTAGGAAAAAACATTCTCGATGGCAAGGTAACTTTACCACACGACCCATTGCTTAAAGGGGAGGAGAATGATCGGGTAAAACGCATGGAGTCTTATGTGAAAGACTTCAAAGCCATGTCTTTGGGAGAAATTAACCTGGACAAAGGAGAGGCGACTTTGTCTATCAAAGCACTTGATATTCCTGGTAGTCAGGTTATGGATTTAAGATTGATAGTATTCACTAAAAGAAATTGATAATAAGTAATGAAGAAACAATTTAATTATTTAGCAATGGCTTGCTTGATGCTGTCAAGCTTGTTGTTCTCCTGTTCAGGCCCTGAAAAAGCCGAAGTAAAAACGTATGATGTTGTTGTATATGGAGCCACCTCTTCTGGAATAATAGCGGCTTATACAGCCAAGACCATGGGCAAATCAGTTTTGCTGATTGAGCCCAGTGAACACTTAGGTGGTTTGACTACCGGTGGACTTGGCTATACAGATATTGGAAATAAATTTGCCGTTACCGGCCTTTCAAGGGATTTTTATCGAAAACTTGGAGATCATTATGGGAAATTTGAACAATGGATATTTGAACCAAGTGTCGCTAAAGCAACTTTTCAAGAATATTTGGACCGTGCAGGAATTACTGTTCAATATGGATTTAGAATTCAAAATGCAGAAAATAAGGACGGTTGGATTACCAAAATTTCATTAGAAAATTCTAACAACCCCTCCGAACCCATAAGAGAAGTTTACGGAAAAATGTTTATCGATGGAACGTATGAAGGAGACCTGATGGCCAAGGCTGGTGTGAGCTATGATATAGGTAGAGAAGCCAATGATAAATATGGTGAAACTTTTAATGGTGTTCAATTGATGAACGGTCACCAGTTTCCTGACGGGATTGATCCATATAAAACACCAGGTGATCCTTCAAGTGGCCTTCTTTGGGGGATAAGTGATGACGTTTTGGCTGAAGATGGTACCGAAGATGATAAAATTCAAGCCTACAATTATCGAATCTGTTTGACCAATGACCCTAGTAATCGTATAGAAATAACAAAGCCTGAAGGTTATGATCCTTCTATGTTTGACCTGTTAGTTAGGCTTTTTGAAGCCCAACCAGAAAAAAGAAGTTTGGGTCAATATTTTATTTGGAGCAGAATGCCAAATAACAAAACTGACATCAACAATAGGGGAGGTTTTTCTACAGATATGATTGGTGCAAACCACGAATATCCCGAGGGAAGTTATGAAAAACGGAAAGAGATCATAGCTGCGCATACCCTTTATACGAAATCTCTTTTATATTTTTACAAGACGGATCCAAGGGTGCCAAAAGAACTTCAGGATGCCATTCAAGAATGGGGCTATCCAAAAGACGAATATGTAGCTACAGAAAACTGGACTCCTCAATTGTATGTTAGAGAAGTGAGGAGAATGATAGGGGAGTATGTAATGACGCAAGCCAATTGCGTGGGGGATGAAGTTGTGGAAGATGGCGTTGGAATGGCTGCTTATACAATGGATTCCCACAATATCCAACGTGTAGTCTTGGAAAAGGACGGTAAGAAAATGGTAAAGAATGAAGGGAATGTAGAAAAAGGAGGTTTTGGACCATACCCGATTGCTTATAGATCTATTATTCCAAAAGCAAGTGAGGCTAAGAACTTATTTGTTCCGGTAGCCCTTTCTGCCAGTCATATTGCCTATGGTTCCATTCGTATGGAACCTGTCTTTATGGTGTTAGGACAGTCAGCAGCAGTAGCGGCAAGTCTGGCCGTGGATGCAGGGCAAGCTGTTCAAGAGGTATCCATTCAAAAGCTACAGGAAGAGCTCCGTTCAAATCCATTGGCAGATGGAAGTACAGCAGAGATATTGGTAGACAATGATGATGAGGGTGTAGATGTTACAGGAGATTGGGAAGTTCAAAACCGAAATGGATATGGTCCTACACTTTTGAAAAATGCAGGCAAAGACAATTCAGTAAATAAAGTAAGTTTCAGTCCTAAGGTTGTAGAAAATGGCAATTACGACATTTATGTCTATTTCTCTGGAACCGAAGATGCAACCAGTCAGACGAAAATTATTATCTCAGATGGGAAAGCAGAAAAAGAGGTTTTCGTTAAAGAAACTGATATAAGAGTTGAAGGTCAGACACGAGGCGAATGGGTAAATGTAGGTGCTCATACCTTAGAAGTAGGTGCGAATCCCGTTGTTACTGTAAGCACAGAAGGTGCTGACGGCGCAGTTGTAGCTGATGCAGTACTTTGGGTGCCTGCGAAATAATAATAACCTCCTTGATTTAAAATCCTTGATTTAAAATAAATGATCCCAATTTCATAAAGTTATATACTTTTTGAAATTGGGATTTTGTTTTGAGGTTCTGCCATAGATGGAGCTGTCATGTGATTAATGTCATTATTTCAGTTCCTACGTACTTAAACATTTTGGATAAAGCCATAGAAAGGATTTCCATTATTTTCCTGACTGAAATATTTCTTGAGGATTTCAAGAAATTATTAGAATCATATAATATGTATTAGATTGATTTTTAGTAGTTTAAATCCGGTAGTTTAGGGGTGTTCCATGATTTTGTCCACATTTGAGAGTGGTTTCTCCTACTCGTTAAATTTTACACATTTCTTAACCAAACAAGTTAGGTATAATAATTGCTTAAAAACTTTAACGCACAAATAACTATAATAATTGGAATTTCACCTAGTCAATTATTAGCTAGATTATTTAAAATTTTTCCACATGTTTTTTTGTTTGAACCTAACCAAATCTGATTCGGTTTTAAAGCGGAATCATGTAAGGTTGAGTAAAAAGACAGGCTGTTATTGAAATGAATTAATTTCAAAAGACGAAAGACAATGAGTACTGATAAGTTATTTAAAAACAATGTGACAATTTCTGGCAATGGTATGCAGCCGATAGTTTTTGGTCATGGTTATGGATGTGATCAGAAAATGTGGCGCTATATAGCCCCTGCCTTTGAGAAGGATTACAAGGTAGTTTTATTTGATCATGTGGGTTCTGGGAAATCAGACTTAAATGCATACGATTACCAAAAATACGATTCTCTTAAAGGCTATGCTGAAGACCTCCTGGATATTATTGTTGACCTTGATCTTAGAGAGGTAATTTTTGTAGGCCATTCAGTAAGCAGTATTATTGGGGTACTTGCTGCTGGCGAAAGGCCTGATTTGTTTGACAAATTAGTATTGCTAGGACCCTCGCCTTGCTACATCAATCAGGATGGATATTTGGGGGGATTTAACAAGGATGACATTGATGAATTAGTAGTAACTTTAGAAAGTAATTATTTAGGTTGGTCAAGTTTTATGGCTCCCCAAATTATAGGTAACCCCAATATGCCCCAATATTCTCAAGAACTGGAAAACAGTTTTTGTTCCATGAATCCCGAAATTGCAAAACACTTTGCAAAGGTTACCTTTTTGGGGGATAACAGAGCGGATTTAGAAAAGGTAGCCACGTCTACCTTGATTCTCCAGAGTCACCCGGATGTGATTGCCCCCGTTGCTGTTGGGGAATTTGTTCATGAAAAAATCAAGGGTAGCCAATATGTTCTCTTGAATTCTTCCGGCCACTGTCCTCATTTGACTTCTCCGGATCAAGTTATTTCTAGCATACAATCTTATTTAGGAAGCTGATTTTGATAGCAAAACCATTCATAGAGGACTCAGAGGATCTTTACCAAAATGCCCCTTTTGGTTATATGTCCATGCGCGCTGATGGGCTTATTGTTAACATCAATACCACCTTGCTAGTTTGGCTGGGCTATGAAAGAGACGAAATTCTACTTCAAAAATCGTTTCAAGATTTACTGGGAATGGGAGAAAGGATTTATTTTGAAACGCATATGATGCCCATGCTTCAAATGCAAGGAGAAATTTCTGAAATAAGCATTGAGCTTAAAGGTAAGCAACCTAGAAAACTGCCGACACTGATAAATGGAAAACGAATTATTGGCAGTTCAGATGACAAACCCTTTTATAGGTTTTCAGTACTTAATATTACCCAACGGAAACAATATGAGGTAGAACTGATAAAAGCTAGAAAAAAGGCGGAGCAAACTGTAGATCGGCTTAAACAAATTAATGAAGGTCTTGAGCAATTTGCTTATACGGCATCTCATGATTTGCAGGCACCCCTCAACACGATCTCTGGTTTGATGGGTTTGCTGGACAAAGAAGGTTACTTGCCCCCTGGCAGCCAAGGGGAGATGTATTATTCTCTTATTTTAAACAATACCCAAAGGATGAAACAAATGATTAAAGACCTGCTCGATTATTCCAAAATGGAAGGGAATGAGAAGGGATTTGAGGAAGTTTCATTAAATGAAGCCTGTAAGATTGCATTGGGGATGTTGGAAGATCAGGCAAAAGAAAATAATGCAACTTTTACTATTGGAGAGTTGCCTGTAATCTTTGCGGATAAGATTCAAGTGTTTCGACTTTTCCAGAATCTATTTAGCAATGCTTTAAAATACCGGTCTGAGGCTGATCCGATAGTCACAGTGTCATTTGAAGATAAAGGAGATCAAATCACTGTCTATGTTAAGGACAATGGCATTGGTTTTAAACAAGATGCTTCAGCTAAAATATTTGGCTTCATGAAAAGACTTGATCCGCACGGAAGCATTCAAGGTACAGGCATAGGACTTTCTGCATGCAAGCGAATCCTCGAAATTCATGGGGGGAAAATAGCCGCAATTTCAGAACCGGGAAAGGGAAGTACCTTCTATTTTACAATTCCCAAGATCGCTAGAAAACGCGATTACTAATCCCTTTTTTTTAGTGCGAAACTGCCTTTAAACCGATTATGGAGCCAATAAGTGCGAAAATGAAAAATATTCGCCAAAAATGGGCTGGTTCCTTAAAGAAAAATATACCCACCAAGACCGTTCCCACAGCACCTATTCCTGTCCATACAGCATAAGCTGTTCCAATTGGAAGACTTTGTGTTGCGCGGATAAGTAATAACATACTTATTGTCAAGCAAACAAGGAAGCCCCCATACCAACCATACACTTCTTTTCCTGTAGCAACTTTTGCCATACTCAGGCAGGAAGCAAAAGCGACTTCAAAAAGACCTGCAATTATTAATAGGATCCAATTCATGGGTTTATTTAAAATAGGTAAATATTGTTTTTTTCAGGTATCAAAGTTCAATTTTATTATTGAATTTTATCAGATGCGTAATGAATTAATTTCATTGAGGGGCACAGCGCGATTGCCTAAATTTCGTGGGAATCTGTTTTTAGTTGGTAATTTAGCGACTAACAATAGTTCTAAAAGTAAGGTTTACTCTAGGGCTAAAAATTCTTTTGGTTGGTGGTAAACGATGTAACCAATTGGTTTGTGTTTCTCCCTTCATAATCAACAAACTTCCGTTTTCTAATATTAGTTCTGACTTAGCTTTGGTTTCTTTGTGCTTAAAAGAGAATTTTCTTTCTGCTCCAAAACTTAGTGAAGCGATTGCCCCTTGTTTTTTCAGGTCTTTTTCCCCATCACTATGCCATGCCATACCCTCATTCCCATCATGATACAAGTTTAAAAGGCAGGAGTTAAAGGTCTCTTCAGTAAGTGTTTCTATCGCCTGCTTTAATTCAAGCAAGGCTTGGGTCCAGGGCAATGCCGATTTGGTAGTTTTGGAATAGGTGTATTCAAATGCTTCTTCTCCATACCATGCTACTTTTCTTTTGGTAATGATTTTTTTACCAAAAATAATGGCTTCGTCATTTTTCCATTCGATCGTTTGCATCAAAATAGATAGGAATTCATTTGCTCTTTTTTGATCAAATATTTTTCCATAATAATTTGCTGTTCCTCCGTATGGTAAGAGGTTTTTAGTTGGATCTATTTTCCGTTCAAATAATTCCATATGGCTGTGTTTGCACTTCTCTCGATTACTTATAATTGGTCTCTATTATTTGTTTTATTCCCCGATCATAGGGGGTAGGCTTAAAATCAAAAGCCTTCTCGAATTTACTGCTATCAAATACATAATCCCTGTCATATTGGTAGAGCATTTCCACTGATTCCTTCATAATGGGATTAAATAGTCCCATTATTTTCACCAAAAATTTAGGGGCCAGTTGGATCCTCGCAGAAGTATCTAATTCCTTTGCAATATTTTCTATCCATTGCTTTCCTGTGTAAGGTGAAGAGGCAGTAGGCAAATGCCAGACCTGACCATAAGCCGTTTCAGTATTGCCCAATAGTGCTGTGGCAATGGCAGCATCGATGGTATAAGTAAATGAATGAACGAAATGGTCACTTATCAACCAATTGGCTTTTTTACCTTGGCTCAGCGGTTTGAATACCATTTCAGTAAGAAGACTATTGTTTGAGATAGAAGGGCCATAAAAATCTGCGGATCGGGCGATAAGGGCTTGAATTTTTTGGGAAGCTATTGCATTCAGAATCATTTGAGCAATTTTAGCTCTGACAGCGCCCTTTTTACTTGGTGGGTTTATGGGGGTTTCCTCCGTCATGCCATTTAGAAAGCCTGAATCATACATATAGATGTTGTCAAAAAACACCAATTTGCAATTCTCTTTCGTGCAGGACTGGATCACATTTTCAATAAATGGCACCCATTTTTCAGCCCATTCTTTATAACTATAAGCAAATCCTACTGTAATATAAACAATAGAAGATCCGTGGACAGCTGCCTCTAAAGCCTTGGGGTCTAAAAGATCTGCGGTAAATAATTCATCAGTATCATTAACCCTTATTGGGTGTCTGCTAACCAACCTTATCTTGTCTGGATAAGTTTTTAGCGCCCTTGCCAATCCAGTTCCTATGGCACCAGTTGAGCCTAGTATTGTTTGCATAATTTCCGGATTTATCTATACCCCTAAATAAATTGTATGCCTAATCGTGAATATCAATCCAAATAGAAAAACAAACGATCAATTAATACCCTGGCCTTATTTGGTGATTAATAAAGTTGGTTTATTTTTCAATAACCTTTTCTTTAACGCCATTCATCATATGTTCTAAGTAAAAACCTTCAGGGACTTCAGGATAGATTTCGCTGTATTTCAATACTTGATTCATCCCAATTCTGCGATTGATATGCTCCCTGTTTAATTTCTCTGTTTTTCTAATACCTGAAGCAGCAATAAGTTCGATAAAACTTTTCACAGTTTCTTCATGAAAGTTAGCTACTCTTTGGGATTTGTCTTTCACTACTAGGCCTTCCATTAAACTTTTATTTTGTGTAGCTACTCCTGTAGGGCAGGTATTGACATTGCATTGCAAAGCTTGGATGCAGCCTGTAGCCATCATCATTGCTCTTGCACTGTTCACCATATCGGCCCCCATGGCTACCACCCGTGCAATATCGAATCCACTTAATATTTTTCCTGCTGCTATAACTTTGATGTCTTTCTTTAAATCAAAACCTCGAAGGGTGTCAATTGCGAAGGAAAGCCCATCTTTTAAGGGCATACCTAAGGAATTGGAAAATTCAATTGGAGCAGCTCCTGTGCCTCCTTCACCACCATCAATGGTTATAAAGTCGGGTTTAATTCCAAGGGAGACCATGGCTTTGCATAAGTCTATAAACTCTTCCTTTCTGCCAATGCAGATCTTAAATCCTACAGGTTTTCCTCCAGACAAATCCCTCAACTTTTGAATGAAGTACATCAAGCCTTCAGCACTGTCAAATGCGCTGTGTTTGGGTGGAGAATGAACATCTGTATGGGGTTTTACATGGCGAATGGCAGCAATTTCTTCGGTGTTTTTGGAGGCTGGAAGTATACCTCCATGCCCTGGTTTGGCACCTTGAGAAATTTTAATCTCGACCATTTTCACATTGTCAAGGCTGGCATTTTTCTGAAAGTTTTCTTCACAAAAATTACCTGCATCTGTTCTGCATCCGAAATATCCAGTGCCAATTTGCCAAATTAAATCTCCACCAGGCTGTTTGTGATAAGGGCTTATTCCACCTTCACCAGTATTGTGTGCAAATCCACCAATTTTTGCTCCAGTGTTCATTGCTAATACTGCGTTTTTACTTAAGGAGCCAAAACTCATGGCCGATATATTTAGAATGCTAGCAGAATAAGGTTGTAAGCAGTCTTTCCCCCCAACCAAAATCCTGGACTCGTGTTGGATGTCAGCATGGTTGTTGGCATAAATGGAATGGTCCATCCATTCATATCCAGCTGCGTAAACGTCCATTTGTGTACCAAATGGCGTCGTATCATTGGCTTTTTTTGCCCTTTGATAGATCAATGAACGAAATATCCTATTGATTGGCCTTCCTTCAGTATCCGTTTCTACAAAATATTGCATAATTTCCGGTCTGATGTCCTCTAAAAGATACCTGAAGTTTCCAATTACAGGGAAATTTCTCCTAATGGCGTGTTTAGTCTGAAAAATATCCACCAACCCTAAGACAATAATGGGTACCACTATAAATAAAATCCATAAAATAGAAGGCATGTAGAGGAATATGGCAGGGATACAAACGAGGGCGATTAAGGAGGAAATGACGAATATGTGTTTTGGTTTCATTTACAGATTTTCTAAGGAGTAAGTAATGACTTTTGCCATTGACACGTTATTTTTTCCGGTACAAATTTGACAACGAACCTGTTGCTAAAGGAGTTCAAATCGGTAATCCCAATAGACTGATTTGATAAAATTGAGATATAATCAATGGGTAATCAAGCTAATTTACCATTTTTTTCCTCAAGTCAATGAGTTTTTAGAATTGGGTTGTTGTTTGAGTTTTTTTTAGACATATAGTTCCCGGCCTAGAGTATAAGATTACAAGCAAACAACAACCCATTTTCAGTTTTTTTTAAAGGAATTGTGAAAGTAGACCCCATCCTAGGTTCTAGAATGAAAATAAAAAAAGCAGGCCATAACCGACCTGCCAATATAAATATTTAGTAACCTTTTAAAAATCTAAATAAATAGGTAATAAGTGCGTTTTTTTTAAAGGCTAACAGTATTATTCTTTCTTTTTATTCATTTTTGCAGCGGTTTTTGTGGTGACAATTATTACTCCGCCTTTCGCATTATGTTTTTTCATAGCCTCTTCTCCTTTTAATACGTTTATGGAATCTATGTCAATAGGATCAAGCTTCCCCATGTCTGCCTTGCTTGTTGGAATTCCATCAATTATTATAAGAGGTTCTGTCTCATTGTTAGCCCCTTCTCGAAATTTAAATTCAACTGGATTTGGATTTATGGACTTGGTTTTAATCAAGATAACACCATTTGGCGCATTGTATTCTTTTAATGCTTTCTCTCCTTTAAGCACATCGATGGACGCTATTTTGTCTTTGTCCAATAGGTCAATAATAGAATGGTCGTATTTTTTACCATCAATATAGACATCTGGGTTGTCACTGTCTTTAATGGTGATTTCCACCTTTTCTTTTACATTTTTACTTGTTTCCTGAGCCGTTATACTTGAAAAAGGTATTAGTGCTAGGCCGACTACTAATAGAAGGTATCTCATGTTGATTTGTTTTTTAAGGTTATATTTTGTCGTTATTATTCTGTAGTGCTGTAAATGATGATTATTTCGTCTTCATAGAGCACCTTTTTATTGGTTGTTTTTATGGTGTTGTTTTCAAACATAGCCAAAGCCTCTTTTAATAAAGCCTCTTTTTCTGCCAGGCTTTTCGTTTCTGGGGTTGGCGCTGGCCTTAAGTAAAACAACAAGAATAGGAGGGATGCTGCTATGGCCATGCCGCTAACAATCAGCTTTCTGATTTGCTTCTTTTTTTCTTTTTTCTTTACGGCTTTCCAAATTTCATCATTAAAACCTGTCCTTGGATTTTGCTTTTTCCCTTTTACATATTGGAACCACTGTGTCTCTAATGACTCATCGTCAGTTGAATTTTTGATAAGTAATTCCTCTTCTTCAAGTGTACTGTGTCCTGCAGCATACTTTTCCATCAATTTTTTAATTTCCCCCTTTTCCATAGCTGTATGTTTTTTGGAGTTCTATCGCCACTTGTTGCCTCGCTCTGGACAAAAGAACCCTAATATGGTCCACTCTTAATTTTGTTAATTCGGCAATTTCAGTAAAATCCATGCCGTCTAAATCTCTCATAATCATGACTTCCTTCTGTTGTTCCGGAAGGCGTTCCAATACCTTCTCTATATTACACTTGAGCTCTCTCCATTCGAAAGAATCATGTTCAGGTGCTGATGCCAAAAACTGCGTTTGTACATCATATACATCCTCCCGCGGCTTTTTCTTTTTGATCAGATCAAGGCAATAATTCCTTGCGGTCAAGAAAATAAAGGCCGGCAGATTGGGGTGATTTTTAATTTGTCTCCGACGCTCCCATAGCTTAATCATTATTTCCTGAATGGCATCCTCAGTATTGGCGCTATTGCCTAACATCCTTGCCACCATTGGATATAACCGCTCTGACATTGAAATAACCCTTTCTTTAAATTCTGTCGCTTTCATTTGTACTTTAATGACGATAAACTTGTCTATTCATAACAGAAAAAGGAAATTTTCTTAAAAAGTAAGATTTTTAGGCTTTTATAAGGTGTGGTTTAATAAAGAACAAAATTGTGTTAATTTTTACATAACAATAAATTAATAGTGAGATAACTTTCCTATAAATCTTAAAATAAGGGTATAATTAAATAAAAAACGAATAATCTTTTTTCGAATTTGTAAGTAGTACATGGGTATTTAATTGTCTTAATAAAAGACAGGCAATAAAAAACCAAACACCAATGCCACAATCCAAGACCGATGCTAAAGTTATGGGCGTTTTGTCCCCTTCCAGGCAAAATTCGGAACCTATGCCAGTAGAAAAGGCTTCTCGAAAGGCAATACAGGACGAACAGTTAATATGGCATGCTTTTAAAATAGCACCATCCAAAGGTATGGAGCTGGTATTTAGGAGGTATTACCAGCCCCTTTGTTCCCATGCGGTGCGCTTTGTGGGGTCGAAAGAAGTTGCGCAAGACATTGTATCAGACTTGCTTGCTCAATTTTATGACCAAAAATTATTTTTAACCATTACAACTTCCATACGCTCTTATTTATTTAAGGCCGTGAGAAATAGAGGGTTCAATTACCTCAAGCATGATTTGGCTCGAAAAGGAGACTTGGCTACATCACCTGAACCGAGAATTGCTGAGACCTATCAACCTGATAGCATAACCCAATATGAAGAACTTTATCAAGATTTTGAAAAAGCCATAGAAACGTTGCCCAGTCAACGAAGAAAAATTTATCTCTTGTTCCAATTAGAAGGTAAATCTATGAAAGAGATCGCAATGGGGATGGATTTATCTGTAAGAACGGTAGAAACGCAATTGTATAGGTCAAAAATAGCTATTAGAAATTTTTTAAAAGACAAATGGCTGGTTTTCACACTGGTATTTACCCATCTGTTTTAAAGGCCTGATTGACTATTAGTTTCCAACTGCGCTTACTAGCTAACCTATAACACGATTAAAAAATGCATGATAAAGATACGATAAAGGAATTATTGCTTAATTATTTCAAGGGATCTGTCTCCGTAATCCAGAAAAAATGGATAGATGACTGGGTGAATGAATCCCTTGAAAATGAAGAAGTGTTTTATTCCTATCTAGAGGAATGGGAAAGAAAGAACCCCCAATACCTCACCGATACGGAACAGGCATTGGTAACCTTTAGAAACAAAAGTGAATCCGGTATAAGCCAAAAAATTGGTTCAGGGTCTTCTCTGAAACCTCAAAAAAGAAGAGCTTTAAAGCTGTTTTTAGTGGCTTCATTAACCCTTTTTGGGCTATTGTTTTTAGGTACATTTGATAAAGTTACAGTCAAAACCTACAATACCGGCTACGGTGAAATGATCACTATTACTCTATATGATGGTACTATAGTGCATTTGAATGCAAATAGTGAATTAAAAACCCCGAGATTTGCTCTTTTTTCAAATTCTAGAAAAGTGGAATTATTAGGTGAAGCCTCCTTCAATGTTACACACGACCCAATAAATAAATTCATTGTCCACACGATGAATGGTTTAGATGTAATCGTTCACGGAACAGAATTCACTGTGTATAACCGTAGACACAATACGGAGGTGCAACTAAAGTCAGGAAAAGTTGAATTAATCAAACACAATGCTAACGGAGACGAGTCTGTCTTAATGAAACCAGGTGAAAAAGTGCGGATGGAAATTGATGGTGTTCTTCAGAAAGAAAAAGTTAAAGCGCCTGAGGATATTGCTTCTTGGACGCAATATCGATATGTATTTGATCAAACAAGCCTTATTGAAATTGCGCGTATTATAAGCGATAATTATGGTGTTGAGGTAGAAATTTCTGGTGATTCAATTGGAAAACGAACCTTGTCTGGTTCTTTCCGGTCTGAAGATGCCAAAGAATTTGCTGAAGCAGTAGCTCAGGTTTTGGGCATCTCTTTGGTAATTGAAAAAAAACGTTTTCGATTTGCTAAAATGGACTAGCATTTTTGAAGGCATTTTCTTGTCAGAAGACAGTCCAAAGGACCGTGACTTCCTATATCTCTTTACCTAATAAATTTATAGCCTATTACATTAATTTCTTTAAATGGAAAAACAATTTCTAACCCAATTTTATACATCCGATTAACCATAACAAATAGTCAAAAATTTAAACCCTAAATCTAATATGAAAAAGATTTTACCCTTTTCACTTTTGGTTTGGACATTTTGCTCCCTGTTGCATTTTGGTCCACTCACAACTGCCTATGCTGCTGGCATAAAGCCCCAGCAATTGGCGCATCTTACAATGGGCAAACACCAATATGATATCGCTTTGGCTGATGCGTTGGATAAGCTGAAAGATTTTTACAAAGCAGATATATTATTCGCCGATGGAATGATAAAGAACCTTTCGGTAGACAGTACATTAATCGATTGGGAAAAAGGACTTGAAAAAAATCTCCTAAGACTACTTAGCCCTTATGAACTCTCGTTTGTAAAGCAAAAAGGAGGATCTTATGTGATTGTGCCTAAAAACAAACAGTCAGGCAAAAGCATGGCTGAATTGGCCAGGCTTGTCTCTGACAACAGCGAACTAATTCAGGTTGCCTCCCTTGACAATGGTGTTCAATCAAGCCAATACCAAATGATCGCCAATCAGAAGGTCAGAGGTAAAGTTACATCTGATGTCGATGGTTTGGGACTGCCGGGAGTTACTGTACTCTTAAAAGGTACTTCATCAGGAACAATTACTGATCAGGATGGAAATTATAATTTAGAATTCGACAGAGAAAATGCCGTTTTGGTTTTTTCTTTTATAGGTTTTGAGAGACAAGAGGTTACGGTAGGTAACCGTGAAATAATTGACATTGTATTACTTGAAGACATGAAATCACTACAAGAAGCTGTGGTTACTGCCTTGGGTGTAAAAAGAGAAAAGCAATCCCTCGGATATTCAGTAGGTAGTGTAGATGGGAGAGACCTTACTGAAACACCACAAAACAATGTCTTGAACGCCATGGCTGGAAAAGTTGCAGGCGTACAGATATCTCAAATGGATGGTGCCGCTGGGTCATCAGTTAATATCATTATTAGAGGCGGAAATTCCCTCAATAGTGACAATCAACCGCTTTTTGTAATTGATGGAGTACCGGTAGCCAATAAGTTGAACAATGGATTTGGCGGAGCGGATATGGGGAATCCCATTTCAGACATCAACCCCAACGACATCGAAAATGTATCTATTCTTAAAGGTCCGAGTGCTGCAGCCTTATATGGTTCAAGGGCTGGTAATGGGGTAGTATTGATTACAACTAAGTCTGGTTCGGGAAGAAAAGGCATTGGAGTGGCTGTGAGTTCCTCAGTGGTGATGGATTTTCCCTTTCGGTATCTTCCAATACAAAATGAATTTGCCTCTGGAAAAAGTGGCGCACATGTTTTTGAAGAAAGTGAAAATGAGAGTTGGGGACCGGAGCTGGATGTAGGAGAGGAGTGGGTTCAATGGAATTCTAACGGGGAGCCTGCACCACTTGTCTCTTATCCTGATCGGTTTAAAGACTTCTTTCAGACAGGGTATACAAATACCAATAATATAGCTGTCAATGGAGATTATGACGAAGGCAGCTTTCGATTGTCAGTAGGGAACATGTCAAATGAAGGAATTATACCCAATACAGATTTCTCCAGACTTACCATAGGGCTCAACACCAATTACAATATTACCAATAAATTGAGAGCTACAGCAACCATTAATATCACAGAATCTGGTTCTGATAACAGGCCGATTATTGACGGTGGTAGAACTTCTCCTGTTAGGAGTCTTTTTGAAACAGGACCTCAGGTGAATATCTTAGATTTGGAGCAATATTGGATTCCAGGATCCGAAGGTATACTGCAACGGAAATACAAAGAAAAGCAAAACAACCCTTATTTTGTCATAAATGAAAATCCTACCGGTTTTGATAGGAATAGAACGGTGAGTAAGCTACAGCTCGATTATGACGTTACTAATAATTTAAGCATGCTACTTCGCTATGCTAGGGATTCCTATGAAGAGCAACAAGAGGCAATCATTGCATATAATAATTATGATCAGATCAATGGAGGCTACCATATAAGAAATAATTTCAATAAGGAGAATAACCTGGATTTCATGATGAATTACCAGAAAATCTTCAATGAAAACTGGAACATAACCGCCTTGGCTGGAGCCAATAGAATGGAGCAAAAGTACAGCTTTGTGGACAATAATGCCGGTCAGTTGGTTATTCCCATGTTGTATACAATTGCCAATGGTGCACCAGGTACGGTATCTTACGATAGCCAACATTTCTGGAAAGTGATTTATGGTATTTATGGCTCTTTATCTACTGGTTACCAAAATAAATTATTCCTTGATATAACAGCAAGAAACGATTGGTCCAGTACCTTACCTATAGAAAATCGATCTTATTTCTACCCATCCGTTTCTTTAAGTGCCATTGTCTCAGAGATGGTCGAGATGCCTTCTTTCGTTGATCTTTTTAAATTTAGGGCAGGCATCGCTCAAGTGGGTAATGATGTAGCACCTTATAGCCTGGTCCCGACTTTTGGAACCGCATTGGACTGGGGAACCGCAAAGAGTATGTACATGGGGGGGCTATTAAGAAATGCTTCCTTAAAACCTGAAATATCAACCTCCTCAGAAGCTGGCCTGGATATTTCTCTTTTCAACAACCGATTGGGAATAGAAGCGACCTACTATGTCCGCGGCAATAAAAATCAGGTATTACCTATAGATCTTCCTATAGAATCTGGTGCTAGTAGTAAATTGATTAATGCTGGATTGGTGGAAAGCCGAGGCTTTGAATTAGGAATTAGCACTACCCCAATAATTGCAGGGGATTTTAGATGGGACCTAAATGTTAATCTATCCAGAAATCGAACAAGTATCAAAGAGCTGGCAGATGGGATCACCTATTATAATTTTACTTCATATAGCGGTGCTGAATTGAGAACCTATGTGGGTGGAGATATTGGTGACATCTACATGCGCCCCGTGCTCACTGTAAAAGATCAAGAGTCAGCTTATTTCGGATATCCTGTACTTACCGGAAGTGGGTTATATCAAGAAGATCAGGATGTAAATAACTTAGTTAAAATTGGGAATTTCAATCACGACCTTATGTTGTCATTCCAACCGACATTTAGGTACAAGAAATTTAGTTTATATGCCAATATAGATTGGAGACAGGGAGGAGAATTTTATTCCAATACGATGATGTTTTTAGGAAACAATGGGATGCTGGAAGAAACACTCTCAGGGGTTTCATATGATGCAGGAAGACCTATTGAAGATCAGGTTAAGGATAATCCAGAAGCCTATTTTGGTAAATGGATAGGGGGAAGAAATGCCGCCTATGGTGGACTTCCATGGCCTGGAGATGAAGCCAATTTCAGAGAGGAAGATGCTAGTTTTAATGTGGGGGTACGCGAAAGTCGAGACGCAGAAGGAAACATCGTCTACATAGAAAATTTGGGTGGGGCTACTACACAATGGCTAAATCCTTTCCAGGCCTACAGGTATGCTCATAGGCCTTTTCCAGACAGAAACCTCTACAGTGCTACTTATGTCAAATTAAGGGAAATAGCAGTTACCTATCAGTTGCCAACAAGCTGGTTGGATAAAATTAGCCTGAGGAGTGCTTCACTTTCAGTGGTGGGCAACAATCTTTTTGTCTGGACCGAAGCAGGAAATGGAGTAGATCCTGAAAGGGCCTTTAGGCAAACTGGTAACCGTTGGATACAGGGCGTGGAATATTACAATGTAATGCCCTGGACCGGTTCTCTGGGACTGAAATTAAATGCTGAATTTTAACTGAAGAATAGCCATGAAAAATCTATTAAAAAATATACTTTGTATTGGATTGATAACGACTTTTTGGGCTTGTGAAGACCTCACTGAGGTAAACATGAACCCAAATAGTCCTGAACAGGTGTCTTCCAATTATATTCTTACCTATGTATTGTCAAATACAGCCAAAACCTATCATAACCTGGGCTATGAAAATTCCAAAATTGCTGGAGCAATGCAATATGTACAACGGGGGACCAATGAAGGTGCGGTAGTGGTAAATTTCTATGGCTGGGGACATGAATCATGGAATAGCTATTTTGATATACTTAGGAACAATCAAGTTATCTATGAAAATGCAGTAGATGAAAACAATGATTTCTTTAAAGGAATAGCCTTAATAATTCGCTCATTTCATTACGGCCTTATGAGTGATCTCTATGGAGATATTCCATATTCCAGCGCTTTACAGGCAAATAATGATGTGTTTTTCCCTATATACGATCGCCAGATAGATGTTTACAATGGCATCCTGGTAGACTTGAGAGAAGCAGATGCGATACTCCAAAATCTTGATCCTACCAAAGATGTGGTAAATGCTACATCCGATATAATGTATGGAGGTGATGCCCAGAAGTGGAGAAGGTTTGCCAATGCTTTGCGAATGCGGTACAGCATGAGATTGATTAATAAAAAGTCCGACATGGCTTCCTTGGGAATTGATTTGGATAAAGAATTTAATGAGGCTTCGCAATTTACATTTATGGACAATAGTGATGATGCAAAAGTTAATTTTCTTGGTACAGATGAAAATAATGCTACACCTGGAGGACCATTAAACAGTCCAAATCCTAACTTATTATTAAAGCCGGCACAAACACTTGTAGACAAACTCATCGACTTGAATGATCCTCGACTATACCGTTGGGTATTGCCTGTGCAGTACAAATGGGATGATCAAGTGACGGTAGAAAAGGATTCTGTGGTAACCAATATTCTTGGGGAATCGGCAACGGTTCGGTTTAAACCAGCTCCTGACGGAGTAGCTGTGAATACCAATTTATATGTTGGCTTACCGGTTGGCCTTCCTATCGTGGAGGCCATGTCGTACAATAAGGGGGATGATGAAGAAGGGTATCACCCAGAAAGAAGTCCTTACATCTCTTACCTGCATGAAAGGTATAGGAAAAATCAGGACAGCTATGTAAGTATGAACCTGATTACCTATAGTGAAATAAAATTTCTTATGGCTGAGGCAGCACTTTTAGGAGGGCTTGGGGCCAATGACCCAGAAGCACATTACAAAGAAGGGATTCGTGCTTCAATGGAAAAATATGGTATACTCTCAAATTCGGGGGACTTCAATTTTGATACCTATTACGAGCAGGAAGCAGTTTCGTATGCTAAAAGCACCAATAAAGCACAGCGGATTATTGATCAAAAATGGATAGCCAATTGGCAAAACCCCCAAGCCTGGTTTGATTGGAGAAGAACGGGTTACCCAGTATTGGAGGTAGGGCCAGTCACACAATTTGGTGCGGCTATTCCTGTCAGGTACATGTATCCTTCTCCTAACCTGGATCCAAATTATTTGGTCAATTATGAGCAGGCTATATCCTCACTTGAGGATACCCAATTTATTCCTGCAGGACAAAGTAAGGATCATCCATATGCTAAAATGTGGTTGTTGCAGAACTCAGCAAAACCCTGGTAATGGCAAGAAGTTATAATGGACATTCGAGTTGCTGATTTTAGAGTGATTCCAACAAGACGGATTAAGTAGGGTAGGCTATTGCAAATCCTATGTTAACCTTAAAGAAAAGCAAAAAGCCACTTGATAATTCAAGTGGCTTTTTGTTTTTTATGGTTATTATAAAGGAGATAAAACGTATTAATTCCAACCTCCACCGAGTGCTTTGTAGATATTTACTTTAGCATTCATCTGGCTCATTTTTATTTCTATTAGCTCCATTCTGGATTCTAATGCTTCCCTTTGGGTAAGCAGGACCTCCATGTAATCTGCTCTTGCTGAGCGGAACAAGCTATTCGATATGGTGATAGATTGGTTGAGTAATTCTACCTCTTTTGACTTTGTCTTATAGCTTTCATTCGTATTGGCTATTTGCGAAAGCTGATTGGCTACTTCTATATAGGCTTGCAAAATGGTTTGCTCATAACTGTAAACCGCCTGCAACTGCTTTGCATTGGCACTATTATATGTAGCTTTTATTGCATTTTTATTCACCAATGGTGCCATCAAATCCCCGCCCAAATTGTATAATAAAGATTGAGGGTTGACCAGGTATTTTGGATTAAAGGATCCGAAACCTACCCCCGCTTCAATACTGAAAGAAGGGTAAAAATTCGCTCGTGCTATCGCAACATCAAGTTTGGATGCCGCTAAAGCTAGTTCAGCTTGCTTAATATCCGGTCTATTGACCAACAATTGGGAAGGAATTCCAGAATGAATTTCGTCAACCGTTATGTCATTGAATCCAGAAGAGCTTCTTTCTATGCTTTGTGGAAATCGGCCTACAAGAAAGTTGATTTCGTTTTCTGTTTCAACAATCTGCTGCTTGATTTTGTATTGCAGGTTCTCGGTGTTAAGTACTTGCGCAGCAAATCTGTTTACTGCCAATTGCGTAGTTTGGGCGGCCTGTTTTTGTTGTTCAATAATATGTAGTGCATTCTTTTGAATGCCTATATTTTTTTGAATAATTTCCAACAAATTGTCCAAGGCCATAAGCTCATAATAAGCGCTTGAAATTTCTGCGATCAAATTAGTGACCATGAAATTTTTACCTTCAACACTAGATAAATACCTTGTTACTGCTGCCTTCTTACCATTTCGTAGTTTTTTCCAAACATCTAACTCCCAGGAAGCAAAAGCGCCTACCATAAAATCCGGCAAAGGATTAGGAATGGCCTTGCCTTCCCTTATATTCAGGCTTTCATCTACAGCCCCATGTCTGGTATATTCTCCATCTTTCTCCATGCCAGCACCCAATCCTAGATTTACAAAAGGTAAATACTCGCCTTTCCTTGCCAGGATCTCGGTATTGTCTACTGCAATTTCCTGTAGCATAATGTTCAGCTCCTGATTGTTAGCAAGAGCAGTATCTATCAAGGTTATTAACTGAGGATCAGTAAAAAAAGCTTTCCAGTCGGTAGTGGCACTGTTTGTGCTGTCTTTAGATTGGTTGAAACTATCCGGAACAGATTTGCTTTCATCAATTGTTGTCGCCTGAGGTACCTTACATCCCCAAACAAGAAGCATGCAAAGCAACAGGGTTGTCGTATTTATTAGGGATTTAGTGACCATTTTCTAGTTCGTTTTTCGACAATAATTTCTTTAGTTTCTTAAGCAATCTTGAATCGGATTGCCTTCTTACGTAGTCTTCACTTAGCGGTGTCTCATCTTCATCTCTGATCAATGTTCTGCCTTCTGCGATACTGCCGAAAATATAGTATAGGCCTGGTACGATTATCACACCAAATATGGTCCCGAATAACATTCCTCCCATAGCTGAAGAGCCAATGGTTTTGTTACCTATTGCGCCGGCTCCTGTAGCGATTACCAAAGGAATAAGTCCTGCGATAAAAGCAAATGAAGTCATCAAAATAGGACGGAATCTAACCTTGGCACCAATTATAGCAGCTTCAAGAATAGTAGAGCCTTGTTGGTGCTTCTGAATGGCAAATTCCACAATCAACACCGCATTTTTCCCTAAGAGACCTACTAACATTATCAAGCCAATCTGCGCATAAATATCATTGGCGAGTCCCATGAATTTCAACATTAAAAAGGATCCAAAAACACCTATTGGTAAAGAAAGGATAACAGCCAAGGGAATGATAAAACTTTCATATTGAGCAGCCAATACCAAATACACGAAGATTAAAACCACGATAAAGATGTAGATGGCCTCATTTCCTCTTCTGGATTCATCGTAGGAAAGCCCCTCCCAAGCGATGTCATATCCATTGGGTAGCGATTGTGCTGCCACTTCCTGAATAGCTTTTATAGCATCACCACTAGTGTATCCCTTTGCCGGGACGCCCTTGATAGAGGAGGAGGTGTACAAGTTGAATCTAGTGATTTCATTTGGTCCTTGTTTTTTCTCCATTTTCATAAAAGCAGAATAAGGAACCATCTCTCCGTGATCATTTTTAATGAATAGTTTCAAAATATCCGAAGGCATCTTTCGAAATTCCGGAGCTGATTGAGTATAAACTTTAAAGAAATTTCCAAACCTAACAAAGCCTTGCTCATAGGTACTACCGATAAGTACATCGAGGTTTTCCATGGCTTTGCCTATGGACACCCCTTTTTGCATGGCTAATTTATTGTCTATTGTCAATTCAAATTGAGGGTAATTGGCAGCAAAGAAAGTGAATAGCCCGCTTAGTTCAGGCCGCTCTCCTAATGCATCCATGAAATCACGGTTTACCTGGTCAAACTCTTGGTAATCAACCGTACTGTTTTTGTCCAACATTCTTAGGGAAAAACCATCTGATGCACCATAACCAGGCACTGCTGGTGGCTCGAAGTACTCAATAACAGCTCCCAAGTCTTTGGTTTTTTCCTCAAGTTCCTCTAGTATCTCTGTGACAGAGTGTTCTCTTTCCTCCCAGTTTTTAAGGTTAATGAGGCAGGTACCTGCATTTGATCCCCTTCCTTCTGTAAGGATTTCATACCCTGCTAAAGAAGATACGGATTGGATACCATCAATCTCTTCGGCAATTTCTTGAAGTTTTCTTGATACTTCATTGGTGATTTCCAAAGTTGAGCCTGGAGGGGTCTGAATAATCGCATAGATCATTCCTTGATCCTCATTGGGTATAAATCCTGTAGGTAAATTTTCATTGACTGCAAAAATCCCAAAACCAAAAGCCAGAAGAACACCATAGGTGACTACTTTTCGGTTAACAATAAGCTTAAGTAAGCCTTCATATTTATCGGTAACTTTCTCGAATTTTCTATTGAACCAATCGAGGAATAGATCTACTGGGGATTTTTTTCGAGGTTTTCCATGATTATTTTTAAGAATCATCGCGCACAAAACAGGTGTAAGCGTAAGGGCTACCAATCCTGAAAGTACGATTGCACTGGCCATAGTAATGGAAAATTGCCTGTAAAAAACACCTACTGGGCCAGTCATAAAAGCAACAGGAATAAATACTGCTGTCATGACCAGGGTAATGGCTATAATCGCACCACTGATCTCCCCAAGTACCTTTTTTACTGCCTTAAATGGGCTGAGATTCTCCTCTTCCATTTTAGCATGAACGGCCTCAACTACTACAATCGCATCGTCGACTACGATACCTATTGCCAATACAAGGGCAAATAGTGTGATCATGTTTATTGTTAAACCAAATAACTGCATAAAAACAAATGCACCTATTAAAGAAACGGGGACCGCAATGGCCGGAATTATGGTAGACCTTAAATCACCAAGGAATAGGAAGACGACCAAAGCTACTAGAATGAAAGCCTCTACTAAAGTATGCAGTACTTTATCTATCGATGCATCCACAAAAGTGGAGACATCATAATTGATCTCGTATGACATGCCTGGAGGGAAATTCTGCTCAAGTTCAGTTAATTTTAATTTTACTTTGTCAATTACTTCACTGGCGTTACTTCCAAAGTTTTGCTTCAATACCATCGAAGCTGCTGGATAGCCATCTTTATTCGAATAAATATCAAAGAATTCACTGCCAAGCTCTACCTCTGCTATATCCTTGAGCATCAAAATTTCCCCTTCAGGGGTTGCCTTAATAATGATGTCTTCATATTCTTCGGGTAAATTAAAGCGACCCTTATAAGTCAATACATATTCTATCGATTGGGCTGTTTTACCAGAACTCTGCCCCAGTCTACCAGGCCTGCCGATGACACTTTGTTCATCAATGGCTGCCAGCACTTCCTCTGTGGAAACGTTGTATGCCCTCATTCTATCTGGTTTTAACCAAACACGCATTGCATATTGGCGGCTACCCAGAATGGTAGCCCTACCCATTCCACTAATCCTTTGAAGCTCCGGTAGAATGTTGACATTGGCATAGTTATATAGAAATTTCTCATCAGCATTTTTGTCTTTACTGAAAAGGTTAACATACATCAACATACTTGGTTGGATAGGGGTAATGATTACACCTTCCCTTTGTACCAGAGGGGGAAGATTGTTCATCACCTGATCTATTCTGGTTTTCACGTTGACTACTGCTGCATTTGGATCCGTTCCAGGTTCAAATATTATCTGGATGGTGGCCTCTCCAGCACTTGTTGCATCGGAGATAATGTATTGCATGCCTTGTACACCGTTAATCGCTCTTTCCAAAGGGATTAAGGTTGATTTGACCAGCACATCTGCACTGGATCCGGGATAGGCTATGAAAATATTTACACGTGGAGGGGCTATTTCTGGGAATTGTGAAATAGGCCTTGTCATTATAGCTAATATTCCTAGGAATATGATGGCCAGGGAGATAGCTATCGCTAAAACCGGCCTTTGTATAAACTTGCTAAACATGTCTAAAGTAATTTAAGGGTTAAATTTACTCTGCATGAAGCAGGTTTAAATCTTTCAAAATTTCTTTTTGGTCAAGAAAATCATACTTTATTTCTTGGTTGTTTTTAACTTTTCTTAGGCCTTCAATTAGAATTTTATCATCCTCCTTTAACCCACTACTTACCATGTACAAATGTGGAACTTCGTGAGCTATAGTTATTTCAGTCGTCCTCAAAGTGTTCGAGTCATCCACCACATAGACGTACTTTCTATCTAAAATCTCGAAGGTAGCTTTTTGGGGGATAATCAATGCGTTCTCGAAGGGTACGGGCATTAGAATATTACCTGTTTCACCATGTCTCAATATGCCCTTCTCATTCGGGAATGTAGCCCTGAAGGCAATGTTTCCTGTTTCATTATTAAAGTCCGCTTCAATGGTTTCAATTACTCCTGAGTGACTAAAATTTTTATTATTGGCCATTTTGAATTGCACTTCAGGCATGTTCTCTAAACCTGTAGTGGATGCATAATCTAAGTACTCGGCTTCAGGAACATTAAAATACACCCACATTTTACTATTGTCGGATAAGGTTGACAACAACTCTCCTTCGTCTAAAAGACTTCCCAATCTTACCTGAAAACGTCCCATAATACCGTCGAATGGCGCTCTGATTTCAGTAAATCCCAGGTGTGCTTTTGCTAGATTGAGTTCGGCTGTTGCCTTGGCTAGTTTTGCTCGGGACATGGCCAGTTCGTTGTAAGAGACGATGTTGCTGTCTGCAAGACTCTGTGTATTACTGTATTCTATTTCTGCAAAGTCTGCCTCTGCTGATGCCCTTTGCTTTTCAGCCTCATAGATAAGTGGCATTATCTGGAACATAAGTTGTCCTTTCTTAATGTGTTGCCCCTCATCTACAAATACTTTTTGCAGATAGCCTCTTTCGAGTGCTCTAAGCTCTATGTGTTGTATGGAGTGAACCTGACTTACGTATTCCTGAAAAACTACCGTATCCATTTTGATTGGACTCGTAATTAGGAAGGTGGATTCATGGTGTTCCGCTTCTTTTTTATGCTCGCACGCAGTATTGCCTAGTATTCCTACCAAACAGAGAAGAATTAATATCCTCGTCATAATTAATCTGATTTTTTGTAAAAGTTGAAATAGATTGCCCTTTTGCAAATGAAAATCTGCTTATTTAAAGGGATTGGAATAAATCATAGGTCAAGACCTTAATGAAGTATTCGGGTGAAATGAAAAAAATTAGGCGAGGAAACTCTTCCAGGAATGGTAAAGAATAACGAGTGAAATTTTAGACCTATTATGAATAGATAGGCTCAATTGGGAAAACAAAGTTTTCTCCAGATTGTACCCTGCTTTTGAAAAAAAAGCGGAATTTACATAGAAACTTTCACTGTCTTCATCCAGCGTTTTGTTGGACTCATTTTCACTTTCTTGTTCTTCAGGAGAATCTCCTTCAAATGGAAAATGCAAAAAATAATGAATGTCACTTAGTATGTCATTGGCGGAAAGAAAAGAGACTTGCTGATTTGAGCTTTCTGAAATCTCCTCAGTAGAATTCGCTCCCAAAAAAATTGGGCCAAATAGTAGCATCAAAAAGCAGGATGCCAATGAGGTCCCTATTAGGAAGGGGTTCTGAATAGAATTCTTTATAAAATGTCTCTTACTTTTCATTTAGATCAACAAACCTATAAAAAATTTTTAATTGTTTTAATATTTTGATATTTTTTTTATGGAAAAGATATTTATCGAGTAGAGGAGAAATGCCAAATATTAGGATCTTTTTAGATTTAAAAAACAGTCAAATTCAAAAAAAAATCAGCTTCCACTCCAATTCATTGATAAAAAAAAACAGATATTTTTTTTAGTAAAAAATTTATAATCAGTGATTTATGTATTTTTCAACTGCCTTGCCAGTCAGTTTTGAGCCCCCTTAAATCGTAAATTTTCATATTAATTTTTTAAAAATGCTGCAGCTTGAGATTAAAATTCAAATAAAAATTATTTTAATCTGAAGGTAATTAATTGTCATTTTTTTAAATATTGAGAAAAATACTGATCAATCTATAAGCCTATTATAGGTTAATTACTTTTTAGGAAAAAAAGTATTGATATTTAGAATTTACACTTATCCTAATGATATAGCTATGGGTCTCTAAATCTATAACAATAGGACTAAAATGTTGAGCTCTTATGCGGTATTATTAGTTGGCTTTTTTCAATACTATATTATCAGAAATACCATATTAGGAGTCAACCTATCTGAAAGCCAATTCAGCAAAAGCCTTTATCTCTAGAATTAAGACCACTTAATGGAATTCTATAACCTTCTTTTGGCTTGAAGGAAGTGACTATTCTACATATTGATTGTCCTTGGAAGTAATTAAGCTAATGGCTCCTTTGATAATTTCAACTTTAAGTCGATCAAATTTCCCAATTACCTCACCGTCAAGTTGCAAAATTCGGGCTTGATCAAATTTCAAAGTTGCCATGTCCGTGCTTATAGCGGTAATGTTTTCTTCCATATAAAAGACATCATTGAATTTAGAAAGACCTGCATTGATTAAAAATTGAGCATTTAAATCTTTTACCAAAATTATTTCAAACTTGCCATCCATAGGGTTACCATTAATATTAAGTGGTATTCCAGTTCCATATTTTCTAGAATTACAAATTCCTACCATCACTGCCTTCTCGCTTATTTTTTCATTGTTTGCCTCAACTTCAATTTCAAAAGGATCGATTTTCCTTAACTCATCCAAAAAATATTTTGCATAAGTGGCCATTCCTCTGTTGGAATCCTTTTCATAGGAAGCTACGATCTCTGCATTTATTCCTACATCACCAATATGAAGGGAAAAATGTTTGTCATTGACTTTCAGCATGTCAAGGTTCTTAATCATGGAAGACATGATCAGGTCCTTTAAAGCTTCAACGGGATTTGAATTCACACCCAATTCTACAGCCATACCATTTGCCGAGCCTAGCGGAATAATGCCCATGGGGATTTTTTCCTTCATCAATGCAATAGCCGAAAACAAGGTTGTACCATCACCACCAACAGAGGCTATTCTATCAGGCCCAAATTCTGCAATGACTTTCTGTACTTTTTCTTTATCATTTTTGCCAGTTGTTTTAAAAAAATGATTTACTATTCCATATTTAAGACACAATTCTTTGGCATTTTTGATAAATGGCTCTTTGTCCACATCCCCAGAGATGGGGTTTACTATGAAAAGTAATTTCATGGTTTTTCTGTTAGGTTTTTAGGTTGCTGAACTTTTTTAAAAATATTTCAATTTTCATAAACGATAAACATTGAAATTTATTTTGGTCTCATATTAATTATCGCCTGCTAAAGAGTTGTAACAATTAGGTGAAATTCTAAATAGCGCGGAGGGCCAAACCCTCCCCATTTTTTCCAATAATTGCTAATATTAGTCTTGTTTTTAATTCTACATTTAAACTAGATGCTAAGAGTAATTAATGTGTCTGTCAAGAATCATACCTTGATTTGGGATTGTCAATTTCGCAAGAGCTCACCATTAACCCATTGACGCTAATTAGTTGATCTAGGCGGAATTTATGACCGCTTTCTAACACGATAAATTCTTCGCTATTTTTGGTAAAAAGGTCCAGGATTCTTGTGCGTAAAGTGTTGGTATTTGCGTCTTTGTCGATAAAAATGATTTCAACAATTTCTTTTCTCGTTGACCAATGCTGTAGTCGGTCAAAGAATGAACAATTGATAGGGGTATATTTTTGGAAGGCAGTCATACCTTAGTGGACGATATTGTTTCAGGATAAACGATTATTTGCAGCCTTAAGTTTTCCCGCAGACCTTACTTTATCATTTCTTTTATGGTTTCACCAGCCTTTTCATCCGGATATTCCATTCCCAAAAGATTGAAAATAGTGCTAGCGATCATGGAGGAATGCCACAGTCCTTTCATCTTCATTTCTCCAGTCGCAGGGGTATCAGGTCCTATAGCTGCCATCCATATTTCTTTTGCTTCTGGAATGGATGAGCCATGGCCTGTCCATGATTTATTGTTTGTTCCTCTACCATGATCTGTGGTGATGATCATTGTTGTTTTATCCTTGTACTGAGGCGTACTTTGGATGTAATCCCAAAGCGCTTTTAGGTAGGCATCAAATTGATGGATGGAATATAGGTACTGATCGTATTCATTGTCATGCGCCCAATCATCAGGTTCGCCATAAGCAATATACGTTACTTTAGGAGCATGTTTGAAAATTCCCTCTAAAGCATAATTGTGCGTAAATGCATCTAGCCTAACTCCTCCCCAAGGGCCTCTTATTTCATTTTGAAGGCGGTTGATCATAATTTCTTTATCAGTTAGGTCAGCTCCTTCGGCAAGGTCAAAACCAGCATTCACGAGAACCTTGCTTCGTTCTTCATTAATAATGTAGGGGAAAACATCCCAGCTCCCATAAGCCAATACCTTATTTTTGTATTCTGGCATTTGATTTAAATACTCCAGTAAAGTTACATTTGGATTGTTTGTTTTTGAGTTTGAAGTGATGCGTTCATCATCAGCAAAACCACTTAATACTTCATTGTAACCAGGATAAGAAAATAGCATGGTATTACTGTTCTCTACCAAGTTACCGTAAGTCCTATTGCCATAAAGTTGCCCTTTTGATTTTAATGGTCCCCAAAAGAAAGGCATCAACATTTCTCTTCGCTTGAACTGATCAACATCCCAAAATGCATCCATTAGCTCATGGGTATTCTCGACCATCCCAGTGTCATCTATGAATAAAGAATCGGCACCTTTAAATACCTCCTGCCAACGAAGTCCGTCCACCGTTATAAGAATGATATTTTCGGTTTGGGTTCTTTTTTGTGCCTGGATCTGGGCGGTGTTAAAAACCAATCCAATTAATAGCAGCAGTGATATTTTCTTCATCTTTTGGTCGGGTTTTTTGTATATGGAATGTCCAGAATTTTAGTTTTAATTCACATAAAAGTAACGAATTCTACAAGCTTTACGCTGGAGATTGTCATTAAGACTATCAGGTACTCTTATTTCTAATAGGTGAGGGGCATTTTCTAATTCACTGGCTAAAGTATAATACCATGGCAAATGAAGCTGCTTGCTCCATTTGGTCAATAGGTCTAACTGTTGCCAATTTCCTTTATCAATTCTATAGCTAATCTTGGCAGCATCCTGGCCTGATGCAACTGCAATTCCTACTGTATTGCCTTCGAAACTTAATTTAAGGGATTTAGCTCCTTTGTTACCTATCAAAAAAGGCTCATTTACAAAACCTGGTCTTGTTTTCTCATCGTCACCTGGCTTCCAGTTAGGAGCTATGTGCCAACCTTTAGCCAATTTTGCCTCGGCTATATCAATTAACCTTCCTTTGTCATAGGAAAAAGCATCCATCCTTTCTGCTGTGGAATAGTTGGTTGTTTTATCGGTTAAATTTTGACTTTTTTCATAGCTGTTTTTAAGGAAAGTAATAATAGAATTGCCGTAAATTCCCTGGCCAAACGGTGAAGGATGAAGATCTTTAAAATCATCTTCCCAGGTAAATTCTCCAGCATTGATTCTGTCTGTTACTTCTTTTGCGAGGTTTATGGTTGAGATATTGTAATAGTCTGCCACGTACTGATGGTTTTTGATTACTTCTGGAACTAAACCTTGGTTGTAGGAGGCCATTTTTCCTGGATCAACAAAATGCATTACAACGATATCCATTTGAGGATTTACTTGCCGTGCATGTCTGATGATGCCTTCCAATGCGCGCTTTTGTTCAGTAGAAGTTCTTCCGTTGCCTGAATCGTTTACAGCTGCTTCTATAAACAAAAGATCAATTTTGCCTTTAGCTAAAACATCTTTCTCTAGTCGAAATGCAGATGGAGTACTTCCCATAGAAGGAATACCAGCATTGATAAATACCAAATCAGTGTTTTGAAACCTGTTCTGCAGGTAATTACTTACACTGTCTCTCCAACCAGGGTTGTGAGTGATGGAACCGCCTAAAAAGGCTACACGTCCACTTCCTTTTTGAGAAAAATTGATTAGAGTATTTTTTATTCCCCCATTGGTTTGATGGTATTCTTCGGAACGCAAGGGTAAGGCTTGTTTAGCGTTGTATTTAATAAAATCAGCCACCAATCGGGGCGTTTGAATGGGGAAATGATGACCTTTTAAGCTTTGTTCACCATTTACGGATGTCACTACTGTAGCAATTCCACCAGCCTTAATGTATTTCTGAACAAATGGTAGGGTGTTTTCATCAACAGGTACCACTTGATCCTCAAGTCCTATCATATGAAGTATAGGCACCCGGTGGGCAGGTAGTTTCATTAAGTTGTCAATAGGGTTATTACTATATGCTTTTGCCTCTTCATCATTGGCAAAATTGTAAACTTTTTTAAGCTTGTCCCAATCTTTTGGAGATCCCTCACTTTCCCCAAAGCCTCCTGGCCAACTTTTAAAATCCAATACAGGAGCTTCGGCATAAATGGAGGCAACCTTTTCAGGATTTTCTTTGGCCCAATTGTATATAAAAAGCCCGCCTCTGCTAACTCCCATCAGAGATACCTTATACTGTAGTCTATGCTCAGCAGTTAGAAACCTGTGAAAATCGTTCCACACTTTAACAGCTTCCGGAGCTCCAAATAAATTATCGGTATTGATATACGCAAGGTGAAACCCTTCGGATACCAAAATACTATCTGCCTCAGTATGCCAGTCGGGAAATCGTGCACGCCAAATCCAAGGGTTTCCTTGAAGTGGCTTCTTCGGTAATATTAGCCTGGCTTTTTTGCCTTGAAAACTAAAATCATATCGCTCAAATCCTTTCCATTCAGATACCTCAGTGCTATCAGTAAAATTATTAGAAAGATGTGATTGTGGAAAACCGGGTAAGATTTGAAAATAGAAGCCAATAAAAACCAGGTATAAATAGATTTTCAACATTAATTTGTGGGGTATCATATTTATTTCTAAGACAGTTGTGAACTATTCGTAAGCCCTGATTTCAAAAATTCGGGCATGATCGATTCCTTGGGTAGCCAGAACGGTGATTTTAACAGTATCTATTGCTTCACCATTGAGCGTATGCTTGCGGAGCCTTTGGTAGTTATTTGCTTCTGATATAGTCTCTATTGGTTGATTATTTATAAAAGTATCGATTTGGTAATCTTTTACCGTTTCTGGTTGGGGGCTTCCCCAATGCATCTTTTTAGTATATTCATCGGCAAGACTGAAAGTGAGTACCCTATGGCCCCCAGTATCAAAGATTACCTGTAAGTGACGAATCTTTTTTGAAGTTTCCCAATGTAGTTCAATAGCGGCTGGCAGACCCGTCTTTGGATCACTCATCCATCGATGGGTACCTGGTATAGCTAATTCGGAACGAACGCCCCGTTTACCATGAACACTCCGGTTTTGCCCACTAATGATATTTATGGCTTCTCCCCCTTTTTGTTCTGAGTTGGCTTTAATCCGGGCTGATTTCACCAAATCGTCGCTCTCCTGATTTAATATGCCCGGTATAAACGCATCGTCCTTTAAAAGCTGTTGTTGGATATCACCCAGCAATTCCTTATTGCTTACAATGTCTCCTGGAGCTATCCCCTTTTTTGCGGCCAAAGCTGCAGCTGTTCCTACCGCTTGTCCTACTACTGCACAAGTCGCCATTACCCGTGTTGAAGCAAATGCTACATGACTTGCAGAGATGTTCCTCCCTGCAAACATTAGGTTGGGAATGGTATGACTGATGGTAGTTCTTAATGGTATTTGGTACAACTGAGGTACATCATGATGAATACAAGGCGATTCTTCGATTGCATCTACTCCTGCAGGAGGGTGAATATCAATATGCCATCCGCCATAAGCGATGGCGTCTTCAAAAGTATTGGCTTCTTGAACATCTTTTTGTGTTAAGGTGTATTGGCCTTGAAACCTCCTGCTTTCTCTTTTACCAGGCAGAAATCCACACCATTCTAAGGCCCAATTATCAGCCCCGTGGTCACCTCCGTTTTTTACATGGTCCCAAACACCTAGCAAAATCGCGAGTAATTCATCTCTTATTAGTTCATTGTCTTTAATGGTGTCTAATGTACCGCCCCATTCCAGCCACCAATAGCCATATTCTAACCCCAAATCCATGTCCATGGCTGGAGTAGCATGGGGCCTGAGAATAAGGTCTTCTTCGGTTACTTTACGGGCCCACTTAGGTGCAGTAAAAGGCATAGGTCTCCCATGTTTTTTAGCCTGAAACATGAGAGAGGAGCCTAATCTTAAGTGGTCACTTTTATCTTGAGCCAAACTTTCCCCGAAAGTAGATTTTGACTCTCTACCCTCATAATAAGGGGCCTCAGAACAGGCACCTATAGTGCCATCTCCCGTGCAATCAATAAAAATTTTGGCTTCAATTTCAAATTCATCTTCTGTGGACTCTCTTCTAGCGTATGCCTTTTTAATTGTTTTGCCTTGTAAATCGGTAGCATATACCCTGGTATTAAGCATTAATTCCAGGTTGGGCTCATTTCTGCATTTGTCATACCAAATCAAGTCGAAAACCGAAGGTGAGCGTTGGGGGTTGTTGACGCATGCATCAAGACGAATTTCCTCGATAATGCCAGATTCTCTGGCCTCAACTGATAAATAATCACCTCGCTTACCACTACAATCCGCACCTACAATGTGCATTCGAACTTCACTAGAAGCATTTCCACCTAGGACAGACCTGTCCTGACATAGGATAACTTTGGCGCCAATTCTAGCAGCAGCCAATGCTGCTGGTAAACCTCCGGGACCTCCTCCTGCTATCAAAATATCGCAATTAAGTTGTTTCATCTATAAAGCTAATTTCTATTACCAAATCAAAGATAGTTTTTATGATGGCTTCTAAATAAATTCTATGGAGAAAACCGCTGTACTTGTGAGCGAAAAGCCTCTATTAATATAAAACTTGCTCAAATTCATCTTTTTTACTGCTGTAATTATTCAAACTATCCTGCCACCAACAAGGAGTTTATAAGAATTATTCTAGGTTAGCCTTTGTCATTTCAAAATATCAAGGCAGTAAAACTCTAATTGAAATTAATAATTTTTCTTTACTTATAATCGTGTTTTTAAATAATGGTACATGATTTGTGCTAATTAAAAAGAGAATTATTAAAGTGAGATTAGGACGGGGCTACTTAATGAAAACAATAGTTGCATTAAAGAGAGGCCTTCGTCGGTTAAAAATAATTGATTTTTCTTAGCTAATAATTTACCGTTTCAATACAGAAACTAAATAATGGAGTTTAAAAGTAAAAGAATATGAAAAGAGGGCTGTTTTTGTTTTTAATAATAACTGTTTTAGGCTGTCAAGATAGGAAATTGACTGATACTGAAAAAGAAGAGTATGCAGATGATGGAAGCGTTACGGTTGAAACTGCTATTGGCGACCTTGTGCTGGAGGCTCCTTTCAAATCGGAATCGGTTACCAATCAAAGTAAAATAGTTGACTGGCCTGAAAATGCGACACCTAAAGCCCCAGAAGGTTTTGTTGTTACCAGATTTGCAGAAAATCTAGACCATCCACGATGGACCTATGTCGCGCCCAATAAGGATATTTTTGTAGCTGAATCTAATACTAAGAACAGCGCCAATAGAATTACACTTTTACGAGACAATGATGGGGATGGAAATATCGACGAACAACATGTGTTTCTAGATAACCTTAACCAAAATTTTGGAATGTTGGTACTTGAGGGCTTTTTTTATGTCGCAAATACGGATGGCCTATATCGCTATCCTTATAAAGAAGGAGACACAAAATTAACTACAGAAGGGGAGAAGATTGTTACACTTTCCGCAAGCGGATACAACAATCATTGGACAAGGAATATTATAGCCAGTAAGGAAAAAGATAAAATATTTATTTCTGTAGGTTCTGCGAGTAATGCAGGCGAACAAGGAATGGAGAAAGAAGAGAGAAGAGCCAATATCTTGCAAATTAATCCAGATGGATCAGAAGAAATCATTTATGCAAACGGGCTAAGAAACCCAGTTGGGATGGATTTCAATCCTGTTACAGGAGAACTATGGACTGCAGTCAATGAGCGTGACAAGTTAGGTGACAATTTGGTACCAGATTATATTACAAGTGTCAAAAAAGGTGGTTGGTATGGTTGGCCCTATAGTTATTACGGGCAGGTAAAAGATCCTCGATGGGAGGACGATCCCCATGAAGATATGGTGGCTAAGGCCATTATTCCTGACGTACCAGTTGGAAGCCATACAGCATCATTAGGCCTTGTTTTTTATAAGGATGATAAATTTCCTGAAAAATATAAGAACGGGGTATTTGTAGGTCAGCATGGTTCTTGGAACCGAGCTAATTTGTCAGGATACAAAGTACTTTTTATTCCTTTTGACAACGGTAAACCAACAAAGGCCGAAGATTTTCTTACAGGATTTATTGCAAACGAAGAGAAAAGCGAAGTTTTTGGAAGGCCCGTATGTGTGGCTGTCGCACCAGATGGCTCGTTGTTAGTAAATGATGATGATGGAGGGATTATTTGGAAAGTCTCGCCTAAATCAATTGAGAGTGCAGAGTAATTATTTATTACATAAATAATATTCTGAAATTGTATTGAATCAAGATTAAAATTTATTGAGACAATTGAACTGGATCACATTTGATAATTTTGTACCATAGGTATAAAAGAACCTTGCTTAGTTTTTATTAACCCTAAAACATTCACTATGCTACGTTGGACAATTATTTTCATTATTATAGCAGTTATTGCGGCGATATTTGGTTTTGGCGGTGTCGCCGAAGGAGCTGCTTCTATTGCGAAAGTAATATTCTTTATTTTCGTTGTTTTATTCCTCATCTCCTTAATCTTCGGACGAAAAGGTTTTTAGGCATTACAAATCAGATTTTGCATTTAAATAAATCGAATACAATTATAAATTAAAGTTAGAACTTATGAAACGTTATATTAATATTTTACTTATTGCATTGATGACAACTTCATTCCTGTCTTTAACAAGTTGCAGGGAGAAAAAAGAGACTACAGGCGATAAAATAGAGGAGGCAGTTGAAGATACTGGTGATGCTATTGAAGAAGGCGCTGAAGAAGTGGAAGATGAAATTGATGACGCTACTGATGACAATTAGTAGTTAGATTTTAAATTATTGAATTCCAAAGGCGGATTTTTCTTAATAGAAAAATCCGCCTTTTTTTGTCTTATTTGTATTTATTTTAACTAAATTAATCAGTAGTTTAAGCTTTGAGGATTAACTAGTTATTTTGCATAGTATCGAAAATAACTATAAGTTTCATGGTTTCAGCTGATTGACTGGGAAATACTGCAATGTTCAGATTTTCTTTAAATATGACGAATTTAATACAAAATTTGTGATTATATTGCCTCAATTCCAGACAAGAAACTTTAATTGAGTCATTTTTAATGAAAATTTATCTGAGATATAATTTCAAGTTAATTTGTGAAAAGGTAGTGCGTGAGCAATTGGAAAAGCTTCAAATTCCCTATTCATCAGCAGATTTGGGAGAAATAAATACCTTAGGAGCATTATCCCTTGAGACCAAAGAAACCCTTTTTAAGGCATTGAAAGGGTATGGAATTACAGTTTCAGAAGACCAAAAACAATCCCTTGTAGACCGTATTAAAAATACCATTGATGAAATGTTGAACGATGAAGATGCTCGGATCATAAAGGTTTCTAGCTATTTGTCAGATAAGCTCAATTACACTTACTCCTATCTGTCTTCAGTATTTTCAGAAAACACCTATTCATCTATTGAAAACTATGTAATTTTAAGAAAAGTAGATCTTGTAAAAGAATTATTGTGTGACGAAGATTTGACCCTAACTGAAATTGCCTATAAGTTGAGTTATAGTAGTGTTTCTCATTTGTCAGGGCAATTTAAAAAAACTACAGGGTTAACCCCAAGTAGTTTCCAGCGCATTATGCGTCGGAAGAAAACCCAAACACTTCAAAGTTCTAAGCCTTAATTTCTATAAATGCAAACTAACTTCCTACGTGTAGCTCTTGCTGATGATGATGAAGATGATAGATTGCTTTTCGATGAAGCGATTAAACAGCTATCTATTAAAACCGAACTAATGCTTTTTAAGGACGGTCAAGAACTAATGGACTATCTTACGCTTTCTGGTACTCTACACCCAAATCTAATTTTTCTAGATTTAAATATGCCCGCTAAAAATGGTATGCAATGTTTACAAGAGATTCGCGAAAATACCGCATTGAAAGACCTTGCAATTGCCATATATTCTACGTCTTCTTCAGAACAGGACATTGAAGAAACTTTCGTTAATGGGGCCAATATTTATAT
This sequence comes from uncultured Cyclobacterium sp., assembly GCF_963977555.1. GTDB lineage: Bacteria > Bacteroidota > Bacteroidia > Cytophagales > Cyclobacteriaceae > Cyclobacterium. The sequence goes on along the minus strand of NZ_CAXBPD010000001.1, from coordinate 447,775 downwards.
TAATAAACCTACTAGTTTTAGTAAACTTAAAGAAGTGATTGAACGCGTACTACATTTGAATTGGCAGTACCACACCTCTAATATGAATCGAAATACATTTTTGTTTCGGTTTTAACAGTATTTCCCACCTATTTACTTGTCAGGCTCAAGTTTAAAGCGTTATTAGTAACATTTTAGCCTGTTGATTTGATAAATGGCTCTCTTTTAACCCACTTTAAATGGTGTTAGTAAACCGGTATCGTGTTGATATTTAGTTTTTTATGCCCAAAATTCTATTGAGATATAGCAGTTTTGGATTTTAGTTTTTTAGATAGAAAAAGTAATCTAAAAAATAATTTTTTATATAATTTCTACATAGAACATGGAATTTTGCAATCTAAACCCAAAGTTCTGTAACTTAATTGGTGCCACCTTTAAGATATTTGTTAAACGATTTGAGTTATCAGTCAATTTTACTATTTGTGATTAAATGTACTGATACAAAATTAGGCTTTTATTGGTCCAATAGAGATTGTTTAATGAGATTTTGCCACTCAGTCTATGTTTTAATTGCAAAACCAATTTAACTGAGTTGAGACTCAAAACTTAATATTTAACCCTACTACTAACTATATGACAACCATATCCCTTTCTTCCACAGCCATTAAAAACATGTTTGATCAATTACAACAAAGTTTTAGTGGTAACCTAAGTGTTAAAGTAAAAGAACACATCCTGGATATAGACAATGAATTTGGTCGTGGCAGGATTAGAGGCATTACCTTTAAAAGTGGTATTTCATTATTAGAGTTTGACGTAAAGTTTTCACAAGATTTTACTTTACGTGCAGGAACAGCTGAAAATCCTCCTATTTGTTTTGCATATTGTTTGCGAGGGAAAGTTGCCCATAGCTTTGGTAACCAAAGTACAAAAAAGGTACTTGAAAATTTTCAGACGGGTATTTTAACAAATAAAGCCTTTGAAGAAAATGTGCTACATTTTACTAAGGGTGAACACATTAAAATTTCTCTGATTGTGGTAAAAACTACTTCAAATCAGCATATACTACGAAAACACAATTTAAATTATAGAATTCAGAAGTCTTTTTTAAGAGGGGAAGAATCTAAAAATTCAATATATATTGGATCCTATAATTTGAAAATAGCTGACAAAATTCAGCAACTTGAAGCCATACAGCAACGTGGAATTGTTAGAAGTTTAATGATCGAAGGATTGGTTCATTTAATTCTTGCTTATGAAATTCAGCAACATACTGACGACTTGAAGAATAAGGAAATGAATAAGGGGAATTTAACTCAGAGGGAATTAGGAGCTGTGAGAGAAGTTTCAAAAACGATTCAAAACTTCCCTGAAACGCAGCATTCAATTTCAGAGTTAAGCCATCAATCTGGATTGTCTCCAGGAAAATTGCAAGAAGGATTTAAATTAATGCATGGCACTACTGTCAGCGACTACATCAGAGCATTACGGGTTGAAAAAGCTGAAGAGTTAATAAAAACTTCAGATCTTAATATATCACAGGTGGTATATAGTGTGGGCTTTACCAGTAGGAGCTATTTCTCCAAGATCTTTAAGCAAAAATACAATTGTAGTCCGAAAGAATATAAAGAAAAACAACAGTTGATGAGTTTATCAGCCTAGAATAATATTAAAATCAAACCAACTATTTTAATTACGAACAACCAAATTAAGGCCGTCTAAATCAGACGGCTTTTTTGACCCTATAACAATAATTTATGAACAAGTTTTCCAATAGGGCTTCTCTTTAAGAGATACTAAGAGTTAATTGGGAGTTAAACGTTTGTAGGTTGATCTACCTGATTTGTTTACTGGTCATTAGGTTACCATTGGGGTTATAAGCATATCAAAATGAAATCAACTAAGACATATCCTGAGTATACTGATTTAAGCGTAAAAATTAACATTAAAATTTTTCAACAATTATTAGCCGATGAATTGGTTTTGTATGCGAAAACATTAGGAGCCTCATCTAGAGTCATCATCGAAAAAGAGGACCATGTTAATTTTTTTCATGCTAAAATCAAAATGATAGAAAAAGCACTTTATATCATTAATAATCAGATAAGAAAACTAAATTTTAATTCTCAAGGTACTCTTAAAAACAGGTTGCAAAATGCAAACCTAAATGAGTTTGATACCAACTCATCTGACTCAGAATATTATATAAGGAATTTGCTAGATGATCACCAATTGATTATAGAATCCATACGTAAATATTTGAAAGATGATTTTATCTATCTTAATTCTAATGATTCTCTAAATTTAATAGCAGAAGTGCTTCAACTTCATATTGAAATGACTTGGTTATTAAGGGACATTTTGATTAAAATTAACTATTCCTAATATTTTATAATTTTTTACTTAAATATTAATAAAATTTAACTCTCTTATTTTGACTTTAAACCACAAAATTTTAAGTCGCTACCATAGGAATATTATTTTTTCATTTAAAAACTTCTTGATTGATCTTCATCAGTAAAAGTTTCAAAATCGGATTAGTACGCATATTAACTTTTAAATTTTTTTTTTATTTTGCAGTGTCACTCACTCACATCCTTCTGCGAGACCAATTAGCAGTGTTGCAATCTAGGTTCTCATAGTTACTGAAAGTCATTGGTTTAACACAAACGGAACTATTCTTATATAAATTATGGAAGGTTCATGATTTACTTTGGTCTTATTTTTGAAGATATTTCTTCATCCAAAGTGAAAATAAATTTAAATTTACACCCATTTGATTCCTCGATTAAGAATTTCTTTGGATTAAATTATTTGCCATGACCAATTTAAAAAATAATCTCAATGAGAATTTGCTCATTTTAGCTGATGATGATTCGGATGATTGTGAGCTCTTTCAAGATGCTATTACCACCATAAATGTTAATGTGAGAACGATTATATTTAATGGTGGAATTCAACTTATGAATTACCTTAATGATGAAAATGCGGAGTTGCCTGATATTTTGTTTTTAGATCTTAACATGCCGATAATGAATGGCTTTGAATGCTTGGAAGAAATTCGAAAAAATATCAGGTTGAAGGATATTTGTATCATAATTTTTTCAACCTCATTTAATCCTTCAGATGTAGATAAATCTTATGCTCTCGGAGCAAATGGCTACATTCAAAAGCCTTACAGTCAATCAGAAATGAAAAATATTCTTAAAAGTACTTTGGATACGGACTGGAATGATCCGTGTTCAGCATTGGATAATCATAATTTTGTAATTCAAGCATAAAATAATATCCAGTTATATCAAAGGCTTTAGTTGTATTTAGATCATTTAAATAAAAGTGTCCAACCGACCAACAATGTGGGAGGTTAGGACACATTTAGAAGATTTTAACCAATCTATTCAATATTTCTGGTTAGAATTAAAGCCGCATATTCAGCAATTGTAAATGTTAATTTGTGTGGTTGATTGTCATAATTGTCATCAATTGATACTGTTAATTCAGTATTTGCTGTATAAAAAGCATCTTCATCATATCCTGAAAAACTACTGTTAAAAATTGTTTTCCAAGAACCTGCCAATGGAGCCCCTATATCATAATTTTCGAATCTTTGATTTGAAAAATTTAACACAACCAAAACTGGATTATCAAGGTATTCATCATGAAATCTAAGGTAGGCAAGAACATTGTCTTCCTGATTAAAATGAATGATTTGTATACCTTGGCCTTGAAGCCCTAGAAGACTTTTTTCATGACTCAATCTCAATTGAATCAGGTCTTGGTACAATTTTGAAATTCCTCCAAAATGATTTGCCTTCTCCCAGTCAAGCCCTTGATTATCATCAAAAAAACCATCTTCTAGAAATTCCTGCCCTTGAAATATCATGGGAATTCCTGGCGAAGTGAAAATCAGTGTTGCACCGAGTACGGACCGTTTTTTAGCAAATTCGCCATCAGCCTGCCCAGGTTGAATTTCTTCGGGTATTCGGGAACTTCCGTTGGCTACTTCATCATGTGATTCTGTATAAATAATTCTTTCAAATACATCGTAATTATATTTAAAAGTCAATGCATTTACCACCTCTTGCAAATTCCGGGAATTATCTTCTTGATGGACCAGGATATTCTTTACTTTGTGTACGAAATGAGAATCCCATTGTGCATTGAAATTTAGTCCATCATAGCGTTGGTCTTGGGTAACTATGGTGTCTGCATTAAGGTCTTCGGCAATAAGTATTTTTTCTGGATATTTGGCCTTTATTTCCCCATTAATATCTTGAATCATTTTTTTACCTTCGAAAATTTCATTCCTTTCGTATCCTGTTCCTCCTTCTACAAAACGAATATAGGAAGTAGCATCCCACCTTAAACCATCGCAATGGTAATCCTCCAGCCACATTAAAGCATTGTCTCTAATGAACTGACGAACTTCAGGCCTTCCATAGTCTGGCCTGGAATGCCCCCAAGGAGTTTCTGCCCGATAATCATTGTAGAAATAAATACCCCCATTATCATTCTCACTCCATCCATCGAATTGCCATAGGTCCGAATCGGTAGAGCCAAAATGGTTGTACACAACATCCATAAATACTGCAATACCATTTTTATGCGCTGCATTTACAAAGGATGCAAAATCCTCGGGGCTTCCATAGTCCGTTTCGATGGCGAAAGGTGAAGAAGGATTATAACCCCAGGAAATTCCTCCAGAAAATTCTGCTATTGGCATGATTTCAATTGCATTGATCCCAAGATTTTTTAGGTAACCCAACTTTTCAATAGCACTTTTAAATGTTCCTATGCTTGCTTCCCCTGAATTGATTTTTTGATGAAAAGTACCGATATGCATTTCATAGATAACCAATTGATTTAAACTTGGTATTTTAAAATTCTCGTCATCCCAATTAAATGCTCTCTTTGCAATTACTGAATTTCCATTGCTATGGGTCATCTGCCGTGCGTAAGGATCATTTCTTAGCAAACTGTTGCCATTTGATTTTAAGGCAAACTTGTATTCTGCACCCACATTGGCTGATGGAATATGAATGGCCCAGTATCCATTGTGTTCCGAATTCATAGGATTCTCCATCTCATCCCAATTATTGAAATCACCTACTACCGATACATTTTCTGCATTCGGGGCCCATACACGGAATGTTGTTCCTTCATTTGAAGAGGATACTGCGCCCATCCCGTCTAGCAAAGTCTCCTTTTTATTTATTGTAGCTTCCATTTTTTTTCTGATTAACTACGTAAAATAAAGCCTAATTTCAACAATAATTGGCTTCTAAAAAGTTAATTATTACCCCTAAAATATTAAAATAAACGAAATATTTAGCATCCATTTTTTACTTTTTAAGAGCAATGATTATTGGAATTTAAATATAAATTTGATTTTAAAAATCATTTTGTTTAGGGATATGAAAAACAACATTAAAAGACTTGAAAATCAGACCTGTATTGTTACTGGCTCAAGTGCTGGAATAGGTAGTGCTATTGCAAAATCACTGGGATGTGGAGGGGCTAATGTAGTGGTTAACTATAGGGAAAGCAAAGCGGAAGCTGAGGAGGTGGCCCATTGGATCGACAATAATGCTGAATGTGGAGAGGCACTCGTTCTAAAAGGCGATGTAAGCAAGGAAGAGGACGTAAAAAACTTGTTTAAAAAGACAATAGACCATTTTGGAACAGTGGATGTTTTGGTAGCGAATGCTGGCGTTCAAATCGATCATAAATTGCATGAGATGCCACTAGAGGCCTGGAAGAAGGTCATTGATGTTAATTTAACAGGACAATTTTTATGTGCAAAGGAAGCCATTATTGAATTTTTAAGAAGAGGTATGCGTCCTGATGTATCAAAATCCCTAGGTAAAATCATTCATATAAGTTCAGTACATGAAGAAATTCCATGGGCGGGTCACTCAAACTATGCCGCTTCAAAAGGAGGGGTTTTATTATTAATGGAAAGCATTTGTCAAGAATATGCATCTTCTAAAATCAGGTGCAACAGTATTGCCCCGGGGGCTATTAAAACCGAAATCAACAAGGAGGTCTGGAGTTCGAAAGAAGGGATGGAGCAGCTTCTAAAGCTAATTCCCTACAAACGGATAGGGGTGCCGGATGATATCGGTAAAGTGGCAAGCTGGCTGGCCTCTGATGAATCCGAATATATAAATGGTACATCGATTTTTGTCGACGGCGGCATGACCTGTTATCCTGGTTTTTCCGCTAATGGGTAAGCATTGAATAGGTATTGTTCAGCAGAATGATGATCTCTAAAATGCTGATAATCATAAATATGGTTGGATTTGAATGCTCAATCATATGTCACATGGTATTTAAAGATGCCGAATATTTTAGGGGACCATAACCTCTAGGGTGTATATTGGGGAAAATGCATAACTCCTTAAAAATAAGTGCTATTAAGTATTCCAATGGAAAAATTTTTAGAGTTAATTTCTAATTTAATAGTAGCATTCTGAAGGGTATATCTGCTTTATATTTAGGGTAAATAAAAATTAAATTATGAGCAAAGAAAACTTATTTAATGAAGAAGCAATAGCCAAATTAAAAGAATTGGCTGAAGACATAGATTTTGTAATGATGGGCACAAAGCTTAGCTCTTTGCCTCCACATTTAATTCCAATGAGTACTAAAGATGTTGATGGGGATGGATGTGTCTGGTTTTTAAGTAGTAGTGAAAGCGAGCACAATCAAAATATTAATAAAGACCATAATGTTCAACTGATTTACTCCAAGCCGGATAATATGAGCTTTTTGACAGTATTTGGTCAGGCGGTAATTTATAGAGATAAGTCAGTTTTGGAAAGGTATTATAAAAGTGCGGACGACGCTTGGTTTGATGGAGTCGATGATCCTAATCTGACAGCTATCAAAGTAATCCCTAAAGAAGCTCAGTATTGGGATACCGAAAATGGAAAGTTCATCAGTCTATTGAAGATGGGGATGGGTGCCATTACTGGTGATGAACCAGATTTAGGAGAGCATGGTGATTTGAACATCCCTTTGAGTAATTAACAAAGTAACAGATAAATTTAAAATGGAGCCAATCCGAATATTCATTGCCGATGATGATAGAGATGATAGGGAGATATTCTTGGAAGGTTTGGAAAAATTGCCGATGAATAAATTAGTGAGTCAATTTGACAATGGCGTTGAATTAATGAAGGGACTTTATGCTAATAATCCATTGCCTGATGCCATCTATCTTGATTTGTATATGCCACTCCAAAATGGATTCGAATGTCTTACCGATATTCGAGAAGTTCCGGAATTTTCTGAGATAAAAATTATAATCTATTCAACTACCTATAATAACAGTATAGTTGATTTATTGAAGGAAAACGGGGCAAACCAATACATACAAAAACCTATTTCTTTCAGTCATTTGAAAACATTACTGAATAAATCAGTGAAATCCATAATGGATACTAAATCTGATCCAAGTATTCAGGATCAATTCGTTGTAATGCTGTAATAGTCACTTTTTCCATTGGTAAATCGATACATTTGAAACAAAAAATAATTGGCTTAAGTTTGTTAGGAATAGTTACAATGATCTATTTTTTAGGTTTTTAAGTACCTATAAACTAGCCTTCTTTTTATTGAGGAAGTTTGAGTTTTTACAATACTGGACCAAGACATATTTGTAGTTTTTTCGAAGTATTTTTTGGTCTGGTTAGAAACTTTTTCCGTAATTATTGATTAGGTATATGTGTAATTGGTAATCAAGTTTGTCGATTATATCTTATGGAATTTCAAATTCTGACCAACGATTTGTGGCATTTATTATATATTAGCCAATGGTTTTTTGCTTTGGAATTTGTCAGAAGTAATTGATGAATTATTAATGTCAGTAATATATATGAAGGACGATTTTAGAAAGGATCATTCACCACCAAAATTTTTGAGAAATGGAGGAGAGATGGGTAGGATTATTGGTGAAAAGGATTGGACAAATCACCCTTTAGGGATTCCTGAAAAATGGCCTTTGGCTTTAAGGATGTCTGTGAGCAGTATGCTCAAAAATGCTTTTCCTAATTTTATACTTTGGGGAGAAGAGCATTATTGTCTTTACAATGATGCCTATAGGCCTAGCCTTGGTAAAGAAGGAAAGCATCCGTTTATAGTAGGTCAAAAATTTGAAGAGGCATTTCCTGAACTTATTGAAACTTTATATAAAGAAGTAGATAGTGTTTGGAAGACTGGTGTAGCAACCTGGCATGAAAATCAATTGGTTTCCATTTATCGCAATGGGAAAATGGAAGATGTATATTGGACCTTTAGTTATAGTGTTCTGATTGGGGATAAGGAAGAAACAGAAGGGATTTTAATTACCTGCATTGAGACAACGGATGCAGTATTGAACCTCAAAAAATTGCAAGAGAGTGAAAATCAATTGGTTTTTGCAATCGATGCGGCTGAGTTGGGCACCTGGGATTATAATCCGGCTATTGATTTTTTTAAAGGGAATGACCGATTAATAGATTGGTTGGGTATCCCAAAAGGAACAACTGTTTCCCTGAAGATTGCTTTCGAGGCAATTGTTCCAGAAGATAAAGCTCGAGTAATGGATAACATCCAAAAAGCATTTGTAGGACATAAAGCTAGTAGATTTTCCGATACATTTTCTATTAAGAATCATAGAACTAACGAGATCAAAATAGTGCGCGCATTAGGAAGAGCACATTTCAATCATGACAAAGAATTTTATCGCTTCAATGGCACCTTGCAAGATGTATCCGAGCAGGTTCGATATGAACAGAAATTAAAGCTTGCAAATGCACAGATAAAAAAGGAGGAACAGCGTTTTAGAGACATAGTATTCAAAGCACCTGTTGGTATAGCTATTTTCAAAGGAAAGGCCCTAGTGACCGAGATGGCAAATAGTACAATGTTAAACTTTGTGGACAAGAATGTTGAGAATTTTGTTGGCGAACCTTTATTTGAAACATTGCCTGAAGTTAGGGATACTGTAGCCCATTTTTTTGAAGAAGTATATAATAAACAAGAGGCAGTTCGCGGTACAGAGGTTAAAATCAATATTAAAAGAAACGGAGGGATAAGAGATACCTATTTCAATTTCATCATTCACCCAATCACTTTTAGTAGAGGAGAAGTGACTGAATTGATGTTGGTAACCAATGAGGTGACTGATTACGTAAAGTCAAAGTTTGTTTTGGCAGAAAACGAAAGTCAGTTTCGAAACCATATGCTTCATTCCCCTATAGCAATGACAATCCTGAGGGGAAGAGATTTGAAAATAGAAATGGCCAATAAGCGTATGCTAAACCATTTGTGGAGAAGGAGTTGGGAAGAGGTTGAAGGAAAAAAATTAGCTGAGGTATTTCCAGAATTAAATGGACAAAAATACCTAGGTGAACTTCATCAGGTTTTAACTACAGGTCTGGCAATTAAAGACAAGGCTTCTAAGGTGATTATCAATTCTGAAGGAAGAGACAATACATTCTATCTGGACTATCACTATTTGCCTCTTCCTGATGTGGACCACTCAATTACTGGAGTAATTGTTACAGCTACTGATGTTACAGACGTGGTTTTGTCGAGGAATAGACTAGAAAATTTTACAAAAGAATTGGAAAGTCAGGTCGATTTGAGAACTGAGCAATTATTGGATTCAAATGAAAAATTGCAGGAATCCATAGCTAAACTTGAAAATGCAAATGAGGGCTTACAGTCATTTGCTTATGTATCTAGCCATGATCTACAGGAGCCTTTACGGAAGATTCAGATGTATACATCTGTATTAATGGAGAATGAGCAAGGAAGGTTTTCAGAAACAGGGAAAAAATACTTTGAAAAAATCACAAATTCAGCGAGCAGAATGCGGAAACTTATTGATGATTTACTGGCTTTTTCCAGATCAAATGATGACATAAATAAATATGAGGAAATAGACCTAAATGATATCTTGGAGCAGGTGCTGGAGGATAGTAACAATACTATTGAGCAATCAAATGCTAAAATAAAAGTTGAAAAGCTTCCCAAAATAGAAGCCATTGTATTCCAAGTGCATCAGATCTTTACTAATTTAATAAGCAATGCCATTAAATTTGCAAAGCATGGTGTGCAACCTGAAATTATTATAAGCGCTTCTGAAGTTTCAGCAAATCAATTACAAATCTTAAGGTTGAATTCAAGTAAAAAGTACATTGCCATATCCATTACTGACAATGGCATTGGGTTGCCTAAAGGTATGGAAGGGAAAATATTTGAAGTATTCCAAAGGCTTCATGGAAAGCAAGAATATGAAGGTACCGGAATTGGCTTGGCCATAGTTAAAAAAAATATCAATAACCTTGGCGGGGCAATTAAGGCAGAAAGCGTTGAGGGGAAAGGAACAACTTTTACAATGTTTTTACCTGTAAATCATTCCTAATTTCTCGCTTATAACTTTTTGAACTATACAAGTATAAGTGAAGTAATCGCAACCCTCTTTTAAGAAATGTTTGATGATTACCTTTTATTTTAAACCTAGATAGTGCAATAGGATCCGTGAAGCCTGTCCTGTTTGTACGGGGAGGGTTTTAATCCTAAGAAAATCAGGCTATTTGGAATTTTTAGCATAGCATCGCTATGGTGAGATTGTAAAAAGGAGCGAAATGGCTGATTTTGTCCGTAGTGACGGATCAGCACGAATTAGAAAGTCTATTGCCTATTTTGGGTTAAAGGATACTAAGCATTGTTTTTTTTAAACTACAAAAGTATTTTTTCAAGTTAAGGTGAAGCGATTTTTACCCATAAATTGTTCAATATTGAACTTATAACTTAATAAATTATGGAAACAACAGATAAAAAACTCAGAGCCCAACTCGCCGAAATTTTAGAAAAGAATAAAGATGCGGAGAAAGGATATGAAACGGCTGCCGTAAATACGCAACATCCAGGTTTAAGAAATTTTTTTCTAAAGAGGTCGAATGAACGTAGGGATTTTAATTTAAGGTTAAAGCGAGAATTGGAGGCCAATTTTGATGAAATGACCACTGAGGGTAGTTTTACCGGGTCAATTCATCGTGCTTGGATGGATACAAAATCATTTTTTGCAGGTAACAATGATGCTGCCATGTTAGAGGAAGCTATTCGTGGGGATCAGGCAGCACTTGAAGAATATGAGGAACTATTGGGCGTGCAGCACCTGCCAATTATGCTAGATCAAATAATCCAAAATCACGCAATAAAAATTCGAACTGATCTAGAGCAGATCAAAACTTTGGAAGATTTAATAGAATAGAAAATAACTAAAATAAGGGTTTGTAGAAATAAAGTTGAAATAGTCTTCTTTCTACCCGGAATATGTAATAGGATTCTAAAAGCCTGTCTCGTGTAGAGGGGAAGTGATGTAATCGTAAGTTAATCAGGCTTTTTGGAGGTTTAGCATAGCATTACTATGGTGAAATTGAAAAAAGTAACGAATTGGCTGGTTTTGTCCGTAGCGCCGGATCAGTAATAAATAGATTGTCTATTGCCTATTTCGGGGTTTAAACAGGCCACAAAAATAAAGTCAAACAAGCCCTTAGGTTTCCTTAAGGATTTGTTTGACTACCCTTTTATTATTCCATTATGGGGTTAAAATGGATATCATCCTCCCAATTCTGAATTTCGTTCTGAACTTGTTTCTTGGTTCTTTTGGTACGATTGGCAATACGTTCAGTCATAGCATCAAATTCCCCATTTTTGTAGGTTATGTCCTCTTCTGTAAGTACAGGGTATCTCTTGCTATAGGTAAATCTAATGTCTCGCCATCTGTTTTCAAGTTGTTGAATAATCTGATGGTTTTCTAAGTTTTCGGTGTTTTTATCCTTCTCCATTGTTTTTGATACTAAGGGTTTAATTTATCTAAATATAAACCCCTTTAACCTAGTTCTTTAATTCAATAAAATTTATTATTACTAAATTAAATATTTTATTTAATCCCTGTTAACATCCTTCATTAACCATAAATCGAGTGCATGATTTGAATCGGTATGTAGTACTGATATATCACCCGTAGTTTCAAATACAACAGCTTTAACTTGGGACAATTGGATAACATTTGCCTCCCTTAATTTTGAGCGGAGGTCACTTTCAGAAACCCTGGCCTTTCTAAGATTATTATCCAGAATTTTTTCTCCATCCATGAGTAATAATGGTGTATTGTCCACAATTTTCTCTACCATTTTATTTCTTCTGGCTAAAGCGATTGAAATCTGTAAAAGGTAAACGATAGCCAGGCCAAACATCCCTTCTATCAAATTTACCGTTGAAGACATAATGGTAGTTGCAATAATGGATCCTACTGCTACTGTCATTGCAAAATCGAAACTCGACATTTTTGAAAAGCTTCGCTTTCCACTAAGTCTAGTTAGCATAATCACAGTAATATAAATTCCTAAGGCAGTAATGGCCATTAAGGCTATGGACGTCCAAGTGGTTTTAAACAAGCTTTCCATATAGGATTTATTTTAGAAGAAAAATTCTTTTACCTATCAAAGTGGAAGGTTTCTAAATGGGGTGAATTCACTGGAAATCCAATCTCCAAATTATTTAGCTTACGATGATTCGGTTGAAGATACGCATAGTGCATGACATACAATTTCTTTTGCTTATGGATTAAGCTTGTTTGAAATTTGAAAACAGTGATCCGATCACCATTCCTACGAACACAAAACACAATACTTTGGCAATGTCTGCGGCACCTTCAGCCAAGCCTCCGAAGCCATACATGGCGGCAAGTATTGCTAATAGTACGAATATGATTGTCCACTTAAGCATATTAAATTAGTTTGTTGTTATTTTTGACTAAGATACTTTGTTGATAATCTTTGTAAGAACTCAATAAAATATTTGTTTGCCTTATTCAATAAGAAGGGAACGCAAGTATTAAATTGTGGGTTGAGATTAAAATTACTTTTACCAATAAGCCTTGAATAATAGGTGAACAGTAGTAATTCCGATAAAAAAATTATTTATACTTACTTTACAACATTTAAATACGAATATTATATGGCTTCAGGTTTTTTTGCATTACTAGACGACATTGCTACACTTATGGATGATGTTGCAACCATGAGTAAGGTAGCAGCAAAGAAAACCGCGGGTATATTGGGAGATGACTTGGCAGTAAATGCGGAGAAATCTTCAGGTTTTACAGCTTCACGTGAAATTCCAGTACTATGGGCCATCACTAAAGGTTCTTTTTTTAATAAATTAATGATCCTACCAGCAGCTTTTTTACTGAGCGCATTCCTGCCAAAGGTTATTACAATTGTATTATTGCTTGGAGGGTTTTATCTCGCTTATGAAGGGGCAGAAAAGGTATTTGAATTTTTAGGAGGCCACAAACATCATAAAAGTGAAATCCCTAATAAAAATTTAACCGAAGCCGAAATTTTAGCGACTGAAAAGGACAAGATAAAATCAGCAGTTATTACAGACTTTATTTTATCGGTTGAAATTATAATTATTGCGTTAGGAACAGTCATTCAAGAGCAAATTTGGATTCAAATTCCTGTAGTTACCATAATTGCGCTTATTGCTACCGTTGGTGTTTATGGAATTGTAGCAGTGATTATAAGGATGGATGATTTTGGTTTAAAATTGATTGCGTACAATGAAGAAGATAACAGCGTATCTGATTTTTTCGGTCAGCTGTTGGTTAAAGCTCTACCGATTGTTATTAGGAGTTTGTCAGTGATCGGGACGATTGCCCTACTATTGGTAGCTGGTGGTATCTTTGCGCACAATGTTGAATTCTTTCATCACTTGATTCCAACATGGCCTTCACTCATTAAAGAGTTTTTGATAGGATTGGCAGTGGGGGCGATTACATTGCCATTGGTATTTGCAGCAAAAAAAATAATAAGTCTATTCAAAAAATAACCACGAGTGCTTTTGTCCGCTTCAGGGATGTTTTCACCATAGATTCATAATTCTATTCTGAAATTGGATTGGTATTTAACTTATCTACGCATCGAATGGAAATAATTTTTTAAACTTAGTTTTAATCCTAACAGGTAAACCCTTGTTAAAACTTATTTAGAGGAGCCTTTTTCGATTATTTTCAAGGCTAGCCTCTCACTTGCAGAAAGCTTATAGGCACTTCTAGTTGGTTTAAATGGATTGGGTTGTGGTAAGGATTGTTGATCAATTTCATTGTAAATTTCAGGATGGATGTAATAGTTTTTACATACAGTTGGGGTGTTTCCAAGTTCTGAGGCCACCATTTTTATCAGGATGTTACTGAATTTTTTCCGCTTGGCTTTTTGATACGCTTCATAAGCTTTAGGGTAATATTCTACAGCCATGCGACAAGCTGCCCATGTTCGAAAGTACTTGCTAGAATAATCTTCCCCCATGTTTTCATTAATATATTGGTTTACTTCATCACTGTCCACTGCTTGAAAGTTCCCATTCTCATCCTGATAACGGAAAATTTCATATCCAGGAAGATCTGCTGAGTCCTTGATCAATGTGATCAATTCAGTATCGTCAATTAACACTTTACGATTTATTTTACTCTTTCCTTTGAAATGAAAGGTCAGCGCTTCCCCTTCAATTTTCATGTGCTTTCTTCGTAAAGTCGTTAGGCCAAATGTATCATTGCTGTTTTGGTAAAACTTGTTACCAATCCGGATACCATATTCATCTAGGATCAAAACCATTAACCCTAGAACTTTTTCTTTGGTCCATTCTTTAGTCTTTAAAGCCTGATAGGCTTTTTTACGAATAGTGGGTAAGGCCATTGCAAACTTTACCATTTTATTGAATTTCTCTTCTTGGCATTTTTGCTCGAACACTGAGTGGTAGATATACTGTTTTCGGCCTTTCATATCCCTACCTGTAGCCTGTATATGACCTTCCTCAAACCTGCAAATCTTCACCTCCTCCCACATAGGAGGAATCACCAAATTTTTTAGACGTTTCAGTTTTTTTTGGTCTTTAATGGTGCTTCCATTCTCGTCAACGTACCTAAAACCTCTAGCCCATTTTTTTCGATGAATGCATAACGCTGAATCGTCTATTTCTTTTATTGCTTTCATATTCTTGCTAATCCTGCTTTGGAAACCTCACTATGTTACTGAAAACTAGAATTTACTGTTCATTTGATAAGAAACTCATTCTTGAAGACTATGTTTATTAAAATAAATTCTTTTTTCACCTTATACATGCGAAAGCTTTCAAACTCAGACACTTTTGTCCCAAACAAAATTGATGGCCAAAACCCAGTATTTCAAATCCAAGATTAAAGTTGGAGTAGGAAATAATTTTCTTCAAAAACCAATTTTAATGGGTAAGCATTTGCTGACTGAGGTAGTGTTATTTAAACCAATATTCAGAATAATTTTATTTTATATAAAAGTTAAATTCTACTCAATAACTTGTAGTATTAAGTGGTTTTGACCAATTGATAGACCTTGTTCTCTTTATTGGTTTTCAATCAATATAGGCCTTTAAATGAGTCATAACTTATACCTAAAGTTGAATGCTAAATTTTGTTTGGATAATTAATGATTTATTTAAATGAAAACAAATGATAGATTTTGATAGAGCTAATATATAAATCTTTTGGGCTATACTTTTTCTTTTGACGGCATTAGATTTGATCTGTTCAATTCTGATTTTGCAATAAGGTTTCGTGATTTTTATAGGAATTTATTTCCTGGCGAATTTGATAGCTGATTGCAGGTTTTGAGTTTTACCCTTAAAACAATCTCGTAATGAAAAATAAAGAACAACAAACTACAAAAGCCGAACAATTAAAGAAGTTCACAAAGGACCCTACTGACCAGCCATTAACTACAAGGCAAGGGGTAAAAGTAAATGATACAAACAATTCGTTAAAAGCTGGTGTAAGAGGATCTACCCTTCTAGAGGATTTTATCATTCGTGAAAAAATCACCAGTTTTGACCACGAACGTATTCCAGAGCGAATCGTACATGCTCGAGGGAGTGGCGCTCATGGTTATTTTGAGCTTTATGACAGTATTAGCGAATATTCCAAAGCGGGGATATTTACAGATACTAGTCGGAAAACTTCCGTTTTTGTAAGGTTTTCCACTGTAGCTGGCTCCAAGGGCTCAACAGACCTTGCAAGAGATGTTCGTGGTTTTGCAGTGAAATTCTATACTGAAGAAGGAACATGGGACTTAGTTGGTAATAACATGCCAATCTTTTTCATACAGGATGCGATGAAGTTCCCCGACCTTATTCATGCGGTGAAGCCGGAGCCTAACAAGGAAATACCTCAGGCAGCTTCAGCGCACGATACCTTTTACGATTTCGTGTCATTGACTCCTGAAACCCTGCACAATCAGATTTGGCTGATGAGTGACAGGGCCATTCCAAGAAGCTTTCGAATGATGGAAGGTTTTGGTATTCATTCCTATAGACTCATCAATGAAAAAGGCGAGGCCCATTTTGTTAAATTTCATTGGAAACCAAAATTAGGTGTACACTCTATTACTTGGGATGAGGCAACAAAAATTAGTGGAGCTGATTCTGATTTTCACAGGAGGGACCTATGGGATGCTATAGATTCTGGTCAGTTTCCAGAATGGGAGCTAGGAGTTCAAATTGTTCCAGAGGCAGATGAACATAAGTATGATTTTGACCTTTTAGACGCCACTAAATTAATACCGGAAGAAATGGTTCCTGTTAAGGTTATAGGTAAAATGACCTTGAATCGAAATCCAGAGAATTTTTTCGCTGAAACAGAACAGGTAGCTTTTCTGCCAGGGAATATTGTTCCGGGAATCGATTTCTCGAACGATCCATTGCTTCAGGGACGTTTATTTTCCTATCGTGATACACAACTTTCCAGATTGGGAAGTCCTAATTTTCATCAAATTCCAATTAACCAACCGGTAGTTAAAACCGCTCACAATCAACGTGACGGTCACATGCAAACCGAAATACCTAAGGGACAAACGGCTTATTTCCCCAATACCCTAGGTGGAGGATGCCCCCACTTGTCTAAAATCGCTGAAGGTGCATTTTCTTCCTATGAGGAGAGAATAGATGGCAAAAAGATTAGGGCCAGAAGTGAAAGTTTTATAGATTTCTTTTCACAGCCAGCTCTATTCTATAGAAGTTTGGCTGAATGGGAAAAAAGCCATGTGGCCAGTGCTTATTCTTTTGAATTGGGCAAATGTAACCATAAGCATATTCAAGAGAGAATGCTGTGGATGATAGCGCAAATTGACACTGAGCTAGCGGAAAAAGTAGCGGATGATTTGGG
The DNA here is from genome assembly GCF_963977555.1 of uncultured Cyclobacterium sp. Classification (GTDB taxonomy): domain Bacteria; phylum Bacteroidota; class Bacteroidia; order Cytophagales; family Cyclobacteriaceae; genus Cyclobacterium. The sequence goes on along the minus strand of NZ_CAXBPD010000001.1, from coordinate 430,545 downwards.
TTTGAGTATTCCAGATAAAATTGAGCAACCCATTAATCAAGCCATTGGAGCGGATGCTAATGTAGAAGATTATCAACCTGGTCCTAAAAAGAACTATTTGGATAAATCTGCACCGCTGAGTCAGGCGAATACTAAATTTGATAGTATTGCTACTCGAAAAGTTGCTGTTTTGGCTGGGGATGGTTTCAGTATGGACGATTTTAATGCCATGAAAACTGCTTTGGAGGCGGAAAATGCTACAGTTAGTATAGTGGCACCACATGGGGGAACGATAAAGTGTGATACGAATATGGATCATCCTGTGACTGCTAGTATTAATACAACTGAAAGCGTGCTTTACGATGCAGTCTATATACCTGGCGGACAACCCTCTATCGATGCCTTGTTGAAAACTGCAAAGTTTAAAAAGTTTATTAATGAAGCTTTAAAACACTGTAAGGCAATTGCTGCAGACAAGGAAGGGGAGAAGTTTTTAGATGAAACCTATGTGAAAGATTTCAAAGACGATAAAGCGATACTTATTAACGCTAAAGCAAATGCCTTTATTAAGGCAATTGCCAAGCATAGAAATTGGGATCGAATGAAGAAAGGAGAAGGAGTTCCTGTCTAGTTTATTTTCGGTTTAGAAGTCAAAAAGGCAAAATTTCCTGGATTGTCATTTCTGTTTTAATTCAAATAGAAATGATAATTCAGGAAATTTTTTCATTTAATCAAGAGTTGAATGGCATTGAATAAAAAATTATAATACAGCGAACATCGTAGACCATCAATGCAAAGCTTTACAAAAAATTTTAAGCATTTAACCTAGTCGTTCGAGGCAGAGTAACAGCGGAAAACTAAGCGTAAACACAAGTGATCATTACTTCGAAGGATTAGGAAATAAAATCATTATTAAATTAATTGTTTAGATTTAACGTTTATGTAAGAATCACCTTATTCTCGCTAACCACTGAAACCATAAACGTTATGTCAAAAAAAGAAGTCGAAATTATAAATACGACAACCAGTTCCTTAAATACAAACGAGATCTCAGAATCTAAGCACTTCATTACTAGGCGTGAAATGCTAGCGATAGCAGGAGTGGCTGGATTGTCCGCTTTGGTTGGTATTCCAATTAGCTCAAAAGCAGAACAATCAGAGAGCGGGCCACGTATTGCCGTTCTCGTTAGCTATTGGGGTGCTACAAGGTCCCATGCAGATTGGATAGTAACCAAGTTAATTGATGGCTATTGGTGGCAGGGGGCGTATACCAAATCCCGGGTCGAAGTTGTCGCCATTTACATTGATCAATACGATGAAAGCCTACTAGGTCAGAAAGTAGCCAAAGCCAAAGGTATTCCTATTTTTAAGTCAGTAGAGGAGGCAGTAACACTTGGAGGCGAGGAGCTTGCAGTGGATGGCGTTGTTATTGTCGCAGAACATGGTGATTATCCAAAAGACCTTAAAGGACGATGGCTCTTACCGCGCTGGAGGATTTTCCAACAAATGGTAGCGGTTTTTGAAAAGAGTAAGCGTGCTGTACCCGTATTTAATGACAAACACCTATCTTATGATTGGGATGAAGCCAAGTGGATGTTTGACAAATCCAGAGAGCTGAATTTCCCTTTGACAGGGGGATCTTCTATTCCCCTATATTACCGAAAGCCAGCTATTGAACTTGAAAATGACGTCCCCTTAAAGCATTCAATTGTTATCGGAGGGGCGTCTGATGAGGGGGGTATTTTTCATTGTATTGATGTGCTTCAAGCCTTTGTAGAGAGAAGAAAAGGAGGAGAGACAGGTGTCAAATCTGTTCAGTCCATCCGGGGGGTAGAAACTTGGGAATGGGTCGAGCGAAACCTTTGGGCCGGCAGACTGCTTGAAGCTGTGGCAAAACAATTTGAGCTGAAGCCAGGACACTTTCAAGAGAATGCTAAGGCTAGCATTTGTATCGTAGAATACAATGATGGAACGGAAGCTGCTGTAATATCTGGTAGGGACGTCGGGTGGACTTTTGCTGGGGAGATTGAAGGGCAAGATCAGCCGACGATAATCTCTATGCTTGGCTGGGCCGGACCTTTTGACCAGTACCATGCTTCAAATGCACAACCTCACTGGATAACAGAAATGATGGTGGCTAAAAAAGAACCCTTCAATGCGGAACGTCTCCTTTTGTCTACCGGAATTACCAATCACTACGTGGAATCAAACTGGGAAAATGGTGTTTATTCTGCTATCGGTAGACGCATCAAAACGCCATATATGGACATGACCTACCACACAAGCCGAGGCCCACAATTTAATACAGGTGAGCGACCACTAAGTCGCCCCTATATCCGTGGTTTTGATGAATAGGTATAGGCAGTGTTTTTGGAGGTCCCATTGTGATTAATAAACAGGGCCTGTGAAGAAATGAAAGATTTTAGATGGCATCCAAAGCGCTGGTATTACCATTAAATAATAAAAATATAAATTAAGAAAACGCTTAAGCAAATGAAACGTCGAGACCTTATTAAGGGCTTAACATTACTGCCAATAGCAGGAAGTGTTTTGCCGCTAAATTCCTTGTTAGCTGCTCCGAAAAATGAAAATAGGATTCCTTTGACCCCTCAGGGTAAACCAATGCCAAAATTGCATCGCAAAGCATTTGTGATGGATGGGCATGTTCATGTAATGACCCGTGAATTGTTGATGAATACGGACATTGGTCAAAGGTATTCTGACGGAACCGTTGATCTTCCTAGAGCAATAGAAGGAGGATTGGATGCCATGTTTTTCTCCGTTTATACACCTGAACATTATTATCCTGGAAGGTTTGAAACTAAAAATACCCTTAGAGTGATAAACCTTGCTTTAGACCAGATCAAAAACAATGATTCAGTTATTGAATTGGCCTTGAATGCTTCTGATATAAAGCGTATAAATAAAAAAGGAAAAATGGCTGCTTTCTTGGATTTGGAAGGGGCCTTTGATTTGGATGGTGATTTAAACCTATTACGAGCCTTATATCGATTAGGGCTAAGGTCTATGCAGCTCACCGCTCACAATACTACGAATGCATTCATTGATACCTGTAATGATGTGAGTAAATGGGGTGGCATAAATGAGCTTGGAAAAACAATTATTTCTGAAATGAATGGTCTAGGTATGATCATTAATATTGCTCATGCATCTAATGATGCCATATTACAAACCGCAGAGGCAAGTAAGCATCCTGTAATCTACAGTCATGGAGGTTTTTACGGTATAGTCCCTCACCCTCGGTGCATTACAGATGAAGCGGCAAAAGCCATCGCCTCAAAAGGAGGGGTGATTGGCATTCACTTTGGAAGTTTATTTAACAACCCTAAATATTGGGCCTGGCAAACAGCGCCAAAGGAGACCACACCAGCTTCGGTTAATCAAACTGTATTGAGTACGATTGAAGAGGTTGACCAAGAAGTCCTAAAAGAGGTGCCACTGGTTTTCAATGGAACCATTCCAGATGAATATTGGATGCATGTAGACCAGTTGGCCAGAGTTATTGACTATGGTGTTAATTTAGTAGGAGAGGACCATGTGGCTCTTGGCTGTGATTTGGATGGAGGGCCTGAGTTGCCTCGTGAAATTGAGGACATCAGCGATTACCCTCAAATTACCATGGCGATGCAAAGACTTGGATATAGCGATCAAAGAATAAAGAAAATTCTTGGTTTGAACTGGCTTCGTGTGATTCGAGAAGTAACGGGAGACTAATAATAGAAAGACTGTAGACAGGTAGGTCGAAGTTTTAAATAAAGGTGTACTTAAGTGTTTTAAATAAAAAAAACCGACTCTACTAGCTTGTCTTTTACGCTATTGGAGTCGGTTTTTTGTAATGAGGAGCCTGATACCTTTTCCTATCCAGCAATATTGCTGATGGATGGAACGAATGTGTAAATTAAATAGATGCTAAAACAGAAAAAGCCTTGGAAAACCAAGGCTTTTAAGCGGAATGGACGGGACTCGAACCCGCGACCTCCTGCGTGACAGGCAGGCATTCTAACCAGCTGAACTACCACTCCAATACATTTATTCTTTAAGTTTCGAACCAGCGACCTTCCCGATAAGTCGGGACAATCTAATCAGCTGAACTGATACTTTTTTTATTAGCCTACGTTTGAGTTGAAACGCGATTAATAAAATGTTTGTCTTCAATGTCAAAGCAAAAAAAAGCCTTGGAAAACCAAGGCTTTTTAGCGGAATGGACGGGACTCGAACCCGCGACCTCCTGCGTGACAGGCAGGCATTCTAACCAGCTGAACTACCACTCCTTTTTTTGTTTGTTTAATACTCCTCGTTTGAAGTGATACAAAGGTAGAAGAATGTTTGTTTTTTTACAATAGAAGTACAAAAAAAAAGAGTCTATTTGCTTTATCGCTTTCATATTCAAGGAGATTAATTTTATATTTCATTTTTAAATTTAGATCCGTAGAAAGAAATAGCCAAAAGAACCCAATAACTCCCATACTTTATACAGATCACTTATTGATTGGAGGTCTCTTTCAGCAAGGCCACTTAATGTTTCTCAGATTAACTGAATTTTTGTAAATTCAAACGCTAGGTGAACTTAATACTTAAGTTGATATCAAAGCATTCATCGATTAGGGTTAATTAAATAGACACATTTTGGAAGAATCAGTATTGCACCAGGAAGTACCTTTTTTTAAAAATCTTCAGGAATACCTTAGGGAATTTGTTTACGGAGGCATAGACGGTGCCGTTACTACCTTTGCGGTAGTGGCAGGTGCAGTTGGCGCAAGTCTAGATCCGATGGTGATCATAATTTTGGGTTTTGCCAATTTATTTGCCGATGGGCTGTCCATGTCTATTGGCGCCTATCTATCTTCCAAGTCAGAAAAGGAAAATTATCAGAAACATAAAAATATTGAATATTGGGAAGTAGACCATCTTCCAAAGAAAGAACGTGATGAGATTGTTACCATTTATAAAGAAAAAGGTTTTGAAGGAGAACTTCTACAAAAGGTGGTTGATGTCATTGTTTCAGATAGAGACCGGTGGGTGAATGAGATGATGAAGGACGAACTCAATATGATTGAAGAAGTGAAGAGTCCTTTTAAAATAGGTCTCGCTACGCTTATTTCTTTCGTAGTTGTCGGTTTTATTCCTCTTATAGTTTATGTGTGGGATTTCTTTTATGAAGCTAATTTTGATGTGTTTTTATGGACTTGTTTGCTCACTGGAGTGGCTTTTATTTTGGTCGGCGCTTTGAAAAGTTGGGTCAATCAAACCGGGATTTTTAAAAGTGTATTTGAGACACTTTTTCTTGGCTTTGTAGCCGCAATGGTAGCTTATTTTGTAGGAGATATTTTAGAAGCATTGCTTTTAAAATAAAAAAAGAAGCCTTTGGTTACAAAGGCTTCTAGGTGGGTTTATTTTAACCGACTACAGCTATATTTTTGGCGCAATGCCTTACTGAGTAAGTAATTAAATTGTTATGATTTTTTAAACTTAAGAAAAACAAATGGAAGCGCAAGCATACTATTAGCATATCTTTTCATTAAGTTAAAAAAAAATCAATTATTTTATTATTCCTGTTTAAACCAAATAAAATTTCATTAAAAAATTTTCAAAACCCATTATTAAGTGTTTTTGTTACACTTTTTAAGGGTGATTTTGCTGAAGAGCTCAGGATAAAATAAACTTTTTATTGTATTTTATCTTTTCCTTTTTTATCTCTTTAACGACTGATTCACTCTGTCTCAGATTCGTGATACAGCTTAATTTTCTTTAAAAAAGCTTCCGTTTCTATTAGAGTTTGATCGTAAATTTCTCTGTTTTTGAAGTTGAAAAAACCATGAGGTTGTCCTTCGTATAGAATTAAGTCGCAATAGCTTCCTAATTTTTCCATAGCCGTCTTATAGTATTCTGCAGTAGCCACAGGAATTAATTTATCTTTGGTTCCTAATAAAAAAAGTGTAGGCGGGACACCTTTGTGAAGGTTGTGAAGTGGAGAAACTTCCTTGTATCTGTCAGCCAATCGGTCATAGCCATATCCGGCAGGACCATTGTCTATTACGGGGTTATATAGAAGAAGGGCAATAGGCTTGGAGCTGATCTCCCTATTTTCAAGTCCTTCAAATCCCTGAATGGTGGCTGTTGCAGCTGCAAGGTGACCACCTGCAGAGCCACCGGAGGCAATCACTTTGGCGCTATCCAAGCCAAGCCTTACCGCATTCTTCTTGACGTATTTCATGGCTGCCTTTGCGTCCTCAATTGCATCGAATGGACTGGTCTTTTGACGGGAAGAAACCCTATAGTCGACCAGAATGCATACAAATCCTTTTTTGGAGAAGTGAAGCGCATGCGGTCGGAATTGATCCCAGCTGCCTGATACCCATCCGCCACCAAAGAAAAAAACGATGGCAGGCTTGTCTTTCTTTTGCTCGTCTGAGAGGTAAATATCCATTTTCAAAGTGTCATTGCCTACTATTTTATAAGTTTCCTCTACATGGCTTTGGCCATTACTTGTGAGGGACCCCAACAGCGCAGCCGTGAAAATTAAAATGAATAGGAGGGATTGGGTTTTATATTTCATGTGGTTACGATTTAATATTGCGACCTAATGTACACAAAGAATTAAATGCATGGTAGGCTTTGGCTTTAAATGGGCCAATTTAATAGTGAATCCATAATGAAAGCCTCATTGGCAAAATAATTTGTCTATCGCTATTGATCTATGGGGATCAATATTTAACCCAAATTATATCTATCTTAAAGTAGAGGAACCACTTTACCTTAGACATAAAACATATATCCGCTAAAAACCAATATTAAATTTTAGAACTATAGGATCTTCCTCATCAGATAATTTTTCAATGCTATTCAGGAGCAATTCTTCGTATTTTCCAAAATAACCTAAATCCAATGCCCTTTGCCAATCCGATTGCTGCATTACCTGATAAAAATAACCACCGGTCGAATAACTGTTATTTCTAACGCTTAAGAGTGCTTTTGTGATTTTAAGTTCTCCAGAACTTCGGGAAATAAATACATCATAAAAAGGAAATGTAGAAAGGCTTCCCTTGTCAAAAAGGAGGTTTTTTTCGATACCGTAAGCCATTAATTTCAGGGAACCTTCACTGAAATCAATTAGACCTGTATTGAAGGCGTAGTCTTGAGAGAGCAAGATTTTCTCTACAAATGCTTCTCCTTCCAGCTCAAAATCATCCGTTACTATGCTTTTGTCGCCAAAATCTAGGGTGATATATGGCTTGACAATCCCTTCTTGATATCTGTATATGGTGTCTGAAAGTCCAAAGTTTAAAAGTTTTCCTTCTTTCATGTCTGCAATCATCCCAGGATTCAACTCCCCACTGTATGGGAGAGATAATATGGGTAGCGTTTTTGCTGCTTTTGCTTTTGGATCCACTACGTGGAAAATTTTTTCGCGCGCTTTGTTTGTTGGTTCAGATGAAATCAACCAGCTTTCCGGTGAAATAAGGGACACTGTAGGTACAAAATTAAATTCCCCCAATTTTATTTCCTTTCTAAAATCAAATTCAGGTAAGCCGTATTTCAATAGGACACCTCTTCCTGTACTTATGTAAAGTTCATCATTTTCAATTATCATACCATGCAATGCTGGATATTCTTCAGGACCGTCACCTTTCCTGTTCCAGCTCTGAAGGTGGTTGCCTTCCAGATCAAAGGAGTGAATAGAAAGATCCTGAAAACACCTGCTGGCATAATAAATCTTATCATGGACGACCAATTCGCTGACATTGCAGGAAAGGTTTATCAAAGTGTCTTTTGGAGCCACTAGTGGGATAAATTCAATCTCTGAAACAAGTTCGTCAAACGGAAGGATAGAAGTCCTGTCAATTAAAAAAGAAGGGGTTTTATCAGTTTCCCCTTCTTTCTCTTTTGTCTGGCATTGTACTAGGATCATACCTATTATACCTATGACAGCACTGTAATACCTGATTTTGAACATTTGTTATTTATTTTGGCCCCGCTTTGGTAATGTTTTCGTCAACTTGGTCTTCAAATTGTTTGAAGTTTTCTTTAAAGAGGTTTACCAATTTGCTCTTTAACTCACGAAATTTGTCTTGGTCTCTCCAGGTGTTTTCGGGAATAAGTATTTCACTGGGTACTTCTGGACAGGTTGTTGGGATTTTAAGGTTAAAATCTGCTTCATTTGCGAATTCCACATTATTAAAATCTCCATTATGTATAGCATCCAAAATGGCACGGGTGTATTTTAATTTAATTCGAGACCCCACTCCATAGGAACCGCCACTCCATCCAGTATTTATTAACCAAGCGTTTACCTCATGTTTTTTAATTTTCTCTGCCAGTAAGTTAGCGTATTTATTTGGATGCCACATCATAAATGCGGCACCAAAACAAGCACTAAAAGTGGCTTCAGGATCTTTTACACCCATTTCTGTTCCGGCCACCTTGGCTGTATACCCAGAAATGAAATGGTAACTGGCCTGTTCCGGACTTAATTTGCTTACTGGAGGCAGTACCCCAAAGGCATCACAAGTCAGAAAAATAATGTTTTTGGGATGTCCAGCAGTACATGGAATTTTAGTGTTTTCTATGAAATCTATTGGGTAAGCAGCGCGGGTATTTTGCGTTATTGAAGTGTCAGCATAATCTACTTTTCTAGTTAGGGGGTCATAAACCACGTTTTCCAATACGGCGCCATAACGAATAGCTCCAAAAATATCTGGCTCCGCTTCCTCATTTAAATCAATGGCTTTGGCATAACATCCACCTTCAATATTGAATACACCGTTTTCATGCCAGCAGTGTTCGTCGTCACCTATAAGTCTTCTTTTAGGATCTGCACTTAGGGTAGTCTTGCCAGTGCCAGAAAGGCCAAACAATATAGATACATCGTCATTTTCGCCTACATTGGCAGAGCAATGCATGGACAAAACCTCTTGCTCAGGCATCAAGTAATTCATAATAGAGAAGATACCTTTCTTCATTTCTCCGGCATATTCAGTGCCTAGAATGACTACTTCTTTATGCTCAAGACTAATTCCAACACTGGTTTTTGAGGTCATGTTGGTGGTGAAATGATTAGCAGGAAATTCTCCAGCGTTAAAAATAACATAATCTGGTTCGCCAAAGTTTTTTAACTCTTTAGAAGTTGGTAGAATTAGCATGTTTTGCATAAATAGCGCGTGGTAGGCGCGGGTGCAGATGATCCTTACTTTTATCCTGAACTTCGGATCCCACCCTGCATAGGCATCGACAACATAAAGATGTTCTCTCGTATTGAAATAGTCGATGGCTCGCTCTCTATTGACCATAAAGGTGTGCTCATCCATTTCATAATTGACAGCTCCCCAGTCGATGTCTTTCTCTGATTCAGGGTGTCTAACAATTCTCTTGTCTTTGGGACTTCTTCCCGTCTTTTTTCCTGAGAAAACCATTAAGGCTCCGGTACTTGAGATGGCAGACCCTTTTTCTAACTTTAAGGCTGCTTCATACAATAATGCTGTTCCGCCATTCCTTAAGATATCGGTTACTCCAATTTCGTATTGCTTTAAATCAAAATCCATATTCCCTCATTTCTTTTAAAGTTCCCTATTGCTATTCCATAAAATTAGCAAGAACCTGGTGCTTAGGCTATGACCAAAGTCATAAAAAAACCTAAAAAACTTAAGGATTTGGGAATAAATACCAGTAGGATCAAATAAAATCAGCCTGGCGCAACTATACGTTTCACCAGGCTGTTTTCTAAGGGTTTAATAATTTTAATTGGATAGCTCCCAATTGGAGTAATCAGCTCAGCAATATGAAATTAACCAATGCTTATAGTGCCAATTAGGGAATCCATTTAATATGTTTAAAGTTAGGTTTACGTTTTTGTAGAAAAGCATCTCTGCCTTCTTTAGCTTCCTCTGTCATATAAGTAAGCCTTGTGGCCTCACCTGCAAAAACCTGTTGGCCTACCATGCCATCATCTGTAAGATTAAATGCGAATTTGAGCATTCGGATAGAAGTAGGAGATTTTTCCAATATTTCTTGCGCCCATTCAAAAGCGGTATTTTCTAAGTCATCGTGTGGAACCACGGCATTAACCATTCCCATTTCAAAGGCTTCTTGAGCGGAATAATTTCGGCCTAAAAAGAAAATCTCTCTGGCCTTTTTTTGCCCTACCATTTTGGCAAGATAAGCAGAGCCATAACCACCATCAAAGCTAGTTACATCTGCATCAGTTTGTTTAAATATGGCATGTTCTTTACTTGCTAATGTCAGGTCACAGATGACATGAAGACTATGTCCACCACCTACTGCCCAGCCAGGCACAACAGCTATGACTACTTTGGGCATAAAACGAATAAGACGCTGTACTTCAAGTATGTTTAATCTGTGCATGCCATCTTCACCCACGTAGCCTTGATGGCCTCTGGCTTTTTGGTCTCCACCACTGCAGAAGGAAAAAACCCCATCTTTTGAAGATGGCCCTTCCGCGGACAATAAAATCACCCCTACATTGACATCTTCACGGGCATCTAAAAAGGCATCATAAAGATCACTTGTAGTTTGTGGACGAAAAGCATTTCTAATATCCGGTCTGTTGAATGCAATTCTGGCTACACCATCACATTTTTTATAAGTGATGTCTTTGTATTCTTTTGCTGTTTTCCAATCGATCATTTCCAGGTTAATTTTTTATTGCAAGTTAACAGGCTAATTTAATTTTGTGAAATTAAGCCTGTGGATTATGGATGCCAAGCTATAATTTATTTATTTTGTGCAGCAAAAGACCTATGATAACTTTCGGACACACCACTTTTAGCCTTAGTCAAATACAAAAAGGAGATGAAAAACAACTTCCTGATTTATATAAGGAGGCATTTAATTTTTGTTGGGAGTGGTTGAATGGGAAAGAAGCTTATACCCTACAAACTTCTGGATCAACTGGTCCACCAAAGAATGTATTTGTTTCTAGGAGTCAACTTGTTGAAAGTGCAAAGGCCACAAAGTTGTTTTTTGGTTTCAAAGAAGGGTGTAAAATGCTTTGTTGTCTTGATACAAGCAAGATAGCAGGTAAAATGATGCTGGTGAGGGCCATGGAGTGGAAAGGTGATTTGAGGGTGGTTCCACCTGAATCGAATCCTTTTAAAGGTAGGATGAATGACTTTTTTGATTTTGTCGCCTTGGTTCCATTGCAAGTTGAAAAGACCCTGGGATCTCCCAACGGGATAAAAGCCCTAGAGCAAATTCAAAACATTATAATAGGAGGCGCACCAATCTCCAATCAGCTGAGGGAAAAAGTAAATTGTTTACCAGGTAGGGTTTTTCAAACTTATGGCATGACCGAGACCGTCTCACACATTGCTTTGGCAAACCTCAAAGAAAATGGTGCATTGCTTTATAAAGCCTTACCTGGTGTAGCCTTAAAGGTAGATAACCATAACAGGCTATTGATTCATGCGCCGATGGGAGGCCGTTCATGGTTGCAGACCAATGACGTGGTAAGTTTACAAAACGATAATACTTTTTTATGGAAAGGTAGAGCTGATAATGTTATAAATTCGGGAGGGGTAAAACTTCATCCAGAGGAAATAGCAATAGAAATTGAGGGATTAATGTATCAATATTTTCCTGGAAGGTTGTTTTTTCTGACAGGAACGAATGATAAAAGCTTGGGAGAATCCCTCACGTTGGTAATTGAAGGGGAAGAGGCCCTAGAGATCGCCACTTTGTTTCTGGACAAGGCCAAGAAGTTGCTACCCAAGTATCATAATCCCAAACTAATTCTATTTATTTCTGAATTCAAGGTAACGGTCTCTGGAAAAATAGATCAATTGCGTACTTTAGCAAAATGATAAATCAAGCTGTCATTATTCTTGCAACTATTTCTGTTTTCTTATTTACTATGGAGAGAAGTTCAGAGCTTACCGTTAATGTAAGCGTTCAAAAAGAAGACCAAGGTCTTGTTCAGCTTTTACTCTTTAAAGGGGGAGAAGGGTTTCCTGATCAAGCTGATAAAGCAATTTTAAGCGGTTCTGCCATTATAGAAAATGGTAAAGCGGTGTTTATATTTAATGATTTGCAGGAGGGAGCCTATGCAGTAGCTGCCTTTCACGATGCCAATGAGGATGGTAAAATGCGTAAAACCCTTCTGGGAATACCTAAAGATGCTTATGGGTTTTCTAATAATGCCAGAGGTACTTTTTCCGCTCCTTCATTTGAGAGTGCATCATTTGAGCTTCCAGCAGGTAATCATACAATAAGTTTTACTTTAAAATAATTATGTTAAAGAATCTTCAGATCACCGTATCTATAATAGGACTGGCAGCAGCCATAGTATATATCCTTTATTTTTTCAGGGTCATTTACCATCCTTATATACCTACTATATCTGGTGGTATTGTGATATTCTCCTATCTATTTGGGGTTTATGCTAAGAAAAAGCAAGAACAGCCTTGACTATTAAAGTATGCCAATTGGGAAAGAAAAGAATACAAAATGCCGATGGTAAAACCGGCATTTTGTATTATAATTTTATTCAAAAAATTTCTTTAAAGCATTTATTTTTGCTTCAAGAGAAGCTTCGGTAGTTCTGTAAGCTTCTCTATTGGGCAATTTCTCATTAACAGAGATATAGTATTTAATTTTAGGCTCGGTGCCTGATGGCCTAGCGGAAATTTTGCTACCATCTTCCAGGTAAAATTGGATAACGTTGGATTTTTCCAAATCCAACACCGATTCCGTTCCCGCAGTCATGTCGTAAACCTTACTTTCCTGAACGTCCACAATTTTACTAATCGCTATTCCATTAATGGACTTTGGTCTATTTGTTCTAAAGCCCTTCATTAATGCTTGTATTTGTTCAGCCCCATCCTTCCCTTTTTTGGTGATGGAAATAAGTGATTCTTTGTAAAATCCATATTCCATGTATATCTCTGCCAGGACATCGATGATATTCATGTTTTTCTGCTTGTAGTAGGCCATTATCTCAGCCACTATCGCACAGGCAGAAACCCCATCCTTGTCTCTAACGAAGTCGCCTACCAAGAAGCCATAACTCTCCTCGCCCCCAGCGATAAATTCTTTTTTACCTTCATTGGCAAGGATTACCGCTGCAATGTTCTTGAAACCTGTCAGAACATCATAATAAGGAACGTCAAAGCCTTTACTGATTTCTCCTAATAACCCTGTAGTCACTATCGTACTTACAGTAAATTGATTGCCCGTAAGTCTGCCATGTTCTTGGTACATAGATAGCAGGTAATAAATAATAAGTGCGCCTGTTTGATTGCCATTTAGCAATTCGTATTCGCTTCTCTCATTTTTGACAACGGCAGCATATCTGTCTCCATCCGGGTCACATGCCAGAACAAGTTCAGCATTTATTTCTTTGGCCAACTTGATAGAAAGATCCAAAGCCTCAGTCTCTTCAGGATTTGGGTACTTTACTGTTGGGAAATTTCCATCAGGCTCAATTTGTTCTTTTACCACATGAATGTTTTCAAAACCGAAAACTTTTAGGGCAGCAGGGACCATTTTCCCAGAGGCACCATGGATGGGTGAAAATACTATGGACATGTCTTTTTCTGCCAAATTAGTTAGCGGAGACATGCTTAATTTTTTTACCTCATTAAGGTAAAAAAGGTCAAAGTCTTCTTCAATGTATTCTTTGAGCGCATCATTTTTGTTCCAATTAACATCATCGATGGACTTGATTTTTAATACTTCTAAAATGATGTTTTTATCATGAGGTGAAACTACTTGACCTCCATCATCCCAGTAGACTTTGTAGCCATTGTACTCTTTGGGATTATGAGAAGCAGTTACCATTACACCACTTTGACAGCCGTAATACCTAATGGCATAGGATAGCATAGGGGTAGGTCGCATTTCTCTGAAATACTTAACTTTAATGCCATTTGCGGTAAGAACATTGGCAGTAGTTTCTGCAAATAGGGTATTGTTAATTCGAGAGTCATGGGTAATGGCAAGACTAATTTCTTCACCTGGAAAACTTGCTTTTAAATAGTTGGCCAGTCCCTGAGTGGCCATACCGATGGTATAAACGTTGATTCGATTAGAACCAACGCCCATTAAGCCTCTGAGGCCGCCAGTTCCGAATTCCAGGTCCCTATAAAAAGAATCGATAAGATCCGTATTGTCCGGATCATTTAGTAAGTCCTTTATCTCTTGCTTGCTCTTTTCATCGATGTTACTATTGAGCCATGCCTCCGCTTTGTTGATTATGGATGAATCTGTCATTTTTTGAAAAAAATTAATTTTGGTTTGAGATTTATGTCCAAAATATAAGCATTTATATGGATTTAGCCTTGAAGTGTCTTTAGATTTTTAAATGCCTCAAATATATGGCATGCCTTAAGTACTTTTAATAATTCTAAGTTGGAATATGATTTCAGATTATTTACCTTCATGTAGTTAAAAATATAATAGTAATAGCTTATATGGATTTTGAAAAATTAGATGTGGAGCTCTCCAAGATCGTACAGTTGCGAATTAAGTTGAGCGAAATAACTTATGCTGACCCGGAATATGATGACATTGAGGAGGAATTGCATGACCTTGAAGATGATCTGAATGAGGAGTTTGGAGATGAACTGGAAGGTAAATTAGAGGATATTTATGCCACCTTGGTTTCGGACAACGACGTCTTGCTTCCTTCAGCGTATTTGGCTAATAAATACGTACCAATGTTGCCAGATGCCCGAGGAGTAATCACTTATGATGTTCAGGGTAGAGAAGGTGTTCCAATTGAGTCGGAACAGTTTGATGGTCAAGATGTAAGAATTGTATTGGTACCAAATCCAACTAGATTTGTCATGGTTATAAATGGCAAATCGTTGAAAGACCTTTGGAGATCGAGATAAGTAGTCTCTATGATTTCCTGATAAATGGTAATTGGTTTCAAACCTATAATTTTGGGTTTGAACTGATTATCATTTTTTTTTTTAATTGAAATGGTGAAAAAATGAGCTACTCATCTTTTCAATACTGCCTGCTCTAAGGATTGACCCCGACACCTATTGAAAAATGTCAGCACGAGCTTTTTTTTGGATCTGGTCAAAAAAAAATCAGGGGCTTATGCACCTGATTTCCATAGCTTTTAAGTTACTAAAAACTGCTCAATTCAATGGGGGTTGAATATTTATCCGAAACCCAGTTTTTTTCTAAGGGTTGCTAAAAGCTGATTGGCTTCTTCTCTAGCTTTTTCTTCTCCTGCCTTTAACTTTGATTCTAGGTCGGGAAGGTTATTCATATAATAGTTGAATTGCTCTCGTTCGTTTTTATAGGTGTCTAGTATTAATTCAAGTAATTCCTTTTTGGCATGGCCAAAACCAAAGTTGCCAGCAAGGTATTTTTCTCTAAGGATTGAAGTTTGATCCTCATTGGCGATTAATTTGTATAAATTAAAAACGTTACAGACGTCCGGATCTTTTGGTTCTTCCAGTGGAGTGCTGTCAGTAATTATAGTATTCACATTTTTCTTTAATTGTTTTTCGGGCAGAAAAATATCAATATAGTTGTTGTAAGATTTGCTCATTTTTTGCCCATCTGTACCGGGAATAATCATTACCTCATTACTGATGCGTGCCTCAGGAACTTTAAGGAGCTCCTCTCCAATGCGATGGTTAAAAGTGCTAGCGATGTCTCTGGAAATTTCTAAATGCTGCAATTGATCCTTCCCCACAGGTACAAGATCAGCTCCATACAAAAGAATGTCAGCAGCCATCAATACAGGATAAGTGAACAAGCCTGCATTTACATCCGATAACCGATCGGACTTGTCCTTAAAGCTATGGGCATTGGCCAGCATAGGGTAAGGGGTAAAGCAACTCAAATACCAGGTGAGCTCAGTCACCTGAGGGATTCTTGACTGCCGGTAAAAAACCGATCTATTAATGTCCAAACCAAAAGCCAACCATGCTGCTGCTACAGCATTAACATTTTCTATTCTCGCCACAGGGTCTTTAATTGTGGTGAGGGAGTGGAAATCAGCAATGAATATATAGGACTCATTGTCCTCGTTTTTGGTTAAGGCTATGGCCGGTTTAATTGCACCCAAAATATTACCTAAATGCGGTTTTCCTGAACTTTGTATACCTGTGAGTACTCTTGCCATTACTGTGTTTTTGACACAAATTTAAGGAATTTAAGCAATAATTTGTGGTAATTTTATCGTTATTTGTCATTATGAAGTACACAGTGTTTTTGTTATTCGTCAGTGTTTTTTTGTTTTCTTCTATAGTAGAGGTTAATAGTCAGGAAGTTGAGCGTGGAGGATTGGTCTGGGAAAACAATCTGATAAATATTGGTGCGGTAATGCCTGAGCAAGGAGAGCATATCGCGGATTTTTACTATTTGAATGAAACTGATTCAAATGCCTATATCAATGAAGTTATTACTGATTGCGGTTGTGCAGTAGTTGCCTATTCTCAGGATTCATTAGCACCAAATAAAATTGGTCACCTTCAGATCACCTTCGATCCTGAATCTCGAGGGGGTACTTTTTCTAAAATGATTTTGGTTAAAACTAATGTAAAGCCTTTGGGTGACTCCTTATTTTTAGAGGGGGTAAATGTTCACTTTCCTAATGATCCTGAATCCCATTACAAAATTAGAAAAGGTGGCTTGGGATTTGTTTTTGATCAAAACAATTTGGGGACGCTTTATACAAATAAGCCTAAGGTTAAAGTCATAGATTTTTATAATTTCAATGACTTTCCTATTCAGTTGAATTTAAAGCAGGATAGTATCCCCAACCATGTGAAAGTGCGAATGGTACCCCCTGTAGTAGAAAGCAATACTAGAGGTGTTTTAGAAATCGAATATGACCCCATTATAAAAAATGACCTTGGCTTTACGCGTGATTCATTTAAGCTCTCCCTTTTATCGGGTGAACATTTTGAAATACCTATAAATTTATTGGCTACCATTCATGAATATTTCGATCCTTTGCCAGTAAGCCAGGTAAATGAAGTGCCCAAACTTTCAATAGCTGAAATGGAAATTAACTTAGGAAAGATAGGTTCTAAAAATGTGGTTTCCCGAATATTGACACTTGAGAACGAAGGCCCAAAACCATTGAATATAAGAAAAATTGTTAGCAACTGTGAATGCTTAACTTTGGATATGCCTAAAATGAATATTCAAAGTGGAGAAAAAGTTGATCTCGTATTCACCTTTGACCCAAAAGGAAGAAGAGGCATCGATCACAAAACCATCACCTTCTTCAGTAATGATCCTCTGACACCTACCAAGACAGTGGTTATAAAAAGTAGAATAGACTAAAATTACCAACGGTAAAGATTTTCTGATTCGAGTCATTGAAAGACAATTTTTGGTTTAAAGTGTCGCTGATTACAAAGAAAAACGTATTAATTTGGCATTTCGAAAGAATTTCTACTCGCGTAACATCGAAAATTATTCTCTATAGCGTATATTAATGAATTAATGCTTCGGCACCTTTGCATGGAAAAAAAATATCCCGAAAAAGAAATTGTAGATAAAATTAAACTACTAGAAGAAAAATTTAGGGCTTCTGGACAGGATTTATCCTCTTATTTGGAAGGACTGTTACATGCCGATTACCTTAACTATTGGGATTATATAAATTTAGACACGCTGCTTACCCTTCAGCAGCCCAGGACTTCCTTTAAGGACGAAAAAATTTTCATTATATATCATCAGATCACCGAACTGTATTTTAACCTCATCCTTTGGGAGATAGAACAAATGGCGGCAGTTGACCATATAGAGTTGAAGTTTTTTAAGGAGAGGATAAAAAGGGTCATTATGTATTTTGACTTACTGATCTCATCTTTTGCGGTGATGTGGAAAGGGATGGAAAGAGAACAATTCATGAAATTCAGGATGTCTCTTCTTCCAGCCAGTGGTTTTCAAAGTGCTCAGTATAGAATGATTGAGATCATGTGTACAGATATTCAAAATCTTGTGTACCTGGAAGAGCGAGAAGACTACAAGGACATTAACTTAACTAGTATCGATAGCCTTTTTGATATACTCTATTGGCAATATGGAGCCAAAGAATTGGCTACCGGAGAAAAGACACTTACCCTCCAGTCATTTGAAGATAAATATGGTGATGAATTGAAGGAGTTGATATCTAAATTCAGAAAGAATAACTTGTGGAAAAAGTATGTTTACCTCGATGATAAGGACGAGGAATTGACAGATTTAATGAAAGAGCTGGATGAGAAAGCCAACGTTTATTGGCCCCTAGCTCATTACAAATCCGCAGTTAAATACCTTCACAAAAATCCTACGGATATCGCCGCTACTGGTGGTACCAATTGGCAAAAGTTTTTGCCTCCTAGATTTCAAAAAGTAATATTTTATCCTGAATTATGGACAGAATCGGAAATCAAGGAATGGGGCAAGCATTGGGTAGAGACTGAGTTGCTTGATGTGGTGGAAAAATAGATATGAAAAAAGAATTGCAGCTGGTACTCAGCCCTGAAGAAGCCTATAATGCGTTATTGTTTCAAAAAATAGCAGCGGAAAAATCAGGTTTTGCTGAGCAGAAAGACTTAATCATAAGGGCAACAAAAAGGTCTATTGATGCAAGAAGCAAAAAGGTTAAAATTAATGTAACCGTAGAAGTTTACAGTGGTCAGGTTCCTGAGCCTTTGGTAAATAGCGGGAAGGATTATCCTAATGTAAAGCATAGTGACCCGTTAATAATTGTAGGAGCAGGTCCAGCAGGTCTTTTTGCAGCCTTAAGGGCCATTGAACTTGGAATAAAGCCTATCGTCCTAGAACGAGGCAAAGATGTACGTGCTAGAAGGAGAGATCTGGCTGCACTGAATAAGGAACATATCGTAAATCCTGATTCTAATTATTGTTTTGGAGAAGGGGGTGCAGGGACTTATTCTGATGGTAAATTATATACAAGGTCCAAGAAAAGAGGTGATTTACGACGCATTATGGAGATCTTGGTCGCCCATGGTGCCAATGAAGATATTTTAGTCGATGCCCACCCTCATATCGGCACCAATAAACTCCCCCAACTTATAACCCGACTTCGTGAAACTATAATTGAAGCAGGGGGGGAGGTGTTGTTCAATACAAAGGTTACTGAGCTTCTTTTGAATAAAGATACCATCCAGGGTGTAATTACAAGCGAGGGAGAAAAAATCACTGGTTTAGGTGTAATTTTAGCAACTGGGCATTCTGCCAGAGATGTTTTTCAATTACTTACAAGGCAGAAAGTATTGATTGAAGCAAAGCCATTTGCCTTGGGAGTACGTATAGAACATGACCAAAAATTAATAGATAGTATCCAATATCATTGTCCTTCGGATAGAGGGCCATTTTTGCCAGCATCATCTTATAGCTTAGTACAGCAAACTGTTTTAGATGGAAAACAACGTGGCGTTTTCTCTTTTTGTATGTGTCCAGGGGGGTTTATAGTACCTTCGGCTTCATCACCGGGTGAAATAGTTGTCAATGGAATGAGTCCTAGTAGAAGAGATGGTAAATTTGCCAATTCTGGTATGGTTGTAGCAGTGGAATTGGAAGACCTGCCAACTTATCAAAAATACGGACCGCTCGCGGCTTTGGTATTCCAGCAAGAGGCAGAGAAGGCAGCTTGGCTTGCAGGAGGTGAATCTCAGGTGGCTCCGGCACAGAGAATGGTAGATTTTGTAAATAATAAACCAAGTAAAGACTTACTGCCTACGTCTTATCAACCAGGTTTGAAGAGTGTAAATATGAACAATGTTCTCCCTGATTTTATCGCAAGACGATTGGCCATGGCCTTGCCACTCCTGGATAAAAAAATGAAAGGATATTATACCAATGAAGCCCAAATAGTAGGTGTGGAAAGCAGGACATCCTCACCAGTGAGAATCCCCAGAAGTAAAGAAGGATTTGAGCACCCCCAAATTAGCAGGCTTTATCCATGTGGAGAAGGGGCAGGTTATGCTGGAGGCATCGTTTCGGCCGCTATGGATGGTGAACGTTGCGCTGAAAAATTGATAGAAAAGTACAGTAAAGCAGGTATGCGAAACAAGTAGTTTTAATGAAGAGGTGAATATGGAAAAAAGTAAAAAAACAGTCGTTTTTGGTGCAAGTCCGAATCCTGCGAGATATGCGCATACGGCAGCCACTATGTTGAAAGAAAGAGCTGTACCTTTTGTTCCTGTTGGAATTAAAACGGGCGTAACCTCAGGAGAAAAAATATTGAATTTAAGAGAAAAACCAGTTTTACCAGATATTCATACGGTGACACTCTATGTAGGTCCTCAAAATCAAACGGAATGGTATGACTATATACTTTCCCTTAAGCCCGAAAGAATAATATTTAATCCGGGAACTGAAAATCAGGAATTTATGGATTTGGCTAGAGAAAAAGGAATTGCCGTTGTACCAGCTTGCACACTGGTGCTGTTAAGTACGGGCCAGTATTGAATTGCAAAAGTTTGGGGTTTAAAGTAATCGTATTTTTTCAGGGTAACTGATTAATTGATTTTTGTTCAGGTGGTGAAAATAGCCTTGATTATAAATCAAGAGAAACTGCAATTGGTGGAATGGTAATGAACTTTAGCTATGATATATGTTTAGTACCTTTTTGTTAGCCAATACCTAATACTTGGACCCAAAGTAACAGGCGGTGCATAATATAGTAACAATAGCCCTTAAAAGGGTTACATTCTCGTTTTTTTTGTGTATTTTTGTCTTTAGTTTAGTTTAAAATATTTGAATTTGAAATGGCACTTCTTTTGCCATAAAGTCTTACTATGAGTCAGGAAAAAGCGTCGTCGAATAAAAGCGATTATTCAGCCCAGAATATTCAGGTGTTGGAAGGGTTGGAAGCGGTTAGAAAAAGACCCGCCATGTATATTGGTGACATAGGTGTCAAAGGGTTGCATCATTTGATTTGGGAGGTAGTTGATAACTCCATTGATGAAGCATTAGCCGGCCATTGTGACACCATTTCAGTTACAATTCATGAAGACAATTCTGTTTCGGTACAGGACAATGGTAGGGGTATTCCTACTGAATTTCACAAGAAAGAAAACAGGTCTGCACTTGAGGTGGTAATGACTGTTTTACACGCTGGTGGTAAGTTTGACAAAGATACGTACAAAGTGTCTGGAGGACTACACGGAGTGGGGGTTTCATGTGTGAATGCCCTTTCTTCTATCTTGACAGTAACCGTCAAAAGAGATGGAAAAATACATGAGCAAGAATATGTTAGAGGTGTTCCTCAATATGTAGTTAGGGAGATAGGTAAAACGGATGATCGTGGTACTCATGTGCATTTCAAGCCTGACCATGAGATATTCCAAGCATTGGAATACAAGTACGAAACAATCGCTAACCGTTTACGTGAGATGGCCTTCTTGAATGCGGGCATTCGGATTTCTTTAAAAGACCTTCGAGAGAAAGAGGATGACGGAAACTTCAGAACTGATGAATTCTATTCTGAGGGTGGTTTGGTTGAATTTGTTGAATACTTGGACGAAAACAAACAAAAGATAATTGAAAAACCAATTTATATAGAGTCTGAGAAGAATGGTGTACCTGTTCAGGTTGCCATGGGCTACAATAACTCCTATACAGAGAATGTTGTGTCCTATGTGAATACCATTAATACCTATGAAGGTGGTACCCACGTTTCAGGTTTTAGAAGAGCACTTACCAGAACGCTTAAAAGCTATGCTGATAAGTCAGGGATGCTTGATAAGCTGAAACTTGAGATTTCAGGTGATGATTTTCGAGAAGGCCTTACAGCGGTAATTTCTGTTAAAGTGGCGGAACCACAGTTTGAAGGGCAAACCAAAACCAAATTGGGTAACTCCGATGTGACAGGAGCAGTAGATGCTTCAGTTTCAGAAACATTACAATTCTGGCTATTAGAACATCCAAAAGAGGCAAAAATAATAATTGGTAAGGTGGTACTGGCAGCTCAGGCCAGGCACGCAGCCAAAAAGGCCCGTGAGATGGTGCAGCGTAAGAATGTACTTGGAGGTGGTGGACTCCCTGGTAAACTGGCCGATTGTGCGAATTCTGATCCTGCTGTGTGCGAATTGTACCTGGTGGAAGGGGACTCTGCTGGTGGTTCAGCCAAGCAAGGAAGAGATAGAGATTTCCAAGCGATATTGCCCTTGAAAGGAAAAATATTAAACGTAGAAAAAGCGCATGAACATAAAATCTACGATAATGAGGAAATCAAAAATATATTAACAGCGCTTGGTGTTAAATTCGGTACCGTTAATGACGAAAAGGAATTGGACTTATCCAAACTCCGTTATCATAAAATCATAATCATGACGGATGCTGATATTGATGGTTCTCACATTAGAACATTAATTCTGACCTTGTTTTTCAGGTACATGAGAAGCTTGATTGAATATGGTTACCTTTATATTGCGCTTCCACCTTTTTATCTTTTGAAAAGAGGAAAAGAAGAAAGGTATATCTGGACTGAAGAAGAAAGACAAATTGCTATCAAAGAGATGGCGCCTGATGGGAAAGAAGACAGTGTAGGTATTCAGAGGTATAAAGGACTTGGTGAAATGAATCCTGAGCAACTTTGGACTACTACCATGGACCCAGAATCCAGGACATTGAAAAAAGTAACCATTGACTCTGCAGCCGAGGCTGATCATCTATTTAGTATGCTTATGGGTGACGAAGTGGCTCCTCGAAGAGAGTTTATAGAAAAGAATGCTAAATATGCCAAAATTGATACCTAACGGTTGCCAAAAGGTTTTCCGTAGAGAATAAAAAAAGGGCTAAATGCCCTTTTTTTATTCTCTAAATAATTTAGTATCATTGATCAACTTTTTCCCAATTTAATGAAATACATATGAAATTGATCCAGCTCGATAAAATTGAAGAAACCATAAATAGTAGTAAATTAATCAGCAGGGACCTTAGCTGGTTAAAATTTAATGACCGGGTTGTTGATCAGATTAAAAAGGACAAGCGGAATATTTTTGAGAAATTTAAATTTCTAGCGATAGCAGCCTCTAACCTTGATGAGTTTTTCATGATCAGGGTTGGCTCTTTATATAACTACCTGGACTATGATAAGGTCAGAATAGACTATTCTGGTTTGCGAGAAGATAGTTTTAAGAAGAAGCTGATGATCGAATCCCAGATTTTCCATAACAAGCTTCAGCGACAGTTTGTGGATGAACTGCTCACTACTACCAAACAAGCTGGTTTTCAATTAAGCAATGTGCGTAACCTGTTGGCGGAAGAGCAAAAGACAATTGAAGATTATTTTTACAAGGCAGTCTATCCAATGTTGACCCCTATGGTCTTTGATGGTTACCATACCTTTCCCATTTTGATGAACAAATTGTTGATTTTTGGGGTAGTTACTATAGGTCCTGGGGAAAAGAAAGACAATAAGAAACTTTCATTCGTACAGATTCCTTCCAATATTCCACGGTTTTTTGAGTTGGAAAGGGAGGACATGACGATTTGTGTGCCCATTGAAGAAATGATAAGGGAGCATATTGTTTCGCTATTTAGAAATGTGAACATTGAATCGATTAACCTATTTAGGATAACGAGGAATGGTGATTTTACCTTGGAGGAAAGTGAAGACATGGATTCCAATTTCTTGGAAGAAGTGAAACGTAAACTCAATGAGCGTAAGACAGGTAGAGTTGTTCGGATTGAAATCGAAGAAGGCTATAGCAAATACATGGTCAATTTGCTAAAACAGCGCTGGACACTCAATGATGACAGTATATTTAAAATTGAGCGTAAAAGCTTGATGGATTTCACAGGTTTGTGGCAGGTGATTGGTAACAAGCGGTTTAAAGACAAAATTCCTGCTATACACGATCCAATTCCTCCATTGTCATACCCTGAAGCTGCCTCTGAAGACATCTTCCAGGTGCTAAAAAACAAGGATATTTTGCTTCATCATCCTTACAATGACATGGAGCCGATTCTTGAGCTGCTGGATAAGGCTGCTGACGACCCACATGTTATGGCCATCAAGATGACGATTTATCGCCTGGCGAAAAACTCAAGAATTGTTGGCGCTCTACTAAAAGCGGTAGAAAATGGCAAGCACGTCTCCGTATTATTTGAAGTTAAAGCCCGTTTTGATGAGGAAAACAACATCAGAGAAGCAAAAAAGATGCAGAAAGCAGGCTGTTTTGTAATCTATGGTGTAAGTAATTTCAAGACGCACACAAAATTACTGCTGATTGTTAAAAAAGAAGAAAATAGAGTTACCCGTTATGTTCATTTAGGCTCAGGGAATTACAATGAAGAAACCAGTCGTATTTATACAGATATTGGACTTCTAACGACAGACGAGACGCTTGCAAATGATGTTTCTGAGTTTTTCAATGTAATTACCGGACATTCAGCTCCAACAAGCTATCAAAACCTTATCACCTCACCACGTGATATGAGAAATAATCTCATAGAATTCATCAATATTGAATCAGAAAATGCAAGCAAAGGGTTGCCTTCTGGGATTTTTATAAAAATTAATTCTCTTGAAGATTCGGAATTCATCCACGCGCTTTACAGTGCGTCTCAGGCGGGAGTACCTGTGAAGTTGATTGTGCGTGGCATCTGTTGTCTGAGGCCTGGCAGAAAAGGATTAAGTGAAAACATTGAGGTGATCTCTATTGTAGGCGACTTCCTCGAGCATTCTAGAATTTATCATTTCCATAACAATGGTGATCCTACAATTTATGTAGGTAGTGCTGATGCCATGGTTAGAAGTTTTGATAAACGATTAGAGTCCTTGTTTAAGGTGGAAAATCAATTCCTGCAGAAGCAATTAATGAATATTTTAAAGTACAATCTTTTGGACAATGAAAATGCCTATGTAATGCAGGAAGATGGGAAATACCTTCCTAAGAAAGCTAAAGAAGGGGAAGAAATCTTTAATATTCACCAAAGGTTTTTTGAATTGGAACCAGAGATGATTGAAAATGTTAAATTGATTGATTGAAAGTAACTAAGGTTAATCAAACCCAAGTCTTCAAATCGCCACAAGTAAATTGTGGCGATTTTTTTAGGAAGTGATTACATCAATTATTAGCTATCCTACAATGCGGCATAAAAACAGGCTTTAAAATATAAAAAACGTTAGCGGATTATTTTTTCCTACCAACAGCTAATAATACAATGCCAGCAATTACGGCGATCCCGCCCGCATAAGGGGGCCAGTCCACACTTTGTTCTTTGTCAGCGCTTAATTTTAACGGTCCTGCATCTATTACTGTCTCTTCGGTTGTGAACGAAAACCCAGTCATTAAAAACATGGCAATGCCTGCAATGATCAAAACTATTCCTAGAAGCTTCATTTGTATAAAGTTTGGTTTCAATTTTTAGTATACAAATAGCTTACCAAATTTAAATAATAAAAAGATGGGCATCCCACTCTTTACATTTTCTCGTATCTCCCTTTAGATAATTTTCTTTTAAGTTTAAAAAAATTAATAAAACCTACAATCAATAACATTACACTTATCATAAAGGAGAAATAACCAAGGTTTTTAACATTTTCGAGGTCATTGACTTTCATTAAAGCTGTACCGCTCACAATGAAGTATAAACTCGTCCTAATATATGCCAAAAGCGTGCGCTCATTAGCGAGTTTCGTTCTTTGCCTAGCTAAAAAATCTCTGACTATCAGTGTTTCTTCTGTTTGATTTTCCATAAATTTGCAATTCGTATCGATTTTACGGTTAATTTAAAATTTTATTTTCAACTTTTAATTTGGTGAATATTTAAAATTAAACGATAGGTCGCGAAATTGTTCTGATTAAAACAAATAATAATAAATTCTAATAAAAAAAGCATGAAAAATTTTCTACTAACCTTTTTGGTTTTTGTCATAACAACAACGGTTATCACCGCCCAAGTGGTTTCAGACTCGCTGGAACAAATACCTGCAGATACCAGTTACTGGCAATCGGAGTTTAGCGCAGGACTAAACTTTAATCAGGCAGGCTTTAGCAGCAACTGGAAAGCAGGAGGGGTAAATTCCGTATCATTTGGAAGCATCATAGCAGGAAAAGCGCTCTATCAAAAAGAAAAAATTTCCTGGGACAATGAATTAGAGCTTCTTTTTGGAATTGTTCGCAATGAAGGTGAAGGTACAAGAAAATCTAACGATAGGATATTTTTAGATTCAAAGTTAGGTTACCAATTGAGTGAAAAATGGTCTAGTTACTTCTCTGTAAATTACCTTTCACAATTTGCCGAAGGTTATAAATACAATGAGGATGGTACACAATCATTGATTTCGAAATTTATGGCTCCAGGTTATTTAACCTCTTCCCTTGGGTTTGAGTTTAAACCCAGTAAGGAATTTTTCCTAAGAATAGGTCCCTTTTCTCCGAGGTTCACATTTATGTCAGATGATCAAATTATTAATAATGTACCTTCAAACTATGGTGTTTTGCCAGGTGATAAAGTAAGAATAGAATGGTTGGCAATGCAGGTCTTTGCCAGTTTAGATAAAGATCTTTCTGAGAATTTAAACCTTAAGTCTCGCTATACAATGTTTGCTAATTACGAGACCCTTTCTATGAAAAATATTGATCACAGACTGGATTTGACACTAACTGCAAAAATATCAAGCATCATTAACGTAACCTTCACAGGGATATCTCTTTATGATATTGATCAGGATGCAGCAATCCAGTATAGCCAAGGCCTATCATTAGGTATATTGTACAAAGTAGGTAACAAAAAATAGATAATTAACCAGATTTTATCTTCTAAATTTGGTTTTTAATCAGTTATTGTTAATTTTGTTTGTATTATGGTAGTTAAATAATAGTTGGTTTAGTTTTCAAAATAAAAAGCAGGAGATATTCTCCTGCTTTTTTATTGTTCAGCTATTTTTTTTCATTAAGAGCGTTAATAATTTGCTTAATGGTATTTAGCAATTCGATCTTCTGCCCTTCTTCAGGCGGAATGGCGTGCTCGCTAATGGCAGTGTTAGATTGCTTTTAAATCAAATCCCATTTTATATGAGTTGTTTACTGCCTATTTTAGATTATAGGAAAGGATTAATTATAATGTCTTTTTTTGCAAAAAAAAAGCTATGAAACAATGTCTCATAGCTTTAGTCAATTAACAATAAACCCAAAATAACCTGCTGTAGGAGAAGGAGTCGAACCTCCAAGGAGCAGTTAGGAAAAATACGAGCTCGCTATTTTCTTTATTCTGTGATCTCCACCCTCGAGACAGGAGGGCATGTCTGCCAGTTTCATCATCCTACAGTATAAGAGACCATTTGTCTCTGTTTGATGTTTCAAAGGTAATATTTTACCTCTATTTTTAAAAATATGATAACAAATAAAATAAAAATTTACATTATATTTAATTTTACACCTTTAATAATGTTAATGTGATAAAATAGTTTGATGTTTATCTTGATTTATTGTGGATTTTTGAAAGATTGGTTTTAAGAATTTGGTATCTTAGGAGTTGGATGTAAGGATTGCTATGGAAGAACCTATCAAAACGTACGAAATGCCAGAGATAACCAATAAAAGGCCATTTCAAATTTATGAGGTACAAGGGAAAACCATACAGAACAGAACCTATCCTCATGAGACTGATAGGCCCCATCGGCATAAATATTATGAAATATGTGTTTTTGTAAATGGTGCTGGAAAGCATGAGATAGATTTCAATGACCATTCCATTCATTCACAAAGTGTTCATTTCCTTTCACCAGGGCAGGTGCATAAAATTAGTAGAGAGAATGATTATCATGGATATTTAATGGTTTTTTCCAGAGAGTTTTATTCCTTAGATACCAAGAATGAAGAGTTTCTTTTTCAACTTCCTTATTTTAATAACCCAACTTTGGTTCCTATTCTCAACTTAAATTCAGTTGATTTCAAGGACATTACCGATTTGATAGAGGCGATTAGCAAAGAATACAAACAATGGAACAGTTTTACTACTGACATTTTAAATAATTACCTCCAGATTTTTCTAATTAAATGTAAGCAGTATTACTTAAGGTATTTTGCTGATAAAAAAAATACACTTGATCCAGATTTTGCCCTTGTCCAACAGTTTAATGCATTGCTTGAACATAAGTTTAGGCAAGTGCATCAGGTTCAGGATTTTGCAGAAATGATGCACCTTGCACCCAGTATTCTAAACAAACATGTTAAGAAAATCACAGGTATGACCGCTGGAGAGGTCATTTTGGAGCGTTTGATGCTTCAAGCCAAGAGGTATCTTATCTATACGGATCTTTCAAATAAGGAAATTGCCTATCAGTTGAATTACCAAGATCCCTCTTATTTCAGTAGGATTTTCAAGAAAAAAACAGGTGTTTCTCCCTCTGAGTTTAGGTCGCTAGAAAACGAAAAGTACCAGCATTAGATTGAATTATGCTTTTATATTTGATAAAATTTAAAATACCTTTAACTTCTTAAACAAAAAGTGCATGGTTTGACAACCTAAAATTCAGACAATAATTCTGAATTTTAAGGATGAAAATCTCAAATCCAAAATAAACTTAAACCCATTAAATTTATGATTGCAATTGATTCTGAAATTCAAGCTAAAGATCTCAAATCCGGCTTGGATAAATTTTGGCAACTCTCTGCTGAGAAAATCTCCGCAATTGAAAAGGAATATCCCCAAAATCAAGGTTCACCGGTTTTTACCGTAGATGGGAAATATGCAACCAGAGGATGGACTGAATGGACGCAGGGCTTTCAATTTGGTTCGTCCATATTACAGTTTGATGCAACAGGTGAGAAAAGTTTCCTAGAAAAAGGAAAACTAAAAACGCATCAATACATGGCCCCACATATCAGCCACACAGGCGTTCACGATCATGGCTTCAATAATGTCAGTACCTACGGCAACCTATTGAGGTTAATGGTGGAAGAGAAAATCCCCTATGTAGAATGGGAAAAAAATTACTACGAGTTGGCATTGAAAATTTCAGGTGCTGTACAAGCCAGTAGATGGTCTCCTATTAAAGATGGTGGATACATGTATTCCTTTAATGGACCACATTCACTATTTGTGGACACCATTCGTACTGTCAGAATTCTAATGTTGAGTCATAGCCTGGGGCACGTGCTACAGGAAGAAAATGACAAAAAAGTAAACCTATTAGTAAGAGGCTTGCAACATGCGAAAGCTACTGCAGATTACGCTGTCTATTATGGAGAAGGTAGAGACCGCTATGACCTATGGGGACGAACTGCCCATGAGAGTGTCTTCAACACCAATGACGGCAACTACCGCTGTCCAAATTCTCAGCAGGGCTATACAGGGTTCTCTACATGGACGCGTGGATTGGCTTGGGCAATGTGTGGTTTTGCAGAAGAGTTAGAATACCTTGAGACTTTATCAGACACTTCTCTTAAAGCCTTTGGTGATCCTGCAGAAATAAAAGCTTTTATGTTGAAAGCCGCTACCGCATCCTGTGACTTCTACATCGAGCATACGCCAACAGATGGTATCCCTTACTGGGACACGGGAGCACCTAATTTGCATAAATTAGGTGATTACTTGTCTCGTCCAGCTGACCCATATAATGATTTTGAACCGGTTGATAGTTCTGCGGCAGCCATTGGTGCACAAGGGTTGTTAAGACTTGGCCATTATCTTAAGAAAAAGGGTGATTCAGAAAAAGGAGATAAGTATTGGAAAGCAGGGCTTACCGTATTAAAAACTTTATTAGGCGAACCGTATCTTAGCACAGATAAAAACCATCAGGGATTAATCTTACACTCTATTTACCATGAGCCAAATGGATGGGACAATGTACCTGCTGGACAAAAAGTTGCTTGCAATGAATCCAGCATGTGGGGAGATTATCATGCCAGAGAATTGGCCTTATATGTTCAAAGAATCATAGATAAGGATACTTATTATACTTTCTTCAACTGTCTATCATGAGCGTAGAACCAATAAAAGACCTTAGCAAGCTCTGTATACATACCATCACAACAAAGCCATGGAGCTTAGAAGAATCCGCTGAAAACTACGAAAGAGTAGGGGTAAAGGGCATTTCTGTTTGGCGTCAATACCTAGGTGGTAGAGACATTGCAGCTTCGGGTCATAGGTTAAGGAGTCATGGATTAGAAATTGTATCCTTGGTAAGGGGAGGGTTTTTCCCTTCCGTTTCTCAGAAGACCCGAGACCAGGCCATTCAGGACAACTATGTTGCCATAGAAGAAGCAGCCGCGCTAGGTGCTCCAATGATCGTATTGGTTTGTGGTGCAGATCCTGGCCAGTCTTTGGTCAAATCACGTGAGCAAATCAGAGAGGGCATCGAAAAAGTATTGCCCTTTGCCATTGAACATGGGGTAAAGCTTGCCATTGAACCTTTGCATCCTATGTATGCTGACACCAGGTCTGCGGTCAATACCATGCGTCAGGCCAATGAAATGGCGGAGGCCATAGGTTCTGATCATGTGGGAGTAGCGGCTGATGTATATCACCTTTGGTGGGATCCTGATTTGAGAGAGGAACTGCTAAGGTGTGGTCGAAATGAAAATCTTTATGCTTTTCATATTTGTGACTGGATGTGCCCAACGGTAGATTTTCTAAATGACAGAGGCTTGATGGGAGAAGGATGTATCGATATCCCTACCATTAGAGGATGGGCCGAGGAAGCAGGATTTTCTGGGTTTAATGAAGTGGAAATTTTTTCTGACAGGCATTGGGCTGGAGATCAGAAGGCGTTTTTGGACAAGATTGTAGAAAGTTATTATAAGAGTTAAAAAAAATAAAAATGGAACACAAGGTAGGAATAATCATGAACGGTGTCACCGGAAGGATGGGTACCAATCAACATTTGATGCGTAGCATCGCAGAAATTATCAAACAAGGTGGCGTAAAATTAGACAATGGGGATACCATTATGCCCGACCCGGTTTTGGTAGGAAGAAATGAAGCAAAATTGAAAGCTTTAAGCAAGCGTTCTGGTGTAGCCAAATACACTACGGATTTGGATAGTGTCATGAATGATGACCAGTACAGCGTTTACTTTGATGCCCAAACTACTGGTAGAAGAGCAGAAGCGGTTAAGCAGGCAGTAAAAGCAGGCAAGCATATTTATTGTGAAAAACCAGTGGCAGTAGATACTGCAACAGCTTTGGAATTACATGAGATTTGTAAAGAAGCAGGTGTTAAAAATGGCGTAGTACAGGATAAATTATGGTTGCCTGGTTTAAGGAAACTTCAAAGACTAATTGAAAACGGATTCTTCGGAGAGATTCTTTCTGTAAGAGGTGAGTTTGGCTATTGGGTATTTGAAGGACAATCTATACCTGCTCAAAGACCATCTTGGAACTACCGTAAAGAAGATGATGGTGGAATCATTGTAGACATGTTATGTCATTGGAGATATGTTTTGGACAATATTTTCGGCAAAGTGAAAGCGGTATCTTGTTTGGGAGCCACGCATATTAAGGAACGTGTTGACGAGCAAGGGAAACCTTACAAATGTACTGCAGATGATGCTGCTTATGC
Source organism: uncultured Cyclobacterium sp. (assembly GCF_963977555.1). Taxonomy (GTDB): domain Bacteria; phylum Bacteroidota; class Bacteroidia; order Cytophagales; family Cyclobacteriaceae; genus Cyclobacterium. The sequence goes on along the minus strand of NZ_CAXBPD010000001.1, from coordinate 399,087 downwards.
CACATTTGAATTAGAAGGGGGCGTAATTGCCCAGTTTAATTCTTCATGGACTGTAAGGGTTAGAAGAGATGATCTACTAACGGTACAAGTGGATGGTACCAAAGGTTCTGCAGTTGCGGGTCTTAGAGAGTGCTATATCCAGCATTATGGCAATACGCCAAAGCCAGTTTGGAATCCAGATATCGCTCAACCTATTGAATTTTATGAGGGCTGGTCTAAAGTGCCTGAGCAAGAGCCTATGGACAATGCTTTTAAAGTACAGTGGGAATTGTTTTTAAAACATATTGTGACTGATTCTCCTTTCCCTTGGGACATGATGGAAGGTGCTAAAGGTGTTCAATTAGCAGAAAAAGGCTTAGAAAGCTGGGAACAAAGAGCCTGGTTGGATATCCCTGAACTATAAAAAATAAACCCATGAAAAGAGTAGCCTTAGTCACTGGGGGATCCCGAGGAATAGGATTAGGTATAGCAAAATGCCTGGCCAAGCAAGGTTTTGACTTGGCCATCAATGGCATGCGTAAGGAAGAGGATACCCTCTCCAGCCTTGAAGAATTGAAGGCTTTGGGAGCAGATGTGCTTTATTGCCGAGGAGATGTTGGGAGTGCTGAAGAAAGACAGGGGATTATGGATAAGATCAAATCCCATTATGGTCGATTGAATGTTTTGGTCAACAATGCAGGTGTAGCACCCAAAGAGCGAAAAGACATTTTGGAAGCCACTGAAGAGAGCTTTGATTATGTGTTGAAAACCAACCTTAACTCAGCTTATTTTCTCTCTCAATTGGCAGCAAACTGGATGATTGAACAGAAAGGAAAAGGAGCCGATTTTGTTGGTTCCATCATCAATGTCTCTTCAATTTCTGCAACAGTGGCCTCAGTAAATCGAGGTGAATACTGTGTAGCCAAAGCTGGAATGAGTATGGCCACCCAATTGTTTGCAGTAAGGCTTGGGGAATATAACATCCCTGTATTTGAAGTTAGACCAGGAGTGATTGCAACAGATATGACCTCGGGTGTAAAAGAGAAATATGACAAATTGATCGGTGAAGGATTAATGGTTCAACCAAGATGGGGCTTACCTGAAGACGTAGGTCTGGCGGTAACAGCTTTAGCTAAGGGTGATTTCCCTTATTCCACAGGTCAGGTGATCATGGTGGATGGTGGCTTGACGCTTCCTCGACTTTAAAATTTTACCAAATGGCCGGTATTTATTCCGGCCATTTGGCCTTTTAAATAAAATTTTGTTCAGAGTCAACCAACAATTGTATATTGTCAATTAAAGATACTAAACCCAATTCAAATGGAAAAAAAGAAGTTATACTGGAAAATTTGTTGTTTTGCAGCCATTATTTTATGCATCATAACTTATACCCCCCTAATCATTCCTCAAGGAGTGTCTAAACCAATGCTGGCAGGAATTCCTTACAGCCTTTGGACGAGTTTTATTATTACAGTGCTATTGGTGGTCATTACCTTTATTGGTACCAGGGTTCATCCAGGCATGCAAAATGAGGAGGACGATTTATGATTTTCTGGGTTTGGGTTTTTGGTCTGATTTACGCAGGCCTTTTGGTTTTTGCTTCTCTCAAGTCTTATAAGAAAGGGAGATCTTCTGAAGAATTTATGATGGCAGGCGGTAATATTGGCCTGTCTTTGGGGGTGCTGACCTTTGCTGCAGCACTTTTTAGCACCTTTACTTTCTTGGGAATGCCTGACTTCTTCCGAATTAACGGTATAGGCGCATGGATTTTCCTAGCGATTTCGGATGGTGCTATGGTATTTGTATTGCTTTGGTTTGGTTACGAAATTCGTAAAAAAGTCAGGGGAATGGAATTTAGAGGAGTTTCAGGGTTAATTTCACGTTGTTATGAAAACAAATTGGCAGGCTATACCTTCTTTCTAAGTGCCTTTTTGTTTTTGATTCCTTATGTAGGGATTCAAATTCAAGGAATTGCCATATTCATGGATGCTGCATTTCCTGAATCTTTACCAGCCTGGGGTTGGTCTTTAGGTATCGTGTTAATCATGCTGACCTATAGTGAGATAGGTGGCTTAAAGGCGATTATCTTCAGTGATGCCATTCAAGGAGTACTATTGCTAGCGGTAATTTGGATCATTGGATGGGTTTGCCTTGACCACTTTGGTGGCATAGGACCAATGTTTGAAAAAGTAGGTTCAGTGAAAGAAGAATTACTTTCCACGCCAGGGCCTAAGGGATTGCTAACGCCTCAGTTTTTGCTTGCTTCCTTAATTGCCATTTTAATGATTCCTGTCACCCAACCTCAATTTACTACAAGGATTGTGGTGATGAAAAGCATGAACACGATGAAATTGATGGCAGTATCATTGGGCGCATTTGCTATCTTGGTGATCATTCCAACTATTTTTATTGGTATGTATGGCGCTGATCTGTATGGGGAGTATAGCAGTCAAGAGTTCTTTGCCATGGCATTCCTAAATGACCAACATGAAGCCATTGCTGCCCTTGCCATTATTGGTTTGATAGCAGCAGGTTTGTCCACTACCAATGCAATGATTTTTGCAATGGGCTCTGAATTGAGGGGATTGCTTACAGGTACTGAAAAAGTGATCATGAAGCGTACAAAAATTGGGATTTTCGTTTTCTCAACCATTGCTTTTATCTTCTCAATAATCGTTTTCGATCAGTTGGTACTGCTAGCAAGGGTGAGCTTTGCAGGTACAGGTATCATGGGGCCAATGATTTTACTAGGCATTTTAAGTGATAGAAAGATTTCTCCCGCGATGATCTATATCTCTTTAAGTGGTTTGGCAGTATTTTTATTGTCTTTAGGAGGAGTTATTCCAAGCATGTATTTTGGGTATAGACTAGACTTATTGTTATTTATTATTCACGGAATTTCTGCTGTAGTAAGTTACTTGAGCAGTGAAAAACGCATGGTTTCTGAAACTAAAGTCAATGAATAATAGGACTGTTTTGGAGTTTTGATTGCTTAACAGTGATCAGGAATAATCATTATTACGCCCCTGTTTTGCGAGAAAACAGGGGCGTAATTGTTTTTGGGCTTAATCTTAAGGCTCAAGGTTTAAATTTTCACAAAAATCAATTAATATTCACCCATTTTTCGCTACTGTCAGATTCAAAAATGGCTTGTAAAACCTTGGTGTTGGCTTTGGTGTTTTCCAAGGTGACAGGCACCTCGGTATCTTCAATAATAGCCTTGGAAAAATCAATCGCTTGTGCTGTGTATTGATTACTCACCGGAAGCACAATCTTCTCTGCGTTGTCTTTAGAAAAGTCCCCCTCATGGATAAATATTTCATTCGGTTGATCCGAAGGTGCATTGAAAGGAATCCTTACTTCCAAGATTTTTTTATCCCCAAAGAAGAGCATCCGCTGATAAGCAGTCAACTGCGTGCTAATGGTGAAGGTCATTTGGATTTCATTAAAATCTAATAGAACGGAACCTAATTTATCGGTCCGGAACTGAGGATCAAATTCTAGCATTGAGACCAATCTACCTGGCTCTTTGTCTAGCACAAACCTGGAAGTGAATACAGGATAGCAGCCGATGTCCCAAACGCCTCCGCCTCCCATTTCTTCGATATTTCTGATATTGCCTTTGTCATCATTAAAATAACTAAAAAAGCCCTGAACCGCTTTTATCTTACCCAAATAACCACTTCGCACGAGTTCTCTGGCTTTCAACCACTGAGGGTTTGAAGCTACCATAAAAGCCTCACCTACTTTTACATTGAATTTGTCCCTGGCATCGATTAGCCCATCTATTTCCTCATTATTCAATGCAAATGGTTTCTCACATAGCACATGCTTCCCTGCCTCAATACACTTAAGTGTATAGGGCACATGCATGTCATTTGGTAGTGGGTTATAAATGACGTCAATTTCAGGGTCGTTGATAAGTTCCTCATAGGAGCCATAAGCTTTAGGAATCCCAAGGCTTTTTGCTGTTTCCTTAGCTCGGTCCAAGTCTCTGGAAGCGATGCCATATACCTCATACAAATCACTATTTGCCATTGCAGGAATGACCTTTTCCCTGGCGATTTTGGCAGTACTAAGTACGCCCCACTTTAGCTTTTTTTTCATTGGTGTTCGAGTTTAAAGAAAATATAAAATTATTAGTCGCGTACCCTAGGGAACTTTTACTTAAGCAATTTAATATTATTGTCATCCAAAGCCAAAAGGAAAGGGGCTTCTTTCTGCCACGTACTTAATAGAATCTATTTTAGTTTATTGCTATTTTTAAAAGTTACAAGGCCTTAAAAAGGGCACATAGAATATTGATTTCAATCGAAATAGACTACTAATTGGACGGAGTCAGTCATTCTTTTTCTCCATTTTGAAGATTTATTAGGTGAGAACAAGTCATTTCTATCAGCAGAAATTTGATTTTTTTGTAATAAATGTTTAAATATGTGAATAATAATAATAAATCAAAACTACGAGTTGGCACATTAATTATTCGTTAATAGCTATCTCCTTGGAAAATAAGTTTTCAAGCTTTTTATTCAGGAATTTCTCTACATTTGTGCTATAAATTAGCGATTCAAAATCGAACAAATGTCGCGCTGATATATATAGCACTTAAAGAATCATTTAAGATTATTTTTATTTTTCCCCTCCATAAAGGTTTCACGATCCATGGAGGGGTTTTTTGTGTAATAGCAATAATGAAAGTTTTTAAAAACTCATTTTATCGAAAAATACAAACCCATGAAAATTGAACACATTGCTTTTAATGTAAAACATCCCTTAGACGTTTCAGATTGGTATGAAGAACATTTGGGTATGACAGTGGTAAAAAAAATGACTACCTCGCCCTACATGACCTTTTTGGCGGACGACAGTGGGAAAACAATGATAGAATTGTACAACAACCCTGATGCTGAAATTTTGGATTATGCCAATTTACATCCATTAATGGTGCACTTGGCTTTTGTATCTGAAAATCCAGAAGAGGAAAAGGAAAGAATGCAAAAAGCAGGAGCTGTCCTAATAAGTGACGACACTTTAGAAGATGGTACCCGATTATTAATGATGAGAGACCCATGGGGACTTGCTATTCAGTTCTGCAAAAGAGCACACCCTATGCTGAAATAATTCGTATTTACAGTAGAACCTTTGTCATTAATTTGTAAGTGCATCGAGCAGAACGTTATCCTGGATAAAAATTTCACTAAATTAATAGTGGAACTGATTCTTAAGTAATCCTCATGTATTAAATCAAAGAATAATCTGTTTTTTCCCTTTTTTAAAGGGAACGATGATTTTCAAGTAATCTGGCTGGCATTATTTTAGAATAGTGCCAGCTTTTTTTGACCTGCATTACAAAAGTATCCGCTGCCATTATTTTTTACTGCGCCAAATGGATTGAAGACATCATTCTTAACCCTGCTCTATTTTCTTTCGGTTTTCTCGCTACTTATAATTCAATCTGAACTAGACATTAGCGTAGCCCGTAATTAAAAATAATATTTTTTCACTTTTTCAGGACAGAATATAAAAAGCTATCGTAAGGACTACGAACCCCCAATTAATTATTGAAATGAAAAGTAAATTATTGTTTCTACCGGACGTGTTATTGCTATTGTTTATCTGTATTGCCTGCGAGCGTCATGAATTAAGCCATGATCAAGGTGGAACGAATGGTGCAAAAGTAATTTCCACCATAAAAATGAAAAAAAATACCTTCACAAGTGATAAAGATAAGAATGAAACGAGTTGGGAATCCATAAAAGATAACCTTACCGAACATTTTAATGGCCTAAATGCAAAAGTATTCAAAGACTAGTTGGTGATTTTTTTATTCTTCTTTTTAATAAAGGTAAGTGTTCGGCGCTTACCTTTTTTTGTTTCAATAGCCTTAGTATTTGACCATTCATGATATCTTATATTTGAATTAAAGGCGTTTTTAATTACTTTGTTTCGTAATTAGTTTGATTGGGCAAAAATTGAGTATGATCGGCCGGAAAAAAGCAATAGTTTACATATTAACATCCACGTTTATTTTAGGGTTATTATGGTGGATAGTACGGGTAGTTCCTTTGGAAAATAAACATAAGTTTTTGCCAGAGGTATTGCTCGGAGAAAGGGTCGATTTCAATCAAGAGATTAGGCCAATCATCAATAATAAATGCATAGCATGCCATGGAGGAGTGAAGCGTTCGGGTGGTTTTAGTTTGTTGTTTGAGGAAGAAGCAATGGAGGTCAATGAGTCAGGAAAAAGAGCCATTGTACCTGGGAATGTAAACAAAAGTGAGTTGATTCAACGGATATCGCATAAGGATCCGGAATACCGCATGCCATTGGAATCCACTCCACTTACTGAGGAAGAAATAGCCTTGTTCTCTCGATGGATTAATCAGGGAGCGCAGTGGGATGATCACTGGGCCTATAAGGCGCCTGAGAAACAAACTGTTCCTGAAACCGAAAATGAATGGGTCAGGAACGATATAGACCGTTTTGTCCATGCAAAATTAGTAGAAAAACAGCTTAGCCCTAATCCCACTTCCGACAAACAATCACTACTGCGAAGGCTTAGTCTTGACATTACAGGTCTACCTCCGACTATAACGGAAATGCAGGAATTTGTCAATGACGGCTCTGATAATGCTTACGAAAAAGTAGTGGACAGCTTATTGGCTTCACCTGCATATGGGGAGCGTTGGGCTGCCATGTGGATGGACTTGGCAAGGTATGCTGATTCGAAAGGATATGAAGCAGATAGGCCAAGAGAAATCTGGAAATACAGAGATTGGTTGATCAATGCTTTCAATGATAACCTTCCTTATGATCAATTTGTGATTACCCAGTTAGCAGGAGATTTAAAACCAGCCCCAACAGATCAGGATTTAATTGCGACAGCCTTTCATCGCAATACAATGAACAATGATGAAGGGGGGACGGACAATGAAGAATTTCGGGTGGCAGCTGTGCTGGATCGGGTCAATACTACATGGACGGTTTTGCAAGGTACTACAATGGAATGTGTGCAGTGCCACAGCCATCCCTATGATCCGATCAGACACGAAGACTTTTTCCGAAGTCTGGCCTTTTTTAATCAAACAGCAGATGCTGATGTCCCCAGCGAGGCACCCGTGCTACTTACCTATAAAGAGGATGAGGACCTGGAAAAGTTGGAGCTAATAAAAAACTGGGCCAATGAGCATGGAACAGCTTCAAGAAAAGGGCACTATTATGATCGCTTGCTGAGGTTGGGCGTTCCCAAAATATATGCACACTATTTTTACCAAATGGACAAAGGCCTACCTATTCAAGGAACAGCTACATTTAAGGTAGATCAGGAAGTTTATTCATTCACGGAGGATTTACCGTTTGATGGAGAGGATAAATTGGTGTTTAAGGCGAGAACAAATGGAAATGAAGGTAAGATTTCTTTTCATTTGGACAGTATCAATGGACAGCAAATTGGAGAATGGAAGGTAAAAGCCAAATTTAAAAAAGAATACGATGAGGAAGAGAAAAAGGAAGTAACCCATTACCTCAATGAGGTCATCTCCGTGCCTATTAAAGTAGTAAATGGAGTTCATGACCTTTTCATGGTTTGGGAGGGGAAGAAGGATGTAGAACAGACGAGTACCTTTGAATGGTTAATGCTTCATCATGGCCTTCCTGCAGAAGGAAATGAAAAATACCCGGAAGTGAAAGAAGCAATGTATGCGCTATTTAATTCTGATAATGAAGTAGATGCTACACCCGTAATGGTTGATCTACCAAATAATCTTCAGAGAGTATCTAGGGTATTTGAGAAGGGGAGCTGGATGGTGCCAGGAGAAGAAGTAGAAGTAGGCGTACCGGATATTTGGAATGCTTTCAATGATTATTCTAAAGACCGAATGGGCATGGCCAAGTGGTTGTTTGATGAGGAGAACCCGCTTACTTCCCGTGTGATGGTCAATAGAATATGGGAGCAGTTTTTTGGAAGAGGTATAGTTTCCTCTATGGAGGACTTTGGTTCACAAGGTTTTGCACCTACCCATCCAGAGCTGCTTGATTGGCTGGCGATTAAATTTAGCGATGATTTTAAATGGGACATAAAGAAATTGATGAAAGAGATTGTCATGTCAGCTACCTACAGACAGTCATCTCATTTTACAAAAGAGGGTACAGAAAAAGATGCTTTAAATGAATGGTTGGCAAGAGGCCCTCGAATTAGGTTAAATGCGGAACAGGTAAGAGACCAGTCTTTGGCTGTTTCAGGTTTATTAAGTGACAAAATGTTAGGCAAAAGCGTAATGCCCGAACAGCCAGACGGTATTTGGCAGGTAGTATACAGTGGCACAAAGTGGGAGACAAGTAAAGGAAGTGAAAAATACAGAAGAGCATTGTATACTTTTTGGCGTAGGACCAGTCCGTATCCCTCCATAATCTCTTTTGATGCACCGAGTAGAGAGTTTTGCTTACCAAAAAGGATAGCGACCAATACACCGCTTCAGGCTTTGGTAACGCTAAATGATCCGGTCTACCTTGATGCGGCCATTGCTTTGGGTAGGGAGGTTCTTCATTCATCGGAAATGGGCGAAGAGGAAAGACTTTCACTACTTTATAGTAAAGCGATGATAAGAGGTATAAGTGAAGAAAAACTTGAAGCGCTGCAAAATATTTATCAACAGACAAAAAACTATTTCGACAATAGTCCGGAGGAGATTTGCAAGCTGACGGGTGAAGAGGATAAGGCCCTTGCCGTATATACAGTGATGGCAAATGTAATAATGAATTTGGACGAATTTCTGATGAAATCATGAGTAGAAGGATAGATTTAACCAATGAATACCAATACCGGGAAATGCAAAGTCGGACCAGAAGGCATTTTATCAAACAATGCACTACTGGTTTAGGGAGCATTGCTTTGGGAGGCTTATTGGGTTGCAATAGAAATGCCCCGGTAGATCCTGTGCCAGACCTGGAGACATATGTTCGCAAACAAGTACCGCATTTTGCTCCCAGTGCCAAGCGGATTATTTACCTGCACATGGCTGGAGCCCCCTCCCAATTGGAGCTTTTTGACTACAAACCGGAATTGGCAAAATTAGATGGGAAGGATTGTCCTCAGTCCCTTTTGGAAGGAAAGAAATTTGCCTTCATTCAGGGGGTTCCAAAAATGTTGGGACCTCAGGCGGAGTTTTCTCCAAGAGGGAATTCAGGCATGGTGGTATCAGACAATTTGCCCCATTTTTCAACCATAGTGGATGATGCGACCTTGATTAAAACCATGCACACAGACCAATTTAACCATGCCCCTGCGCAATTGCTTTTGCAGACTGGCTCACCTCGGTTGGGTCGGCCAAGTATGGGAAGCTGGGTTACTTATGGTCTGGGCTCTGAAAATGAGGATTTGCCGGGCTTTATGGTATTGGTATCTGGTGGCAATACGCCTGATGCAGGAAAATCTGTATGGGGAAGTGGGTTTTTGCCTTCTGTTTATCAAGGGGTCCAATGTCGGTCGGAAGGAGATCCAGTACTTTTTGTGTCCAATCCATCAGGTATAAATGGAAGCCTCCGAAAGCAGACTATTGATGCGATAAATCAAATCAATGAGAAAGAGTACAAAGAATTTGGAGACCCTGAAACCCTTACCAGAATCTCTCAATATGAAATGGCATACCGCATGCAAACTTCTGTGCCTGAAGTGATGGATATTAATGATGAACCTGATTACATTCATGAAATGTATGGGACCGATCCGGGCAAGACTTCTTTTGCCAATAATTGTCTGCTTGCAAGAAGATTGGTAGAAAAGGGGGTTCGTTTTGTACAGTTGTTTGACTGGGGTTGGGACATGCATGGTGTAGCAGAAAGAGAAGCACTAGACACTGGCCTCCCAATAAAATGCAAGCCCATAGACAAAGCCATGACTGCATTGGTTAAAGACTTGAAACAAAGAGGTTTGTTGGATGATACCCTCGTTGTTTGGGGAGGAGAGTTTGGGCGTACTCCGATGCAGGAGAATAGGGGAGGCAAAGAATGGCCATTTAAAGGCAGAGATCACCATACTGAAGCTTTCCCAGTGTGGATGGCTGGCGGTGGTGTAAAAGGTGGGTTTACCCTTGGAGAAACCGATGAAATAGGTTATTATGGCATCAAGGATAAAGTACATGTCCATGATTTGCAGGCAACAATTATGCATTTAATGGGTATGGATCATGAAAAATTCACCTATTTTGCACAAGGAAGAGATTTTAGATTGACGGACGTGTCCGGTAAAGTAGTTAGTAAAGTTATCGCATAAGTTAAATGGAGCAAGGATCAGACATTATTATTTTCTTTGGCAGGTTTCACCCCCTGTTTTTACACTTACCCATAGGGTTTTTAGCCTTAGGATTTCTTATGGAGTTGCTTTCCCGGAAGGATCAGTTTGCCCATCTGAAACCAGCGGTAGGATTTGTTTTGGCACTTGGAGCCTTATCAGCATTGGTAACAGCCGTTCTTGGTTTGATGTTGGCCCAAGCTGGTGATTATGGTGAAGACTTGCTTTTTATTCATAAGTGGTCAGGGATTTTGTTGGTGCTCTTCGCATTCGGAGCTTGGTGGTTGCACTTTAAGCGAGAAAAAAAGCCTACACTCCAAATTAAAAGGGCTTATCTAGGCACACTTTCTATAATGATGCTGCTCTTGGCTGGTGCTGGACATTATGGTGGGTCGCTGACACATGGCTCTACCTTCCTCACCCAATACATGCCTGATACCATGAAAAAGTTGGCGGGTATACCTGTGGAAGCAAAAGGCCCGAAATTAATAGAGAACCTGGATGAGGCAGTGGTGTATGTGGATATCATCCATCCTATTATGGAACAGCGGTGCAATTCCTGCCACAATGCCAGCAAGAAGAAGGGAGACCTACAGATGCATACCAAGGAAGCTCTTTTAAAAGGTGGAGAAAACGGCGCCATATTAGAACCTGGTAGTGCTGCTGAAAGTGAGATGATTAAAAGAGTTCACCTGGAAGAAAACCATGACGACCACATGCCCCCCAAAGGAAAGTCTCAGTTGACAGATGACCAGGTACTTTTGCTTGAATGGTGGATCAATGAAGGAGCCTCTTTCGATAAAAAAGTCGCCGAACTTCAGGCAGATGAGGAAGTGAAAACAGTACTGCTTACTTTATCTGATCCCAATGCCAATAAAACCGCTGTAGAGATACTATTGGCAGAAGGTACAGGCCCTTTTGACGAAGAAAAATTAAACGCTTACGTGAATGAAGGAGTTGCCATAAAACGGCTCTCCAATGAGGACAATTGGTTGCAGGTGACATTGTACAGAAAAGACTCAGTCGATGCAATACTTGGGAGGTTGGCTGAAGATTTTCCTGACCAGATTACCTGGTTGGATGTTAAAGATACCCAATTGACCGATGAAGGCTTGGTAGCTGTAGGGAAATTAAAAAACCTTACCCGATTAAGAGCTGAAAAGACAACCGTTACAGATGCAGGACTAGCACATTTGGGTGAACTGAATTTTTTAGAATCGCTTAATCTTTACGGTACTAAAATCACAGATACTGGACTTGATCACTTGTCCAAATTACCGAATTTGAGGCGCTTGTATGCTTGGGATACCCAGGTGAGCAAAGAAGGTGCTACCAAATTTATGGAGGAAGCAAGCCTAATAGAGGTCAATCTAGGGTATGAAGTCAACATGATAGATTCTCTCACAGTTGAGGTCAAACCGATTGCAGTGAGCAATTGATATGAATGCAAGTTTCATTTTTAGCAAATGTATTGAATATTTAAAAATAGCAAAAATACAAGGCCCCCAATTTAGGGTTGGTGGCCTTGTATTTTGTTGACTATGAGTTAGATATAAGTTTTTATTGGCTATTTAGGGAAATTGGATTGGCTTCAATATAATTCAATAATATACTTTTTACATTTTCTACTGTTCCTGCTTTCATCCCTCCGTCCGTTGCTCCAGTTGCCCAATAAAGTACCATCCCTGCATCAGAACAATCCCATTTACCTTTTTGGAATTTGACTACATCATCTACCTCTGCGATTTTTCCCTGCACCCATACCCACTGAATTCTTGGATCAGCGTGATTTTTGGCCCAATCCCAATTGGCTAAATCCACTTTTAGGTTTATATTTTGGTCTGGAATACGGACTTCTTCAACTCCAAAATCCAATACTTGTTTCCAAGTATAAAAATCTCCTGCATTGTCATTTGCTGGATGATGGGTAATAACCTTTACGTATTGGTGTTTAGCACTTGCAGCAGCCTCCAAAGCAAGTCCTATAATGTCAGGCTCCCCAGCTTCAATGATCCACAATGGGTTTTCGGGCGAAGACTCATTTATGGCTTTGGCCAGATCATTGACGGTTTCCTCTTTTTGCCAAAGGGCATCGAAAAACACCAGAGAATCATATCCTCCCCATCTGCGGGCCGTAACATCACAGGCTACTTGCATCAAATAATGCCGCTCTCTTTCAGCCTTTTCAGAAATTCTGGAACCTCTAACTAAATCACAACTGTGGGAGTAATGCACCAGTCTGTCGGTTAATCCGGCGGCGCGCAAGAGGGCTAAAGAAACCGCTGTACCACCAAGATCATCTGGGTCGGGGGAATTGCCATCTGCCACTATGGCTACTCTTCCAGGAGGAGGAGAAATTGTTATAGCGGCTTCGGTTTTGAGGCTTCGTAATGTTTTTTTGTCAGCCATTATTGAAAGCAGGGTTCCAGCTTTACCCATGTCTTTTGAACTTATATTTATCCCCTCATTTAACTCTTCCCATACATGGCTATTATCTATTACTGAATTTTGTGCCGCTGCATTAATGCCTAAACAGACCAAAAAAAATACTGAAAACAAATTTACTTGCATAGTGACTGTGTTATTGAGATAATTAGATGATGCATTTCAAATCCCAGCAGTTCTATAAATTTGTCCATTTATGTATACCCGACTTTGGATTTGATTTGTAAAAATATCATTTTGTACTAAATAAAGGTGCAAAACAATGGCTTGTAATTTGATTTGAGTTTGAAAGTGGTATAAATCCTACAGAAATATCACTGGGAACTTTTTTTGGAATTCTCATGCCTCACTCTACTTTTACTGCACCTTTACTGTGGAACTAACGCTACCTGATAGATGGTATAGAATTCAGGCTCCTGATCCAAAAGCTCAACATGCTGTCGCGCCCATAACTGATTTTTACCATCTACATGCGTAGGGGTAAAGTTGGTGGGGCAGAGGCCGACTTCGCTGTATATCCCTTCAGCTTCTCTTACCAGAAATTTTAATGGATTTAGCCGAGCATTGATTTCGTTCCATTCCTCTCGGGAAGCAGTTCCTCGGGTTGGTGCGTTTTCTAGAGAGAGGCCGGATCGGTAAAGGATCAGGTCTTTCTCATTCACCTTAAAATAGCTTTCTATTTCACCTTTCTTAGGTTTAGGGGTATCGTAATCTTCACTTCCCCCAAATGGGTATCCTGGATTAAGGATAAAATCATCAAATGGGATACCTTCCACAGTTAACCCATTTTTCGCTTTGCTCAGGTCATGGGTATGAAATAAGGTATCTGTAGCGAAAATAAAATGAACCCTGTCTTCATCTACCTGAAACATTGGCCTGATAAAATTAAAAGCCTTGCCCTGCTTATACCTGCTTTTGGGATGCAGGGGAGTAATGGGCACGTAGCCACCGGAATCAAGGTTGATTAAATCAAAGGTGTTGAAATGGTTGTAATAGGCCTCCTCATTGGTGAAAGCTGGGTATTGGGCCCCTCCGGTAAAGGCAACTAGGTTCGTCTCACCGGCTATATTGGCCTTTTGCAAATGGTCGTAGCCGGAGTAAGTCATACCTTGACCCGCATAGGGCTTCTGATGACTTTTGATAAAATCAAAATTAAGGTCATAAATCACCAGCTTTTGTTTTCCCATCACCACAATACTGTCACCGACAAAAGTAGCTGCACAAGCGGTGTTGCCATACGAGATGGGAGAATCGGCCGGTTGATCGAAGGAGGAAAGAACTTTCCCGTTTTGATTTGTAAGAATCAGTTTTTTTTGCCGGAATTCATGGAAAAGAAATAGATCCCTTGTGGCATGGACCGCATAAAGTTGCAGGTTGCCTAGAAAATCCACCTGCACAGAGTCCACTATTTCTAAAGCGTAGGAAGTGTCTGAGGCGGTGTCATCATCAGAGGGTCTACATGAAAACAGGCAAGTGATCAAGCAGAGTTGCAGTAGGATTGTTTTTTTCATAGTACAATGATTGAACTATTAAGTTAATTAAAATTCAGCAGATTTCCATTTCAAGTGAATTTTATTCATTATTTAAGGGAATGACCAATTGCTATCGGAGAATTATCTTGAAACGGCTTGTATTGAATTGATTACCCTCCTCGTTTTTTTTGTCAATCCTCTGCATTCCAGTATGCCATCCTTTCGCAACTACTTACTTCTATGCTGTAAAAATCAAATTCCTCAGTTACCTTGCCTTTGATAAGGTAGATGCCCCGTCCTTTCAAGGGTGTTTTTTTAACTACTGGAGGAAAGTGTACGGTGTCTATCCAGTGCCCATCTTTGTCTATAAAAGTGCCAAAATTCATTATATCTCCCTTAACGGTACGGGTATATTTGACCGTAACCAAATAACCAATAAGCTGAACGCGCTTTCCAAGGAATTGCTTCATTTCCAAAGCAGCAATTCCTGAAGTTTTTTGGTCTTTTACCAAGTGAAAAGGGCTGATTAATGGGAATTCCAGAATCTCCAGTTGATCGATAATCTCCTGTCTCAGGTCCAAATCTTCCAGCACCGGTGCCTTTAGCTCTCGGAAGCCCGCATTGGCAAATAGCCGTTGACTTCCGCCGGTAGGGCTTTTTTTTCGATGCATAATAAAATGGGCTTCCCATAGGCTCTCTTGCTTGCTTTTGCCTGTAAAGCGAAAACAGCCGATACGGATCAGAATCAGCAATTGCTCCAAACTGATGTCTACCCTGGAAATAAAATCAGTCAGCCCGGTATAGGGGCCGGCCTTTTGCCTTTCGGCCAATAATCTGCCGGACGTTTCCTGTTGCAAGTATTTCATGTGTACAAAGCCCAGGTAAACGGTTTTTCCCTTGATATTGGTAAAATAGTTACTTTCGTTCAGGTGCGGGGCCTGTACATCAGCCCCATTCATACGCAATTCGTGGATGTAGAATTCGGTATGGTAGAAGCCCCCAAAATTATTGATAACTGCCACCATAAATTCCAAAGGATAATGGGCCTTCAGGTACAAGCTATGGTAGCTTTCCACAGCAAAGGATGCCGAGTGCCCCTTGGCAAAAGAATAGCCGGCGAAACTTTCAATCTGATGCCAAACCTCTCCGGTGACTGTTGCATCCCTGCCCAATTCTTGACAATTGGAAAAAAAACGATCTTTGACTCTTTGTAAGGCTCCCTTTGAGCGAGATTTGCCACTCATCCCCCTGCGGAGCACATCTGCTTCGCTCAGTGTGAGCCCCGCAAAATGGTGGGCGACTTTGATGACATCTTCTTGGTAAACCATGATGCCATAAGTCTCAGGCATGATGTCGTTCAACACAGGATGAGCCCTTTCGCGTCGTGCGGGGTTTACATGTCTCAGAATGTATTCCCGCATCATGCCTGAACGGGCCACGCCAGGGCGAATGATGGAACTGGCAGCTACCAACTCTAGGTATTCATCGGCTTTCATTTTGGCCAGCAACATCCGCATGGCAGGAGACTCTACATAAAATGCTCCAATGGTCCGCCCTTCTCGAAGGTGTGCTTTGATGGCAGGGTCTTTCTTAAATGCCGCTACCCGACGTATGTCTACCGCTTTCCCTTGGTTCGTATGGATTAGCTCCAGTGCACTTTTGATATGGCCCAGGCCTCTTTGGCTCAGGATATCGAATTTGTGCAAGCCAATGTCTTCAGCCACATGCATGTCAAACTGTGATGTAGCAAAACCCTTGGGCGGTAACTCGGTAGCGGTGTAATAATGGATGGGCTTGTGAGCAATCAGTATTCCTCCGGCATGTATGCTCAAATGAGATGGCATATTGCGAATCACCCTGGCATATTGATAGATCAGTTTTCCATATTGGTCAGGTTTGTAATTGCTATTGTCCAGCTTGTCTCCATAATAGATTAGAGATTCTATTTCAGACTTTGGCAGGCCAAAAACTTTCCCCAGCTCCCTCAGCACAGAGTTGTACTGAAAGGTGTTAAAGGTAGCCAATAAACAGACATGGCTCTGTTCAGGTTTGTTATAGGAGTCAAAAATATATCGGGTGATTTCATCCCGGTCTTTCCATGAAAAATCAAGGTCAAAATCCGGTGGGTTTTCCCGATAAAGGTTAATGAAACGTTCGAAATACAGGTCTAACTCTATGGGATCCACATCTGTAATAGCCAGGCAATAGGCCACGATACTGTTGGCCCCACTGCCTCTGCCTACATAAAAGAAGTTTTTGTGCTGCGCAAAATTGACAATGTCATAATTGATTAGAAAATAGGAGACGAAACCTTTTTGCTGGATAATCTCCAGCTCTTTGATGATGCGCTTTTCCTTGGTTTCATCCAAGCTTCCATAGCGCCGAATGGCTCCTTTGTAAGTTTCCTGGCGCAGGTAATCAAAATCCTCCCAGTCAGACCCCAGAATATCTCTCCGGTTTTTTACCGCCTGAAAGTAGAAGGAAAACTGGCACTGCTCCAGAAGTTTTTGGGAATTATAAATCAGGTAACTGTGCCCTTCACAGCGCCCAACCATGTCGGCATAGCCATAAAACCGATCCGAAGGATCTCCCTGTTCGCTAAGTGGGAGTTTGCTGAGCAGGGTATTGCCATCCATGGCCCGCAATAGGCGATGGGCATTAAAGGCTGTTTTGCTGGCAAAAGAAACCGGCTGCAAAAGTACCAATCGCTCTTTGCGTTTGGCCCAAGGGCTGTAAGGGAGCCTGTTGAGTTGCGAAGGATGTATGCCCAGGTATTCATTTTCCTTCAGGTCAAAGAAAGTTTCTGTAAAAGGATAAATCACCACGCTGTTGTTAAATTCGGGCGCCTTTTTGGGGAAAGGCAATTTATTCATCAGGTGATGGGAAAGGTATTTGTTCAACTCATGAAAGCCTTCCTGGTTTTTTGCCAGGCCGATAAACTGCTGCTTGCTGCCATTGCGAAAATCTATTCCTATGACCGGATGGATACCATTTTTCTGGGCTTCTCGAATAAAAGGAAACACCCCTGAACAGCTGTTGATATCTGTCAGGGCCAGGGCATCGAGCTTTTGCTTTTTTGCTTCCGATACAAGCTCCTCAACAGAGAGAGTGCCATACTTGAAGCTGTAGTAACTGTGGCAGTTAAGGTGCATTTTGTTTATATTATTAACATTTACTGGTTAATAATATAAACAAAATGAATTGATTGTGGATGATTGCAGCGATTATTTTTATTGTCTATGAATCTTTGCTGCCAATCTCCTTACCTTGCCACTGGTCGGCCGTGAACTTCTATCCAGTCCAGCCTTGAACAAGCTTTGGATTGTCCGCCGGGCATCAAATCAGTAAAACCTATTTCTTCCACATTGGATAGGTCTGGATCAGTCGCCGGGCCAATTGCTACTATACCATTAGGGTCCAAATGGTGCCAGTTGATGTCTTGTATATTGAATTCCCAGATTCGCCAGTCTTTGGAAGCACTGGCTGATTGGTCACTTACCAACCAGTTCCCATCGGCCAATTTCAGTGAAATCCTAAGTTCCCTAAGGCCGACTTGTTTGGAACGGAATTTTACTTTGGCAAAACCTGTAAGGTCTACGTTTTGTTGGCGATGCTTAAGGCTTAGCATCCAGTTGCCCTCGCATAAACCTGACCAGATATAAAAAGGATCGTCTACAGGTTTCTCATGGTTGCTTTTTTTGATTACATCTTTCCCCGGTCCATATAATTGTACGGTTAAATTCTCATTCTGCACATGATTTTGGTTCACAGGTATTTCTGCTGGGGTTTCTTTCCAATCTTCCCTAAAAAAGAGCTCGGGGCGGTAGCTGCTTTGTGCGACGATAATTCCGGTAAATACTAGGTAAAAGCTGAAGCTTAGAATGGTTTTTTTCATGGTAGGCAGTTATTTTTAGGGAGGAATTTAGACTTGTTAGCAATTCAAGTGATTTATTTTAATTTCCTTCCAAATAAAGGAAATAGGAGATAAGATGCAAGGTGTTTTTTAGCTAGCGGGCTATAGAGATTCAATGTTCATTCGGAACAACCTATTTGATTGGTTGGAATGAGGTGCCGCTCCTACAGAGCTTCCAATCATAGACGATTTGAAATGATACAAACCAAATGCTCCGCTGGAGCATTTGGTTTGTAATTATTAGTGGTTTAAAAATACAATTTTAAAGATAAGTGTAAATTGTTGGTAACATACTTTTGACCTATTTTTCCCACTTTGTCCATTTTAGGAAATGTTTTGCTATTAAATTGATTTATAGTTTGCTAACTTATATCCAAAGCTCCATAGGAGTTTCATTTTTGTAGCCCTAAGTTCTTGAGTTAATACCAGCTCCATAGGAGCGATACCTAAATTTTAACGATATGGTTATTGCAATCGAAAAATTTATAAATTGGTAGACTATGTCAAGAATTTTGCTAAAAGCGTAAAACCATGACCGAATTTTGGGAGGAAAACTTTAAAGACAAGCAGTCCATGTGGGGATTTGCTCCGGCTAATGCTGTCTTTGATGCTATCAAGTTGTTCCAAAAGCATGGGTTGCACAAAATCTTGATTCCCGGATTTGGCTATGGAAGGAATGCGAAGGCTTTTATGGATAAAGGCTTTGATGTGACCGGAATAGAAATCTCAGAAACAGCAATTGCTATTGCTAAAAAAACTTATGGGAGTGAAATCAAAGTACACCTTGGAGCTGTAAATGAAATGCCCTTTGATAGTGAAACTTTTGATGGGATTTTTTGCTATGCTTTGATTCATTTGCTTGATGAAAATGACAGGTCCAAACTAATTGCCAATTGTTACAATCAGCTCAGAGAAAACGGCATTATGATTTTTGTGGCTATTTCTACTGATGATACTGCTTTTGGGAAAGGAGAGGAGATTGGCAAGAACAGATTTTTGACACCTCATGGTGTTGAGCTGTTCTTTTATAATCAAGTTTCAGTAAATGATGAATTTGGGAACTACGGACTAATTGATTCAATGGTAATACAAGAGCCTGCGAAAAATGTAACCGGCAAACCCGGTCAAAAATTTTGGCAGATTGTATGCAAGAAGGTCTCTGTAGGTTAAAAGGATGAAAAAAATAGCACATGATTAAAGTAGAAATACCCGATTTCTGTCCATTAAACAAAGAAGAATGGAGCGATTGGTTAGAACGTAATCATAAAACTGTGAAAGCGGTATGGCTCATTATTTATAAAAAAAGTTCAGGTAGGCCTAATTTGACCTGGAGTGAATCTGTGGATGAGGCATTACGGTTTGGCTGGATCGACAGCCTGAAAAAGCCGATAGATAATGAAAAGTACAGACAATACTTTAGTAAAAGAAAAACAAACAGTATCTGGTCTAAAACGAATAAAGACAAAATTGAAGTGCTATTGAACGATGGGTTGATGACAGAGGCAGGGTTAAAAGCTGTTGAAATTGCTAAAAAAAATGGTTCCTGGACGATTTTAGATGCTGCAGAAACACTGGAAGTGCCCTTGGATTTGGCAAAGAAATTCAATGAATTCCCAGGATCAAAAAACTTCTTCGAGAGTCAAAGTAAATCTTCCAGAAAAACCCTGTTAATATGGGTTTTAATGGCTAAAAGACCTGAAACCAGAGAGAAAAGAGTATTGGAGATTGCAGAATGTGCAGGCAAAAAACTTAAACCTAAGGTATTTCGTTAGGGATGGGTTTTGTGTATTTTATGTAATCTAAAAGTACACCATATTCGATGGCATCAAAAATAGTATTTGAATTGAAAACTTAAACCCCTAATAAACCATGAAAGATACAAGTCACCATGATGAGCGAATTGCCCAAATGACCTTTGCCTCAGTGTATCCACATTATGTCACAAAGGTAGAGAAGAAGGGTAGAACCAAAGAAGAATTGCACCAGGTAATAGCTTGGTTAACAGGTTTTAGTGAAGAGAAACAAGAGGGGCTTATTGAAACAAAGGCAACTTTTAAGGAATTTTTCCGGCAGGCCACAATAAATCCCAACGTAGACAAAATTAAAGGTGTTATCTGTGGTTATAGAGTGGAGGAAATCACAAATACGTTGACGCAGCAGGTAAGGTGGCTAGACAAGCTGGTGGATGAACTGGCCAAAGGTAAGAAAATGGAAAAGATTTTGCGGGATTGATAAAAGTAAAAGCTTTAAACTTTAGGTCAGAAGCTGGCAACTACTACCAGCTTCTGACATAATGTGAATTACTAGAAGGACCTTAATTTGGAGGGAAAACATCTTGGAGTGGATGCGTAAAAGGTACACCTTCACGAGCATCCCACCAAACGGTAGTCATAAGCTCATCGCCTCCTATTCTATCTGCTGCTGCTTTAACATTCGCCTCATTTTTCAGGTATTCGTCGTTAGGGTAGGTGAGTCTTCTGGGGATTTGCCCATTGGTAACTCCCTGATCACTTCCTATCCATACGGTTGGGTATCCGGTTCTTCTAAACTCAGCCCATCCCTGATAATGTTGAAAGAAGGTGGAAATGTATTTTTGAGTGACTATTTTTTCAAATTGCTCCTCTTCAGTGCCCGCTAAACTTCCTGTATCTTCATTAAGAAAATCTTGAATGTCTGAGTCTGGAATAGCATACTGTTCCATAGAAGCTTGTATACCCATTAGGTATTGCTCATTGGCATCTTCTGTAGTAATGCCTGCAAAAGCAGCTTCTGCCTTTAGGAAGAGCACTTCGGCAGCATTCATCACAATTATATCGTAGGTTTCCTCTTTTAATAAAGGGCCTACACTGGCCACCATTTCCTGTCCATAAGGTACTTTTTCTTCCTGAAGCAATTGTATAGGTCGTCCACGGAAAGTACCAGAGCCGTCTAGTGCAGGACTGGCCAATACTGGCAATCTCGGATCGGCGGTAGGAATCATTACATCCATTATGGGAAATCCCACAAACATAGGAGTAGTTGCAGTTAATTCTCTGGTCCAGATATAATTGACATTGTTCGTGTTTTCTGATGAACTTGGTGGGAGGGTCCGCAATGAGGCATTTTCCGAATTTTCATCAATTAAAGGACTATTAATTACATCAGAAATATGTTCGGAAGCCAAAGTTGGACTAGCGAACCTCGCTCTGATGGCAAGTCTTAAACGCAAGGAATTGGCAAACTTCTTCCAATTTTCTACATCTCCCTGATAAAGAATATCCGCATTACCAAAAGACAATTGATCTCCCTGGGCTCCCAATTGCGCTGCTGCTTCTTTTAGTTCGTTTAGCATGTCTGTATAAATTTCCTCTTGGCTGTCATACTTTGGTTGGTTAATAACATTCTCTACGCCTTGTGCAGCTTCAAAGTAAGGGATTTCACCATAGGCATCTGTAACCCAATGATACAACCATACTTTCCAGATCCTGGCCATTGCATTTTGGTCATTTTTCTGTGTATCGTCAGCAGTGAGGCGCATGACTTCACCAATATTAATGATATAATCCCTGTAATAGTTGAAAGGGGAGGTGTAATCCGCATTCGAGAAAATATTGCCACTTGCCTGATTGGCAAAGTATCCTGAAAATTCACCAATCGTCCCACTGTTATAGGATTCAAAGATAGAGCTCTTTAACACATTGGTAAAAATGGTCTCAGGCTGAACCTTCTCCTCTGTCAACAATGTTGGATCCGTATTGATGGCGTCAAAATCGGCTGTACAGCCAAGGCCTAGCATAAATAGCACCAATAGTGAGGCAAGGCTTTTTATATTTATGTTTAATTTTATTATTTGCATAACTCAGTTGATTAGAAAGTCAAAAATAAGTTAAAACCCATGCTTCTGGTAGTAGGGAGGCCACGTGCTTCTACTCCTTGGGCCGCCGTGGAACTGTTAAAGGCTGTTTCGGGGCTGATGCCCATCAACTTGAATTCAGGGTCACGGTACAAGTACAACAAGTTCCTTCCTACAATGGATAAGCGGGCATTGACAAAGGGGGTCTTGCTTAGAAATCCTTTGCTGAAATTATAGCCAAAAGTAACCTCTCTTAAAGCCATATAATCAGCATCGATAACCATGGTTTCAGCTATTCCTCCCCAAGGGCCCTGCTCGGCATAATATTGATGAGACAATAAGGAAATGTTATTTTCTGTAAATGTTCCATCAGCATTTTCTATCAGACCATCCACTATTAAATCCTCTGTAGCTCTGGCTTCTGTAAATTTCCCAGTACCTTTTGCCATCTGATCATATTTACTATAAGAATAAACCTGACCTCCTAATCTAAAATCGAGCATTCCACTTAAAACAAATCCTTTATAGGAAAAAGTATTGGTAATGCCACCTAGGAAATCTGGTTGGATGTTACCCAATACGGTCATTTCATCGGCTCTTTGCCATTTGCCAAGTTCGGATACCAAAATCCTTCCGTCCTCATTTCTCTTTTTAGCAAATCCTACAATATTACCATAGGGTTGGCCTACTCTGGCCTCAATTGTTCCTGTACCGCTCAATAAGGTGTGGCTGTTTATGCCCGGTGCTAGAGATACCACTTCAGACCTGTTTCTAGATCCATTGATGCCCAAGTCCCAGGTAAAATCGCCTGCCTTTACCAGCTTGGCATTGATCATTAATTCCAAACCTTGATTTCGGATTTCGCCTGCATTGATCAAACGCGTATTGAAACCAGTAGCTGCTGAGATTTCTACAGGAAGAATTTGGTTTGTGGTGGATTGGGTATAATAAGTGAAATCAATTCCCAGCCTGTTGTCGAAAAACCTTAAATCCATTCCCAGCTCGAAAGAGGTAGTCAGCTCATTTTTCAAGTCCTCTAAGGGAACATTGTTTCGGATGGATGCCAGGCGAAGGCCGTCGAAAGTTTGGGTACTCAATGAATAGCCTGCTCTGGTCAAGTAGGGATCCGCATCATTTCCTGCTTCTGCATAGGATGCCCTAAATTTGCCAAATGTAAAGATCGGGGAATCCATTTCCAAGAAATCCGTAAAAGCGAAACTTGTACTAACGGAGGGATAAAAGAAAGATTGATTTTCCAATCCTAAAGTAGAGGACCAATCGTTTCTTCCCGTAATATCAAGAAATAGATAATTTCTGAAAGCCAGTTGACTTTGGAAATAGACAGAATTCATTTGCTTTTGAATGCGATAATTCCGGGGGAAAACCAAGGAGGCATTAGTGATGTGGTACAAATCGGGGATGTCAAGGTTTTCCCCACTAACTTGCACGACCTCTTGGTCTCGGTTCAAATGATTGGCGCCTATTGAAAGCGTACCGTTAAAATCACTGTTTAAATCTCCTGCGGCAGTCAATAAAACATCGCTGTTTTCTTCTTTTACACGCCACATGGTATTCCTTACCTGTCCATTAAGGTTTGATCCCCCAGGAGTTCCCTGAGGAACCATTGCAAACCTATTGTCGGTATAAAAATCGGTTCCGGTTCTACCTTGTATGCTCAGCCATTTCGTGAAATCATATTTTACCCTGGCCATTCCTATTACCCGGTCTCTAGTGTCATTGTTTTTGAATTTTTCAGTAATCCAATAGGGGTTATAAGGTGAACCGGGTTTAAAACTGGACATAAGCCCATCAGCTCTGGTGGGTTCTCTTAACCAATTTAGGTCTATGCTTCTAGGCATGACTTCAAGGCTGGACTGTAAGCTACTGAAACTGATTCCATTTTGAATCCTGTTATTTCCTTCCTGTCTTGTATAGTTAATCTTTGCATCCACCAGCAGTTTTTCAGAAACCTGATGAGATCCCCTAAGGGTGATGGTCTGACGGTCCAGGGTATTGTTAGGTACAATACTCTTGTTATTCATATTTGAAAATGAAAGTCTTAAGGTACTGGTTTCATTTCCGCCAAACACAGAAACGGTGTTTGTACTGGTCGTCCCTGTTCTATAAAAATTCTCAATATTGTTTGTAGGTTGGGCAGTATAGGGTTGTACGCCCCAATCCCTGGCGTAATCATAAATTATAGGTCTTCCATCCATGGCACCTCCCCATTGGTCCAACAGCCAGCCTGGCCATACAAGGGTCTCTTGACCATCGATGATTTCCGTTCCAAATGCACTGTAATCATCATCGTACCCTCCGCCCCAGGTATTTTGGAAGGTAGGGTTCACACTTGGTGTTTCGAAGGTATAATTGGAATTTATTTCTACACCTATGCCTTGGCCTTTTTTGCCCGATTTGGTAGTGATTAAAATGACACCATTGGCTCCACGAGCCCCATACATGGAAGCAGCACTTGGTCCTTTCAATACGGAAATATTAGCAATGTCATCGGGATTGATATTACCTATTCCATCTCCATAGTCATAACCCGAGAAACTGGATGCGGGATCAAGGGTTTGGTTATCAATGGGTATACCATCTACTACGTATAAGGGTTGATTATTACCTGTTAAAGAACTGTTTCCACGGATGACCACATAGGATGAACCACCTGGTCCACCAGATGTTGGATTAACGTGAACTCCTGCGACTTTCCCTTTAAGGGAATTGACCACATTGGGCTCTCTTGCCTGGGTCAATTCATCGGTACTCACTTCCTGAACTGAATAACCCAATGCCTTTTTCTCTCGCTTAATTCCAAAAGCAGTTACCACTACTTCTGAAAGTTCGCTCATCTCAGGGGTCAATTGGATGTTGATTTCAGACCTGTTTCCCACCTTAATGGTTTGTGGGCTATATCCAATACTTGAAATTACCAAGGTGGATTCAGGTCCCTTAACGGAAATACTGTATTCACCTTTTACATCGGTTACTGTGCCCTGATTTGAATCTTGTCCACCTTGCAACAAAAGAGTAGCACCAATTACAGCTTGACCATCTTCTGAAGAGGTTATTTTTCCTCTTACAATTTGATTTTGGGCTTTTATCTCGCCCATAAAAAGGAGGAGAATAAATAAAAGGGAAAAAAATCCCTTTAAGCGTAAATTAATTTTCATAAATGTTGTGTTTAAATTAATAGAAACTCGAGTAAATACATATTATCGCTTTTATATAAATATAATCACTTTAAATATTAATAAAAATACAGAATTTATGATTGCTATTATAATATTTACGACAACTTTATTTCATGAAATTAATTGGATAGGATTTAATTGATGATTTAGTATAAAAGTGATGTAGCGATTTGACTTCACTCCTAAATAAAGTGGTGGAGATATCATCTACTAATTCAATATATATCGCAATTTTAGAGGTTAACCTTTTAAATTTTCAGAGATTAAAACATGTAAAAACCAACTGGATTAATAGAAAAAATAAGCGTATTATTTAAACTGAGGCATTAATATTTGGAGAATAAATATAAGGATTACATGATTAATGAAAAGGAACATAATTTTTTTCTAAAGGAATGCCAGGAACCTATTAAGGAAATTCTTATAGGATCAAGAAATTCATGTAAAATCAATTGAAACTTCAATAAGACTTAATACTTTGGCCTGAACCGTAAAATGCATTACTTTTGATTCCTTAAATTACATGAAATGAGAAAACTGCTGTTCGTGGTCTATTTATTTGCGATTTTAGCTTGTACGGAAGAGGAGGGGCCTTCCCTTCCCCTTATCTATGAAGGCAATCTGGAAGTGCGTTCTCTTAGCGATCTTGAGGACATTGCCGAAAAAGGTTATACGGGAATAAATGGCGTTCTGGCCATTCATTATACGGATGAAGTGGTGGACTTGTCTCTCTTGAAAAACCTCAAGGAAGTAGCAGGACTTATTATTCGCTACAATGATAACCTGCAAAGCTTAAAAGGCTTGGAGAATATAAAAACAATTGATTTTTTGGAGATTGAGAGTAACCTCCAATTAAAAGAATTGACAGGCTTGGAAAATTTGCAATCTGTTTCACGGATTCTGTCAATCAAAAACAATGATCGATTGATTTCCTTAGAAGGATTGAAAGCCTTGACCTCTTTAAACGAGCAATTTGTGCTTTTTGACAACCTTTCACTGAGCAATTTAAATGGGCTGGAAAAATTGCAAGTAGCCCGTCAGATATTGATCACCAATAATATTAACTTGAAATCATTGGATGGCTTAAATAACTTAGGCGAATCTGCAGATATAAGGATTTACTCTAATGATTCACTTGTGGATTTATGTGCCTTGGTGAATTTCGTTGCGCAAAAGGGAGAAGCGGATACTTTTACTGCCCAAATGAATGCTTATAACCCTACTTTGGAAGATCTGGCGAATAATAAATGTGCCATGGAGCCATAAATTAAAATTACTACCATTAATTCTCGATAATTAATTCATTGCTATTTTCAGTTAAATCTTTTGAGGACTGTATTATTTTTGGAAATAATAATAGCCTGCCTTTACCTTTTGAGGTATATGTAGGTGTTAATACACTGATAGATTAAAAAAAACGTATGCACCTGTTCACAAAAAAGATTTTAACACCTTTTCTATTGTTTTTCTTATTCATCCAATTGGGACAGGCCCAAGTCGATGAAATTAAAGAAAAGTTTCTTAATTCTTATGATTTAATGGTGATTGCTCATCGGGCCGCCAATCAAAATTTCCCTGAAAATAGCATTATAGCTATAGAAGAAGCTATCCGCATGGGGGTTGACATTATTGAACTTGACATCAGGGTGACTGCTGATGGAGTAGTGATTTTGATGCATGATCAAACCGTGGACCGAACCACTACTGGTACTGGAGATGTGGAAACATTGAACTACAGTTATTTGCAATCTTTGCAGTTGTTGCATAAAAATGCTCCCACAAGGGAGAAAATCCCTACACTGGAAGAAGCTCTAAAAGTTACTAAGGGAAGAATAATGGTGGACATGGACATGAAAACAGATAAGGTGGACGAGGTCCTTGAGGTGGTCAAAGCCATGGATGTAGTAGATGAATTGCTGTTTTTTGATTCTGACTGGGATGTATTGGAAGCTTTTCAAGAAAGTCTTCCAGATGCTTTTATCATGCCTAGGACCTATAAGGCAAGGGAGATAAAAAAAGCCGTAAAGAGATTTAATCCTAGGGCAGTGCATATTGACCCAAGTTTTTATACACCTAAGACAGTGGCACTAGCCAAAAAATACGATGTGAGACTGTGGATCAATGCTTTGGGTGATATTGATAGAAAAATGCTAGCCAATCCCGACCAAAAATGGGCCAGAGAATGGCTTGACAAGGGTGCAACGATGGTACAAACCGATGTGCCTAGCTTTTGGACACAGTTAAAGTAATCAGGTCTTCAAATAGAAGGAAGTGCGGTATTGTTTAAATTGGCCGCATTTTTTTTGCTAAATTTAAGCCTCTTAGCTAAACCAATAAAAGCAATGCTTCACTTTCCTTGGTATTTAGTTTAACTTTTTATAGTTTATAAGAGTACATCGATTTTAGGAATTTTGATTGTGGATTTCGTCATAAGCCCTGTATAAAACAACCAGGGCTAGCACTTCACTTACAGCTAGCAAGACCAACCCAATTAAGGCAAAAACAACAGAGATGAATGCCAATCCGCTCAGTATGGCCACAATTCCTGCAGCCAAAGCCATGTTTCCAAATTCCTTTTGATACTTTACTAGGCCATAACCAAATACTATATAAATACTTCCAAAAACAATGGATTCCCCGGCCATCACAGCCATGGCATTGGAGTCGTCCAAATAAAACAAGTACAGGTCCGCTGAAATACAAATTACAATTCCAGCGATACCAAGTAAGGCAGCCGGTTTTATCCAATTATTTTCCCAGAGGCGACCTACCTGATAAAAACCAAGCATATAACAGGAATAGAACATTAGAATGCCCAGTTTGACCAAGGTATATTTCCATGGAGAAATAGCGGCATCTAGAGAAATGGTCAGTTGATAGTCCATAAAACCTTCCCAGAAGGCCAATAGAAAATACAGCCATCCACTAAAAAAAGCCAAAATAATCCATTTTGCTTCTTTTTTAGTGCCTTTCGGAACAGTAGCTTTTGTCTGCCATTGGGCAATGTCTATATCAAGGGCTGCAAAGATAGAGCGAATGGTATGTCCTCTAGGAGTTACTTCACCTGCCTCTATCCTT
Organism: uncultured Cyclobacterium sp.; assembly: GCF_963977555.1. Taxonomy (GTDB): domain Bacteria; phylum Bacteroidota; class Bacteroidia; order Cytophagales; family Cyclobacteriaceae; genus Cyclobacterium. The sequence goes on along the minus strand of NZ_CAXBPD010000001.1, from coordinate 370,883 downwards.
TGGATCGTTCGCACATTAATATTGCACCGAGCAACCAGTTCTTCCTGCGTCAGTCCACTGGCTTTTCGTTGTTCAAGTATGATTTTTCCTAATTTTGGCTGTTCCATTGTTTTTGTGTTTAAATTCCCTTACAATGTCTGGTAAAAAACAAGAAATCAGCCTGAATCTATAACGGATTTAACCCGACATTTACCCGACATTTCTTTTAATTGCTTGTTAAATAGATGGATACGTTGTTTTGGCAAGTAATTAGTGGAAGATAGTCTACTGTTCAGTAAGTATAATAAAATCTGCAAGCTCCTTTTCAGTGCTCCAGTCTTTGGTAGATTTTTCAGGCTTTGCAAAGCAAGAAATGGTCATAACCTTTAAATTTTGTTTTCTTTTTTTCAATGCCGCCACAGTACCTAATTTTTCATCACTATGGAACCTTCCCGTTATGTGAAAGATTTTTGTTTTTCTATTTTTTCGCCATGATTGAATGATGCTTTCAGCCATGGTCACATCTCTAAGCAGTTGGGCATGAAAAACAGATGGTCCCATACCATGCGCATGTGCACCCATAGCTGCATTGAATTTTTTCAGATAAGCATCCTCTTTTTCCGGAACTTCCACTCGACCATAAAGCTGACGGGCTTTTCGTTGAAGTTGGTCTAAAGAAGCCAGTCCTTTTCTACTCACCATATTTGCATAACGGCCGGGTACATTGGCCGCGATCACTTTTTGCTTTTTTTCTTTGGCCAAATTTACCAAAGGTGCATAAGCTGGATAGTTGTTCCAAACTTTGCCTTCCTGCAGGAGCTTTTTTTCTGTTATCAAACCTGCAAGGTATTCATCCATTACGAGCTGTACATCTCTTTCAAACATTTCCATACTGAGCGTTATGGAGGGATTCTTTTCTAACAAACCTTTATACAATTGGTATTGTAGCACATGTCCTATGCTATCATTGTGTTCTTCTCCAAAAAATATCACCTCTGCCTCAGTTAATTTCTCTACTAAAGAAGCCAAAGAAAGCCTTTTTCCTGTTTCACATTCAATAATTGTAAAGTATTCTTGTTGAGAGAAAGAAGTTGCAGGACTTACCTGTAATAGAATAAAAATGAGTGAAGGGATATAAAAATTCATTGTAAGGATGATTAATATGTTAAACTATAAAATTCTAAATATTTTATCAAAAAGGAATGCCAAGAGAATAATATCAAAAAACAATACAATTGCTTGGATTCTATGTCATTATTTGCATGAATACCTTGTTTTAATTAGGGTAAACGACAACATTTCTAAATCTAATTCCGTCTAGGTGTTAATGTTTACTTAAAATACAACAATTAAAATTATTTCAAAGATGATCAGAAAGGGCATGTTCACCCTATTGCTATTGATAGGGTTTGTATATATGGAAGCAAAAGCTCAACAAGAGTTTAAAATTGTGACTGTGGTAGAATCTATTGTGCCAATGGGAGTTGGTAGGTCACGTATCATTGACAGTCAGACCGAAAATAATTATGAAGAATTTACCACTGATAGAACAGATGGTAAAAAAAGTGATCAAAAAGAAATCAAAAGGTCTGATATTAAGGTAGATGAGTTGGAAGAAACGAAATTACTCAATTTTTTCAGCCTTACCGGTATCAACTTTCAGAACATTGCTTCAAATGATGCAGTCATCGCTTCAAAAATCAACGCCATGCTGGCTAAGGGCTGGAAACTAACTTATGTTGCAAGTGGAGTGGAAAGTAATGCAGGAGCAGATGATGGAAAGGGTATTTACATTACCCGCTTGTTTTTTTCTAGGTAGGGTTAATGAATAGGGAATAGGAGTAAGGGTGGATATGAGGCCACCTTTACTTCTTTATTGTGGTGTGTAAATGATTTAAAGAAGTTTCTTTTCAGAAGTCGGACCTTAATTGTACATTTAGAACTGATGGCTATTAAACCTTTTACACACCAAATCGAGGAGCTAGATCCTGCTGAGGATTGTGAAAAAATTTGTTATCTCCTCACTTTTCATTGTTTTCCTTGGGACATGGAGAAGGCACTTGAATTTGCCTTGTTCAGAACTTTTGCCGTGCCATCTGTTTCTCGATTATTGGCAGCGACCGGAGAGTTTATAAAGCATACGCGAAAGCGGTACGACGATACGGAATTGTTATTGTATGAGATCCTAGAAAATGGAATAGACAGTAAACAAGGAACGGTTGCTGTAGATCGGATAAATAATATGCATGGCAGGTATAAAATAGCCAATCGAGACTACCTCTATGTACTTTCTACCTTTATTTTTGAGCCAATTCGCTGGATGGATCAATGGGGATGGAGGCCTTTTTCCACTGTAGAAAAAGAAGCCATTCTTTACAACTACCAAAAATTGGGAGAGCGGATGCATATCACTGGTATTCCACAAACCCTAGCTGAATTTGAGGCTTTTAACTTGGCATATGAACAACAGCATTTTGAATTTCAGGACTCCAATGCATTGGTCGGCAATAAAACGCTGGATCTTCTGCTCGGTTTCTATTTGCCTTCATGGTTATTCTTTCTCGGGAAGCCGATAGCATTGTGCCTGATGGATGCACCTCTGAGGGATGCAATGGGATACACAAAGCCTCCTGATTGGTTGATAAAAACCATTAAGCAGTCTATGCTGCTTCGTGGCAGGTTGCTGCGCTGGCTGCCTGAAAGGAAAAAGCCAATTTTAGGGACACTTCGCAAACGGAAAACCTATCCAAAAGGATATAAAGTTGAGGAATTAGGGACTTTTAGATAATCAGTCATTTCTACTTCGGACCCATTGTTGGGTAGGGGCAATGCCTGCATCCACTGCCACAACATTTTCCACGTAGTAAATGATAATCTTTGGTGAAGACCATGAAGCCACCTTCAAAATAATAATGCATCCCTTCCTTGAGAAGGTGGGGTGGAGGAAGCTTGTTTTCTTTTGGCATTTATTTGATGCTTTAATCCAGCTTCATAGTTATCGAAGCAGTTTTTGTTTTGGCTGAGGTATTGAATGTCCCACCCCAAGAGTAATCTTCTCCAGAATTTTGCCCAGTAATTTGAAATATCCCCATATTGGCTGCCCTCAAATTACCTAACTTGGCACCAGAATTTTTAGCGATCATCTCCGCCCTTAGTTTTGCATCTTCGGTAGCTTTAGAAATCAATTCAATTTTATACGGGAAAGAAAGTCAAAATTACGTAAAAATTAGCGATTTGTTTTGACTCTTTTTTCCGCTGTTAATACAAAAAAGGTGTGCCTACCAGGTTCAGCGTCTTACTGAATCCATTGTATGCACACCGCTTGTATTTAATCTTTTACAAAAATAGTTAAAGAATTTCCATGATTGTATTGCCTTTAGTAACCTGGATTTTGAACCAGTTGTGGGGCCCTGTTCAATTCGTCTTGCTCAATTGGAACCCAGTATAGTTTTTCTGAAAAGTTTCTTTTAGGAGCAGCTGATATTTTTCTCCATGTTGTAGTTGTAACACCATCTTCGGTAACCTCTTTGATGTCAACGCCATAAAGGTCAGGAGCGAAATTTTCTTCCAATAATTTCCACCTTCTGGTGTCAAACCATCCTACATTTTCTGAAAAGAATTCTACCTTTCGTTCATACCTCAAGGCTTCCATGATATCTCCCGTAAAATCTGGTAAAGCAACCCGATTTCTGATCATATTGATATAAGTTGTGGCCGTTTCGGTATCTCCCAATTCCAGAGATGCTTCAGCGTAATTCAATAGAATTTCTGCATATCGAATCCAAACAAAGATGTTTTCATTGGCCATGTCTCTACCAATAATCTCATCGTCCATGAATTTTTTCATCACATAGCCGGTGTAATTGCCATTGGAAGGAGAAAGGGGGCCTTGTCTGGTATCCAATCCGAAACGCTCGCTAACAACAACACCGTTTTCGATTACTGTTCTTGTCCTTCTTTCATAGATTCCCGTTGGGTCTATTTGTGCCAAATCATCGAATCTAGGTTGGAAAACAGCACTGTCGTATAAGATACTACCGTAAAATCTAGGTTCTCTACTTTTATATGGACTTTCATTTGTGAAATCTGATGATACATTGATGTATTCATCATTGGCATTAAAGTTAAAATGGTCAAAGAAAGCTGTACCATCAGCCATTTGGTAACTGTCTACAAAGTTCCCGTAAGGAGCGTTGTTTCCATGGCAAGATAAACCGTTAAGGCCATTTCTTAAATTGGTATTAATCCTAGGGCCGTCATCAGCTCTGTGCATTTTTCCCCAAATCACTTCAGGGCTGGATAAATCCCTGGCTTTAAACAAAGAAAAATAGCCATAAGCGGCAGCCTCCTGATCAGGTGCGCCAAAATCCTCCAAGGCAACAGTACCCAGGTCCATTAAGTCTTTTGCAGCATCTCTAGCAGCAGTCCACAGTTCTTGTCTGTTAGGATTCTCATAACCTACATATTTATTAACGGCGGTCCCATCTGCCGTTAAATCACTGGCTGCAAATAGCAACATACGGGATTTAAGCGCCATAGCAGTTTCTTTGGTCGCACGGCCCATTTCCATTTCGCTTTTAAGCAACAATAAATCGGCTGCAGCATCTAGATCCTTAACGATAAAGTCAATGGTTTCTTCAAAAGTGCTCCGTAAGTATCCAGAAAAGTCTTCCCCCAATTGTGCTGGAGTGTCCAACAAGGGAACCCCTCCATATGACCTGCAAATATCACTGTAGAATACAGCTCGAAGAAAAATTGCTTCTCCTTTTAAGACATTTGCTTCTGATTGGATTCTTTGTTTTTCTGAATCAGGATAAGCATCTGATAAAGCATCAATCTGGGTAAGAAACAAATTTAGCTTGTGGATATTGGCATAATGTTGCCAGGTCAAATGTCCCCTGTCAATGCCTGGATTTCCAGCGCTGATCGTACCTCTACCGTAATCAGTTAACTCAGCTCCTTTTGTCATTGTGGTTTCTCCTACAAATAGTCCTGTCTGGTAGCCATGGCTCCTCTGGTTCCACCCATATTCCACGCTGTTATAAAGATCGTTAAGGTAGTACCTCACTAATTTAATATCCGACCAAACTACAGGGTCAGAATAGCTGTCTAGGGGAGACCTATCCAGTAAATCATCGTTGCAAGAGAAGCTTCCAAGCAACAAAGCAACTACAATTGTCAGTTTACTTATATATGTTTTCATAACGTAATGTTTTTAATCAATTAAAAGGAGATTTGAGCACCAACTGAAACAACGCGCATAATGGGGTAAGCTCCCATACCACTAACTTCTGGGTCCATGATATCATTTCCCGAATAAATCAACCAGAGGTTTTGGCCTGATGCATAAACTTTGGCGGACTCGATACCTACAAAATCAAGTACATTATTAGGTACCCTATAATTAATTTGTAAATTCCTTAGCCTGGCATAAGATACATTGGCATAGTTATAATCTGTAACATGGTTACTCCTCCAGTATTCTTCCAGCCACTGGTAGGCACGTGGTTTTGTGGCATCAATATTCTCCGGCGTCCATCTGTCCTCAGCGTCATATTGAAAGTAATTGCCAGCAGTTCCTGAACGTAAATCATCGTAAATACCACGAATAGCATTGCCATGTCCCTGAACTAGCGCAGTTACCTCCCAATTTTTGTAAGAAAAATTAAGGTTTAAGCCAAAAGTAAGCTCAGGAGTTGTTGTCAATGGAAATAACTGACGGTCATCTGTGGTGATTTCACCATCGTTATCAAAATCTTCAATGATAATGTCTCCAGGTCTTGCACCAGCTATATGTGGCATAGAGTTCACTTGTTCCTCATCTCTAAAGATGCCGATGGAATTGTATAGCAATAAAGCTCCCTGTGGATGTCCTGTTCTTACTTGCCATGGTACTGGACGTTCTGGTTCATCTGATTCAATGATTCTATTTCGGGCGAAAGCAAAATTACCTGAAATACCATAACCGATGTCTCCTTTCTGATCATCATAGCTCATGATCACTTCAAGGCCATAATTGTCCACTACACCAAAATTTTCATCTGGTAAAGACAGACCAACGAAACGAGGTATGGATACATCTCTCTGCACCAAAATATCACTTCTTCTTTCGTAAAAGAAATCCGCATCAAAGCCTAACTTGGTATCAAATAGAAGTGATTCCCAACCTAGATTGAAAATACTTGCTTTTTCCCAGGTTATATTTGGGTTAGGTATCCCTTGTTGTCTCAGACCAGGAAGGTAAGATTTGTCGGCTCCCAAAGCGAGTCCTTGTACAAAACCATAGCTAGCCAAATACTGAAAAGGAGAAACCAAATCATTACCCATTTGTCCCCAGGTCGCCTTTAATTTAAATTGGTCAATTAAACCCAGGTTGTTTTTCCACCAATCATATTCAGAGGGACGCCATCCTGCAAGTACAGAAGGGAAATTACCCCAACGGCCTGCTTCTTTAGAGAAATTAACTGATCCATCTCTTCTAAAGCTAAATTGGAACAAGTAAATTTCTTTGAAGTTATAACTGATTCTACCAAAGTAATTTTGTCTTGCACCAAAACTTACTGATCCTGAATTGTCCTTTTCTGCATCGCCACCAGCAAATAGGTAGGGGAGTTGATCAGATACAAAAAACCGTCGGTAAGCATTGAAGTTTTCCTGAAACCCTTCGTTTTGCTCATAAGCCATAAATGCATCAATATTATGCACCTCATTTAAGGTTTTAGTGTAATCAATTTTAAAATTGAATGTACTAGTATTAGAATAGTTGGAATAATCCGTTAGCCTAGGTTCCGGAGGACCTTTCTGACTGCCAATGATATAGGCGGATCCATCTTCAACGCCAGTATTGCCATCAGCTAAATAAGCTTCTTCATTGAAGCTATATAAGGTAAAAGGTTTTTGGAATAACTTTCTTTTTTGAAAATACAGGTCATACGCAAAATAACTGGAAGCCGACAATCCTTCTACCCAAGGGATTCGAAGATTGGCAGAGAAGATATTATTGCTTCTGAATCGTTTGTCATCATCAAAACCAGTTTGATCAGAAGCCATTACCATTGGTTGGTAACCAAACTCGATATCAGGTCCTGGCAATCCATTAGGATATACGGCATGATTGGTTGGATACATTCTTCGAATAGTCTGAAACATACTAGAAGTGGACATTCCAGAATACATTCTATTTTCCTGAATTCCTGAGATGTCAACACCTAAATCCAAGTATTCATTGATTTTGAAATCTACATTTGCCCTTAAATTGTATCTTTTATAAGAAGTGTTGGAATTGGTGTAAATACCATCATCTGCCTGGGTACCAAATGAAGTGAAATAACTTACTTTCTCCCCTCCACCAGATACTGATAAGTTGTGGTGATTGGTGCTACTGAAGTCTCGCAACGCCTCCTCATTCCAATCGGTGTTGGGGTGTGTCCATGGATAATCTCCTGACCTGTATTTCTCTACATCTTCCAAAGAGAAAAGCATGTTGGATTCATCCACTCCACGATAAGACTGGTTTTCTCTGATCATGGTAGCATAAGTTGCTGCATCTGCCATTTCCGGTAACTTGGTTGGAGATAACCAGCCTTTATAAAAACCATAAGTTATCCTTGTAGGACTGTCTTTCTGCCCTCTTTTCGTAGTTACGAGAATTACGCCATTTGCAGCTCTTGCCCCATAAATGCCAGCAGAGGCATCTTTTAGTACGGTTATACTTTCGATATCATTGGGGTGTAGGGAATTCAAATCTCTACCTATGATGCCATCTATAACTACTAAAGGTGAATTGTTGCCTAATGTAGCATTTCCCCTGATTCTAATGCTTGCCTGATCTTTTCCAGGTTCACCACTACTCTGCATAAATACAGCACCAGGAAGCCTTCCAGCCAATGCGTTGGAAACCGAGCCAACAGGAGCTGCTGAAATTTCATCAGCACTTACAGTGGTAACTGATCCGATTACATTCACTCTTTTCTGAGTACCGTACCCGACTACCACCACTTCATCTAAAGAAGAAATGTTTTCAGACAGCACCACATCAATGATACTTTGATCACCAACTTTTATGGATTTTGAATTAAAACCTATAAAGGAAAAGACCAAGGTTGATTGCTCAGGAATGGTAAGGGAATAATTGCCATCAAGGTCTGTTGCCGTACCAATGTTGGTGCCAGGAATGGAAACGGTTACCCCTGGAATAGGCTCTCCAACATCGTCGGTAACCTTACCATTAATGGTTACATCTTCTACAGCCTTCACTGTACCTAAAGGTTGCTCCGCAACAGCAAGTGCTGGGGGAGAGAATACGAACTGTAACACTAAAGTTAGCATACAATACAGAGGTATTCTGTGAAATTTTAAGTGGATTTTTTTTTTCATTTCATTAATTGGGTTAAGAATAATTAAAGGGTAACTGACCCAGGTTTTTGGGCTTACAATGGTATTTAAAAAAAGATTGTTAAGATTCAAGAGCTAAATGCCGAGAAAAAGAAGGTGGTTTGGTGCAACACCTATTTATTAAGTGTGTTATATTTTGTCTAAGCAATATAATATTTTAAAAATGACATAACATATTAAATTGTTAATTATTGCAAAAAAAATATTAAGTTTCTTTGAATAATCATATTTCAATTTTAGGGTTCCCTTGATCCTTTTTAAATACTTACTACTATTTTTGAATATTCTGTCTTTAAAAACATGACTTTAATCATATATCCACCTTCTTATTATCAATTCGACTGTGGCTTCACCAACGTAGCTTTGTTGAAAATAAAAGGCATATGCAAACCAAGCTGGATACACAATTTGCTTTTCCGAGTGAATTAATCACCCCACATCATGAAATTCCAATACCATTGGGTTTTGGTCAAAGAGTCGATGGGAAGGTAGATAAGAAACAATTTCATTTAGCGACACAGCCCGTACTTTATACGGCAAATTTGCCTAGTATTCTAGATTGGCTTCACAGATTGGATCATCCTAATCCTTTGGAAAAAGATCCCTGCGAAATACCAGTGTTACTTTATGACAATGGGCTTTCTTTTGATCGCCTTCTTTTTCATTACGATGGTAGCCCTGCATCAGCCCAAATCATTAAAAATTTCTTGCACTTATTTTCAGACAACCTTAAAAACAGCAAAGCCACCATTATATCACCTGCATTTATCCCTAAATCAAAATTAAAAGAAGAGCAAGAAATCATACAGGAAGTCACGAATTGTACTTCTGAAACCTCCTTTATAAAGTTTAATTTTAATAGAATTGGAGATTTCTGGTCCTATGCTGTTAAACAGCAGGTAACAGTACTAGTAACCACTAAAAATAACCAGGCAGATTTGGCCAAGGTGCTGTTTCATTTTTATAAGGGTGGGCTCTGGTATGATAAATTATCGTTTTACCTGGCTTTATAAATTATTGTTTTTAATGATTTTCGTCATGTTTTTTTTTATATTAAAGGATTAACTTGTCCTAAAATGGAAGGGATGCCAAGCAAAATAGAAAAAACCAAAATTACTGGCTGTTATCACTGCGGTGAAAGCTGTGATGATGAGTTGCTTATGCGTGACGAAAGGAATTTTTGTTGCACAGGTTGCCTGACTGTTTATGAGATGTTGAATGAAAATAATCTATGTGATTACTATGACATTGAAGCCACACCTGGGACCAACCAGAAAAAGAATCTATTAAGGGAAAATCGGTTCGATTATTTAGATGATGAAGAGGTAATAAGCAAGTTGATTGATTTCAAGGATGAAGAGCAGGCACATGTGACTTTTTTCATTCCCATGATCCACTGTGCATCCTGTATTTGGTTACTGGAAAATCTGTATGTTCTTAATCCAGGAGTATTATCCTCTCGGGTAGATTTTATTAAAAAGAAGGTACAAATAAAGTTTCAACTGAAAGAAACCAGTCTTAAATCAGTAGTAAGTTTGTTGGCCCACATTGGTTATGAGCCAAGAATCGATCTTTCGCATTTAGGGGAGAAAAAAAGGCCTCAGAACGACAAAAGACTTATCTACCAACTAGCAGTGGCAGGATTCTGCTTTGGTAACATGATGTTTTTCAGTCTTCCTGAATATTTTTCAGAGGAGGAATTGCTAGGTAATGGCTTTAATAGTCTTTTCAATTACCTGAATATCCTTTTGGCTTTGCCGGTGGTTTTTTATGCTGCTACGGACTATTTTCGTTCTGCATGGATAGCGCTAAAAAATCGTTCTGTAAACATGGACGTGCCCATAGCGCTGGGGATTATTAGTTTATTTAGCTATAGCCTGTTTGAAATTTTTGTTTCTGGGCAGGAAGGCTATCTAGATACATTAGGAGGCTTATTATTTTTCCTTCTAATAGGAAAGTATTACCAGCAGAAGACGTTTGACACCTTGTCTTTCGACAGAGATTATAAAGCTTACTTTCCTATTGCCATAACGAAAATGGTTAAGGACCTTGAGCAGGTAATACCTTTAACTAAGCTCAACGTAGGAGATATTATTAAAGTGAGAAATGAAGAATTGGTCCCCGCAGATAGTCTGCTTTTGGCCACTGAAGCTTCTATTGATTATAGTTTTGTGACTGGAGAGGAAATACCTGTACCCGTTAAAAAAGGGGAGTTGGTATATGCAGGTGGAAGACAAAAAGGGGCAGCCATCACATTAGCTGTTCAGAAATCTCCCTCTCAAGGTTACCTTACGGACCTCTGGAATCATGAAACCTTTGCCAAAGCCGATCAGGAAGATTCTCTGGCTTCATTGTCAAACAAAATAAGTGGAAAATTTACTTTCACCGTTCTTTTGATAGCTTTTGGGGCCTTGATATATTGGAGTTTTAGTGATATTTCAATAGGAGTCAAAGCATTTACCTCTGTATTGATTATAACCTGCCCATGTGCTTTGTCCATGTCTACTCCATTTACTCTGGGAAATGTGATGCGGATATTCGGGAAAGGGGGCTTTTATTTGAAAAATACCCAGGTGATAGAGAAACTGGCGGGTGTTGATACACTTGTTTTTGACAAGACAGGAACACTAACTGCCCCATCCAAAGCAACTGTTACCTATCAGGGAGAAAATCTAACAGATGAATCCAAGCGAATGATAAAAGCATTGGTTAATTATTCTGTACATCCATTGAGCAATAGAATCAATCAATGGCTAGGTGATGTAAAGCCGGTCGTATTAAGCAAGGTGGAGGAAATTCCGGGAAAAGGTTTAACAGCTAGTTACCAATCAAAGACCATAAGTATAGGCTCTGCACTCTTTTTAGGTATAGGGGATGAGAATAAAGCAAAGCATAATGGAAATGAGGTGTATCTTGTTATTGACGGTATGCACTGGGGCGTTTTCAGTATAGCCAGTGGTGTTCGGGAAGGCATAGAGAATATGGTTCCGGATTTAGCCAATTCTTATGAGGTCCATTTGCTCTCAGGTGATCATAATCATGAAGAGGCGTACTTAAAAGAAGCATTGGGGAATAAGGTAGCAATGCATTTTCAGCAGTCTCCAAAAAATAAACTAAATCATATCCGTAACATGGAGGCTCAGGGCAAACATGTTTTGATGGTTGGAGATGGGTTAAATGATGCTGGAGCACTTAAGGCCGGAGAAGTTGGGATTGCAGTTACAGATAATATTTCCCACTTCAGTCCTGCAAGTGATGCTATTCTGGATGGAGAGAAGCTCAAATTGTTACCACAGTACCTGGGTTTTGCTAAGACAGGGAGAAGAATAATAAAAGCCAGTTTTGGTTTGAGCTTTACTTACAATGCGCTAGGAGTATTTTTTGCAGTTCAAGGATTGGTAAGTCCGGTATTGAGTGCAGTTCTAATGCCAGCCAGTAGCATATCAGTAGTGTTATTTACGACTATTGCCACTAATTATCGCGCATATAGAATAGGGTTAAACGATAAACACCTAATGAAATGGAAGTAATTTTTATTTTGATCGGGGTGAGTTTGTTGATGGCTGGAGGGTTTTTATGGCTTTTTTTTAAGGCGATGAAGAGTGGACAGTTTGATGACCAACACACACCTGCCATCAGGATATTATTTGATCAAAAAACGAAAAATAAAGCGAACAAAAAACCACCTAAAAAAGAGAAGTGATATGTCAGGAACGACACTTGAAAAGTTTAGTTACGATAACAAGATCGTAAAATTCTTCGGCGCGGCCACCATGATTTGGGGACTTGCTGGCATGCTTATAGGGCTGCTAGCAGCTACCCAACTATTTCTGCCCGAAGCCAATTTAGGCAATCCTTATACGACTTTTGGTCGGATAAGGCCTCTTCATACGAATGCAGTAATATTTGCCTTCGTAGGGAATGCCATCTTTGCCGGCGTTTATTATTCTATGCCTCGCTTGCTAAAAGCACCCATGTGGAATAAAACCCTTAGCTGGGTGCATTTCTGGGGATGGCAGGCCATTATTCTTTCTGCGGTTATTACCCTTCCCCTGGGTTTGACTTCATCTAAGGAGTATGCTGAGCTAGAATGGCCGATAGATATTGCTATTGCCATTATATGGGTAGCCTTTGGAGCCAATATGATTGGTACCTTGATCAAACGTCGTGAAAAACACATGTATGTAGCCATCTGGTTTTACCTTGCCTCATTTGTAACGGTTGCCGTTTTGCACATTTTTAATTCTCTCGCCTTACCGGTGTCTTTGTTTAAAAGCTACTCAGCATATGCAGGGGTACAAGATGCTTTAGTGCAATGGTGGTATGGTCACAATGCAGTTGCATTTTTCCTAACTACCCCTTTTCTAGGATTAATGTATTATTTCTTGCCCAAAGCAGCCAATCGGCCTGTATTCTCTTACAAACTTTCGATTGTACATTTCTGGTCCCTTATATTTTTGTATATCTGGGCTGGACCACATCACTTGTTATATACTGCACTGCCTGAGTGGGCACAGGTACTAGGCGTAGCCTTCTCAATAATGTTGCTTGCACCAAGTTGGGGTGGTATGGTAAATGGATTGCTTACACTTAGAGGAGCCTGGGACAAAGTTAGGGTAGACCCTGTACTAAAGTTTATGGTAGTTGCCGTAACGGCTTATGGTATGGCCACCTTTGAAGGTCCGCTGCTATCTATTAAAAGTGTGAATGCCATCGCTCACTATACTGACTGGATAGTTGCTCACGTGCATATTGGTGGATTGGGCTGGAATGGTTTCCTTACTTTCTCCATGCTGTATTGGTTATGGCCTAGAATGTGGAGAACAAAATTGTACTCTGTCAAAATGGCCAATACCCACTTTTGGTTAGGTACCTTAGGGATACTTTTTTATGCCTTGCCATTGTATGTTGCAGCACTTACTCAGAGTTTAATGTGGAAAGAATTTGCAGATACAGGACGTCTTGCTTATCCTAACTTCTTGGAGACTGTTATTCAGATTGTTCCTATGTACATGCTTCGTGCATTTGGTGGATTACTTTATCTAAGTGGGGCCATATTGATGGTTTATAACCTTGTCAAAACAGCAGCTGCTGGAGCTTTCTTGGAAGAAGAAGAGGATGAAGCACCAGCCTTGACAAAACATGTTCCAGACAATAATGAGTTCTGGCACAGGGCATGGGAAAGAAAACCAGTGTTCTTCACCATTTTAGCAACAATTGCCATCCTGATTGGTGGTGTAGTAGAGATTATTCCTACCATCCTTGTGAAATCCAATGTGCCTACCATTAGCAGTGTGCAACCTTATACACCGCTAGAGTTGCAAGGTAGAGACCTTTACATTTCCAATGGTTGTGTTGGTTGTCATTCTCAGATGATTCGACCTTTCAGATTTGAAACTGAACGATATGGCGAATACTCCAAAGCTGGAGAGTTTGTATATGACAGACCATTTTTGTGGGGTTCTAAAAGAACAGGGCCTGATTTACATCGAGTAGGAGGCAAGTACCCGGATAGCTGGCATTACCATCACATGGTAGACCCAAGAAGCATGTCTCCGGGCTCATTGATGCCGCCTTATCCTTGGATGACTACCAATATAATGGATCACAGCAATATCGAAGCTAAAATCCGAACCATGCAGAAACTAGGTGTTCCTTATGCGGAAGGGTATGAAGTCAAAGCCATAGAAGACCTTCAAAGTCAGGCGCAAATGATCGCAAATAATCTCAAAGAATCTGGTATAGAAGTGTTGCCTGATACAGAAATTATAGCATTGATTGCTTATCTGCAACGAATAGGGACCGATATTAAAAAGCCTTCTCCTGTCCAAGAATAAAATAAAAAGAGATGAAAAAAGATATATTAAGCTCAATGGAAAACATTGAGATCTACCCCATCATTTCCTTATTGATATTTGTAATTTTCTTTATAGGAATGTTTTGGTGGGTCCTAAAGGTAGATAGAACCTATGTGGACCACATGAAAGAAATGCCATTCAATGATGAACCTCAAAAAGATAAGTCTAATGAAAACGTTTAAACTGATTGGAGTCGCCCTGCTGTGTTTGTTGATGGCCGTACCTGGTGTTGCACAGGAAGCGGAAACTAGCTTCTTGACACAAATGCAGCAATTGGATAGCAATACTATGCTACTCCTTGCCATAATAGTGGTTGTTTTACTTGTCATTGTTATTATTATAGGAGTGATGGTCTATATGCTGTCATTTTTAATGACTGTGTTGAGAAAAGAGAATCCTTCACTTGAAGAAGAGCCTTCTTGGTGGGAGGCATTCAAGACCAACTATGTAGTAGGGAAATTTAAGCCTATAGAAGAAGAAAAAGATATTCAGCTAAACCATAGCTATGATGGAATCGTGGAACTTGACAATTTTATGCCACCATGGTTAAGATATGTCTTTTACCTGACCATCTTTTCAGCCATCGTTTATTTTCTCTATTATTCTGTACTCGGAATAGGAATGACTCAAATAGAGGAATATGAAGCAGCTTTGGAACAAGCAGCTATAGAAGAAGATGCTAGAGGTGCGATGATGCTGACATCCATAGATGAAACAAATGTAGAAGAAGATACATCTACACCAGCATTAGCGGCTGGCAAAGAACTATTTACAGGTAATTGTGCTGCTTGCCATGCAATGGATGGAGGAGGAGGAGTTGGTCCAAACCTTACTGATGAGTACTGGATACATGGAGGAGATATAAAAAGTGTATTCAAGGTAGTGAAGTATGGTGTAATTGAAAAAGGAATGATACCATGGCAAGATCAGCTTGGGCCTGAGGAAATGCAACAAGTTTCCAGTTATATTCTTTCCTTACAAGGCACTTCACCAGCCAACCCAAAAGACCCTCAAGGTGAGAAATATGAACCAGCCATCGAAGAACCAATAGATGCATTGGGAGATGAAGAGCTAGGAGTGGTACCTGCTGAGTAAGGCTTAGAAATCTGTCGGGTTTGGACTTTTTTCCAAACCCTACATTTCACATAAAACTTCAGAAAAACATGGCTATCAAAAATGAAAATCTTAACCCAGATAAATTCAGGGATGCACTCGGGACTGTAAACCAAGATGGAGGGAGAAATTGGGTTTTTCCTAAAAAAGTTTCAGGGAAATTCTATCAATACAGAACCTATTTTTCTTGGTTACTGCTGGGGATATTATTTGCAGGGCCATTTATCAAGGTTGATGGCAGACCTTGGTTATTGTTTAATATCTTTGAGCGGAAATTCATCATATTTGGTGCTGTTTTTTGGCCGCAAGACACGCATTTATTGATATTCTTACTTTTGATTTTCTTTGTATTTATCATTCTATTTACGGTGGTATTTGGTCGGGTTTTCTGTGGTTGGGCTTGTCCTCAAACACTTTTTATGGAAATGGTTTTCCGAAAAATTGAGTACTGGATAGAAGGAGATGCCAACCAACAACGAAAGTTGGATGCCATGCCTTGGAATGGAGAGAAAATAAGAAAGAAGACAATCAAAATGTCTCTTTTTGTTCTTATTTCTTTGCTCATATCCCATACGGTGATGGCTTACCTTATCGGTATTGACAAGGTCATGGAAATCGTAACCTCTTCCCCTTCGGAGAATTTGGCAGGGTTTTTTGGACTTTTAGCCTTCACGGGAATTTTCCTATTTGTATTTTCGTGGTTTAGAGAGCAAGCCTGTATAGTTGTGTGTCCTTATGGTCGCCTTCAAGGGGTATTGCTTGATAACCAGTCTATTAATGTGTCCTATGACTATAAGAGAGGTGAGCCAAGAATGCCAATTAGAAAGAATAAGGTGGAGGCAGAACCAGCTGGAGATTGTGTAGATTGTACACTTTGTGTACAAGTTTGTCCTACCGGTATAGACATCAGAAATGGCGTGCAGATGGAGTGTGTCAATTGTACTGCCTGTATGGATGCCTGTGATGATGTAATGGAGAAAGTAGATCGACCAAAGGGATTAATTCGGTATGCTTCTGAAAACAGCATAATAACAGGTACTTCAAAATTAATAACGGGAAGGGTAAAAGCCTATTCTAGTATTCTTTTATTATTGATCATTGGTTTTGTGGCTTTGTTAACAACCAGGGAGGATTTGGGGGCTACGGTAACCAGGTTTAGAGGAATGACCTACCAGGCCAGGGAAAATGCACAAATAAGTAACCTTTATGAAGTGACTTTAATCAATAAGACTTTCGAAGAACAAGAAGTGACTTTAGTTCCTGATGACCCATCCTTCACCATTGAGAAAGTCGGGCATACAGACTGGCGTCTTGATGGTCAATCAAAATTTGAAGGAAGATTCTTTCTGGTAAAAGCTCAGAAAGACATGAAAATTCCGCAACAAAATGTCGAACTGTTGCTTCAGCAAAATGGGGAAACAATTGATAGGATTTCCACAAGTTTTATGGGACCTGTTGGTAAATAACACAATTAAATGAAAGCTATATGAATTGGGGAAATGGAATTTTCTTGTTATTGGTTGTTTTTATTGGACTAATGGCTACTTTGGTGACAATCTGTGTCAAACAAGATGATATTCACTTGGTTACTGAGAATTATTATGCCGAAGAAATCAAATACCAAGAACATATTGATAGGGTGACGAACACCAAAGCCACCGAAGGTAAAGTCATGGAGTTTAATGTGAAAAGCAAGACTTTACAGTTCAAGTTACCTGTAGGGGCCAGTGGAGAATTGCATTTATTTAGGCCTTCGGATGCCAGATTGGATAGGAAGATTAAAGTGGAAATAAAAGATGCCGCAGCTAATGTATTGCCACTTGAGGATTTGCAACCTGGATACTGGAAGGTGAAAATGACTTGGGAAGCAGATGGAATTGCTTTTTTTGAGGAGAAGAAAATTGATATCTAAATGATCTGGACGGCCTTTATTTGGGGAATGCTGGGTTCTTTTCATTGCATAGGTATGTGTGGACCGATAGCGCTTGCCCTAGCGGGAAAAGACAGGAACAAATACCTTTTCAATAAATTACTCTATAACTCAGGGAGGGCAGTGACCTATTCATTGTTGGGAGGCTTAGTAGGTTTGGTGGGGTTTTCGCTTTCACTTGCGGGTATACAGCAGTGGCTTTCCATTGTTTTGGGATTATTAATAATTGGTTTGGCTTATTTTTATAAGGAATCTGAAAAGTGGATTGCAAGCTCCTCTTTTTCCACTACTTTGATAAAAATTAAGTCCAAGCTTGGGAAATCGATTAAAAGAGGTGGTAGCAAAGCATTTTTTGTGTCAGGGATTCTAAATGGATTCTTGCCCTGTGGCATGGTATACATGGCTTTAGTCGCCTCTCTAGCCTTGCAAGGTCCAGTAATGGGCATGGCTTATATGTTCGTTTTTGGATTAGGCACTTTTCCAGTGATGCTCTTGCTTATGTTTTCAAAAGATATTTTTTCATTGAACTTTAGGATGAAAATGAACAAGGCAATGCCCTATTTTGTGATGTTTATGGGTGTTTTATTTGTTTTAAGAGGCATGGGTTGGGGAATTCCTTACCTAAGCCCTACACTTGGATTACCTTCAGCCCATGCGGTGGAACTTTTAGACAGTGGCGTTACCCATTGTGAATAAATTATTAACCCCATAATATGATTTTGTCCATGAATAAATTATTCAAATGCATTCTGCTTGTTCTATTGAGCAGTACAATCCAAGCCCAGCAAATAGAAAAATACCTGATTGAAACGACACTTGGTGATATAGAAGTAGAATTGTACCCTGAAAAAGCACCTATTACTGTGGAGAATTTTCGCGCTTATGTCAGCAGTGGTGCTTACCAAAATTCCAGTTTTTTTAGAGTTTGTACGCCAGAAAATGAGGCAGATCGGGAAATAAAGATAGAAGTAATTCAGGGGGGTGATGTCGCTGATAGCTTATTGTCAACTCCAATTCCCATCGAAACAACCAAGGTAACAAGCTTAAAACACAAGGATGGGACACTTTCCATGGCCCGTTCTGAACCCAATAGTGCTCAAAGTTCCTTTTTTATTTGTATCGGTGACCAGCCCGAACTGGACTTCGAAGGAAAAAGAAATCCTGATGGTTTTGGTTTTGCTGCATTTGGCCAAGTAACCAAAGGAATGGACTTGGTGAAAGAAATTCAGCAAGGAAAAGAAGAAGGACAATACCTGGTAGACCCTGTTGAAATAAAATTTATTAAGCCCCTTTAATTGGTTGGAGTGTTGAAAATATAACTTTTATCGTTGTATTTCATGAATATTCTGTTTAGCGATTGAATTTTAAATTAAATTGCTTTATTTGTAATAGAATATAAACCCAGAAACCAATATATGTTTATCTTTATTTTGATTCTATTGGCGTTGGCCATTATAATTGTGGCGATCATCAAATTTGAAATTCATCCTTTTCTTGCTTTGTTTTGTGGTGCCATTCTGTACGGGCTTATGTCAGGTATGCCCGCAGAGCTGATCATTAGTTCTATTACCGAAGGTTTTGGGGGAGTGTTAGGCAGGATCGGCTTACTGATTCTTTTTGGAGTAGTTATAGGTGCTTTTTTAGAAAAATCAGGTGGCGCATTTGTGATTGCTCAAAAGGTATTGTCTTGGGTAGGGAAAAAGTCAGTCATGCTGGGTATGATGATTACAGGCTATATTTCTTCTATTCCAGTTTTTGGAGACAGTGCTTTTATAATGCTTAACCCCATTAATAAATCCCTGTCTTTTAAAGGGAAACTACCTTATGCGGCCACTACAGTAGCTTTGACCTTAGGGATTACGGCAACCCATTCTTTGGTGCCGCCCACCCCCGGTCCAATAGCTGCTGCTGGAATTCTAGACGCAGATTTAGGGCAGATAATTTTATTTGGCCTAATCACTAGTGCACTGGGATTGGTGCCATGTTATTTTTTTTGTAAGTATTGGGTGTCAAAAATTCATTTGGTTCCTGTATTTGCTGAAATCGATAAATTAGGCAAAACAACCAAAAATCCTTCCTTAGGTAAATCCTTTATGCCTATAATCATTCCATTGTCACTAATCATACTGTCATCTATAGCGGCTTACCCGACACAACCTTTTGGCGATAACCTTTTTACCTCCCTTATTTTATTTATAGGTAACCCCATCATAGCATTGCTTCTAGGGGCATTTTTGGCCTTTAGCTTGCCTGAAAAACTTGATAAAAAAGTTTTGTCCTCCTCCGGATGGTTTGGGGAAGCATTATTAATAGGTGCACCAGTAATTCTTATTACTGGTGCTGGTGGTGTATTTGGTAAAATGTTACAAAACTCTGGTATAGCTGATCAGATAAGTGGGTTAATGAGCTCAGGGAATTTAAGTTTATTTCTGCCCTTTGCCATGGCCTTTGCCTTGAAATCTGCTCAGGGTTCTTCCACTGTTGCTTTGGTAACAACCGCTTCTATCATGGTGCCTTTGATGCCAGCCTTGGGCTTGGATACAGAAATTATGCGCGTGCTTACAGTATTGGCTACCGGAGCCGGAGCCATTGCTGTGTCCCACGCGAATGATAGTTTTTTTTGGGCCATGACGCAGTTGTCCGGCATGAATATCAAGCAAGGCTATCAGTCACATAGTCTAGGAACGGTTATTCTATCCTTTACTGCCATGGGTATTATCATGCTTTTGGCCAGCGTGCTAACATAATGAGTGTGCTCCTAATTAAACGAAGTTTATTTAGCTGTCCAGCCACCATCTACTGTCAATAGGGACCCGGTCATATAACTTGCGGCATCACTGGAAAGGAATATGGCTGCCCCTTGTATTTCTTTTAGCTCACCCCATCTCCCCAAGGCTGTTGCGCCAATAATGAATTGCTTGGTAGCAGGATCATCGGCCACTGGGATATTCATCTCTGTAAGAAATGGACCAGGGCAGATGGCATTGACTTTAATGTTGAATTCAGCCATTTCAAGTCCCAATGCACGGGTCATTTGGACGATAGCACCTTTGCTTGAGGTGTATGGGGTACGGTTTGCCAGCCCTACGACACCAAGTGTACTTGCCAGGTTTATTATAGTGCCTGACTTTTGGGCTTTCATATGAGGAATCACTGAACGGCTGCAAAGCCAAGTGCCGGTAACATTGATAGCCATCACTTTATTGAAATCTTCAAGACTTACTTCATCTATTGCTCCCCTAATATTTATTCCAGCACTATTTATCAAAATATCGATGCTCCCAAAAGCCTCCATTGCAAATGCCGCCATCGCATTGGTTTCCTCCTCTTTTGATATATCCGCAGCAAAGGACAGGGCTTGTACGCCAAAACCTTTGCTGATTTCTTCTGCGGCTATTTTCCCATCTCTTTCTGTTCTATTAACAATTAGAAGATTTGCTCCGGCTGAAGCTAGGCCAGCAGCCATTGCCAGTCCTAAGCCCTTTGAGCCTCCCGTAACAATTGCGGTTTTTCCACTTAGGTCAAATAATTTTATTCCTGGTAAGCTGTTAATCATGGTTCTTAATTTAGAGATTTAAATTTTTATTACTGTATGCCAATGAAGTTAAAACATTCTTCTCTTCTATTGCTAATAATGCTTCTGGCCCTAAGGAGTTGACACTAGGCAGGATGCTGCCATTTGAGTTGACCCAAGTCAGCATTTCGGCCAATTCAGAGGCTGGAACTTGCCCAAGGGTTGTCCAATAGGCGGGCGTCAGACAAGGAATAAGCAAAGGATTTCTAGTGATCATCTCCAGATTAAAAGTTATGGAAGGGTTGTGCTCTTTGCAAGTATTGATAATCTTTTTGAGGTCAATAAGTCCTTCTCCTAGTGGTACTTCTGAAAGTTGGAAGCCTTCCGAATGAGGGGTTACGGCCATGTCTTTCACATGCGTAGAAAACACATAAGGGGCCAAAAGTTGAAGGGTATGCTCAGGTTGTTCCATAAGTGCGATACTATTGCCGAAATCCAGGGTTACACCTACCCATTCACTGGATATTCCCTTCATTAATTGGGCCAATTCATTTGCACGCCAATCTTTGTGGTTTTCTATGGCCAGTTTGACTTTGTGTTTCCGTAAAAGTCGCTCTGTTTTCCCCAGCATGTTTGTTGCTTGTTTTTGGAAGGTTAAAAACGCTTCCTGGCTATGCAGGGCTTCATACCTTCTTGGCCCCAGACTCACTGTTCTTAGGATTTTAATCCCTGCTTCTTTGGCCAGGATTACCTGTTTTTCGAAATCTGCCAAGTCAGCTTCCTTCTTAGGCATTCCAATTGACCCCTCCAGGTACATGCCAAGTCTTTCCCGCTGCGCTCTAATTTTCTTAGTAAAATCCTCCGTCCAACCATTGACACCTACCTGAATGCCTCCAGCTCCGATATCATGACAATGCCTCAATAGCTCACTTGCATCAATAAAGCCGGGGTAGTTATTGCTTTGATGGGAGGAATGCCACCTTTTTCCGTAAGAGTGAACTACTATTCCCAATTTTGTCTTGTCAAAAAATGCAGGTAATTCAGGCATTGTCAACGCAACTAAGCCCATGCCAGCCTTTTTTAAAAACTTTCGCCGGGTATTTAATGGGTATAAATTGAGGGGATTCTTTTTATTTTCCTCCATGATTAAATTAAGGTTTGTTTGGAGGATTTACTGGGGGTTTGAAGAGCAGGAGTTCTTCAGGTTTCCAGGGAAAAACCCTTCCTTGGGTTGAAATTCTAATATCGGCCACTGTGCTACTTTTTACGGCTTTGGCCTGATTGTCCCATTCATTTCTGATGTAGGTGAGAATGTTTGCAATGGTCCCGTTATCAATGCTAGCCATCGATGGCATTACTGGTAATATATCAGGACTACTGTATTTTATTCCACTTACCGATATCGGGCCTTCAAGTCCATGAAGCAGGATCATGGCAAGTTGTGTTTCGTTTCCGGTTACCCATTCTGATTTATTCAATGGGGGCCCCATTCTTTTTACGCCTTCACCATTTCCTCCATGACATCCTGAACAGGTACTTAAAAAGTGCTGCCTGCCCTTTGCAAACGAAGTTTTTTCGGCGGCTGTTAATTGATTCATTTTTGACAGAGAGTCAATTACCACCTCTTTGCCAGGCCAATGGAAAAGGTTGTCCCATTCTGAGGTTTTTAAATTGCTATTAGCAAAAGAAATTGTTTTGGAGAATTTGGGAGCTGATTTTAATGGTAGAGGCGTTTCCTTGTTTTGGGCACCTGTCATAGCCATTCCAGTGAAAATGGATAAAGCCTGCCAATCTTTAGAAGGGTTTTTTAGATCCAACAAGTTTACAAGCGCTTGCATTTCTTTAGGGTTGTTTTTTCTACTTATAGCAGTGGAAAGCATTTCCAGAAAAATAGCCTTTGGAGAGGTATGCGCTTTCCATGTTTCATGGGTCATCAAGAGCGATAAAAATTCAAACTCCCGATTAGGCAAGCTGCTGATTGCGGCATCTCTAAAAATGGCTTGGTCAATTGTACTTTCGAGAACTGTTAAAATAGTTTTATTAGAAACATCAGGAGACAAACTTCCTGCAGTAAGAATCATTTGAAGTGCCAATTCTTCCTTGGTTATTTCTCCCAGGTTTCGAAGAATATGCTTTTCTAGTCGCATTCTAACTGGAACGCTATTTTTGGAGGATTGTTCTGCCAGTCTAAGGGCATTTACATAAACCGTTGTTGCCTGTTGCTCGCTTTTATCCAGTAAAGAAAAGAGGATGTTCTCATTCAATCTTTCAAGCCCTTCCAATGTCCATAGGGCATGAAGCTGTCCGATTGGACTGTCCTTATTTAAAGATAAATTTTCTAATGAGGGTAGGGTGGAGATATCCCTTCTATCTATAAGTAACCTCTGTGCCATATCCCTGTACCAGCCATTGGAATGAGCCAGGGTCGCTACAAGTTCCGACCCAGTGAAACTGGATAATTTTGGAGTAGGTTTAGCTTGCCAATTTTTAGAAGTAACGCGCCAAATCCGACCATAATGAGATGGGCTTACTAAATTTCGCTTGATGGTAATGTCTTTTAAATAAGGGGAAATATAGGCGCCATGTTGGACCAATCCACGATACATGTCTGTAATGTACAAGGCGCCATCAGGACCTGATGTTAAGCTTACGGGTCGAAACCTCTCATCATGAGAGGCAATTACTGAATGACTGACGTCGGGGGAGGTTGCTGAGAGTTTTATTCCATCGGAAACAATCGTGTTTCTCCTTATCAAATTACCAGAAGGTTCGCAAACAAAAACATTTCCTTTATATTGGTTTGGGAGCCCATCTTCTCTAAAATAGAAAGGAGAGCATGCAGAAGTAAATTCTTTCAATCGGTTTTTGTCATCCAAAATCCCCGGAATATACCCCCTGTTGATGGCCAAATTTTCTCTAATGGGAAAAATCCCTCTGTCCACGGTGAGGCCATGATCAAGCCCCGAAGTGGGGCTGTGGTGATCGTTTCTTGTAAAGTAATTAGGAGGAATGAGATCAACGTGGAGGGGGGACCAATTGTAATTGTAGTAAAGCCTGCCATAATCATCCTGACTGATACCCCATTGGCCACGAAACTCTGTGGTGTCTTTAATCCATTGATTGTCTTTGAATTTGTACCGAAACCGAGATTTCGCGTTATAATACCAATTGTCAAGCCCTTTTAGTAATCCATTACCAGAATGCTCTGGTAAATCACTTCCAGCATAATCAGGATCGATCAAAACCTTCGTGTCGGCTTTCAGGTCTCCATCCAGGTCTTGCGTCCACCAAAGTGAACCGTTCTCAACTACCAATGCACCTCCTTTAACGACTGCCAGTGCCCTGGGCATTATGAGGCTGTCTAAGTAGACGGTACTGATGTCCATTAATCCGTCCCCATCACTGTCTTCCAATATCGAAATCCTACCATTGGGTTCCCATTCGTTCGACCCGTCGATGTCATTCATGAATCCCCTCATCTCTACTACCCAAAGCCTGCCATCTTCATCGAAACTTGTAAAAACGGGATCTTCAACTAGAGGTTCGGCTGCAACAAGCTGAATGGTTAAGTCATCATTTATTTCAAATAAATGAATTGCTTTTTCCGGAGACATGGCAGGAGAGGGGGATAGATCATTAGGAGAAGTACAACTTGCTAAAAGTACGGCATTGATCCATAATCCAACCGAAATAGCGGTTTTTGATAGCTTTAAGAATGGATTAAACAAGTTTATTTGGGTTTGGTTTACTGCTCTTAAATCTAATATTTGTTTGGTAAAATTCAAATTAAATCCAATATAATGATGAGGTATTTATTTTTTACCATTTTTAATTTCTCTTTTAGTGTAAAGTTGAATTTTAGCCTGATGCCCAGCTAATCGCTTTATGAATGCAGAAATGATTTGTTTACTAGGGTTTTTCTATAGGGTTTATTAGGTAGCTAATAATTTTTATAAGCTATAAAATATTTTTTCTATAGTGTAAATGAATTTCGGTAACCTTACCGAAAAATCGATTAGCGATTAAACTAATTATTTTTTTAGATAAAGTTATGTAAGATTAACTAAGGTGTAGATGCTAAACCTTTAATTAAACAAAATCAATTATTATTAGTTTGCTGTTTTCATGAAGTTAGAAAGTGTTTGGTTTAATAAAAATAATTAATTAAGAATTTAATATTTAATTCTGATATGATTTAATTGTCATTAAAAAAACAAAATTTATAGGAAGCGAGTCTGTTGAATTAAATATGAAATTTTGTATTTAAAATTGTGTAATTTTTAAAATATTTGATTCAATTTATAAGTTTTACGTATTTTAAATTGAATTCACTCAAATTAAATATTTAATTTGAAAATGTTTTTTTTTGTTTGAAAAAATGATATAATTGCAATTATTCCTAATGTTTAAGTGAATAAATAGATTTTTAGAATTGTCTGATTAGGATTAACAGTTTAGTGAAATAAGTTATGAAATTCCTGCAAGTAGCTTTGTTTAAATCATTACAATTAAGTACCTTATTTTAGGGTAGATGTAATTCTAATTCTTCAAATTTTAATTTTATAATTTTAAACATTTATTGTTTATCATGGTTGACTTTATTACGTTATATACAAAAGAGAATGATTACGCGTGAATTAATTGATTAATAACTTAAACCTAAAATTTGCTTATGTTAAAAATTTACAAATTATGCAGTTTGGTGCTGTTTTCCATATTTGTGAGTACAAGCTTTGCCTTGGCACAAATAGAGGTTACAGGGACCGTTACGGACGACTTGGGAGACCCTCTTCCTGGTGCTGCCGTGTTAGTAAAAGGTACATCCAATGGTACAGTCACTGATTTGGATGGCAATTTTACAATCTCAGTTGCCAACCAACAATCTACATTGGTTTTTTCCTTTTTGGGATTCAATAATGTGGAGGAAGTCGTTGGAAACAGGGCTTCCATTGATGTTGTTTTGGAGCAAGGTTTGAGTGGACTGGATGAAGTAGTAGTAACCGGTTATGGTTCTCAGTCACGTAGAGAAATTACTGGAGCAGTTACTTCTGTAGATTCGGACGAGTTGCTTGCTATTCCTGCCACTACTTTTGCGCAGCAATTGCAAGGAAGAGCAGCAGGTGTAACCATTATCAACGATGCAACGCCAGGTGGTGGGGCTACGGTCCGTATCAGGGGGTTTGGAACAATTAATAACAATGATCCTCTATATGTAATAGATGGAGTCCCTACTCAAAATCAGGGCAATTTAAATCCCAATGACATTGAGTCCATTCAAATATTGAAAGATGCATCAGCAGCTTCAATATATGGTTCAAGAGCTGCAAATGGGGTTATCATTGTGACAACAAAAAGAGGAAAAGTAGGGAAGCCGAGCATTTCTTTTAATGCTTACTATGGTACCCAGACATCAGACAGAAGTCCGGATCCTTTGAACGCCGAAGAGTTGGGCGAGTACCTATACCTTGCCAACATCTATGGAAACCCGGGTACGACGCCTACCCATGGACAATATTCCTGGGGACCCAATGGAGAAGTAAGCATACCAGATTATGTTTTCCCTAGTGGAGCAATGGAAGGGGATCCAGGCGTGGACCCAAGCCTCTACGCACTTAGACCAGGGAATATATACCCAATTACCAGGTCTTCAGATACTGACTGGTGGAAAGAATCCACAAGAACTGCCCCTATTCAAAGTTATCAGCTGACTGCCAATGGCGGTACTGAAAACGGCAGGTATGCACTTTCTTTGAATTATTTTAGCCAGGATGGTGTAATCAATGATATTGGTTACGACAGGTACTCTCTTCGTGCTAATACTGAATTTAAGGCCTTAAACAACAGGCTAACGGTTGGGGAAAACCTCTCAGTAACCGTAGGAAATAGAAAAGGTGGTTTTGGAAATGGGTCTAGAGGTAACAATGAAGAGCAAAACGCAGTGTTCAGTTCCTCCCTTCAACATCCACTTTTGCCAGTATACGATATAATGGGTAATTTTGCAGGAAGTAGAGGAGCGAATCTTGGTAACAATTACAATCCTGTAGCCTTTCTTGAAAGGGCTAAAGACAACAGAAATCTTGAGTTAAGGGCTTTTGGAAATGTTTACGCCCAGATAGACCTGACAGATAATATCAATGTCAGATCAAGTTTTGGAGTAGATGCCAATAACCGAAGAGCAAGATACATAGGAAGACCACAGCCTGAATATGTAGAAGGGAATTTTGTTAACAGTTCTACTGCTGAAAACTCTTATTCTTACCAATGGGTATGGACAAACACAGTTAGCTATACCAAAACCTTTAATGACGTTCATGCTTTCGATGCTTATTTAGGCTTAGAATCTATTAAAGAATTTGGAGAAATATTTGGTGCTTCTCGTCAACGATTTGCTTTCGAGACCAACCCAATTATTTCTTATCTTGATCTAGGAGATCCGAATACGGCAACAAACTTTGGAAGTGTAGAAAATGATTATCGACTGTACTCTCAGTTTGGTAAATTGAATTACTCTTACGACGGCAAGTACATGGTTCAATTCATTTTAAGAAATGATGGGTCATCAAGATTTTTGGCCGCTTCTAGAAATGCAACATTCCCTGCTTTTAGTTTGGGATGGAGATTATCTGACGAAGCTGCAATAGCAGAGGCTTTACCATTTGTGTCTGACATGAAATTAAGGTACGGTTGGGGTAAAACAGGTAACCAATTGATAGGGGACTACAATGCTTTTACTACCTATAGGTCAAATATATTTAATGCTGGATACCCAATTGATGGGTCAAGTTCAACCCCAGCACTTGGTTTTGATACCCAGCGATTTGGAAATCCAAATGCGAGATGGGAAACCACTGCCTCAAATAATATTGGCTTGGACGTTGAATTGATGGACGGTAAGTATTTTTTCGAGTTAGACCTTTGGAATAGGATAACATCTGACATGTTGTTTCAAACACCCATCAATTATGGACACGGAGATGCAACAGCGCCATTTTTCAATGTAGGACAGATGACCAATAAGGGAATCGACCTGAATCTTGGGATGGATGATACTGCAATGGGTGGTGAGCTGACTTATGGCGTTTCGGCTAATTTCTCTATGTATAGAAACAACGTAGATAATCTGGCGGCGAATGATGACAATGTCTTGTTCGGTGCTTCTACCAGAGTTCCATCCGTTACGATCACTCAATCAGGTTATCCAATATCTTCTTTCTTTGGGTATAACAATCTTGGGATATTCCAAACTCAAGCAGAGGTTGATGCCCATCCGCCTTATGGTAATTACAATGCTTTAGGTAAATTCAAAGTTCAGGATGTAAACGAAGATGGAGTTATCACAGATGCCGATAGAACAGTAATAGGAAACCCTCATCCAGATTTTGTATATGGTATCAACCTTAATTTAGGTTATAAAAACTGGGATCTTGCTGTATTTGGCAATGGGTCAGTAGGGAACGATATCTTTAACTATATCAATTATTGGACTGATTTTAATACGTTTCAAGGGAACAAATCCAAGACCGCATTGTATGATGCTTGGCAGCCAAGCAATCCAGGAGGTACTTTCCCTATAATGGATGTAAATGATCAAGTTAGTAGCCGGCCTTCCAGTTACTTTGTAGAAGATGGCTCTTATTTTAGGATGAGGAATGTTCAGTTGACTTATAACATATCTGAGCCGGTGCTTAAGAACATTGGTATGAGTAGAGCGTCCATCTATATTCAGGGCCAGAACTTATTTACGGTAACGAAATATTCAGGAACTAATCCTGAGATTCAGACAGGAAGTAACAATACTGTTGGGTTTGATGGAGGCTACATGCCGATTTCCAGAAATTTGATTTTGGGAGTAAATGTTACGTTTTAATCATTCATAACATAAAGAAGCAAACTAATGAGACGAATATATATAAAAATTGCAACTGCATTTGTATTGGGATTGTCCCTATCATCCTGTCAGGAAGAGTTTCTGGAAACGGTACCTCAGGGTCAATTCAGTACAGTAGATTTGGCAAATGGCCAAGGTGTAGAGGGACTATTATTAGGAGCCTACGCCATGATAGATGGATACGGACTTGACGGGCAGTCAGGATGGAATGGCACCATAGACAATTGGGTATACGGTGGCGTAGTTTCGGATGATGCCTATAAAGGTACAGACGCAGGAGATCAACCTGAACAATCCTTTTTAGAGGCGTTTGATTTTCAGCCTACCAACCTTCACTTGAGGAATAAATGGAGGGCGGTATACAAAGGAGTAGCAAGAACAAATGATGTGCTTAATACACTGAAAGAGGCCGATGATGTTTCAGATGAAAGAAGGGCGCAGGTTATCGCTGAAGCAAGGTTTCTACGAGGTTTTTTCCATA
The DNA here is from genome assembly GCF_963977555.1 of uncultured Cyclobacterium sp. GTDB lineage: Bacteria > Bacteroidota > Bacteroidia > Cytophagales > Cyclobacteriaceae > Cyclobacterium. The sequence continues at coordinate 341,726 of NZ_CAXBPD010000001.1, read as the reverse complement.
TGGAAGCCAGAAAAATGTGGAGAAGAGTTCCTTATATTGATGACAATTCCTTTGACTTGATTGATTTAGAGAGCAGTAAAGTTCCCAATGACAAGGAGATTTGGCCTGACATTGAGGCAGATTTTGAAGCGGCTATGAATGTACTTCCTGAATCTCAAGTAGATGTAGGAAGACCTACCAAATGGGCGGCTCAAGCATTCTTGGCCAAAGCAAAGATGTTTCAGGGATGGGACCAGTCTACTGGAGTAGCGAATACCACTGTATTAGCATCCGCAAAAACGCTGTTGGACGATATTTTAAATAATGGTCCATTTGCTTTGACCAGTACATTTGAAGAAAACTTCTTAGTAGGTAGAAGGAACAATGAAGAGTCGATATTTGAAATTCAATTTTCTATATCAAGTGCCACTACAGCAGCTGCCAATGAAGGGACTACTTTAAATTACCCCTATACAGACCCTTGGGGATGTTGTGGATTTTACCAACCATCTCAGAATTTGGTAAATGCTTTCAAAACTTCAGCGGATGGTCTTCCATTATTGGATACTTTCAATGATAGTGATGTGAACAATGACCAAGGTTTGTCATGGGACGATCCTTTTGATGCTTATGAAGCTCCTTTAGATCCTCGATTAGACCATACCGTTGGTAGAAGAGGCGTTCTTTATAAAAGGTATAAAATTCACGGAAGTGATTTCATTAGGGATCAAAATTATGCAGGGCCCTATTCTCCGATCAAACATGTGGCAGAACCTGAATTCTTTGGTATAGGTTCTAATCCACGTTTGTCTGCTAACAATTATAGAATCATGCGTCTTGATATGGTGATATTGTGGCTTGCAGAGGCTGAAGTGGAACTTGGAAACCTTGAAAGAGCTAGAGAACTTGTTAATATTATCAGGGAAAGAGCTGCCAATCCAGATGGCTTTGTTCCTTTGGCCATTCAGGGAGCAGAAAGAAATGATTATACCATAGTAGATGGTGAGTATGCTGCCAATTATGTGATTTCAACCTATGACATGCCATGGACAGATCAGGATGTGGCTAGAAAAGCTGTAAGGATGGAAACCAGACTTGAGTTTGCTATGGAAGGGCATAGGTTCTTTGATTTGCAACGTTGGGGCATTGCAGCTGAAACAATGAATGAATACCTTGATGAAGAAGGTACTAAGAGAACCTATCTTAGCAGTGCAAACTTCAACAAAGGAGTACATGAATATTTCCCAGTGCCTTTGGAAGCTATTGAACGTTCGTTCAAGGATGGTTCACCAACCTTGGTTCAAGATCCAGCATTTGATTAAATAATTTCAACATAATAAAAATTATAAAGGGTGGGTTTTTTCTCACCCTTTTTTAATTTTTATTAAATTTAAAACCAAAACCCGAAATTATTGAACTCGGATGATGTAAAAGTATTATAAAGCCTGTACCGTGTTAATGGGGATTATAGTAATCTAAAGAAAGTCAATTTGTGAGGAGGTTTCAGCTTAGCATCGCAGTGGTGAATTTATAAACAGCCACGGTGAATCAGCACGAATAGATTGTCTATTTCATATTTCAGGTTGAACCATTTTTGCCATGATATTGTGCTAGTAAAATTTTGATTTCCCAAGGTGAGTGCCATGGTTATTATAATTAAAAACATACTAGATTTGTAGTGTAAACTAAGTGTTGAAGCTCAGATTGCATACACCTTGGATTTAACAATTTTTAAAAAGGGATTATGAAATATTTTTTATTAGTGAATTTTATATCTTTTATATCTTTAACAATTTCGTATGCGCAGTCGATCCAAGACATAAGGAGCACAGTGACTGATTGTTTGGAAAAAGAAGACTACGAATGTGCTGAATTTAATTTAAAGAAACTTATAAGGAAAGATAAAAAAGGGGAGAAATTATCGGCCTACTACTTAGATTTAGGTACTGTCCAAAGGAGAATTAACAAGAAGGAAAAAGCCCTAAAGTCTTATGATAAAGCCATTGATTTAGGTTCAGAGATACCTAGTTATTTCATAAACAGAGCATCATTAAGAGCACAATTAGGTGATGAAAATGGCGCCTTAGAGGATTACGAAACAGCACTAATATTGGATCCGGAAAATGAAAACGCTAACATTAATAGATCCCAACTTTATAAAAAAATGGGGGATTTGGTAAAAGCTAAAATGGATTTGGAAACGTATCTTGAAATTAATCCAGAGAGCTTTGCTGTTGCCTCTAACTTGGCTATTTTAAAGAAGCAAGAAGGTGAATTTCACGAAGCTTTGGAGGATTTTAATAGGTTAATAAACCTTAACCCCAATGAAGCGATATTATATAATAATCGAGCAGATACCCATATGAAACTTAATGATTTTGGAAAGGCAATGGAAGATATAGAAAAGGCTATAGAACTTGATGCTGAATATGCGATTGCATATGCTACCAAGGGTGAAATTTACCTGAAATTGAATAAATCTATGGAAGCATGTTTTTATTTTAAAACATCTATTATAAAAGGCTTAGATCCTAGGCTTTTAGGCTCCTTATTGACAAATTGTGAATAAGCTTCAATCCATGTCTTCTGAATAGTTTTTTTATTCAAAAATGAACTCAAATGACAAAATTTTTGAGTACTATTGACTTCAATGAGAATTCATCACTTACCCAGTAAAGAGAGATGACTCCCTGATCTCAATTGATCAATACAAATTAAAGTTGCCAAATACTGATGCAAATGCCTTTTTAAACTGTCAAAATAAATTACTAGAATTGCCACTTATTAACAATTCCATTCGTTTCTAAAGTGAAAAAATTGCAGACTACTGTATTGAATATTTTATTTTTCAATCGATATAATAGGTATATTTGACCTTTTAATTAAATAATAGCTGAATGCCAAAGTTGATTAGGATCACTACTGTTCCCATTTCTCTCAAATTATTATTAAAAAACCAAATGAGTTACATGTCAAATGCTGGATTTGACGTAATCATGGTAAGTGCTGAAGGAAAAGAATGGTATGATGTACAAAAAAACGAAAAAGGCATAAGAAAAGAAATCATTCCTTTTACTCGGCAGATTACGCCCATTAAGGACTTATACTGTTTATGGCTACTATTCAAACTTTTTAAGAAGGAAAAGCCTGATATTGTACATACACATACACCCAAAGCAGGTTTACTTGGGATGATCGCAGCGAAGTTGGCTGGTGTTCCAGTAAAAATTCATACCCTTGCAGGACTTCCATTTATAGTAGAACAAGGAAATAAAGCTAAATTTTTATCTGATATAGAGAAGATAACCTACCGATTTGCAGATGAAGTTTGGCCAAATTCTCATTCGCTAATGGAATATATTTTGAAAAAGAAATTGGTAAACCCCAAAAAGGTAAGGGTAATTGGAGAAGGGTCTTCTAATGGTGTTGATTTAAATGTATTTGATAGGAATAACCTTCAAGAAAATCACTTGGTAGCAGCTACCATGAGAATTGTACCAGGGGACGATGATTTTTTGATGTTAACGATTGGTAGATTAGTAAAGGACAAGGGAATTGCAGATTTGGTCGAGGCCTTTATTCAATCTAAAATTGTCAATCGCTCAAAGTTAATATTGTTGGGGGATTTTGAACAAGAGCTTAATCCGCTTGATACCAAAACGATTAATCAGATTAATGATCATCCCCGGATAGTGCATGTTCCATGGACGGATCATGTAGCACATTACCTGGCAATCTCTGATGTACTTATCCACCCTTCCTACCGTGAGGGTTTCCCAAATGTTTTGTTAGAGTCAGGAGCCATGAATTGCCCTATCATTTGTTCTGATATCCCAGGAAATACAGACTTGGTGAAACATAAAAAAACAGCCCTTGTTTTCCAAGTTGGTCTTGTGTCGGCCTTAAAGGAAGCGATGGAGTTCGCCTTTGTAAGAAGAGCTGATATGCAAGGCTTTGCTGACAACCTTTACGAAAGAGTAATTAAAAATTTTGAAAGGAAAGCCATTCAAAAGGAAATTTTTAATGCCTATAATCGCTTATTGGACTCGAAATAATGGACTTTAAATTAATTACCCTCTTTTTTTTTCAATACATACATATTTAATTAATTTTGAAGGTGATCACAAAATATTTTTATATGAGAAGACTGGTATTACCGGTTTTGTTTTTTATTTTAATTACTTCCTGTATAAGTAATAAGCGGATAAATTACCTTCAAAATTTAAATGGAAATGAGCCTATAGCACTTGATGAATTTATTCCTTATGCAGAGGTGGATTATGAGTACATATTGCAACCTCATGATATTATAGATGTGGATTTTGCTTCTCCCAATCAGGAATTACTTAGGGCTTTTGAGTTTCAGGGGGCAAAGTCTTCAGGATCTGGAAGAGGAGGGAGTGCAGGAGGTAATATGGATGTCTTTTATTTTTCGGGGTACTCAATAGATAAGAATGGTTATATCCAGATACCAAATTTAGATCCAATCAAGATTTCTGGATTAACTGAAATAGAAGCCAGAGATAAAGTTCAGGATGCAATAAACTTTTATTTTAAGGATGAAGTCCAAGTAAAACTTCGCATTGGTGGTATTAGGTTTACTACTATGGGTGAGTTTAATAGCGTAGGACCTAAGATCCTATTGAAAAATCGAGCTACAATTTTTGATGCTATTTCCATAGCAGGAGAGTCAAGTATTTTAGCAAGGAAGAATGAGTTGTTTTTGATCAGGCAATATGATGGGGGAACCAAAATCCACCAAATTAACCTCAATGATAGGCAATTGCTGGCTTCACCCTACTATTTCATTCAACCAAACGATATTTTATACTTACAACCTATGCAAATAAGGCAAATAGGTTCAGGAGAGAATTTAACCGCGAGCTTACAACTAGGTGTTTCCATCATTACAGCAATGATGTTTGTTTATGGAATTAGCTCAGGACTTTTTTAATTATGGAGAATTTAGATCTATCCAAGTTTGACGAACAAGAGAAGCCAATTGATATTAAGTACTACCTTATCAAGTATTTCAGGTATTGGCCTTTGTATTTGATTTGTATTTTCATTGGCTTGGTTACAGTATTTCTTTTTCACCGGTATACAATGGAGAAGTACGAGGTGAAAGGAAGTGTGATGATAAAAAGTAACGCTGCTCCAGAGGTTAGAATTCTTGACAGGTCCAATATTTTCTCAGGAGGAGAAAACCTTACTAATGACATTCTGCTTTTTTCTTCTAAAAACCTGACCTCTGAGGCACTGGCTAAACTTCACTTCGATGTAAGTTATTTTGCATCTACGAACATCAAAGAAATTGAATTGTATAAAAACAGTCCCATAAAAGTGGTTGTTGATTGGGATTATCCACAAATTACCAATCGGAAAATAAGAATTGAAATCCTCTCTGATTCCACTTTTAGATTACTTCCTGGAGAAAATATGTTTCTTGATAACCTCTTTACGAGTTACAAATACGTAGAAGAAGACCGAGATATTTTTAATAAAAACTTAAATTTTGGAGAAGAGATAATTGGTGAAAGTGCCAAGTTTAAAGTTTTGCTTCTAAAAAATCCTCGTCAATATGATACTTTTGAGTTTGTGCTTCATTCCCCATCCTCACTTATAGACCGTTATTCAAGCGCTGTTCAGGTAAAACCACTTATTAATTATGGGACTGTGCTGGAAATTAGTACAGTAACTAAAATTGAAGAAAAAGGGAGTGATTATATCAACGCATTAATGGATGCCTTTCTCGATTATGACCTGAAGGAAAAAAACCTAATCTCTGAAAATGCTTTGAAGTTTATCGAGGAACAACTCTACATTGTAGAGGATTCCTTAAAATCTGCTGAGGGAAGTTTGCAACGCTTTAAAGTCCAAAATAGAATGTTGGATGTGAATGCTGAATTTGGTGGAGTCCTGGATAATATTCAGGTATTGGAAGCAAACATCCAGGCCATTGATTTTGAATTGGCCTATTACAATACTTTAAAAGGTTACCTGACTGCTAAAACGGATTCATTTGAAGAAATAGTAGCCCCCTCTATTGTTGGGATTTCTGATGGCCTTTTTAATGATATGACAATGTCCTTGGTAGAACTTTCTATGGAGAGGAGAAAGCTGTTATCAATAGTCAGGGATACTCATCCAGATGTGAAAGTATTGAATCAACAAATAGAGAGGTTGAAAGAAAATATTTTTGAGAATATTCAGAACCTCATTTCAAATACAGAAAGCAAAAAGAAAGAAAATCAGAAAAAATTAAATTCATTTGACAAGCAATTTTCCAATTTACCCAAAGCGGAGTCTGATTACACCAACATTCTTAGAGAATTTAAATTAAGGGAAAACCTGTACACCTACTTACTAGAGAAAAGGGCAGAGGCTGGAATCGCGAAAGCGTCAAATGTACCTGATAATAGTATTGTAGATTATGCCAAAAGAGGAACCTTAATTTATCCTAAAAAAACGCAAAATTACACTTATGCTATAGGCCTTGGTTTTTTTCTTCCTTTTGGCTTTCTAGTTTTATTTCATTACCTAAATAATAAGGTAATGGATCAAATTCAGCTAAAAAATCTTTTAAGAATTCCTATGTTAGGAACCATTGGATACAGTGATAAAAACACCAATTTACTTGTTGCGGAACATCCCAGGTCACTTGCTTCTGAATCTTTTCGGTCTCTCCGGTCTGCGCTTTTTTATATCGCTAGTGAAAAAAAATGTAAAAAGATTTTAGTAACCTCTAGTATTTCAGGAGAAGGAAAGACTTATATAAGCCTGAACCTGGCATCGGCGATGGCCTTAAGTGGAAAAAAGACGTGTATTATTGGGCTAGACCTTAGGAAACCTAAACTTGCGAAGTATTTAGGTGTATCAAATAAAAAGGGACTATCTACTTTTTTAGTAGATAAAGACGCTGCAGATGAAATAATCCTCAAAACAAAATATGACAACTTGTATGCTGTGCCTTCAGGAGCAGTTCCTCCTAATCCGGCAGAATTGCTGTTGAAAGATAAAATGGGGGTGTTTTTAGAGCAGTTGGAGCGGCAGTTTGACATCATAATTATGGATTGCCCTCCAGTAGGGTTAGTTTCAGAAACCATGGATTTATTACGTTTTTCAGATGTTAATCTATATATAGTAAGGCATGATTTTACACACAAAAATCATTTATTAATGATCAATGACCTTTACTCAAATGACCAAGTAAGGAATTTTTATGCTATTTTCAATGGATTAAAAGGTGGGGGTGATACCTACGATTTTGGAGGCTATAATTACGGATATGGCTACAATTACTCCTATATGATGAAGAATAGCTATGGTGATGGTTACTACTCAGAAGAGAAGAAACTTAAATCAGGTTGGCTGAAAAATATGCTAGCTAAATTTAAAGCTTAATTATTTCTAAATCGGATTTAGCCCTGATTTTGCTGCGGTTTTAGTTTGCTATAAAAAGCCATAAAGATTTCTGATCTGGCATATTAAAGCAAAGGTAATTTGGAATAGTATTGAGTTGACTGATTCTCAATTGGCTATGATGAAGGATAGGAAGTAGTTTCCTATTTTAGAGTAAACTTTTAAATTTCGATTAAGCAATAAAATTATGAATGCTTATTTCGAGGTGGATTTTATAAACTTATTTTATTTAATAATTTTAGATTATGGAAAAATCAATTTTGATCACCGGAGGTGCTGGTTTTATAGGTTCTCATGTCGTCAGACTTTTTGTTAAAAAATATCCAAATTATAGGATTGTGAATTTAGATTGCTTGACCTATGCAGGTAATTTGGAGAATTTGAAAGACATTAAGGGAGCGAAAAATTATGCCTTTGCAAAAGTAGATATTAATGATGAAGCTCTTTTAAAAGAGGTTTTCAATGATTACCAGATTACTGATGTTATCCATTTAGCTGCTGAATCTCATGTTGATAGGTCGATTTCTGATCCATTGGCATTTGTGAAAACGAATGTTATGGGAACCGTTAATCTTTTGAATACGGCTAAAAACCATTGGAAAGACCTAGACAAACATCTCTTTTATCATGTATCTACTGACGAGGTTTATGGCTCTCTTGATGACGGAGGATTTTTTCTTGAGACTACTCCTTATGATCCCCAATCCCCTTATTCTTCATCCAAGGCTGCCTCAGATCATTTTGTAAGAGCTTATGCCAATACCTATGGTTTGAGAACTGTGATTTCAAATTGTTCAAATAATTATGGGCCCAATCAATTTCCTGAAAAATTAATTCCACTTTGTATTCATAATATCAAGCAGAATAAACCTTTGCCAGTTTATGGTAAGGGTGATAATATTAGAGATTGGCTATTTGTTTTGGATCACGCCATTGCAATCGACTTGGTTTTTCATAAAGGGAAAACGGGTGAAACATACAATATTGGTGGATTCAATGAATGGAAAAACATTGACATTGTAAGGCTGCTATGCGAAATCATGGATCGAAAACTTGGTAGAGATAAAGGAGCATCAGAACAATTAATTACCTTTGTGAAAGACCGAGCAGGACATGACCAGCGGTACGCAATTGACGCAGATAAAATCAACAAAGAACTGGGCTGGAAACCAAGTTTAACATTTGAAGTTGGAATTGAAAAAACGGTAGATTGGTACCTTGAAAACGAAGAGTGGTTAGACGGCGTTACTTCTGGTGATTATCAAAAATATTACCAACAGCATTACAGTTAAAAGCAATACAATATGCAACAATACCATCAGTTATTACAACATATATTGGATCATGGTATCAAGAAAGGAGATCGAACAGGAACTGGCACTTTAAGTGTTTTTGGGTACCAAATGCGGTATGATTTGGCCAAAGGTTTTCCTTTGGTTACCACGAAAAAATGTCATACCCGTTCGATTTTTCATGAATTACTATGGTTCTTAGCTGGTGATACCAATATCACATACCTCAAAGACAATAAGGTGTCAATTTGGGATGAGTGGGCCAATGAAAATGGTGACTTGGGCCCAGTATATGGTTACCAGTGGAGGCATTGGCCTGATGGTAAAGGAGGAGAGATTGACCAGATAAAAAATCTAATCGATCAAATAAAGAAAAACCCCAATTCCAGGCGCCTCCTAGTGAGCGCTTGGAATGTAGCAGATGTGGATCAAATGGCTTTACCTCCTTGCCATTTGATGTTCCAATTTTATGTGGCTGATGGTAAATTGTCCTGCCAGTTGTACCAGCGTAGTGCAGACGTATTTCTAGGGGTGCCCTTTAATATTGCCTCCTATGCGTTATTTCTAGCCATGGTGGCCCAAGTATGTGACCTGGAGCCGGGGGAATTTATTCATACCCTAGGAGATGCCCACCTATACAATAATCATTTGGATCAAGCCAGGTTACAACTAACCAGAGAATGTAAACCATTACCTCAGCTTAAGTTGAACCCTGATATAAAGGACATCTTTTCATTTAAGTATGAAGACATTGAATTGTTAAATTATGACCCACATCCACCAATCAAGGCGGAGGTCTCAGTGTAATTTAGTTGATGCCTATAACTGAACTTATATTTATCGTGAAGTTTCAATTATATTTCAAAAAGTGAAAGGAGTGCAGGTTCAGGGCTTGTGTCGAAAGTTTTACCATCGATATTGAGCAAGTAACTTATTCCCGTTACGTTGCTTACAAATACCTGGTCTGCATCCAATAAATCCTTTGCTGTGGAAAATCCCGCTTTACAAGCGAAACCCTTTTTTTCAAGTTGCTGCAGGATCTGCTTTCGGGCAATTCCTGCAATGCAATTTGTTTGGAGCGAGGGGGTAAAGTAATGGTTGTTTTTAACCCAAAAAATATTAGAACTGCCTCCTTCTGAAATGTTTCCCCTATCGTCTAAGAGGATTACATCATCCATCCCTCGTTCCTGGCGCTCAATATTGGCCAATACATAGGTGAGGGCGTTTAATGTTTTTGTACCGGCCCAAGGAGAGGTATTTACATGAATACTGTTGCTGATATAGGCTTTGTTTTTAACTCCGGGAGAAGGCTGGAAATCAGTTACAATCAAATGTTCACAATGATCGTTTTCCATTGGACTGTATTTTCCGATTCCTGATCTAAAGATGTTCCAACGAACGCGCAAGGTGGTATTTTCACCATAAGTTAAATAGAGCAATTCTCTGACTTCCTGAAGGTCTGGAATGGCCTCAATTCGTAATTTTTTAAGGCCGTTATTTGCTCTCTCCTGATGGTCTTCGTGGAACCTGATGTGACCATTTGTGAACACCATGGTTTCAAATAAACCGTCCCCAAAGAGAAATGCTCTATTGATTGGTAATTCTACAACTTCTATAAAACGCTCGGACTTAATTTTGAAAAACTGTCTCATTTTTGTACAGTAACATGTTCAAATTCGAACACTTTAAATTTTAATTAATTTCAACAAAGTTAAAATTAATTAAATATTGCTATTCATAGCTGGTTTTTAATTAGAAAGGTTCATTTTTAAAACTAAATGACTAACTAGCACTTGGTTTGCTTAATTAAAGCAAGTTTATTTATGTTTCGGAATTTTAAGATGAATATAGTAAGCTTATTAACCGGAAAAATGATCAAATTTCACAGTTCATGAAAAAGCAATTTTTACTGTTAATGCTATTTATTTCCGGGCTATTACCGGGCGCATTTGCTCAGGACAATACAGGTAAATTAACTTTAGAAGAAAGTGTGGAAATTGCCCTGGAAAACAATCTGAATCTAAAAAGATCTGAACTGAACCTTATTGGTTCGGAAGCAAGCTTATTAGAATCAAAAGGGCAAATGCTCCCCTCTTTTTCTTTGGGCGCAAGTTCCGGATTTCGTTGGGGTAGATCTATCAATCCCGTTACCAATGATTTTGAGTCTAGAAGAATTGGTAATGTGAATATTTCTGGAAGTTCAAGTGTGCCTATTTATTCCGGAGGTAGGGTTCGCAATAGTATACAGCAATCCAAATTAAATGTAGAAGTTAACCGGCTTAATGTTGAAACTAGCAAGAATGACATCACCTTAAATACCATTAACCTCTTTATTAATGTTGCCTTTTCTATGGAGCAATTAAATATTGCTAAATCCCAATTAAAAACGAGTATAGATCAATTAAAAAGAACGACAAGCCTGGTGAAGGCTGGAGCATTACCCAAAGCGGACCAATTAGATCTTGAAGCTCAAAAAGCGACCAATGAATTAGAGGTCATCAATTCTGAAAACAATTTAAGAATAGCCAAGTTAAATTTGTCCCAAGCCCTCCAATTGCCTTTTAATGATTCGTTTGGTATTATTATTCCTGAGGTAGGTGTTGAGGGTTTAGAAATTGGAACTGTTGGGGTAGGTGAGGTATATGGCATCGCGGAAACTAGGCTGCCTCAGATAAAAGCCGCTGAATTAGCTGTAAAAAGTGCTGAATATGGAGTGAAAATTGCCAAAGGGGGCTATGCCCCAAGTTTAAGCTTAAGTGCTAATGTGTTTTCAAATTATGTTGATCAAAGTACATTTATGACTCCTGATCCACTGATACAACAGTTTGAAAACAATCTTTCTCAGTCTGCTAATATAGGATTAAATATTCCTGTTTTCTCCAATTTTCGAACCAAGGCAAGTGTTCAACGGGCAAGGGTACAAAAGCGTTTGAGCGAAATCCAGGAAATAGAAGCGAAAAATCTTTTAAGACAAGATATTGAAACGGCCTATACTTCTGCTTATGCAGCAGAACAATCCTACAGAAGTTCATTGGTAAGAGTGGAAGCCCTTGGGGAATCTTTCAGAATGGCACAACAGCGATTTGAAGTAGGAGCAATCAATGCTGTTGATTTTCAGGTTGCACAAAATAACTTATTCAATGCGGAAGCAGATTTGGTTACAGCAAAGTACCAATTTGTGTTTAGCGTTAAAGTACTGGATTTTTATTTAGGAAATCCACTTACACTATAATAGATCAGAAAAATGGCCAAGAAAAACTCAAACAAATTAATTTACATTTTACTGGGAATAGTTGCCCTTTTGGTTGTAGGCTTAGTTGTAGGAAGGCAAGCAGGATGGGTAGGAGGAGAGAAGCCTTTAGAAGTCCAGACTGGCAAAGTTGGAAAAAAAGACATCATAGAAAAGGTAAGTGCATCGGGAATCGTTCAGCCCGAAACGGAGGTTAAAATGAGCCCAGATGTGGCTGGAGAAATCATCGAATTAAACGTAAATGAAGGTGACTCCGTAAATGTGGGGGATTTGTTGGTCAAGATTAGGCCTGACAATTTCATTTCTGCACTCGATAGAGCCCAGGCCAATTTAAACCAGCAATTGGCAAATTTAGCCCAATCAAAAGCAAGTTTAAAACGGGCTGAAGCACAATTCAATCGCTCAAAATTGGATTACGACAGAAACCTTTCTTTGTATGAAGACAAGGTGATCTCTGATGCAGATTTTGAACAGATTAATGCTGATTTTCTCACTGGTGAAAATGACCTTGAAGCAGCCAAGCAATCCGTTATTGCTTCGGAATTTATTGTGAAAAGTGCAAAAGCCTCTGTGGATGAAGCTGGAGAAAACCTAAGGTTGACCAATGTTTATTCTCCAACGGATGGAATTGTATCTAATCTTCTGGTAGAAAAAGGTGAACGAGTAGTCGGGACAGCTCAAATGGCAGGAACAGAAATGTTACGAATTGCCGATCTTTCAAAAATGGAGGTGAGGGTAAATGTAAATGAGAATGACATCGTTAGAATAAGCATGAGTGATACGACTTTGATAGAAGTGGACTCTTATTCTTCTACGGGTAAAAAATTTACTGGCGTTGTTACGGCCATTGCCAATTCCGCCAACGAAAAAGTTAGCACGGATGCGGTAACAGAGTTTGAAGTACGTATCAGAATTATTAATGACTCCTATAAAGAACTTGTAACAAAAGAAAATCCATTTCCTTTTCGCCCAGGAATGACAGCCAGTGTGGAAATAATAACGGATAAGAAGGTAAACGTTTTGTCGATTCCTCTTGCTGCCGTTACTGTCCGATCCAGCCAAGTGATTGAATCCGGCGATGGAAAGGGGAATATGAAAGAGTTGGTCTTTTTGAAAAATGAAGACAAAGCTGTAGTGCAGGAAGTAAAAACAGGGATTTCTGATTTTGAAAATATAGAAATACTGGAGGGCTTAGAAGAAGGGCAAGAAGTGATAACTGGTCCTTATTTTATAGTAAGTACCCAACTTGAGAATGACAAGGAAGTTTCGATTGCAGAACAGGAAAGTCCTGAAAATAAGAAATGATTCCAATTAAGCCCCAATAAGCAATTGGCTTCCTATTACTTATTGGAAGGCTTAGTTTTAAAATTTTTTGCTATTAAAAAAAGGGTTACCTAATTCCATCTGGGATTAGGTAACCCTTTTTTAGTTTTTAGATTGCTCTAATGCCCTTTCTATATCAAGAATAATGTCGTCTACATGTTCCAGCCCAACAGACAATCTGACCAAACCGTTTAATATGCCCACTTTTTCTCTTTCTTCTTGGGTGAGTTTGCTGTGGGTAGTCGAAGCAGGGTGAGTAACTATGCTTCGGGTGTCACCAAGATTTGCAGTGACAGAAATCATTTGTAATTGGTCAATGAATTTTTTAGCTCTAGGCAATCCTCCTTTTAATGTCAATGTAATAATTCCACCACCATGCTTCATTTGTTTTTTGGCAAGGTCAAATTGCGGATGGGAGGCTAAAAATGGGTACTTTACTACTTCCACTTCATTGTTTCCCTCAAAATACTGGGCTATTTTAAGTGCACTTTCGCAATGCCTGTCCATTCTAACGGCCAAAGTTTCCATGCTCTTGGCTAAAATCCATGCATTAAATGGGGACAAAGATGGACCGGTATGACGCATAAAAAATTGAACTTCGTCTATCAGTTCTTTTTTTCCAAGAATAAGTCCTCCTAAAACCCTTCCTTGTCCGTCAATGAATTTAGTAGCACTGTGGGTGACAATATGTGCGCCCCATTTAGCAGGTTGTTGCAGATAAGGTGTAGCAAAGCAATTGTCTACCACCAAAACCAGGTTATGTGCATTTGCAAATTTTGCTATGTATTCCAAATCAATTATTTCCAAACCCGGATTAGAAGGGGTTTCGATAAATAACATCTTGGTATTTGGTTGAACCAACTGTTCCCACTGACCGATAGCTGATATATCTCCGTAGGTATGTGATATGCCCCATTTCGGAAAGATACGCGTTAAGAGTTGATGGGTCGATCCGAACAGAGACCTAGAGGCAAGAACGTGGTCTCCCTGCCTTAACAATGAAGCCATGCTGCCAAACATTGCGGCCATTCCAGAAGCAGTTGTAACGCCACTTTCAGTACCTTCTGCGGCACATACCTTTTCTATTAGATCACTCGTATTCGGGTTGGCATACCTGGAATAGATGTTTCCTTCAATCTCATCTGCAAACATTTGTCTGGCTTGCTCGGCAGAATCGAAAACGAAACTGGAACTTAGGTAAATAGGTGCGGAATGTTCTCTTTGGTTTGAAGAAGATGCAGCTATTCTTACTGCCTGTGTTTCAAAATTTTTATAATCCATAAAAGAAATTTTCTTATCGTAGATACATGAATATAACCCATCCAGCAAAAATGCAGGATAGTGAAATCAAACAAGGTAGATAAAGAAGGCGAATGAAAGTGCTGTCCTATTTTCTAATTTATCGTTCCCTATTTATTGGGCAGGTATTGGCACCTTTCCTTGGTTCGGAAGGTTGCCAGAGGTTCACAGAGCCTGATCTCTCGCCTCTTCTTTATAAATCAGTTTCCTGAAATTTAATGCAAATAAAGGAATGGTAGGTCTCTTTTCCAAATCTCATTGGTTTTTTATATTGGATAAGGGGATCTTTTAAGGGAATTGCTTGCCGTTGCAGAAAAGAAGCTGTACCCATTCTGCTATTTGAGAATGCTATTGGTAAAAGTGTTTAATAAAGGATCGCATTCAATCACCAATAAAAGATAGCCCGAAGCAGGCAATTGCATACCTATTTCGGGCTAAATATAGAGATTCATGGATTTTTGGCTATAAAAGAAATTTCATACCTTTTTTTGATAATCTATACAAAAAGTCGATTGATGGATAGTCATTTCGTTCTCGACTTTATATCCTTAAGTGGTTTATAAATATGTCTTGATCGTTTTGGCCCAAATGGCATAACCTTTTGCATTCATATGGAGGTTGTCCTCAAGGAAAATATCTTTCATAGGTTCTTTGTCCTTATTAAGCATGGGTTTCCACAAATCTGCATAGGTCAGGTATTTTTTACCTTTAGTTGATTTTTTTAGATTTTTATTTAATTCAAGATATTTATCGGCCAGTTCCCATCTAGATACACTAGGTTTCGGGCTAATAAGAATAATTTCTGTTTCAGGAAGTGCCTCGTGAATTTTGCTCACAATTAGATTATAATTCGACAAAATCTCCTCTGTAGATTTGCCTCCTGAGATGTCATTGTCACCTTCGTAAATAAAAACTTTTGAAGGCTTATAATCTATTACTAGTTCATTTAAATAATAAAGTAAATCGGCAGACTGAGAGCCACCGAACCCAGCATTTATGACCTTATGCTCTGGAAAATCTTCTTGGAGACTTTTCCACATTCGAATGGTAGAACTACCCGTAAAAACAATGGAATTTAAATTGCTCTGGGGTGGATAATCTTTGTTAATCTGTGCGACTTGGCTCTTAAATCTTGTAGGGTCTTGTGCAAAAACAGACAGACATATAAAAAGTAATAGAGCTGTTAGAATGAAATTATTTTTTTTCATGATTTTAAATGGGTTTTGAAAACTAAACTACTTTAATTTAATGAATTTTAAAATGTTTTAATTGTATCATTAACGGACAACTGAACCGGACATTTTTCTGTTTTGAACAAATAATTATTTTTTTTAATAGTATTAGTTAGAAAAAAAACTATAGATAAGCCAATTAATACGAAGAATTTGTTTTTTAAACCCCTGTAAAACAGGTTGGTACAATAATTTTGAAAACAGCCGTTTTAAAATTGTCTTATAGGAAAAATTTGGCCTCTTCCTTGGAATGTGTTTGATAAAAACCTTAAGCAGTACCAGACTTTTATGAATCAATTAGAACGCTTTCTTGTATTTTGTTCCGGTGCTTACCTTCCCTTGGTAAAACGGTGCCCAGGTTCCATCCATCAATTTATTGGAATAGGAGGAACAGTTTTGTTCACCGCTGTCTTTGCTGGATTGTCTGTAGGCTATGCCTTGTTTACAATTTTTGAATCCATTTATACCATTATCGCGGTCGGGATGGTATGGATGTTAATGATTTTTAATTTAGATAGGTACATCGTCTCAACCCTCAAAAAAAGAGAGAAGTTTTTATCAGAATTAAAGCAAGCACTCCCAAGACTAATTTTAGCTATTTTAATAGCCTTGGTTATCGCTAAACCATTGGAATTAAAGATATTTGAAAAAGAAATTAATAGGGAATTAGATAGACAGCGTTTAGCAACCATTACTGAAAGTAAAGATGAAATAAAAGCGGGCTATCCTGAGTTGATCAAGTTGGAAGAGGAGATTGAGGGGTTAAATGCTGAAATCAATAGAAAAGAAGCTTTTAGAAATGAAAAACAGGTAGAGTATGACAATGAACGGTTTGGAGTGAAAACTGGTGAAACTACCGGGAGAGCAGGTATTGGTATCAATGCAGAGAAAAAAGAAGTGCAACTTGACCAAGCACAAAAAGACTTGGAATACACCCAAAGTTTAAACCGAGACAAGATTCAGGAGAGGGTACAGCAAATCAATCAACTCAACGATAAAATGACAGCAGAACTCGATTATCAAATGGTATCCTTAGCTGCAAATAATGGGCTGGCTGCAAGAATTCAAGCATTGGATGCACTTACCAATGCAAACACTGCTGTATATTGGGCCAACCTTTTAATAATGGCCTTGTTTATTATGATAGAAATGGCTCCTATTTTGGTCAAACTTTTGGCGAAAAGAGGCCCATATGATCATTTGTTGGATTTATATGAAGCGGGAATTGTTTTATCCGCAGACGAACTTTGGTATAAAAAGAAGAGTGATAGTGAATTGAGAAAAGAGGTGTTTGATGAAATTCAACCAGAAAGAAAAGTTGCTCGGAAAAATTTTGATTTGGGCTTGTTCCACAACCGATGAACTAAATTTTTTCAAGTCTATAGTTTTTAAACGATGAGTTATAATTAGTGTATTCATTATTTCAATTTTATAGTCGAGGTGATTGATTTTTATTTAATTTTACAAACTTCAACCTGACCTAAATTTTACTGATGATGCGTCTGTACAAAACATTGATTTTTTGCAGTATTCTTTTACTGGGCTTTTCATGCAAAGAACCTGCAAAAGATGAAGTTAAGATTGAAAAGACCTCCGTTGCACCAAATATTGTTTTTGTTTTGGCAGATCAGTGGCGGGCACAATCGATAGGTTATCTTGGCAATAAAGATGTCATAACTCCAAACTTGGACAGTCTTGCGCAGGAGAGTGCCGTTTTCCATAATGCTGTGACTGTAATGGCAGTATGTGCTCCATGGAGAGGTAGCTTTATTTCTGGCCAGTATCCTTTGACGCATGGGGTTTTTTATAACGACAAACCTTTTCCTACTGAGGCGACAACTATTGCGAAAATATATAAAAAAGCAGGTTATCAAACTGGTTATATAGGAAAATGGCACTTAAATGGACATGAACGAGGAGAGGAGCCATTTAGTGCAAGAAATAAACCTGTACCTAAAGAAAGAAGACAAGGTTTTGATTATTGGAAAGTCAGGGAAGTAACCCATAATTATAATAACTCTTTTTATTTTGATGAGGAGAATCAAAAGCAGTATTGGGAAGGCTATGACGCATTTTCTCAAACAGACAGTGCTATAAGCTATATCAATAAAAATAAAGATAATCCTTTCCTATTGGTATTGTCTTGGGGACCTCCACATGATCCCTATCCTACTGCACCAGAAGAATATAAAGACCTGTACGATGCTTCAAAATTAAACCTAAGGCCAAATGTTCCTGAGGCGCTTGAAGACAGTGCAAGGAATGTTTTAGCCAATTATTATGCCCATTGTACCGCTTTGGACTACTCGGTAGGGAGGTTATTAGCGGCAATTGAAGAAGCAGGAGTAGCCGACAATACCATTTTTGTTTTTACCTCTGAGCATGGAGATATGCTTATGTCAAAAGGGGTATTAAAGAAACAAAGACCCTGGGATGAATCCATTAAAGTTCCTTTGCTCATTAGGTATCCAGACAAATTGGGTAAAGTGGCACATCAGCTATACGACCCTATAAATACCCCTGACCTTTTACCAACTTTATTAGGTTTAAGTGACTTGGAAATACCAAATACCATCGAAGGTACCGACTTTTCTAAAGCCCTTATAGCTGGAGATGAATTAGGCAATGAGGCGGCTTTGATCATGCTTCCTGTGCCTTTTCACGAATGGCAATTCATGAATGGCGGAAGGGAATTCAGAGGTGTCAGGACAAAGAAATATACCTATGTTAAAGATTTACTTGGTCCGTGGTTATTATATGACAACGAACAGGATCCTTACCAAATGCACAACCTGGCAGAAATGCCTCAATTTAGTCAATTAAAAAATCATTTGGATGGCGTGTTGGCTGCAAAACTCAAGGCTACTAACGATGAATTTCTTCCTGCAGACGATTACATGAAGAAATGGAATTATCTCTACGATAGAAAGGATAGCCTAAGAAAAGAAAACTACCTTGAACTTAACCGTTAAAAATAAGGTAAGGAAAAGCTTAGCATAGACTATTTCATATCTATGGAATATTGGGCAGTTTTCAAGTCATTGTTAAGACTGTCCCTGTATTGAATTCTCAGCAAATATTCTCCTTTTAAGCGGGAGGGCTTGAAAGAAAAGTTAAGATTGCCATTATCATCTGTTTCTTTGTCCGTCTGCCAGGTCAAAGTAGTCCTGAAATCAGGAAAATGATTGTTATTTCCATCCACCATAGAAGAGCGGTATTCATAAGGTTTTTGAATACCGTTGTAGGTAATAAACAAGGCATTTTTAGGCAAGTCAAAACCTCCAAAATCATTTTTAAAGGAGGTAAGGTTCACCATCCCGGTAAATTGTTGATCATTGATATAAAAATACCGGTTGATTATATCCATGCTCTCAATTCCTTTTGGATTAAAATTAGCATAAGCTTCACTGTCGAAGACAGGCATTCCATCAATGACAAGTAGGGGGCTTTCTTTAAACACAAGATTATAGGGGATATTAAAATTTTTAAATATTGTCTTGCGATCTTGATTTCGAACCAATACCATTGGTACATATTCTCTGATAGTGGTAGCCATATCGACAAATCGATTATAATCGTCCAAGGTGTAACTATAATCTGTAATGTATTGGAAAGGCAAAGGTTTTTTAAGGATTGCTACCGGTCCAATATAATATTGATGACTTGCCCTGGCTAAGATCTTTTCCTTGATAAATTCTTCATCATTTTGATTTAGATTTAAAGCAGGTAATTGAAAATTTTCATTAGGAACCTGGTCCCAAAAAGGAGAAGCAAGAATAAAATTTACCTGTTGGTCAGTCTCAGCAGTTTGGATGATACCGTAGTCATAGTAAGTGAAATTACCCGTTTCAAAATACAGCTCTCCTTTTTCATTTGGAGTATCAATAAACATATGGGATTGACTTCCATGAAGGGTAAGGAAGAATACTTTAGTGGTGTCTATTAAATCGTCCAATAATTTTCCTTTAATGATATGTCCAAATAGCTCGGGAACCAAAGCTGTGTTTGAATCAATATCTACAGGATACATCATGCTGTAATTTAAAGCTGTACCCAGGTTGTCAAATGGTGTTGTTTTATTAATTACCAATGAAATCTCAGTTGCCTTTTCCATTGGGATCGACACTTCTACCAAGCTGTCCTTACCATTTATGAATTTGGCCTCCAATGGCTTAGCAGTGCTGTCCTTTACCAAGGTTGATGAGGGTGTGATTACAGGTGGGATTTTTGGGTTTATAATAGATACCAAGGATTGAAATACCCCTTCTTCTCCTGAAATATAAGGGCTGATCCTTGTATAGACTCTCAAAAGATAGTGATCTGAAGGCAAGTCGGATGGAAGCATCAAATAAGAGCTGACTTCGCCATTTATCAGTTCTGCGAGATCTTTTACGACAGAAATCCCATTTCTATCCAATAACTCCATATATATGACTTTAGAGGGACTTGGTCCTCCATTCGTTTTCACAGATACGCTCATCCATAGGTATTCTTCCGTTAGTGATACGGGGTTAACTACTTGAACGGTTACCTTTTCTTCTGGAAGTTGCACTTTACTTTGTCCACTTACTGGGTAGCTTCCAATAAACCAAAGACTTAATGTCAATATAGTCAAGGTCAAGTTATTAAGTTTTAGCAGCCTACTCATCTTCCCAATAATCTGGTTTTTGTAGCACTCCTCCTCTGAGCCTACAATCTGTACATCCCTCTGTTGAATAAAAGTATCCTCCACAAGGTAAATTTTCACAATATTCATATAAGGGTGTAAAATTCAATAAGCCAAAGATTTCTTCATAGTCTATAGGAGCAACTGTATCGATGACGCAGCCAAAATAATCCTTTAATGACGTTCGCCATGGCAAGACATCATTTGAATTGATATACAAGATTTTTTCGTTGGATTTTCCGGCAGAAACGTAGCCAATAACCGATTCGTCTGGATCGTCTATGGCGTGAATATTACTTGAGACAGCAGAAGGTAAGGGGCTGAAAATATCACCTATGTCATCTGAGTTTCTTCTGATGCTTTCCCAGAAAATATAGGCTTCTCTATCTATGGCATATTGCCGTGCTTTTATGCGATACCGAACACCTAATTTTTCTGAAAGACTGTCAATTGTTAGCAATTCTTTTTGAAATATTCTATTGTTTTCAAATCTAGAAGAGGCTTCCAAAATCACCCTTCTGGATTGATCAAAATTGTAACACCTGTTGGTTAATTGATCTAATGGAATGGCGACCATTTCTTTAGTATCCTTGTCATAATTAAAGAAGGAGGTATATGGGGTCCGGTACATCCAGGTTTCGTCATATTGCCATAAAAAATACTCTGCTTCATCATTCCCTGTTGTGTTGCTATACACTTGCACATTTCCATCCTCTTTGGTAAACGTGATGTCAAAGTCTGGGCTTATAATTGGCTTAATTTTATCTGAGACATAACTTTGGCCATTGCTTAAGTCTATGGTAAGAGTATACACCTCATCTTCAGGGAGAAAAGCATCAGTAACATAGGCTCCCCAATTATCGGTGCCCAATTCCCAGCGCTCACCATTCTCACCAAGTAAAGTAATGATTGCTCTAGGCACAGGTAAATTAGGTAAGTCAGTATACAGTGGAGAAGCCAGACTTAGCTTAATACTGGTGTTGCCACCGCCGACTTCTATAAATCCTTCTACCACCAAAATACTTTCGTTGAGTTCTTTTAGCTCTGGAGTAAAAGGTTCTCGGCAACCAAAGAAGACAAATAGAACACCTAGAATTAGAGGAAGGTGCATTTTTTTAATTACAGCATCCATCAAAATTTAAAGTTATAGGTGATAAAAGGAATAGGTCTTGCAAAAATAGAAAGCTTGTAGCCTTGAATTGATCCATTTTCTGGGGAGAAGTATACTGAATAAGGATTTGCTCTACCTAGTACATTGTATATACCTAATGACCAGGAAGCATGCGCTAGCTTTTTGACTTTATGATTGCCCTCAATGTTGAAAGATAGGTCCACTCTGAAGTAATCTGGAATTCGGTGATCATTTCGATCGGAGTAGAAAACCCTTTCTGAACCATTGTAATAGAATTTAGCTATAGGTAGTGTTATCGGTCTTCCTGTACTGTAATTGGCGTTAACAGAGGTATTGATTCGTTTGGTGAATTCAAAATTCCCTGCCAGCATGATGTCGTGTGGTTGATCGAAATTGCTTGGGTATAATTTACCTTTATTAACTTTCTCACCCAATTCTTCAGGGTTAGTCCTCAACAAGGAGCGAGAATAGGTATAACTCACCCATCCATTTAATTTCCCCTCGGTTTTCTTTGCCATCATCTCAACACCGTAGGCTTTACCCTCCGTATTAAGTATATCCTGTTCGATATTGTCATTCAAAATTAAAGAGGCACCGCTTCTGAAGTCTACCAAATTTTTCATTTTTCTATAATAGACTTCAATGGAGGTTTCTATAATGTTTGATTGATAATTTTTAAAAAAACCGATAGCCCATTGTTGTCCCATTTGGGGTGCTAAATGTGGATCGCTTAGCTTCCAAGTATCAGTAGGGGCGATGGCCGAAGTATTAGTAAGCATGTGTAAATGCTGTCTCATACTATTGTATCCTGCTTTAATGGAGGTGAAGTTATCTAAGGAATACCGCGCAGAGAATCTAACTTCTGGGCCCTGATACGTGTTAATAAACTCTCCTGAGGAATAGGTGGATTCGCCTGTTTTGGTGTCCTCTGTTTTTATAGTATTGGCAGGATATTCATTGATAGTGTTTGGCCCCAGGTAATTATAAATCACATACCTTAACCCATAACTGAACATTAGTTTTGGATTAAATTCATAATTGTCACCAACAAAAAACGAGGTTTCCAGGGCATTTTCACGTGTAACCCGTTCATTTAAAAGGATGGATTCACTTCCTTGGGGTACTTGTTTACCAGGATTGAGATTGTAATAAATGGCATTCATTCCAAAATCCAATTGGTGTTTGTCATTTAAATCATAGGTGAAATGATTTTTCCAACTGCTTTGGTCCATACCAAATCCAAAAGTAAAGGCATTTAAAGGATCTTGTTGGCTCTGAATGTTAAAAGAATATTGGTCATGCCCTAGATGGAATTTGCCCTCAAGTCGATCACTGAAATAGTGGGTCCATGTAGCACTTAGGTTGCGGTTTTGGTAATTGAATACGGTGTCTTTATCAAAACGGAAGGAATCCTTACTCCAATAGGTAGAAAGGGTTACCTCATTGTTTTCGTTGATTTGATGCTTCATATTGAGATTCAAATCATGGAATGATGCCCTACTGTCTCGGAATTCCGACTCTTCATCCAGAAACCCAAATAGCCAATTAGAGTAGGTGCTTCTTCCGCCCAATGCAAATGTGGTTTTATCAGAAATTGGACCTTCTAAATACAGCCGGCTTGTCATTAGGCCAATACCTCCTCCTCCTTTGATTTTTTCCGAGGAGCCGTACTTACTTTTGATGTCCAATACGGAAGACAATCTGCCGCCAAATTGGACGGGAACACCCGCTTTGTAAAGATCCACACTCTCCACCATGTCTGGATTAAAGGCTGAAAATAGTCCAAAAAGATGTGTAGGGTTATATATGGTGGCCCCGTTAAACAAAATCAAGTTTTGATCTGCTGCACCACCTCTTACATTAAAGCCAGCGCTGGCTTCCCCTACAGTTTTCACACCAGGAAGAGTCAGAATAGCGCGGAGAACATCCACTTCTCCCAATACGGCAGGTAACTTTTTTAAGGATTGTACTGTGATTGACGCCAGACCCATTTCAGGACGTTCAATATTTGCCGATTTTTCTGAGGTTACTGTAACTTCAGTTAGCGAAATAATATTATCGTCCATTTCCACATTTAATTGGCCGCCTCCTAAAAGATTTACCTGTCTTTGCTCTTGGTAAGCACCAAAGTTCTGAAAAACCAGGGTATGTCGGCCTTTGGGGAGTGTAATTGAATAATGACCATATTCATCTGATATGGATTTTGCATTCTGCCCAGTAGTATATATCAAAGCGCCAATTATGGGTTCTTTAGATTCAGCACTGGTGATTTTTCCCTCTAGAATAGCATTGGTTTCTCCGGGTGAAGCACTACTGTTTCCTATTTCCCAAAGCCTGTTTTTGGCAAATGTTCTATCTTCTGATTCCTGTTGGCTGTTTTCGAACAAGTTTAAATCTTTTTCTGCTTTTTGAACTTCAAAAAAGTTAGCTGGAAGCCGCATGTCCAAAGCTGATCCTTTGCTAATGAAAATCCTCTTTTCATTATCGATAGCATAAAAGAGTTCTGTGGAAGTAAATACTTCATCAAGAATGTCCTCAATGGGGCTTTCATAGGCATTGATGTTTATGGACAATGTGTCTACATCAGCAGGTTTGAAGAACAATTTATAATCTGATTTGCTCTCAATCATTCGAGCAAATTGATTAAAGGAAATGCCAGAGAAAATCCCAGAAATACGGTCCTTATCTGGTGTCTGAGCCACAGAAAGCTGAACGAACACCATACAAAGCAAACTGCTTAGTCGTAATATTTTCTTAATCATGGTTGGACATTATTAGACATACTTACCAAAGTTTGCAGGTAGGCTTCTTTGTTTTTCTTATACCTTAATCCAGCTCTCTTAATCTCTTGTTTAGCTTGTTTTTTGGAAATCCCCAAAGTTTCAAAAAGATTTCTTTTACTTGGAACAGGGACCAATACGCCATCTAATTCGAAAAAATACCTAATCACTTCATCATAGCTTCTTTTAAGCTCTATAGTAGAAGACTCTTGCTTTTTTTGTTTTCTGTGTTTGGCATACAAGCCGGTTTCTCCAGTTACAATTTCTCTATAAAAACCATTCGCATGAAATAGGAAACCAGCTGGTTGCTCTCTTTTAACAAAAGTAGAACCATCCACTAACTTGAACCGCTCAATTTTTTGATGATTGAGGATCATCCTTTGGTTAAAAACAGATGAAAATGAAATAATCCAGTCTTCCCATATGTCATATTGAAGTGGCACATTCTCAAAATGGAATTCACCAATGGTTAAAGTGCCAAAATCGATTTTAGCAGACAAATAGAAGGGATGCCCGTCTAAAGATCTATTCTCCTCAATATAATGAGTACCGGTATTTATTTCCGGATAAAACTGTAGTACCTCTTTATACTTTTCAGCATATTGTTTTGAAAAAGACGCTTGAGCTTTCGTTTGAAAAGGCAATGTCAAAACAATTACTACAAAAAAAACTTTGCGCATAATGAAAGCAAATCTATTGGGCTAATATCTGTGAACTAAAACATCTGAAATATAGAACTTTTAATTTATGAATAAACACGGGGAATAGATATTACTAAAAAAAACATTAATACGCGTGAAATAAAGAATAGAATAACCAATAAATGCTTCAATTTTTAAGCAGTATAATTTTCTTGTGATGGTAGTAACACATTCAGGAGACGTATAAGTATTACAAAAATAGAATTAAATGACTTTAGATTTAAATCTACTCATAGACTTTTTACGTTTCTGACTAGGCAATCACTTCTTATTTTAAAATATAGATCAGCACGGAATCGCCATCTAATATTTGACTGATATTTTTGACTTATTGGTAGACTTAGAAAGAGTGACAGTAGGTCAAATTGGGTTTTTACTTTCAGTTTAAGTTTTGATTTCATCAAAATGGTAAACAAAGAAGCTTATGGTGGAATGGTTGCGACAATGCGATTTTAAGCATTAAAGCCATAAATCTGGCTTGATTGTTGGCTTGGGACATTACTTTAAATTATTGCTATTTTTTAAATAAGACAATAAAGTTGATAAATTCAATACTCAAAATTTCCAAAGAAAAGTCACCACACCTTGTGGTCGTCGGGCTAGGTTTGTCTGGGGTAGATTTTCTTATAGGTTGGCAAGAACGTTTTAAGGATTTGAATGTTACCATTTTCGATAAGTCAAGAACTTCCCCCTTTTTAATTGAGGCTTTGTTTTTAATAAGAAATAAAAAGCTGTTTCCAATTTCTGGTGAAGAATCATGTTATCAGATGGAAAATTTTACATTGGCCTATAACTTCTCTAAGATCAATTCAATCGATCAAGAAAAGAACGTTCTTTACTATAAGGGAGGAGCAATTAACTACGACTATCTATTGATTGTGAGTGAATTTGAATTGAAGGTTAGATTAAAAGAGGTTGGTAATCTTACTAATTCGGCATTTCCAAAAAACTCCTATGGCCCAGATTTTCAGAATTTTAATGCGAAAAAAGTCATCATTGAGGGCCATGGGTTGGCAACCATGGCCATGGCCTTAAAGTATTTGGATTATGGCTATTATCCCTCAATTGTTTGTAAACATTCCAGACTGGCTATAGGCGAATTACCTACAGAAGAAGCTTGGTTATTTAGCAAATATTTTAAGCGAAAGGGGGTCGAATTATATTTTGAAACCAGGATTGAAAAACCTATTGATAAGGAAGAGGACGACCTGATAAGGCTACAAATAACCAATGGCATGGATGTTTTGGCTGGAAAAGTGGTCGTTGTGGATGATGAAAAGGTAGGTCCTACTTTTTTGAATTTAAAGAAATTCTATTCGGATGCAGATTTGAAGACCAACGCGGGACATTGTGTTTTAGGTTATTCCAATGTGTATGCAGTGGGTGATAAAATTACGGTTGTGACAAAGGAGGAAGCGGAAAGTTTTACCTACCTAAATGGTAGGGATAAGTTCAAAATTGAGCCTTGTACTGAAAATTTCCCAAGTAAACAATATGTTTTTAAAGACCTTTCTTGGCAAACTTATGGGAAAATTTCCCCCGAATGGGGTAATGATACCCAAAATTTTTACTGGGAACACCCGGTAGGCGATATTTCATTTAGACTTCACTATAGAAAAGATGATTTTTCGATAAAAGGGATTGCTTGCTTAGGATTAAGGTTTAATAAAACATATATGGCTTCTGCATTGCAAGCTAATAGTAAAGCACACGACTTTATTAATAGCATGGAAGAAGGATTGGAGCAAAATTATTATTCTTCTGAAGCATGTTCATTGATTAAAAAATCCTTTGGAATTGAGTTTAAAAAGGTGATTAAAACCTATCGCTCCTCATTATTAAAAAGAATTGTCAAAAAATTATTTTCTTAAGAGCTCATCAAAAAAAAGCAGGTGATAAGGGAGTGAATTGGTCCAATATTCCCAATTGTGGGTTCCCGGTCTTTCAATATAATCATGTGCAACCCCAGCTTCAAGAAGGAGCTGATGCATTTGTCGGTTAGTACCCAATAGAAAATCTTCTGTACCACAATCAATGATCATATGCACTCCATTCTCTTTCATTTTTTCAATGAAGCCTACAACAGTATAAGGGCTAAAAGGGGCATCGTAGTTGATTTCTCCCAACATTTCTTTTTGTTGTTTAACCCTTAATTCCTTTCTGCTTTCGTCAATATCCCATTCACGGGTATCAATATTCATTACACCACTCATGCTCCCTGCTGCAAAAAATAAACCCGGGTGTTTGGCACTCAACATCAATGCGCCATGCCCACCCATTGAAAGTCCAGTTATTGCCCTCCCAGACTTCTTGGAAATGGTTCTGTATTTTTGGTCGATCTCTTGTATTAAATCTATCGTTATATAGGATTCATAGCGAACGGAGTCTAGCAGCGGGCTGTCGTAATAATAGCTGTATGGCCCCACTTCTGGGGTTACAATAAGAATGTCATAGGTATTGGCCAATTCAGGCAAAAGCCCAGGCCTTTTTCCGTTTTTATGCCAATTGCTATAATTTCCACCGGCACCATGAAGTAGGTATACTACAGGATAATCCGCATTGGTTTTATTATACGAGTCCGGATAAGTGATGGCATACCTCATTTCCTTTTTGAGACTATGGCTGAAGTGCCTTACAGTGTCTACTTGCGCGTAGGAGTTGCTGACAATAACTATCAGGAAGGTTAGGAAAAAACAAGTTTTGGTAGAATATCTCATGAAAAGTTGTAAAAGCATAGGTGAATTTCCCTATGAGTGATCAGTAATGTTAAATCAGCGATAATCACTAAGCATGCATTGACCTTAATGCAGTTAAAACACCTCAATTATCAATTACAAACCTAAGTTAGTTTTTCATTCCACAAAAGACTACTGTCGCCATAGCTTAAGAATCTATAATTATTGTTTATTGCTTCTTTATAGATTTCCTTCCAATTCCCATGCGTAAAAGCGGCTACCAGTAAAATTAAAGTAGATCCTGGTTGATGAAAATTGGTCACTAGACCGTTACATAGTTTAAATTTATAACCTGGGAAAATAAATATCTCTGTGGTTCCTGTAAGATGATCCAATTCATTTTGTTGCATCCAATTAAGGATGGCTGTAAGGCTTTCAGTTTTTCCTGGTAAACTAGGGTATTCCTGATAGGGGGCGAGTTTCTCTATGTGAAATACATCCGTATTTCCATTTAGTAAATTAACACCAAACCAATAAAGGCTTTCTAAAGAACGCATGGAGGTAGTTCCCACGGCAATAATATTTCCTTTAGTGGCGATTAAATTCAGAATATTTTGTTTTGAGAACACCATTTGTTCACTATGCATCGGATGTTCAATAACATTGTCATGTTTGATGGGCTGAAAAGTTCCTGCCCCTGTGTGCAAGGTAAGGTATTCCAGAGAAATTCCCTTTGATGTTAAATCGGTGAGGGTTTTATCTGTGAAATGGAGGCCAGCTGTTGGTGCTGCTACTGCACCTTCTTTGTCAGAGTAAACTGTTTGATAACGCAATTTATCACCTTCCTCTGCGGCTCTGTTTAGGTAGGGGGGGAGTGGGACTTCTCCGCTAGCTTCCACTATTGAGGCAAAGGATTTGTTCTTGGGATTCCAATTCAATTCAACAGCTCTATTTTCCCTATCGATAAGTTTGGCTTCTAAATTATAGGTAAGCGAACCGATGTGGATTTGACTGGTAAGCAATTCATTTTCTTTCCACCTTTTAAGGTTACCAATCATGCATTTCCATGTTACAGGACCAGTACTTTCCATGCTTTGCTGAATGAGCGAAGATGGCAGAATTGGGTTTAATAAAAAAATTTCAATCTTGGCTCCGGTAGCTTTTTGAAAGTGAAGCCTAGCTGGAATTACTTTAGTATTATTGAAAACGAGTTGGCTATTTTCAGGTATTAATCCTGCAATGTTCGAAAATTTCTCATGAAGGACAGTGCCATTTTCATAATGTAATAGTTTGGACTTATCTCTATGTTCAAGGGGATATTTGGCGATGAATTCTTCGGGGAGTTCATAATAATAATCCTGAAGCTTTGGAGCACTTTCAATGCGCATATTTTTAATAATTCTATATATTGAACATTTTTTACAAATCCGATGCAAATATAGCCCTTTACATCCAATTGCGGGATATTATGCCACGTTTCTATGCAGACATTGACCATTTGAATAATATCTGTAACATTTACTGCTGTTCGTAATGCCTTAGCTTTTATGAATTGAAAGAAAATGGTCATATTTGAGTGTAACGAAAAATAAAAATGACCCAATTATTTAAAGTTAAATGTTCAATTAAAGCCTACCCTTTAAATTTCAAGTTTGAAGCTGGAACCAGTAGAGGAGTACTTAAAGAGAAAATAACTTACTTTATTCAAGTCACTTCGGACCAATTCCCAGGCACAATTGGCATAGGAGAAGCAGGTCCTTTAAAAGGACTCAGTAAGGATGATGTCCCTAATTTTTTTGAGGAGGCGATTAAGATTTTGAAGTTAGTGGAAAAAATGGAACTTCAGGCTAGTCAGGAAGTACTGCTTCGTCAGGTGAACAACATGATGCTTCAGGATTTCCCAAGTGTGCAATTTGGTCTCGAAACAGCCCTACTAGACCTGATTAATGGCGGCCAACGAAAATTATTGGACAATGCCTTTTATGCTTCAGGTTCACCGCTACCTATAAATGGTTTGGTATGGATGGGGGAGAAAGCTTTTATGGAAAGGCAGATAGATCAAAAGATCGAGCAAGGCTATGACTGCATAAAAATGAAAATAGGGGCCATTGATTTCGATCAGGAATGTGAACTTCTAGGAAAAATACGTTCTCGTTTCTCCACCGATAAAATTTCAATCAGGGTAGATGCAAACGGCGCATTTGCCCCTCAAGATGCCTTTAAGAAACTGGAAAGGTTAGCTAAATTTGAAATCCATAGCATAGAGCAACCCATTCAACCGGGATTGATTGATGAGATGAGGGAATTGTGTAAGCAATCTCCCATTCCAATTGCCCTGGATGAAGAATTGATAGGGATTTATGGACGGGAAAATAAGCTTCAACTCTTGGAATCCATAAGGCCTCACTTTCTTATCCTAAAACCTACTTTGCTTGGTGGAATAGTTTCCACTAGAGATTGGGTAGCACTGGCCCAGCAAACTGACACGGGTTGGTGGATGACCTCAGCTTTGGAAAGTAACATTGGGTTGAATGCGATTGCTCAACTTACTTCCTCACTAAAGGCTGAAATGCCTCAAGGCCTAGGGACAGGGCAATTGTATCATAACAATCTTGATTCTCCATTAAAGATCTTAAATGGAAAATTAAGCTATGATAGCACGTTGGATTGGAAATTATCAGAAATTTTAAATGATTAACGCAGGGTTTGCCATAGGATGAGTATCGCCTATTTAGAATTAAAGGTTATGTATGTTTAACTAATAGTTCAAAGAGGAACTCTTGAGGTATATGCCTTTTTAAAAAAACAAAAGGGAAAGATAGGTAGAAACCAAGTTTAGTAGCCATCTAACCTAACTTTCAATTTATTATTACCAGCAGTATTATCAGCTTGCAGAAAGGCTGTTGCATATTTCAAGTATAATCAACTATTTTAGGTACCAGTATTTAATTCCATCAAATAGAGGGATAGACGCTATCCTTTTTACACTTATAAAAGAACTTTCTATGAAGATAAACCCATCTTACCTCTATATACTTTTCTTATCTCTTGTGGCAGCCATTGGAGGATTTTTGTTTGGGTATGATACTGCTGTTATTTCAGGAACAATTAGTCAAGTGAGCCAGCAATTTGAGCTGTCGGTAATCGCCCAAGGCTGGTATGTAGGTTGCGCACTACTTGGGTCGATAATCGGGGTAAGCTTTGCTGGTGGACTTTCAGATAAATACGGAAGGAAAAAAGTGATGCTCCTTTCAGCTGTTTTATTTTCTATTTCCGCGATAGGTTGCGCCATAGCCGGTAGTTATAATGAATTGATTATCTATAGGATAATAGGGGGAGCGGGTATAGGGATGGTATCGATTGTTTCGCCAATGTATATATCCGAGGTTGCCCCTTCAGCCATTAGAGGGAGTCTGGTTTCATTGTATCAGTTAGCGATCACTATTGGGTTTTTAGGTGCTTTTTTAATGAACTTTCAATTGTTGCGTATTGCTGAAACGCAACTTTTCATAGATAGCCCTTTATTGTCTCAAGTCTTTCACAAGGAAGCTTGGAGGGCAATGTTGGGAATGGAAATCCTTCCGGCATTTTTGTTTTTTATTGTGCTGTTGTTTATACCTGAAAGCCCCCGTTGGCTTGTCATTAACAATCGAATCACTAAAGCTGAACATGTCTTCACGAAGCTTTACACCTCAGCTGTCACTGGTAAACAAAAAGTTAAAGAAGTTTTGAATCTGGCAGATCAGAACACAGAAAGCAACTGGGGCCTGTTAAAAAATCCGTTAATACTAAAGCCTGTATTGTTGGGGATGGCCATAGCCATTCTAGGCCAATTCATGGGCGTCAATGCTGTGCTGTATTATGGGCCAAGTATTTTTGAGCAGTCTGGGTTAAGTGGGGGGGACGCCCTTTATTATCAGGTGATGGTGGGGATCGTAAATGTTTTAACAACTATTTTGGCATTGTTTATTATAGATCGGGTAGGGAGGAAAAAATTGGTTTACTTTGGTGTATCAGGAATGGTCCTTTCCTTACTATTGATAAGCTTTTATTTCTATGGAAGCGAAATTTATGGCTTGCCTTCCCTTTTTTTGCTGGTGCTATTCCTTGCCTATATATTTTTCACCGCCATTTCGATCTCTGCTGTAATTTTTGTTTTGCTATCTGAAATGTACCCCAATAAGGTCAGAGGTTTAGCCATGTCGATTGCTGGATTCTCACTTTGGGTAGGTACCTATTTGGTTGGTCAATTGACTCCATGGTTTTTGAAAAATTTGGGACCTTCGGGTACATTTCTGTTTTTTGCATTGATGTGCTTTCCCTACCTGTATATTATCTGGAAAAAAATACCCGAAACAGCTGGTAAGAGCTTGGAAGAAATAGAAAATTACTGGTTTGGAAAAGGGGTAAATAATAAATAATTAGCAATGAAGCAATATTTGAATTTATACAAAGAGGAACTTTTAAACAATGTGATTCCTTTTTGGGAGAAGAACAGCCCTGATAAGTCGAATGGTGGTTATTTTACCTGTCTTGATCAGTTTGGTAGGGTGTATGACACAGACAAATTCGTCTGGTTGCAAGCCAGACAAGTATGGATGTTTGCCATGTTATATGATCAGGTGAAACCAAATAAGCAATGGCTTGATTTTGCCAAGAGTGGGGCTGCCTTTCTAATTAAACATGGTAGGGATAAAAACGGTGACTTTTATTTTTCTTTAAATCAAAAAGGGAACCCATTGGTTCAGCCTTATAATATTTTTTCCGATTGCTTTGCAGCAATGGCTTTTGCAGCTTTAAACAAAGTAGCCCCTTGTGAGGAATATGCGGAAATAGCCTTGAAGACATTTGAAAATATCTTGAAGCGAAAGGACAATCCAAAAGGCTTTTACAATAAAACCTTTCCAGGTACGAGAAATTTAAAAAGCTTTGCCTTGCCCATGATTTTGAGCAATTTAACACTGGAGATGGAGACATTGCTAGAGGAGGATAAGGTCAAGTCATTGGTTCCAGGTGTAATCCACGAGGTAATGGAGGTTTTTCTTCAGGAACAATCAGGATTGATATTGGAGAATGTGAATACAGATGGAAGTTTTTCAGATTCCTATGAAGGAAGGTTAACAAGTCCGGGGCATGCCATCGAAGCGATGTGGTTTATGCTAGACTTAAGCCAAAAATACAAGGATGATAGCTTGTGCCAAAAAGCAATAGCTACTGGTTTGAAGACTCTTGAATATGGCTGGGATAAGGAGTATGGAGGCATATATTATTTCCTGGATATTTTGGGTCACCCATCTGAAAAGTTAGAATGGAACCAGAAGTTATGGTGGGTTCATTTGGAAACTTTGGTTTTTTTATCCAAGGCATATGCCATCACAGGCAATAATGAATGCCTTCAGTGGTTTAATAAAATACACGACTATACCTGGAAACATTTTAAAGATCCCGATTCCCCAGAGTGGTTTGGCTACTTGGACAGATACGGCAAGGTGCAGTTGCCATTAAAAGGTGGAAAGTGGAAAGGTTGTTTTCATGTACCCCGGGGCTTGTTTCAAGTATGGAAAAGTTTAGAGAAAATCAAATAAAAAAACATTCAATTTAAGCCTATTAATTATAGATAAGATGAATAGAAGAAACTTTATGGGTAAGGTGGTATTGGGTGGAGGAACCATTGCTTCTGCCACACTTACAGGTTTACCGGTACATGCTAGTCAAAATAGGAAAAGTGTGACCATAAACGAAAGTGGAAAGGTTTTACAGGCAGATTTGATTGTAGCTGGGGCTGGGCTTGGAGGCTGTGCTGCTGCTTTTGCTGCACTTAGAAATGGCTTGACTGTGGTGATGACGGAAGAAACAGATTGGTTAGGTGGCCAACTTTCCCAACAAGGTGTACCACCTGATGAACACCAATGGATTGAGTCACATGGTGCACCTGAATTGTATAGGATTTTTAGAGAAAAAATCAGGGATTATTACAAAAGATATTTCCCTTTAACTCCTGAAGCCGCATCCAATAAATTATTAAATCCAGGAGGAGGGTCGGTGTCAAGACTTTGCTTTGAACCGAAGGTGGGGCATATGGTTTTGGAGGAAATGTTTGCAGCCTATGAAAGTTCTCGCAAACTTATCCTTTTAAAGCATCACAAGGTAGAATCTGCAAAAGTAGCAGGTAAAAGAGTGCAAGCGTTGACTGCTAAAAACTTGCTTACCAATAAAAATGTTCTTTTGGAAGGGGAATATTTTGTGGATGCCACGGAATTAGGGGACTTGCTCCCTTTGACTGGAACAGCTTACATCACTGGGAGTGAAGCAAAAGGTGACACAGGAGAATTTCATGCTGGAGTGACCCATCGGCCAGATAATAACCAGGCCTTTACTGTTTGTTTTGCAATTGATTATGTCAAAGGGGAGGACTGGACAATTCCTAAACCTTCAAATTACGATTATTGGAGAAATTTCACTCCTGAAATGAATCCTCCATGGGCTGGAAAAATGCTTGAACTTAACTATAGCAGCCCGAAAGACTTACAGCCAAAGGAACTTGGATTTCACCCAGAAGGCTTAAAGACAGGTAATAGTTTGAATTTGATGGTTTACCGAAAAATCATTTCTCAAGCAAATCATCAGCCGGGGTTTTATCAGGGAGACGCCACCCTGGTAAATTGGCCACAAAATGATTATGTGTCCGGAAATATAATAGATGTAAGTGAGAATGAATTTAAAAAGCACCTTGACGCTGGCAAGCAACAAAGCTTGTCTTTACTATATTGGTTGCAAACGGAAGCTCCTAGACCGGATGGAGGTAAGGGATGGTCAGGACTTAGGTTGAGAAATGACTTAATGGGTACGGAGGATGGCTTGGCAAAATATCCTTACGTAAGAGAAGCCAGGAGAATAAAAGCCCTCTTTACGGTAAAAGAAGAGCATGTGGGAGCTGCCCAACGCGCCCAGGTTTCGGGACTTGAAGGAAAGGATTTAAAAGCAGCAGACTTTTATGATAGTGTAGGTATTGGTTATTACCATATTGATTTACACCCAAGTTGCGGTGGAGACAATTACATAGATTTTGGATCCCTGCCATTTCAGATCCCTTTAGGTGCATTGATCCCTCAGGAAACGGAAAACCTATTGCCTGCAAATAAGAATATTGGGACAACGCATATTACCAATGGTTGCTACCGTTTACATCCTGTTGAATGGAGTATTGGTGAAGCGGTTGGGATGTTGGTTCCTTTTGCAATAAGTAAGAAAGTTAGTCCTAAAACTGTTAGAGAGGACAGTAATTTGTTAAAAGAATTCCAATCCTTTGTAAGGACACAAGGAATTGAGACTGCATGGCCAGCGTCTGTTAAGTAGGCTTAACCCTTTTGAGATAAGTATCTGTACCAGATAAAGGTATTAATTCGAAAAGGAATATATTGAATGAATAAAAAAAGTGCCTGAAAACATTGGGTTTTCAGGCGCTTTTTACTTTCAGTTAAAAATTATCTAACACCGATTTTTTGGATCAACCAATCGTGTCCTTCAGCGCTCTGCTCTGAATAGCGCCAATGTGCAGCATCGTGATAAAGAGACAATTCTTTTTTACCAGGCACAACATTATAGGCAGAATACATGGAAGTTGGAGGGCAAACATTGTCATTAAAGCCCCAGGAATAGAAACCCGGAACTTTTACAAATCTCGCAAAATTAACGACATCATAATACTTTGAGGTTTCAATTTTGTTGGGTTGATTGCTCCATTCATCTCTGAACAAATGTGGCCAACCTCCTGCACGACCATGCAGGTAACCTGTAAGGTCTGAAAGGGCAGGGTAATAGCTCACCAGGTATTTGATTCTCTCATCCAAGCCTGCTGTTATGATCGACAAGGCACCTCCCTGGCTTCCACCCATTACGCCAATATTTTCACCATCAAATTCCTCTTGTGCAAAGATAAAGTCCACCGCTCTCACGCAGCCTAAATAAACCCTCTTGTAATAATATTTGTCTTTGTCATCAAGAAAGATCCTATTGTAACCATTTAAAGCGCCTGCGCCTAAGTCTTGATACAGAGAAGATTCATAAAGATTAACAGGGATACCATGGATTCCAATCTGTAAAGAAATGACATTCTGATTAAGATTGGCACCAGAGTAAGGTCTGATTCCCGCTCCTGGTACATGTAGGATAGCTGGGTATTTGCCTGGTTTCTTAGGCTTGGTTAAAATGCCATAAATATCACCACTGATGTTCTTAAAGGAAACGTGGTAAACATTTGTATGGTGGGTTGAACGTTCTGGCATAAGGGTAAGTACAGGTGCTAAAGGAATTTTCTTTAGGGCCTCCTTGCCTTCATCCCAAAATGCCTTGAAGTCATCAGGTAAGGTAGTTGTTGGTTGGATATCTAAAGGTGTCACCCCTGCTGTACCTGTGTTGCTATAGGTTTCTCCATTTTCTTTGTAGGTGACCTGACACCTGACAAAACCAGGAGTATTCAGCTTTCCACCATTAATTGTAGTGGTACCCTTCTTTAAGGTGCTGGTACCTGTTAAGACAGGATTCATTTTTTCCGGACCAATTTCATATTCTATTTCAGCTCCTTCTACTAATTTTCCAAATTTATATACCGCTACATCAAATGAAATGTTATCCCCTTTTTGGTAAATCATGTCTGGGGATGATGGGCTTACCATTATACGGATAAGCTGGCCTTGTTGGGATTGTCCCAAGGCTAGTTGGCTGAAGACCAGTCCAACGAAAAGTAATAAGAGATAACATTTTTTCATTGATAAATAATTTTGGTTAAAATTGTTAATAGTTCTGATTTATGAATAGAAAATCTATTTCTAGGATAGAAGTATTCCTTAATCCCGAAAATACAATAATTCTTCTTTTCTAAGGTGAAAACACCTAAAAAATCACCGGCATAACTTTCTCAGAAATGCCGATTTAGCCCATCTGAATTTTTATGATATCTTAACCTTTTACAATAGAGAATTGTAGGTAAGGGTTAAATTAGGTTAAAAGGCGTTTAGCTGCGGAATTAAAAAATATATTAATGGGTTGAAATAGGAAAAATCCATTATTTTGGCCAAATTTGTACCTACTCGGAGAAATAATACCTAATTATCTTGAAGATTGTACTGGATTGAAATGGGTTTTTTCCAGAACTCTTGCTCTTCCTGATGAATAAAATTTCAGTTATTTGGGAAGCATTTACTGGAAGATCGGGTAAATATCTGGATGAAACTAACGTAAGAACAAAAAATAATTTATGGCAAAATCGAAAGAAACTTTTAATAAAAAAGAAAAAGAGAAAAAAAGATTAAGGAAGAAGAAAGAGAAGGAAGAAAAAAAAGAGGTAAGGAAATCCAATTCCAATAAAGGAGGAGATCTGGATGATATGATTGCCTATGTAGACGAAGATGGAAATATCACTTCAACGCCCCCTGATCCTACAGTTAAGAAGAAAAAAATTGAGCTTGAAGACATTGAAGTAAGTGTATCTAAGCAAGCACCTATAGATCCTGAAGATCTCAGAAGAAAGGGTAAAGTTACTTTTTTCAATGAATCCAAAGGTTACGGGTTTATTAAAGATTTAGAATCTCAGGACAGTATATTTGTCCATGTAAAAGGATTGGTTGACGACGTCAGAGAGAATGATCAAGTAACCTTTGAAACTGAAAAAACTCCTAAAGGTTTAAGTGCTATTGATGTAAAACTAGCCACTTAATCCTTCTATCGTTTTATATAAATTCCTTGAGCAAAGTTATGTGACAGCAATGGCGCTTTCACTTCTTTGCCTAAGATGATATTTGCCGTAAGGCGCTGATAAGTACTTGAATTCCATCTAAAAAAAAACATTTTCTGGTTTTTTAAAAGATGGAATTTTTTATTTCCATGGCTTACTTAAATCACCTCAAAACCATTTCGATTGGTTTTGAGGAGATTTTTTAGTTGTTAGAATAGAGGTTTTTGTTTTGATAAGGAGGAATTCAATACCGGAAAGGAACATGTGTGTTAACCCAACAGGATATTTTTGATCTCGATCCAATTGTTTACCCTTTCATGTTTACCAGGGCTGGATTTTTCATTGTGGGGCTGCGTAAAAAGAAAGGTTTTCCCATGAAACACATCAAGATTTTTAAAATGATCATCGATCATAATGTCGGTCTTAATGATATCTTTTGAACCGCAAAACACCATTTGTTGCCAGCTGATAAACGGGAAATGTTTGCTAAGCCAAATATGCTTTTCTGTCAAGCTTAGTGGGAATTCAGTGGCTGCAGAGACGATGAAAATTTTATATTGCTTAGACAGCTCCTCTACAACCTCCTGTGCACCTGGGATGAGGGGCACTGTTTCAAAAAAACCTTTGGTGTTCACATGTTTTAAAAGGTGAGGGAAAGCTTCTGCTTCTGTCAACCCTACCATGTCACTCCTTTGTAGCGTCATACCACTTTCGCTAAAGTGCATATCAATAAATTGCTGATACACATCTGCCAGCACCCCGTCCATGTCTATGGCAATGGTTTTCATGAATCCTTGTTGTTTAAAGCATCAACCAACTGACGATTAAGTTTTCGTTCTCTTTCCAAGGTGTTCCTCCTGTGCAATTCAAATTCCTCCCGAAGGTCCTCAAGGCTTTGCTGTGTTTCAGCTGTTACTTGATGGCTTCTCTTAAACCGGAAATAAGAAATAACCAAAATTAATATTAAGAGTATGATTATTCCCCATACCAGATTGTTATAAAAATTCTTGTGCAATAACATCCCAAAAATGCTAAAACTATCTTTCTCCTCAACTGCCCTATCAAAATCTGCTTTGGTGGTAGTGAGCCGTTGATTCAAGTCGGTAATTTGTGTTTTGTTTTCTTGCAACGTCGTTTTTAATTCCTGAATTGTAGTTTGGTACCCATTAATAGAATCCAATATATTGGATTGGAGTTTTTCAAGGGAACGAAATTTGATGACTTTATACTCTTGATAGTTGGTTGATACCTTTTTCAAATAGTCAAATTGTTGTTCAATCGTACCATCTTCTATCCCTTCGGAGGTAGTGGTAGCTTCTTCCTGAGCCGAAAGTTTTAAGCTTAGGGATAGCAATAAGGTGAATAAAAAATAGCGGATCATCATAATGCAATTGGTTAATTTTTTAATTAATCTATTCTAGTATAATCAATTTCTCTGCAAAATAGACAAAATTTCAAAGCTTTGTCCAATTGTTCTCTGTACAATTTGCATCTCCCTTTCCTTTCGGAATATTAATGCAAACAATAGCAATTCATAAAAAATTGGTTTATGAAATGCTACTATTAGGTAACGCTAATTCTAAATTTAAATTAAATCAGATTATTCTTCGTCGATGGCTTGTAAAATGCATTTACAAGCCAATCTTATTTCTTCTTTGCTGATGGTAAGTGGAGGTGCGATACGCATGGCATTGTCGCAGTATAAAAACCAATCTGTTATGACCCCACCTGCTATACATCGGTCTATTATAGGTTTTAATACATCAAAAGAGTCGAAAGCTACTGCCATCATCAGCCCTTTATTTCTAATCTCCTTGATTTTGGGATGCTTCAACAAGCTTTTAAACAATTCCGCTTTTTCCTCTACTTGTGTTATTAAGTTTTCATCTAAAATTGCTTTGATGGTGGCCAAAGATGCTGCCGCACTCACTGGGTGTCCTCCAAAGGTAGTTATATGACCTAACAATGGATTTTCTTTCAAGGCATCCATGATTTTTTTGGAAGAAATAAAAGCGCCAATTGGCATTCCACCACCCATGCCTTTGGCACATACTAAGATATCTGGTTGGATATCAAAATGCTCAAAAGCCCAAAATTTTCCTGTTCTACCAAAACCGGCTTGTACCTCATCCAATATCAATAGGGTACCAGTCTGGTTACATTTTTCACGCAAGGCCCTGAAATAATGCTTGTCAGCCACTCTTATTCCTGCCTCCCCTTGTATTGTTTCTAAAATTATGGCAGCCGTTTCGGTAGTAATAAAGCTGAGTTGGTCCTCGACGCCATACGCGATGTTTCTAATGCCAGGAAGCAATGGTCTGTATGCTCGTTTAAAAATTTCGTTTCCTCCGATTGACAAGGCCCCGTGTGAAGAACCATGGTAAGCATCTGTGCAGGAGATGATTTCTTTTCGATTATTGTATCTTTTGGCCAGCTTCAAAGCGCCCTCGATTGCTTCACTACCGCTATTGACCAAATATACATTGTCAAGTCCTTGTGGGAGTGTATCGACTAAAGCTTTTGCTAAAAGATTTTGAGGTTGTTGAACATATTCTCCATAGACCATCAAATGAAGGTATTTATCCAATTGATTTCGGATAGCCTCTAATACTTTTGGATGGCGATGGCCAATGTTGGACACCCCAATTCCCGCAATAAGGTCCATGTATTTTTCGCCTTTAGGACCATAAAGAAATACCCCTTCTGCTTTTTCTATCTCTATCAGCAGAGGGAAATCAGTGGTTTGAGCCAAATGAGATAAAAATAACTGTCGATTGTTCATAATATTTAATTACAAATGGTAAAATCCTATTTCTAGCACAGTTTTTCGCGAAAATCAGGCATTTATTAATGATGGATGACAAAAGTAATCATAATAAGGCCTGTAAAGAAACACCAATCAATGAAGGTGCGTTTAAAACATTTTTTTATATGGAAAAAATGGATAGTCATCCCTTGAAATATCCAAGTAATGTGAAATTAATGTCCCTAAATTAGGGTTTATCTGGTACAAATCACTTAATTTGAAACTTACAAATTCATAAACCAAAATATACCAATGAAATCAAAATCCTTTTATTTGTTTTTAGTATTGGGTGTAAGTGGCGCCTTTTCCGTAACAGCTCAGGAAAAAGAAATTAAATTACCACCTCAAGCCACTGAATTTTATGAGCCCGTTGTCCAACCCGTAAGCCCAGGGAATGAGAACCACCTGCCTCCAGCAGACGCCATAGTACTTTTTAATGGAAGTAGCCTGGATGCGTGGGTTAGTGAGAAGGATGGAAGCTTTCCAAAATGGGAAGTAAAAGATGGCGTTTTTACTGTAGTAGCCAAAACTGGAGGTATCAAAACCAAAGAAAATTTTGGTGATGTACAAGTGCATCTTGAGTGGCGCTCGCCAAGTGTTGTGAAAGGGGATGGTCAAGGCCGTGGCAATTCAGGTTTTTTCCTAATGGGGAAATATGAATTACAGATTTTGGATTCCTATGATAATAAAACCTATTCTAACGGACAGGCAGCAAGTATTTATAAACAACACCCGCCTTTGGTAAATGCTACTCGCCCACCAGGTGAATGGAATACTTATGATGTGATTTTTACAGCTCCGCGATTTAATACGAAAGGTATGTTGATAAGCCCTGCAAGAATTACAGTCCTACATAATGGAATCCTTGTTCAAAACAATGTAGAACTTAGAGGACCTACAGAATACATTGGTATACCACATTATGTGGAGCATGAAGGGCAGTTGCCATTCCATATCCAGGATCATGGGAACCCTGTTAGTTTTAGAAATATTTGGGCAAGAAAGTTAGATTGAACCGTGCAATAGCCTAAACCTATTTAATAATGAATTCCAGAAGAAAATTTATTCATAAAACACTGCTTAGCTCTGCAGGCTTAGCTGCATTACCTAATTTTTTATCAGCAGAACATTTGAAAGCTCGTGCTAACAGAGTAGGAGCAAATGACCAGATTAATTTCGGATTGATTGGTTGTAAGGGCATGGGATGGTCAAACATGCACAGCCATTTACGAATTCCTGAAGTCAATTGTGTAGCCTTGGCGGATGTTGACCAGAGTGTATTGGATCAACGTACAGAAGATGTTTACAAGCTAAGAGGGAAAAGACCGAAACAATACAAAGATTACAGGCTGATGTTGGAAGATCCCAACATCGATTCAGTAATAATAGGTACACCCGATCATTGGCATTGCTTGAATTTGATAGATAGTCTCTCTGCGGGCAAACATGCTTATACCGAAAAGCCACTAGCGAATTCTATAGAAGAATGTAACTTAATGGTTAAAGCTGCAGACAGATATGGTAAGTTGATACAGGTGGGCCAGTGGCAACGAAGTGGCTCTCAATATGCGCAAGCCATAGAGATGGTCAAGTCAGGAAAACTAGGGAATATCAGGCTGGTTAAAACCTGGGCTTACCAAGGATGGATGAATCCTGTTCCAAAGATTCCGAATAGTCAGCCTCCTGCTGGTGTAGATTATAAAAT
This sequence comes from uncultured Cyclobacterium sp., assembly GCF_963977555.1. Taxonomy (GTDB): domain Bacteria; phylum Bacteroidota; class Bacteroidia; order Cytophagales; family Cyclobacteriaceae; genus Cyclobacterium. Next base: position 299,731 of record NZ_CAXBPD010000001.1, on the reverse strand, counting down.
GTGGCTTGGACCTGCACCCGACAGACCGTTCAATGCCAATAGGTTTCATTTCAACTTTCGTTGGTTTTGGGATTATGCTGGTGGTTTGATGACCGACTGGGGAGTTCATGAAATTGACATTGCCTTGCACGCAATGGGAGTAAGTGCTCCTAAATCTATCATGGCTTCTGGTGGTAAATTGGCTTATCCTGATGATGCGTCAGAAACGCCGGATACCTTACAGACCGTTTATGAATATGATGGTTTTAACATGCTATGGGAGCATGCTACAGGTATTGATGGTGGGAATTATGGAACTACTGAGGGGATCGCTTTTATTGGAAATAATGGCACGCTGGTGGTAAACCGAGGTGGCTGGAAAGTGATTGCCGAAACCGAGAACGTAAATGGTAACAAAAAGGGAAAAATTGAAGCCATTGAACTTATAAAACCAGAAGGGTCTGCTCAGAGGATTCATTGCAGGAATTTTGTAGAAGCTATGAAAGCGAATGATGCTTCAATGCTAAATTGTGGAATTAAAACTGGATCAATTGCAGCAATCAATGCACATATGGGGAATATTGCCTATAAATTAGGTGAGAAAATCTATTGGGATGCAGAGAAAGGCCAATTTACGAGCGGAAAAGCCAATAAATTAATTAAAGCCAATTACAACAACGGGTGGAAGTTGCCTAAAGTGTAATTTGTATTTATACAAATGAAAGAGGGATGCATTTTTGCATCCCTCTTTCATTTTCAGAGCATTCTATAGGTAAAAGTCGATAGGGGAACCGACTGCTGTTTAATAATTGTCTAGCATTTTTTTTATATGAGCCTTGGCATTGAACATGTCTTGAAATTCATCTTTAATTACATGCCCTTTGTCCAATAGGTAGGTGATTCGTTTAGGAATACCTATGATAGGTACCAAGGCATCATATTTCTTACATACCTCACCACTGGTGTCTGAGAGCAAATCAAATGGAAGTTTGTTTTCTTTTTTGAAACGCAGATGGGTATCCATATCGTCTCTGCTAATTCCAATAACAGGGATGTCTAAATCTCTGAAATCCTCAAACTGATCTCTGAATTCGCAGGCCTGAGCAGTACAGCCACCTGTGAAATCTTTAGGGTAGAAATAAATAACACATGCTTTGCCAAAGAAATCTTTAGAAAGCTTAAAATCCGAGCCGGAGGTGGAAGGTAATGTAAAGTCTGGTGCTTTTTGGCCTTTGCGTAATCCCATTTTTTTAATTAGTTAAACAAACTTTATAACATTTAGTTTTCTTTTGCACCTTTTATCTTCATTTCGGAACCAATTTTTATTGAACGTGCTTTTAATGGGGTGATTTTTATTTACAATTAATAATAATGTTTTGAGTAATTCAAGTGTAAAGCACATGTTGCTGGCAGTGTGTTTTTTCGCACTGATGAATGTAGCAGTGAAAACTTTGCCCCATATTCCAGCAATTGAAATTATCCTTTTCCGTTCTGTTTTTAGTTTTATAGCTAGTTATCTTATTCTAAAACGTAATTCAGTACCTGTTTTTGGGAACAACAGGCAATTATTAGTGATAAGGGGAATCGTGGGTTCCATTGGTTTAATTACGTTTTTTTATACGTTGCAACATATTCCCTTGGCAAGTGCCGTAACAATTCAGTACCTCGGCCCAATTTTCACCAGTATTTTGGGAATATTTATAGTTAAAGAAAAAGTTAAACCTAAACAATTCCTATTTTTCGCCATAGCTTTTTCAGGAGTAATAATGATTGAAGGGTTTGACCCAAGAATTGATGGCTTATTTTTGGTTATAGGCATTACTTCCGCCTTGTTTTCCGGCTTGGCATATAATGTGATCAGGAAACTTAAAAATACTGAGCATCCATTGGTGATAGTATTCTACTTTCCTCTAGTGACCATTCCAATAGCTGGAGTGCTTAGTTATTTTTTTTGGATACAACCGGAAGGATGGGATTGGGCCTTTCTACTTTTAATAGGCATATTGTCTCAACTTGCACAGTATTTTATGACAATTTCTTATCAGAATGCCAATTTGGCAAAAGTTTCTAGCTTGAATTATATTGGGATAATCTTTGCTTTGGGTTTTGGATTCATCCTTTTTGATGAGACCTATAATTTATTTACCTACGGAGGCATGTTATTGGTTCTTTCAGGCGTAATCCTTAACTTTTTATATACAAGGGATCTGAAATCAAAATAATGGGTCAAAATGTGGTTTAAGCCGCTTAAACCTGTAAATTTGAGATTTATAGCGCTGCTGAATATGAAAATAACCAAAGACCTTTACCATAGTTCTCTAACCCTACTGACTGATTATTACCAATTTACAATGGCATATGCCTATTGGAAAGCTGGGAAAGCCGAGGAAGAGACCATTTTCAATCTCTTTTTCAGAAAAAACCCTTTCCAAAGCGGGTTCACCATAGCCGCAGGCTTGGATTATGTGATTGATTACTGCAGGAACATGAAGTTTGGTGAAAATGATTTGGCTTTTTTGGCTGAAATGAAAGAGGCTAATGGAGAAAAAGTCTTTGAAAGCGGATTCATTGATTACTTGAAAAACATGACCTTTAGCTGTGACATAGATGCAGTTGAAGAAGGTGAAGTGGTATTTCCCAATATGCCTATGGTCAGAGTTAAAGGCCCACTGATCCAGTGTCAGCTTTTAGAAACTCCTTTATTGAATATCATCAATTTCCAAACATTGATAGCCACCAAGGCTGCAAGGATTGTTTTAGCAGCAAATGGCGATCCGGTGATGGAGTTTGGCTTGAGAAGGGCACAAGGAATAGATGGTGCACTAGCAGCTAGTAGGGCCTCATATATTGGAGGCTGCTCCTCTACTTCAAATGTTATGGCAGCCAAGCTATTTGGTATACCTGTTTCTGGTACGCATGCCCACAGTTGGATCATGTCTTTTGAAAATGAACTTTCTGCTTTTGAATCCTATGCGGAAACTTTCCCTGACAATACCACCTTACTCGTAGACACCTATGATATCGTTCAGGGTGTCAAACATGCGATAGAGGTAGCAGGAAAGTTAAAAGATCAAGGAAAGGAATTAAAAGCAATTAGAATAGACTCTGGTGATTTGGCTTACTTCAGTAACCTCGCCAGAAAAATGTTAAACGAAGCTGGGTTTCCCAATGTTAAAATTGTGGCCAGTAATGACCTTGATGAGCATATCATCACTTCCTTAAAAATGCAGGAAGCATCGATAGATGTTTGGGGTGTTGGAACTAAACTTGTAACGGCATATGATCAACCTGCACTTGGAGCAGTATATAAGCTTTCGGCGTTGAAAAGTAAAGATGGGGATTGGGTGCCAAAAATTAAATTGTCCCAACAATCAATAAAAATTAATATTCCCGGATACCATAACGTTTTAAGGTATACTGCTGGAGGTAAAGCCATAGCTGATATGATTTACTTAGAAGGTATGGAGAAAAGTGATACCGTTACCATCATAGACCCTATAGATCCTACCCGAAGGAAGAAAATCTCTGTAGACAATGCGGAAGTAGAAGTGCTTCTAAAGCCAATTTTCAGCAAGGGAGAGAAAGTGTACGATCGACCAAGTATTCAACAAATCAGGAAGCGAACCCAGGATCGGTTAGCAATTTTTGATAAAACCCATAAAAGATTGATTAATCCTCATATATACCCAGTAGGGCTGGAAGCGAACTTGTATGAGTACCGAACAGCCCTGGTATTGAAAGCTAAAGCAATGGACAATGGCAATTAACTTAAATAAAAGTGCGCTCATCGTTGTTGATGTGCAAAATGATTTTTTACTGGGAGGAGCGCTTGCCGTAGCGAATGGGGATGAAGTAATACCTGTTATCAATCAGGTTCAGGATAAATTTGCTCTTGTAGTAGCTACGCAGGATTGGCACCCGGCAAATCACGGCAGTTTCGCTGCCAATCATGAAGGCAAGAAGGTTGGTGATTTCATAAACCTAAAAGGTGTTAATCAGTACCTGTGGCCCATCCATTGTGTGGAAAATTCAGAGGGGGCTGGTTTTCCTAAGGCTTTACAGGGTCAAACCTGGAACAAAATATTTAAAAAAGGCACCAATCCTGAAGTAGATTCCTACAGTGGTTTTTTTGATAACGGTAAAATAGAAGAAACTGGCTTAAGTGACTTCCTAAAAGGTGAAGGCATAGAAAAAGTATTTGTTACTGGTCTAGCGGCAGATTACTGTGTCAAATTTACGGTATTAGACGCCCTGGATTTAGGATTTGAAACTTATTTGTTGACCGATGCTACCAAGGGAGTAAATGTTTCCCCAAATGACACAAATGACGCCTTAACAGAAATGGAAAAAAAGGGTGCCATTTTGATTCAAAGCAATGCCTTGTTGTAATTTAATGCCGAAATTTTGAAAGGCTTTCCTAATCCTATTGTCTGATGCAATCGATTCAGGAATTAATTTTATGTTGGTAATGCCTGATTTTTTACAAGCCGTTTATTCGTATAAAAAATTGGCTATCAATTACTGCTCATTTCGATTTATGTCTTGGCCAATAGGCTTGGAGGTAATAAAAAAACCACCATTGATGCTACTGAAAAGGTTTAATATTGTAATCAAGGGCAATAGGATTAAACCTGGTTTACGTAACAGGATTTGTTAAGCCTTTCCGTGTTGACGGAAGGTGTTGTAGTCGAAAGAAAACAAGTCTGTTTGGAGATTTTAGCATAGAGACGCTATGCTAAAATCTCCAAACAGCAATGAAGTGGCTGATTTTGTACCCTGGGGTGGATCAGCACTCAACAGATTGTCTATTGCATCTTTAGGGTTAAACCTCAGGCTCTTTGGTTGCGTGTAATTTCCCCATTTCCTGGTCAATGGTCCAAAGCCCGATACCTTCTTCACCTATTATGTCGAAAATCTCCAAAGCCCTTCTTGCAAGTGTTTCCTCTTCTCGCTGTTCAGTTACATACCATTGCATAAAACTGAAAGTGGCAAAGTCTTTTACATTGAAACAATGATCTACAATGATATTAATAGACTTTGTAACTTCAATTTCATGTTCAAGAATCAATTCAAAAACCTCTCTGAGGGAGTTGAAATGTTGTCTGATATTTGTGACTTCAGGTTGGATAGCATGGCCACCTGCTTCATTTATATACCTGAATAGTTTAAGCATATGACCTCTTTCTTCTTCGGCATGGTCATATAAAAATCGAGCAGAATTTGAGAATCCTTGCATCTCAGCCCATGAAGCCATAGAAAGGTAGTAGGCGGAAGATTTTCCTTCCATTTCTACTTGTTTATTTAGTTTAGCCTCCGTATCCATTAACAATGACCTTTTTAAGGTCACAATTTCTTTTTCTTTAATTTTCATAATATTATTTTTATTTTTTGAACAACTTCCATCTCCTTTTAAAAGGTCTTACCAGTATTCTACACTTTTTATCACCTTCGAGTTGCATAATAAAAGATAAATATAGTTATTTTCATTGGCCATACGCACATTGTGAAGGCGCAAATCTTAATTTTAAACCATTCTAAGGAAGCACCATTACTTCGATTTTACTAGCAAATTTTTCTGTGTGAAATACCCTGTGGGTAGCCTTGATAAAATCTTCACTTTCAGCTTCAAAAATATTCTCAACATATTTTTGAGGGTTTCTGTCGATTAATGGAAACCAGGTACTTTGAATTTGAATCTGAATTTTATGGCCTTGTTTAAAAGTGTGAAATACGTCTTGTAACCTGAAATCTACAGCTGAAATTTGGTCCGGCACAAATTGTTTTGGAAATTCAAAACTCTCCCTATACCTTCCCCGAAGGACTTCTGACCGAACCATGAGGTGGTAATTCCCCATTTCCACACCATCAAGTACAAACTCATGGTTAGGATAATCACCAGGGTAAATATCTATCAATTTCACAATCCAATCAGCATCTGTTTGAGAAGTAGCTACTTTTAAGCGGGCCATAATCTCCCCTGCCAAGGTCATGTCCTCTTGTAAAACCTCAGTTTCAAAGGTCAAAACGTCGGGTCTTCTTGCTGCAAATCGTTGGTCATCGGCCATGTATTTACGAGGGGTGAAGTTTAATTTGATGTCTTGGCTATAGGGGACTGGGTTGGCGGGGTCGGAAATAAAAGTAGAAAACCGATCGCCTTCTGGTGTTTTAACTGACAACTTGCCTTTGTCATGTAAATAGAAGCTTTTCCATTGGCTGTTTTTAGGTGGCCATTCATTGAATTTTTCCCATTGATGTTTTCCGGTATCAAACATATAAGCTTCTGGAAGAGCTGGCTTTCCTTCCCCAGCCTTTTTTAAAAAATGGTTGAAAAATTCTTGTTCTATATTCTTTTGATACCAGGTAGAAATAGAATCACCAAAGTAAATATTTGAAATGATTTGAGGTCCTGTTTCCCTTGACCAATCTCCATGTGACCAGGGGCCAATAACGATGGCATTGTAGGTGTTGGGATTATTGCTTTCTATGGTTTTATATATGGTAAGTGAACCGTAAAGATCTTCTGCGTCAAACCAGCCCCCTACAGTGAGTACTGCAGGCTTTACCTCTTTTAAGTGTGGAATAATGCTCCTCTTTTGCCAGAAGGAATTGTAATTCGGATTGTCCTTTAATTGTTGCCAAAAGAAATTGTCTTCTCCATACCATTTGTCTGCATTTTTAAGTGGTCCCATGTCCATGAAAAATTGGTACCCATCACTGGTTTCTGGGTTGACCATATCGTACCAAGCCTCCTCTGTCGGCCCGTCTTTTTGGTAACCAAAAACGGTAGTTGCTAGCCAGTAACTTAGTAGGTAAGCACCGTTGTGATGGAAATCATCAAAGTAAAAATCACCTATTGGTGCTTGGGGCGAAACTGCTTTTAAATTGGGATGTGAATAGGGCAGGGCAGCGGCACTGTAAAAACCTGGATAACTTATTCCCCAGATTCCAACCTTTTCATTGTGATTACTCACATTGGCGAGTAACCATTCTATGGTATCAAATGTATCCGTACTTTCGTCTATTTCTGTAGAATTAGTCACCCTTTTTGAAAGTGTAGGGCGCATGTTGTCATATTGGCCTTCAGACATCCAACGTCCTCTTACATCTTGATAAACAAATATATAACCATCTTCCATTAAGAAATGAGAGGGGCCAAGTTTGTCTTTCATTTTACCGGAACCGTATGGACCTGCGCTATAGGGCGTCCTTTGCATTAAGATGGGGTAAGTCTTTGATTTGTCTCTAGGGCTATAGACAACAGTGTGTAAGTTAACGCCGTCCCGCATTGGGATATCGTGTTCTGTTTTTTCATAAAGGGTTTCTACCTGACTGATTTCTTGGGCGAACGCCGAATGCAGGTCGAACAAGAATAAGGCGAATAAGACTAAAATGGCACGTAAGTTTATCATGATCATTTTTTGTTTGTTAGTGTCCGTGGCTATCAATAAAGATATTGATTTTTACCCTATTTTGCTCTCAAATTGATTAGCTTTGCTATTAATATAATCCTTATTTTCTTGATTTAGGATAAAATTCCAGAAAGAATTTATGCTAAATCATTGATAAACAATTGAAATTAAATTTGTAATTCCTATAAATGAAGACCATTGCCTTAATTCCTGCAAGATTTGGAGCCACCCGATTTCCCGCTAAATTGTTAGCTGATTTGAGAGGAAAACCACTTATTGCCAGAACTTATTTGAGTACACTGGCTACTGGTGTTTTTGATGAGGTAATGGTGGTAACAGACCATCAATCAATAGCTGATGCCATAAGCAAAGAAGGAGGCAAAGTGTTTTACAGTCAAAAAGCACATGAAAGTGGTTCTGATAGGATAGCGGAGGCGGCTGCATCCATTGAAGCGGATATAATTGTGAATGTGCAAGGAGATGAGCCTTTTCAAGACAAAGCGTCGCTGGCTAACTTGGTTGCTGTATTTGAGGACGATGCGGTGCAAGTAGCTTCGCTTATGTCACCTATTAAGGAAACGAGCCAAATCATAAATCCCAATATAGTGAAGGTGGTTACCGACAAAAATAACTTCTCTCTTTATTTTAGCCGTTCACCCATACCTTTCCAGAGAAATGAATCCTCTTCTCCTGAGTATTTTCGACATATAGGAATTTACGCCTACAAAAAAGAACTATTGATGACATTTACCAAGTGGGAAAAGTCCTTATTGGAAAACGTTGAAATGCTTGAACAGCTAAGATTGTTGGAAAATGGGATCCGTATAAAAATGGTGTCTACTACCCACCAAGCGGTGGCAATAGACGTTCCTGAGGATTTAGATAGAGCCCTTGCCTATTACGACGATCATTTCTCCAAATAAATCACTTTTAATCGCATTCTCCTTAACCCTCACAAATATATGAATTAGCCGTTTAGAAGGTTTAAAGTATGTACGGCTACAAAACCAGCTGTTTCCGTTCTCAGCCGGTGTTTCCCAAGAGAACAAGGTTTAAATCCATTGTCAATGGCCGAAGAGATTTCTTTAGGACTAAAATCACCCTCAGGTCCGATCAATACTAAATAAGACTGATTTGGAGTAGTTTGGTTGATAAGGTGATCACCATTGTCTTGATCTACATAAGCAATAAAGCGCTCGTGTGTCTGAAAAGCTGAGTCAGCAATAAATTTATCGTAATCTACAATAGGGTTTATTACTGGTAACCAAGTTTTAAAGCTCTGTTTACAAGCAGAAATAAGTTTTTTCTCAAGTCGATCCAGTTTCAATCTTGGTCTTTCGATATGTGCAGTTTTTAGAAAGGTAATCTCATTGAACCCCACTTCAGTAATTTTCTCTATCATCCATTCCATTCGGTCCATGTTTTTGGTAGGAGCAATGGCCAGGTGAATATGGAATTTATCCATGGGAGTGAAAATCTGTTCGACTATTTTTAGGCGACACTTTTTTGGATTATTGTCTTCAATATGGCAGGTAAATAATGAACCTTTTCCATTCGTGAACATCACTGTGTCTCCTATGTTTTTCCTTAGTACTTTTCCTAAGTGATTGGATTCCTGAGTATCCAAAGTAAATTCATCCCCATTAATCTCCTCTTCATAAAAAAGCTGCATGACATTGTCGTTTATTCCTTCGAATTTATAAAATTAACGGCAAAGGTTAAATAGGATTTGCCTATTATTGTAGTGAAATCTTTTTGTTGAAAATGAAATAAAATTAATGATGGTAACTAATTCTGATCTTGCCCAAAAGATTCTTAATTCAAGTAACTTGGACTGGCAAAACTGGCTAGAAGAAATACTGGTATCATTTAACTGCGTTACCGGCACGTTGCATGCGTTAAATTCAGAAACTGGACTTTTAGAACTTAAAGGGCAGGTGGGAATTCCCGCGTTTTTGCTGCCAAAGATGAATGTCATTCCTGTGGGTAAAGGCATGGCAGGCATTGCTGCTGAAAGAATGGAAGCAGTTCAAGTGTGTAATTTGCAAACTGATGAATCAGGAGTAGTAAGACCAGGTGCCAAAGACACAAAGGTAGAAGGGGCCATCACTGCCCCTATGATCTTAGAAGGGAAACTATATGGTACTTTGGGAATAGCCATGAAAGATCCATATGAATTCAGTGAGGAAGAAACAAAAGCATTGATGGAGATAGCTGCAGCCTTAGCAACAAAAGTTAAGGCATAGCATTAAATAGGCATTACCCATTCTCCTTAGATAAGGTAAAGGTAAGAAGATTAAATCCAAGCTATATTCTTGGGTTTCGAAAGTAATTGTCTTGTTCTCCAAGTCACCAGTTTATTTTATTAAAAAGCCTCTCAATAATAACCCTTATAAAGCATTATTATTGAGAGGCTTACTTTTTGATAGTGTAAAGGGGATAGAATTATTTTCATCCCAGATGATGCAATAGGATTCGTGAAGCCTGCCCTGACCTTTCTCTGGGAGGGTTGAAATCGCAAGAAAATCAGCCTGTTTGGAGCATTTTCAGGTCCAATGCTTTTACTAATATCACTAAATGTTGAAATCGCAAGAAAATCAGCCTGTTTGGAGCATCGCTAGGGTAAAATTGAAAACAGCAAGGAAGTGGCTGATTTTGCCCAACACGGCGGATCAGCACTTAAAAGAAGGCCTATTGCATATTTCGGGTTAAACCTTCACAAAAATCTTTAAACGGTAAAGGATGTATAAAAACAACCAAACCAAAAGGAGCGCACCGAATGCTTGAAAAACAGGATGCCATTCTTCAGCAAGTGGGGCATACAGTCCCGCAAATAACTTTTGACTGGTAAAACGAAAATCAATAAAACTGTAAGCAAAATAAATGGTTAGTGAGTTAAGGCCTATGACCTGAAAGAAAAAAGCCCATTTTTTTATTTTCCAGACATCTATTACCACATAAAACAAAAGCAAAGTCAAGAAACTCATTCCGCTCGTTAATAATATAAAAGAGCTACTCCAAAGGTGCTTGTTAATGGGGAAATGTAAGTCCCATACCAATGCTAAGAGGATACCTATCACTCCAGCGAAGGCCAAGTATTTGATTTTCTTAGTGTCTAACCAAGCTTTTCCTAAAATTTCTCCAGCCAAGGTTCCAAATATGGTTAGGCAAAGTGCAGAAATTTGAGTCAACAGGCCTAATTCATCAAAAATCTCTTGTTTAAGAATTCCAGGTAAGAAAGTTCGATCAAACCAACCGACTAAATTTCCTTCAAAACTTAAATCACCTGCTCCATATCCGGGAACAGGAATTAGAAATAAAGCAGCATAATATAGCAAAAGTATTAAAATAGCAGCGCCTAATCTTTTATAGAAATCGAAATTCAAATATATCAATGTGGATACAAAAGTAGCAATACCAATTCTACCCAGGACACTTCCCAACCTTATTTGTGACGGCTCGAAAAATGGGACTGGAGAATTTTTAAATAAAATTCCCAGTAGAATAAGTACTAGCATTCTAGTAAATGTTTTTCTATAAAGGGTTGTTTTTGACATTCCCATTGATCTCCCCTTGTTTAAGGAGAAGGTCAGTGACACTCCAGCAATAAACAGAAACAGAGGAAAAATAAAATCGTAAAAAGAAAACCCATTCCAAGCGGGGTGGTAGAATTGTCCAGCCAACCAGTCTATTGCAGAAATACCTGTTTTTCCTTTTAAGAGTACTATAAATGAACCAGCTCCAGCTATAAGTAGCATATCAAACCCTCTTAATGCATCTATAGAGAGTAGCCTTTTAGAAGCTATGGGTGAGGTAGAAACCGGTGAATTTATTTCCGGATCATTTTGATTGATGGGTGGGTTTGTCATGATAAAGACTTTCAGTAAATTTGGGGAGTTTTGTAAAAAACTTAATACTCCCAATTTATTTTAAATTTTTGTATTTAAAAAGGAATTTTATTTCAATAATTATAAAAGAAATAGTAATTAAGGGGTAGGTTTAGTCTTTATCCGGTATAATAATATTAATAAGAATAAAAGAAGAGAATTTTTGAAAATTGGTGGTCTTACTGGTTTGACTGCAATGAGCGGTTTGACATCTGATATTCAAGCAAATAATTTGAATTCTAAAAATTCTCCTAACTCTTTGGGTTTTAATATTTCTGGATATGCATTGCTTACTTTGAAAAAATTTATAGCAAAGTCCGATGACCTATAGAGAATCCGTGAATACAAGGAAAAAAATGTGTGAAAGAGTCAAAGAGCTGTAATTAACCTATATTGCAGACCCTTGCTTGCTGTAAAGTTTAAGAAAAACACCAATATTTTACCTGCTCACAGGTAAAGTACATTTATATTCTTTTAACAATTTGTTTTAGCCCAATCGGATGATTTTGGTTAAAAATAAATTCAATATCAACAAATATACCTATTAAATGAAGATTTATACTCGAAAAGACCCATCTGAAATGGGTAAGTTAGCTGGAGATCATGCTGCAGCGGCAATTTTGGAAGCGATCCAAAACAATGGTGAGGCCAATATAATTTTGGCTACTGGAACAAGTCAGTTTGAAACGATTCAAACGATTTTAACTCATGACACCATTGACTGGAGCAAGGTCACCATGTTTCACTTAGATGAGTACCTTGGATTACCGATTTCTCATCCTGCAAGTTTTAGAAAATACCTTAAAGAAAGATTTTTGGATCAAGTTAAAGGCTTAAAAGCCTATCATTTTATAGATGGAGAGAAGAATCCTGCTGAGGAAACCAAGCGTTTAAATGACCTCATTACGAAATCTCCAATAGATGTGGCAATGGTAGGTATAGGTGAAAATGGACACTTGGCTTTTAACGATCCTCCAGCTGATTTTGAAATTGAAACGCCATATTTGGTTGTAAACCTGGACGTGGCTTGTCGTCAACAACAATTTGGAGAAGGTTGGTTTCCAACTTTAGAAGATGTGCCTACAAAAGCAATAAGCATGTCTATTCAACAAATAATGAAAGCTAAGAAAATCATCTGTTCAGTACCTGATGAAAGAAAAGCCAAGGCTGTCAAAGCTTGTCTTGAAAATGAAATTAGTCCGGAATTCCCTGCAAGTATATTGCAAAACCATGCTGATTGCGGAATTTACCTGGACGAAGCTGCTGCTTCTCTTTTAGATGCTAATATTACAGTAAATTAAAATTTTATACCAGTTGTCACAAGTGCGTGATTTGAAGATGTATTTAACATTTAAACCCAAATCAATGCACTTGTGATAACTTTTTTAATGACATTACTATGAGGTTTTTATGTATACCCAAAATAAAAGCTAGCACTAATACTTAAATTTCTTGTTGCTACTAGCTATCAAAATGGCTCCAATCTGACTTTCTAAGGGCAATCAAATCCGATGGAGTATCTATATCTATTTTTCCAGCTTCAAAATTGACCAATGCCACAAGCTTTGGATTGGAAATTAATATCTTCTTAGCACCTTCTCCATCTGGCATTAACTTTAATTGATCAAATACCGACTTGTCAAATATAGCTGGGACTCCAGGAGAGTTTTGATAGTAAGAAGCCACTATTGGTAAATTGCTACGTGCTTTTGTATCAAGCAACCGGTGGATCAATTCAATATTAACCATTGGCTGATCTGATAAAAGAATCAAAACCTGATCAGGCAGGTCATTTTCCATCAGCATTTTTAGCCCTAATTTTAAGGAACTGCCCATTCCTTTTTTCCAATCCAAGTTAACTATTTTACTAAGCTTGGGATCGGAGCTGAGAGGGTAATTACTATGCCCTTCTACTACGATTACCGGCCCTTGGGTGGAGACCAAAGCGATATTTGCAATATTTTGCAATAGGGTATGGCCCTTATAATTAATTAACTGTTTGGGTTTTCCTAATCTACTGGAATTCCCGGCAGCCAATAAGATGGTACCTGTTTTCATTAAACTTAGCGTGGAAGATCATTGCCCATAAATGCATTTGGATTGGTCAATGGTATGGTACTGCCCCATTTCCCATTGATAGCCGTAATGAAATAGTTAGCCAAAGCCGCACTTCCTCTTGCATTTGGGTGAACACCATCAGTTGAGAAAACGCCATTGGGAGGACTTATGGAGTTGGTAAGAGGTACATTATTTGAAGAAACCAGCCCTTGTCCTATATCTTCCATAAATTTCCCCGCATCAATCAAAACCAGCCTATCAGTATTGGCTGAAACAGCTGCTGTTATAATTTGATTGAAGGCATTAATTTTTGCGGACATTGCATTTTGCTCAGAAGGAAGCAAAATATATTCATCACCAATAGGCACTGTGACACCATAGATTAAAGTAGGATCATTTCCGGGTGTCTGCCCCAATATTTGTCCGGTGGTAAGTGCAACCTTGTCTTCTGCATTGCTTTGCCTGATTGGAGGTAATCCAAAGCCTGAAAGGTCGGTCAGGGTTTTATCTTCCAAAACAAAACCATTTTGCCCTGAAGTGAAATTAATCATTCTAAGATTTCGTTCACTTTCCTCAATCATTCCGGCAGTTACAAGGTTGTTCAGACCTGTATTGTAACCAGCGTAGGCGCCATTGGCCAAGGAGGCCAACCCATCCGATAAGGGTAAAGCATTCCATGGTACTGTATTAAAATAAGGCAGTGCGTTGATATTAGGGATGTTCCCTATTGCCCCTTTGGCGTCAGGGTTGGCTTGAAGCATGGTTCCCAATGCAACCTGATAGCGTTGGGAAAAATCTTGTTCACTGGTTAATAATTCTGGTATTGCACCTCCTGTAAGCGCATAGGTCAACACATCATTTTTCCCTAACCAAAAAACAAAAAACGTACCTCCATTAGCCAACGCTCCTGCTGCATCTCCAATAGGCGTTGAAGTTCCTGGAGCACTAGCAAACCGGGCATAATAAGGGTTGAACAATGGGTGAGTAGGCTCTTGTAGGTTTCCAGAGGCAGGCAGAAGTGCACCTGCCAGTGCTAGTCCACTTAGTCCGAAATTATTAATGGCAGATTTATCCCCAGTGAATGGGGTTATTGCATTTCCGGGTACAATGGGTGAGGGCAATATGCTCCCAGTATTAAAATTTACCGTAAGGATTAAACGGCCTAAATTTCCACCTGTTGGTGTGAGGATTAAATCACCTACTGGGGCATTAATGTCAGGCACGTAAAAGTCGCCCCCCCCAGCTTCTTTCATTTGATTGGCAAGGATAACTACAAAGGAATTTTGCTGTGACCTATCGTACAATGCCGCATCCATTACACCTGCTGTTATAGAACTCCCAATAGCCACCATCTTAGTGAAATCTGCCTGTCCTGAATCAGGTGATGATGTAGCAGGTGCTGGAAATTCATATTGGCAGGAGAGGAGTAAACCAATGGCCAAATAGGTGAAAAACGTTTGAAATCGTTTCATGATTTTATTGGTTTAGTTTAGCAATTCATCAAATGTGATGGAGAGGTAATAAATGGCTCCTGTAGTAGGCCCACCAAAATTTAGAAAATACCTGTTATTAAGCACATTGGAACCGCCCAATTTTAGGATGGATTTCATGCTTTTCACTTTGTAGGATATCTGAGCGTCTAAATTATGAATTTCAGGAACATCTCCTCTTGCAAAGCTGGATTCCCATCTAAATGAGGTTTGGTAGCGATAGGCGATATTAAAACCCAGCTTATCTGTGAGTTTTCTATTGCCAAAAACGACATTCGTTTTATGCTCCGGGGTATTGAACTCAGAAAGGTATCCTGCTTCAAATTCGGTCAGTAGCTTGTTGTAATTGTAATTACCGCCAATGGTGTAATTACCAGGGAGATTAAAATTGACTCCTAAAACCAAGCCGTGTGCACGAACCTCTCTGTCTACAATATTGGTGTAGGTCTGAAAGGTATTCTCCTGACCTGGGGTGGTCACGGGAGTAAGAAGAGAAGGGGCATTGATGGCATTAATGGCTCCCTCATCGGAATTGGGGTCCGCACCGGGGAATACTGGTCCCGGAGCTTTTCGAATAGCTGTTTGAGAAATGAAATTATTGTATCTATTGTAATAATAGGCGAAATCTATTAGAAGTCTGTTGTCCATTAGCAAGCCCTTATAGCCAACTTCTATGGCTTTAACTTTTTCAGGACTTAATGCCGGAAGAGAAGTTACGGGTTCTAACAGTCCTGTAGCCGAGGCCCCAATTGGGCTGGCTCCTTCAGCTACGGCTGCCGTATATTGTTGGACAGATGACAATGAATAGCCATTCTCATATATTTTGTATTTGTCCCTGTAATATGGCAAGCCAGAAATTAGTCGGGCAGATATTACATTGAGGTCTATGTGTTGGGCTTGAGTAGAAGGCATTCTAAAACCCGTTTGGTAGGACAGCCTGAAATTATGATTTTTTTCAGAGAATACTGCTGAAATTCTAGGGCTAAACTGGCCTTCAAAATTCTCGTTTTTATCATACCTCAATGAGCCAATTAATCTCAATTTTTCCTGTAGCAAACGCTTGGACGCTTGAGCATAGCCACCAATTTCTGTGATGCTGATGTCGTTCCCCTCTCCATCAGCAAAAATGGTCCCATTGGATCTTAATTCATAAAGCCGGTAGGCAGCCCCTACCTGAAGGTCTACAAAATCCACCTCATTTTTGAAGTCATATTGACCTTCTGTAAGGTACATCCGTGAGCGATCATAAAACAGCGATCCACTAGGAATAAAGTCTGCGCTAATGTTTTGGGCTGTTTCATTAAACTCAGTGCTTCCTGGAAGGTACCTTCCTGTATCTGCTTGCTGCCTCGCAAATTGATGGGCGGCAGTTTGCTGCTGGGTAGATCCTAAAGTACCAGGAACCACCTGTTGATTAGCCAGTGCTCCCAGGTAATTTAGGGTATATTCCCCAAACCAAGTTGAATTGTCCTTCCAGGTATCATTGATCAGAATTCCATTTAAATCTGAGATATAGGACTTGCCTGAATTATCCCGGGTGGTATAACTTCGCACGAAATAATTGTCTCCTTTCAATTCCAGCTTGTGCTGGGTGATGAAAAATTCATTTAGAGAATAGCGCTGTGCACCAGTGTAAATAGAAGTACCTGAACCATAATTTAGGGAATAAAATAGCTCAGCATTGTCCGAAACCCGGTAATGCAAGGCGCCATTCAATTTGTAATTGCGAGCACCATAATCCACCAAAGTCTTTTCAGAGTAGCCTGTTCTTGATACTACTTGGTCAGGTATACTTCCTATATAGGCCCCTATACCAAGCGCGTTGGCTTGTTGTTGTATAGCGCTTACATTTCTCAACAAACCTATATTATTCGACACTTCATCGCCAAAGGTATGAACTAGGTTTGCTCCAGGGTTAAAAGGTAAATCTCCTTGGGAAACGGAGTTAAGATCAGTTTCATTGGTACCATACCAATCTTCCGCCCGCATCATCGATGCACTTATTTTGAAAGCCCATTTATTGTTAAAGGCCTTAGCATATCTTATTGCCCCTTCAAACATAGGTTGTGCCGAGCTTGGCTCACCAGGATTTGAGCCGATATGGTTGACTCCTTGTTTGTAATAGGCACTTAACCCTTGATAATCGAAGGGGTCTTTGCTGTTAACAAGTAGGATGCCATTGAATGCATTGGGACCGTAGAGTGCAGATGAGGCTCCTGGTATAAATTCAACGCTTTCTACATCTAGTTCTGAAGGGCCATTAAGATTTCCTATTGGGAAATTCAAGGAGGGAGCCTGCGTGTCCATTCCATCCGTGAGTTGGACAAAACGGGTATTGCCAGTAGAGTTGAAACCTCGGGCGTTTAAGATTTGAAAATTAATTGAAGAACTCGTGATATCCACTCCCTTTAAATTGGAAATGGCCTTGTAATAAGAATCCCCTGGCGCTTCCCTTATGTCAAGAATATCCATTTTTTCTATGGAAACAGGAGATTGAAGAATGCTTTCTTCTACCCTGGAAGCAGACACAACGACTTCTTGTCCCAAAAATGTTTGTTCCGCCATAATGACTTCTAAAGGCGAAGAACTGGCAGAAGAAATGAGGATTTCTTGGCTAGCAAAGCCTACCATTGAAAAGATTAAAGAAAAAGGTGGCGGAGCATTTACGGTAATAGAAAAATTACCATTAACATCGGTAATCGTACCCGAAACTTTTCCCTTAACCAGGATATTTACACCTATCAATGTTTCTCCAGTATCCTGGTCTTTAACGGTTCCAGATAGTGTAGTGGATTCCTGTGCAAAGGAAGTGGTAACAGGGATGATAATTAACCAAATCAATAGTAAATAAAAATGTAGACCCTTTTGTTGCTGGTTAGTTTTCATGGCACTTTGGGATTAGGTGTCAAATGGGGAATGCAATACAATTTTCGTTATTTCACCATATTCTATTGATTTCTAAAACAATAGGACAGTGATGCTACTCGTCTAAATTTGTTCTTTAATTTACAATAATTTTTGCTAATAAATATACTATTAAGTAGCCTAAAATACTGAATATTTAATTGGTAAAGCGAATAGAAGAAAAAAGGTTTTCATATCAAGTGAATTAAAAGGATAATTTCAACTTGAAAAAGTAAAGGTGTTCATTTAAATAATGCTAACCCTGGCTATAGGGCATTGAGGGAAGTTAGGGGAGGCTGCTGCACTGGGAAATTGTATGAAATTCAAAGCAGTGAATAACTGTTTTCTTTTGCCTTAATTTCCCCAAACTTGTTGGGGAGAAGGGCTATATTGATTTATTTAAAGTAAAGGGCTAATTCCTTTAGAATTAGCCCTTTACTTTATTTTCATTGAGAATGAAAAAAATTATTTCTTTTCGTTTTCTTCGTTGACATGTTTCACTAAGCGGTCACAAAGTGCTTTTATTTCTTCGGAATAATATTCATCTCCAGTACTATTTAATATGTTTTGACCCATACCACCCAAGATGTCAATGTAAAATCTTTTCATTTCCGCTACTGACATATCTCCTGTCCAAAGGTCAATCCTTAAGGTACTTTGGTTAAGGTTATCCCAAATATTCAAACTTATGCTTCTAGTTGATTCTTGCCCTTCGGTTTCTTTGTCAGTAGCATCCCACTCGATACTCTTTGGCAGATTACCGTCGTCAAGTGAAACGGTAAATTTGATTTCAGATTTTTTCATTTTTTATTATTCTATTAATTCATGCAAAATTAAGAAAGAATTGGCAAAAGGACTTCACTAATCCTGAGCAAACATTTCCATTTCTTTTATTTCTCCTTTGATTACAAGTCTTCCTTCCGTTTTAGCTTTTATTTCTTCAATAGTTACTCCTGGTGCTCTTTCGCAAAGTTTAAAGCCACCTTCAGGCAAAATAGTAAATACGCCCAAGTCAGTGAATATCTTCTGAACACATTTAATACCTGTTATGGGCATCTCGCAATGCTTGAGCAATTTAGAGCTACCATCTTTGTGACAATGGTGCATGGCCACATAAAGTTTGGCTTCTGAAGCTACCAGATCCAATGCGCCACCCACTCCTTTGATAAGACCGGAAGAAATTTTCCAGTTGCTGATGTCTCCATTTTCAGAGACCTCCAATGCTCCCAAGATGGACAAGTCAATATGGCCTCCGCGTATCATCGCGAATGCTTCTGCTGAATCAAATAGCGAAGATCCCTTTACCATGGTTATTGTTTCTTTACTGGCATTGATAATGTCTGGATCCATGTCTTCCTCTTCAGGATAGGGGCCTATTCCCAATAGGCCATTTTCTGATTGGAAAACCATCTCTAATTGTTCAGGAAGATAGTTGGCAATCAGCGTTGGAATGCCTATGCCCAAGTAAATGTATTGACCGTCCTTGATCTCACTGGCTATTCTCTGAGCTATTTGTTTCTTGCTTAGCATGCTTAGTAAAGATTATTTCCTCACGGTTTTATTTTCTATTCTTTTCTCATAGTTATCTCCCTGGAATATTCGCTGCACATAGATCCCCGGTGTATGAATTTGATTGGGGTCTAACTCACCAACAGGTACTAGCTCTTCGACTTCTGCTATGGTTATTTTGCCTGCTGTAGCCATTATAGGATTAAAGTTTCTGGCTGTTCCTTTGTAAATCAGGTTACCAGCTGTATCTCCTTTCCAAGCTTTAATTAGTGCAAAATCTGCTTTTATCCAACGCTCTAATAGAAACAAACGTTCGTCAAATTCTCTTACTTCTTTTCCATCTGCCACATGGGTACCTATGCCTGCAGGCGTGTAGAAAGCTGGTATGCCTGCTCCTCCAGCCCTGATTCTTTCGGCAAGTGTTCCTTGTGGTATCAATTCTAACTCTAGCGTACCCGCTTTATACTGCTTTTCAAACTCCAAGTTTTCTCCGACGTAGCTGGAAATTAATTTTCTAAGCATGTGTTGCTTTATGAGCAAGCCAACGCCAAAATCATCAACACCAGCATTGTTTGATATACAAGTCAAACCTTTTAGGTTTGTGGTAAGAAGGGCATTAATACTTGCTTCAGGAATCCCACACAGTCCAAATCCACCGATAAGTATAACAGCCCCATTCTCTATATCAGACACGGCTTCTATGCCGTCTTTTACGGTTTTATTTATCATTAGACTTCTAGTTTAAATTTGAAAAGAAATCTACCACTTGTTTTCGGTCTTTACTCAACTGCACTTTTAACGCTATGAGATCTTCGAACTTTTTTTCGGGGCGTAAAAAGGCTACTAATTGTAAATTGATGGTTTTACCATAAATGTTTTGATCGAAATCTAAAATGTTTACTTCAATATTCTTGCGCTCCCCCGAGACAGTGGGGCGCATACCAATGTTGAGCATGCCAGCATAGGATTCCTTACCTATTAGTACTTTTACGATATAGGCACCATCTGCGGGAACTAATTTATGGGGTTCTTCTAATTCGATATTGGCCGTAGGGTACCCTATTGTTCTGCCAATTTGATCTCCTTCTATCACATTTCCCCGTAGGTTATAAGGCCTGCCTAAGAATTCATTTGCCTTCACTATATCCCCTGACTCCAGTGCTTTTCTGATTTTAGTGCTACTAATACCAATATTATCTATGTCCTTTCGGGGGATTTCCTCAAGGTCAAAATTGTAGCGATCTTGCTCAGCATCGAGGTGAGCGAAGCTACCCTCTCTTCCTCTACCAAATCGGTGATCGTAGCCTATTACCAATTTTTTTGTCTTAATTTTTTCAACTAAAATTTTCTCGATAAAGTCTTTCGATTCCATTTTAGAAAATTCTTCCGTAAAAGGTATGCTTAAAAGGTGGTCTACACCAAAGCTTTCTAAAAGCGCTGCTTTTTCATCAAAACTATAAAGCAGTTTAATGCCATGCGAATTGGGAAACAAGACCATTCTTGGGTGTGGCCAAAAGGAGACCAATACAGTTTCTCCTTCAATGTTCTTGGCGATTTTATTGATTCTTTTGAGTATTTTTTGGTGACCCAGGTGTACACCATCAAAAGAGCCAATGGTCACTACAGGTTTTTCTATGTCAGGAAAATCATCAAGAGATTTATAAATTTTCATTTTGCTCTTTTTTGATTTTTTCTATCAATTGATCAAGCTCCCATGCTTTTTCAAGTTTGAAATCACCAATTGCATCACGAGTTAGTGCTGACATATAAGCCCCAACCTCCAGTGTGTCTCCCAGGTCTCTTGCCAAACTTCTAATATAGGTGCCTTTTGAACAAACAATTCTGAAATGTATTTCAGGAAGTTCAATTCCGGTTATTTCAAAAGTTTCTACCGTCACTGGTCTTGGGTCTAATATTACAGTGATCCCTTTTCTGGCTGACTCATAAACTCTTTTCCCATCCTTTTTTATGGCAGAATGATTTGGTGGAATTTGCATAATGTCACCAGTTAGTGTGGAAACAGCTTTTAGTATATCGGCTCTAGTCAAGTGGAATGGATCCGCAACAGTTATTACTTCCTGCTCTAAATCCAATGACTCAGTGGTTTTGCCCAAGACAAAAGTGCCAGTGTATTCTTTTTTTTGTGCCTGGTATTTTTCTATGTTTTTCGTTTCTTTCCCGGCACAAATGATCAACAGCCCTGTGGCTAAAGGATCAAGGGTGCCTGCATGCCCTACTTTCTTTACCTTAAGTGCATTCCTGAGTTTTTTTACAACATCAAAAGAAGTCCATTGGTAAGGCTTGTTAACAAGAAATACTTCTCCGTATGTTTTTTGTTGATTGTCCATTAATAATATGTTCCTGCAACGATGGCTATTATCCCTACTATGACACAATAGACTGAAAAATAGCTCAATTTACTCCTTCTTACCAACTGAATCATCCAAGTACATGCCGCTAATCCGGCGATAAATGCTGCCATGAATGCGATGGCCATGCTTCCAAATTGATCACTCTGATAAGTTAAGTCCCCCGATAATATGTCTTTGCCAATCTTCCCTAAGATGAGTGGCACCACCATTAAAAAAGAAAATCTGGCGGCCCTATTTTTATCTATTCCTAACAAAACGGAAGTGGAAATAGTAGCACCTGAGCGAGAGATACCTGGTAGCATAGCCACCGCCTGAGCAAGGCCTATAACAATGGCATTGACAAAAGACACTGGTTTTCCTGTGTTTTTTGCCTTATCAGCCAGGTAAAGTAAGAGGCCTGTGATCAAAAGCATGAAGCCCACAAAAACCACTTTACCTCCAAATAACTGTTCTAGTTGTTCTTCAAAAAGTAAACCTACAATCACTGCAGGAATCATGGAAACAATGATTTTTAGAGAAAACATTGTTTCCTCATTGTTTTTGAACTGAAATAATCCTGTCAATAAATCTGCTACATCTTTTCTAAATACTACGATGGTACTTAATGCGGTGGCGAAATGGACGACTACGGTAAATAGCAAACTTTCTTCCGGTAATGAGTTGCTTCCCAAAAGGGCTCCAGCTATTTCTAAATGGCCGCTGGACGAAACAGGTAAAAATTCAGTAAGGCCCTGTACAATGCCCAAAATAATTGCTTCAAAAATGGTCATTATTTTTATTTGGTTTTATAAAAAATGGCGTAAAATTCAAAAAGAAATCCCGACAATACGACGATAGGTCCTAAGGTCAAGCCCATAAATCCAAACCCATGTAGGGTATCATCCATTCCCATAATGGTGAAACCAAACACGATAATGGCTATGCCTATAAGCATAAGCTGGTAATTTTTTTTCGAAAAAGGCAATGGATTGTTTTTCATATTCTTAGTATAATTCGTCCAAAGACATGTTGAGGTATTTGTTGATAGAGCGGTAGGTGCTTAACCAGGACATGAGTGCTCCTAATAAAATTAAAGTGCCAAATAACATGGCAAGCAATTCTATATCGTAAAGTAATTGTAACCCTTCAATGAAGTTTTTGCCATATTCCAAAAGGCTAAAAATAATGCCAGAGGCAAATACACCTGCCAAAGCGCCATATAAGAAAGCACGCCATAAAAACGGTCTCCTGATAAAGCCCTTAGTGGCGCCAACCAATTGCATACTTCGGATCAAAAACCGTTGGGAAAATAAGGCTAATTTTATGGTATTGCTGATTAAAATAACCACCGTTACCAGCAGGATTAAAATCAATGTTCCTAAAACAATCCCGACTTTTAGCAGGTTCTCATTAATGGATGAAACAACATCTTGCATGTAAGTGACTTCAAAAACGCCGGGAATACCCTCTAATTCTGCCACAATTTTATCTATTTCTTCAGGAGTTTGAAATTCTTCATGAATTGAAAATGTAAAAGAATCTCTAAGAGGATTGTCGTCAAGGAATTTTGTAAAATCTTCACCTACTTCCTCAAGAAATACCTCAGCCGCTTCATCTTTACTAGTGAACTTTAGTACAGGTACTTCTTCTTTTTGTAGTACATAGGGTTTTTTACGCACCTGTTCGAGGAGCTTATCTATGTTAGCTTTCTCTATTTCTTTGTTTAGAAATACTTGCACCTCTATGTTTTCACGGATGATAGAAGTCAGTTTTTTTGCCTGAATGGCAATTACACCGAACAATCCCATCATCAGCAAAGATAGGGTAATGCTGAATAATACGCTGGTGAATTTATAACTCCCCAACCTTGTTTTTTTTCTCTTTAATTTGGCCATCACATATTAATGTGTTTGTCAAAATTAATCAGGTATATTTACTTAACCAACCTTATTATTTAATTTGATTGGAATTACCCTTTCCGGTGTGGTTACCATTATGCTTTCAGCGCTTTTTACATCCATCGAAAACAGGCCAGTAAATTGGCCAAAAGCAGGCATGATCAATGAATTGTTTTTGTAATAAAATGCAGGTAGCCTGATCCTTTGTTTACTGTTTTTTTTTATCACAATACCTGGATGAATATGGCCACAGATATTCAAAGTGTCCATTCCAAGGCTTGGCTGAGGTTCATGGCTTAATAGTAAATTCCCCAATTTTAACCCGCTAGAATGCATTTCCAAAGGACTGTTTTCATAAATATTTCCCGGTAAAATATCATGATTGCCCAATACCAGTTGAAATCTGATGTTCGGATGAAGTTCAATGAATTCAAGTAGGGTATACCAGCTTTCATTGGCATCACTATGAAACAAATCACCGAGGAAAATAACATTGGAGGCTCCAGTGCTGCCCAATAACTGATGGATGCGAGCAAAATCTTCTAAATGTATGTTTTCGGGAACCGGAATCCCAGCTTTACGGAAATGAGCGGCCTTACCAAAATGGGTATCAGCCAATAAGAGCGTGTTTTCTTTTGCTAAATATATGGCTTTTTCCTTCAACAAATGAAGGGTTGCCAGCTCATGGGTCCAAATGTATTGTCCGTTTTCGGATGCTGTCAAAGTTTTGTAAAATTTAGCTCACAAAGTTAGTTTTTTCTTCGGGTAAAGAGCCATTATTCACCAAATCTTAGGTTTTGAGGAGCATTTTAAATTTTGCTTTAAGGAAATTTGTCCGTAGAAATGAAATCCTAAGTAGGAGGTCACTTAAATAATTTGACTGGATCTTATCATTTTGGAATTTACTTTCCAGCTTAATTGGAATAGAAATTGTATTTCGCATATAGACAACTGAAAGTCAAATCATTTTAATTCTTGATACTTTGAGATTAAAACGCATGAAGAAAATAAGCCTATCCGTCCTAATAAGCTGTTTGTTAATTTTGTCCGGCAAAGCTGTTGTAGCACAACAAGTGGAAATCAGTGGTGGACTTACTCAGAAAGTACTGCTAGGTGAAGAAAAGGATGTTTTTAATCCTGCATTAGGCTATGAGTTTGGCCTTAACCACCATGTCAACGATTACCGAATGGCACATTCACTGAATTATGGCCTTAATTTCGGGATTTTTAATTTGAACAGGGTCATTAGTGAAGAAGGCTATTCTTCTCAATACCAACAATTGTTCGAAACAAAAGCACTGTTTCGATACGATTATTTTATCTATGACTACCTATCTCTTTTCTCCGGAGGAGAAGCAGGTTTCCAATTTATAAATCTAAAATCAGATCAAAAGGTGGTCATATCTTCTCAGAGAGCAACGAAGGTTTTTTCCAAAGCGATTATTGCACCTCAAATAGGCGTAAATTTTGAATTGAGCCCAAATCTGGCCATTTATTATAAGTTGACCTATGATTTGGGTTATTATCTAGGTGATCAGCCTGATTGGGGAGGACCGACCTCAAAATGGAGCTATTTGTTGACCAATTCAGCAGGTGTTAGAGTTAAATTCCGCACGGGCTACTATTAATTTATTTTTTTTGGACTTTTTAAATAGGTCATTAAATCAACCACTTCTTTGTCGGAAAGTGATTCAAATAGGCCTGGAGGCATTAAAGAAACGTTGGTAACCTCTTTGTTTTGAATCGCTGATTTATTGATCTTCACAGGTTCTTGTCCAGCAACCTTTAAAGTAAGTTGCTTGAGATTCTCTGCTACTACATTGCCAGTATAGGTCCGTCCGTCCATTGTCGTAATGACCACCAGTTTGTAGGCGTCCTGAATTTCAGCACTTGGCTCTAATACATTCAAAAGAATATAATCTGTATTTGCACGATTAGAACCAGTTAGGTCGGGCCCAATCTCAGCCCCCTCTCCAAACAGTTTGTGGCAAGTACCGCAAGATTGTGTGAAAAGCTGTTTTCCTGCATTAAGGTTTGCCTTCGCCATCGCATCTGTGGTCAAGATGGATCGGTAGCGTTCGTAAGCAGCTGCATCATTGGGTACATGTTCGATAGGACCCCAAAACTCCACAAACCCGCTTCCTATGACACGGTGAAGCTGTCTGGCTAAGGTGACAGGGATTTCTTTTTTAACAATATTCCCCGCTTTTATCTGGTCCAATAGTAAGTTACCATACTTGGGTCGTGTTGACAGTGTTTGGAGAATTGCAATTTGATTCTCGTCTGAAGCACTAGGATACATTTTTATTAAAGCTTTACCCAAAACATCACTATTAAAAGCTGCTGCAGCCCTGATGGCGGTAGTTTTTAAGCCATCGTCTTCAAATAATTGAGGAAGCAAAGGTAAAAGCTCATCTTTCTGCCTTGCGGCCAATAGTTGCAAGGACTTTATTTTGTCAGTTTGGCTTACCGAACTGTTCTGTAAATTGGCCAAGGCCTTTTGAGTGGCTTCAGCATCACCAAAAAGTGCGTTTATGTCGGCTGCAAGTTTTTCCGTGGAATTGTTGGCTTTTAATTGGCTCTCAAGTGTCTTCCAATTATCGGGTACATTTAAATCTGTTCTTCCTTCCATTCCACTGATCATTCCCTCAAGTAATAAGGTTTTATTTGCGGTGGATTTTTGAATGCTGGCAACTAGCGCATTCAATTGATCCCCATCCACAGCTCTTCTTGCCATGTAGGCAGTAAGCATTGGTATTTCTGACTTGTTGGCCAATGTTAAGAATCTTTCTGCATCCTTCTCTATAAGGTCTGATATGCCAAACCAAATTAACTTGGGGATATTGTGGTCATTGCTGTCCTCTTTTCTGGCTACTAATTCAGCTGACAAGTCCCATTTCCAGTTTTCAGGAATACGTTGTAATGCTGAAGCCAAGTAAAGCCTTACAGTGGGTGAAGGATCGTTATTAGCCATTTCCAAAAATGTTTTGCGGGCTTCCTCTGGTGGGTTTTTGGTTTCGCAGAGCAATTGAATTGACCAGGACCGAACGTAAGGATCAGCATCTCTCAGGTGCTGAATCAAATCGCTAGTTCGCCAATTGCCAGTTTGATGCAAGGTCCACAATGCCCTTAGTCTGATATCAGGATTTTTTTTATTAGCAAAAAGTACTTTTAAAGTTTTAATCGCTTTTTCATCTATTTTGCCATTGGAGGCCCTTTTTTGAAGGATACCCCTGGCTCTTCTGGAATGCCAGTCACTCTTGCTGCTTTGCAACGCTACCAGTTCCAGATCAGACAGTAAGTTGAGGTCAGCATATCGCCCTTTCCAATTTTCTGCCAAGCTCTTGTCAGGCATAATTCTGAAAATCCTACCAGTTTCACCATTAAGCACTTCTTGTCCACAAATATCTGCATCATGCCAGTCCAAGACATAAACACCGCCCTCAGGACCCACTTCCATACTAAAGCCTACCCACTGGGCATTATTGGCCATTAGAAAATTATCTGCATGTTTGCCTATAAAGCCTGACCCACTTGGGAGCAGCTTGTCCGTTAAAACCGCATGTTCATGGATATTGGCCATGAATACTTTTCCTCTTTCATCTTCAGGAAAGGCGTCTGACTGATAGATTCTTGCACCACCATGGGCTGAGCGATGACTGTGATCAGTGATTGTTTTAATGTCCTCATATATGTAGGGATTAAAATGCTGACCTCCTTGTCTATGGTAAATGCCACCAGGTACCACATGCCAGAGGTGGGGTATTACGCATGCGGACATAATGAGTTGGCCTTTTGCATCATAATCTATTCCCCAGGGATTACTGAAGCCATGAGCCACTACTTCAAAATTGTGTTTTGTTGGGTGATACCGCCATACTCCACCATTGATGTCTACACCATTTGCTTCGAGGAGATCTTCAGGGAAAGGGTCTTTGTGGTAATACAATTTTGTTTTTTCTGCCTCAGTGGGCTTTCTTATTTTGGAAGGTGTGGCAAAACCCTGCAGAGCATATAGCCAGCCATCTGGGCCCCAGTGTAAACTGTTCAATGTTTCATGGCGATCTCTTATGCCCCATCCAGTAAGCAAAACTTCGATGTCATTTATATCTGCTTTGTCATCTTGATCTTTATCAGGGATAAAT
The DNA here is from genome assembly GCF_963977555.1 of uncultured Cyclobacterium sp. Taxonomy (GTDB): domain Bacteria; phylum Bacteroidota; class Bacteroidia; order Cytophagales; family Cyclobacteriaceae; genus Cyclobacterium. The sequence goes on along the minus strand of NZ_CAXBPD010000001.1, from coordinate 272,101 downwards.
AGAAGGTTTGGTGGTGCACCTACATAAACCCCGTCAAAACCTACTGCCAATGCAGCAGGGAAGGCCAAGCCCTCCATAAAGACTTTTTTTGTATCCGCTTGACCATCGCCATCACTATCTTCTAAAATAAGAATGCGGCTGTTCCCATTATTTGAAAAACCATGTTGTCGAGATTCATAATCCTTGTTTTCAGCTATCCATAATCTCCCCTTATCGTCCCAGCAAAAAGCCATGGGTTGGGTGATCATAGGTTCTGATGCAAATACATTGACCTTAAAACCTGGTTTTATTGTCATTGCAGCTATCGCTTCTTGAGGGTTTAGAAATTTAGCTTTTCTACCTTCGTCTCTGGCCATTTGCCACAAGGAGGCAGTATTGTACATTCCTTTTCTATCTGTATATTCTGCCCAGGCTTCAGTAATGGCTACATCATTGAATGTGTCAGTGTAAAAATACAAGCGGTGTTTGATGAGCTCATGCGCACCGCTATCAATTTTCCAATCTTCGTCTCTAGTATAAGAAGGGCCTATACCATATTGCTTGTCTACCCGCCACTTTTGAGGGTAGCCTTGGTTGTCAGGATGATCAAAGAGAGCAATATTGGCCATGTCTTCTCTGCCTTCTACCTGCATGCCCAAATTGATCCACATTGAATTTTTCCCTTCAGCCATTTCATTTACCTGACGAGCAGTATTGGTGATTTCAGCACCGACGCCTTCTTTCCAGGGCATTCGCACAAATAGCCCTCCATAGTCATATTTGCCTATAGTAAGGTTTTTCTCGGCCTGGCCTTTCCATTCTAAATCCAAGAGGTATTCTTCTCCTTGCGTTTTAAATGTCCAAGTTTGCGTTTCTGTCATTAAAGGATTACCTAAGCTGTCCAGCATTTCATAGACGGTTTGCCAAGACACCCTTTCACCCTCTTCTTCTAATAGGTTCACAGCAACTTTTCTCCAATAGTCTGCTCCAGGGTTATGGAAAAAATCCCTTTGATTCACCCTAGTGAAACCCCAATAAATACCCGTTTGGTGCTTGTGATGACTGGGGCTTTTTTCTGTCAGAATGCCTTTACCATCTGGAGCCACTATTGGATGGAGGTAGGGTCTGAAATCTGCTTCCACTACCTGAGTTAACAATGGTTGCTCCATTTCTCCTTTCCTAAAAATTTTTACTTGTTCAATGGATTCGTCTAATTGGACAATCAGGCTATCGACACCAGTTAATGCTTTCGCTTCTTCATTTTTATTGTTTTGTGCACAACCGAAAACAATGAACACAATAAGGATTAAAGGATAGGTTATTCGCATGGCTTTGGACTTTGTATTGACTTAATAATTGCTTTTGGGTACAATGACTCCGTATTGAGTCTTAATACGTTTTAAGCGATCCGTCATGGCAATCTTGATGGAATCATAGGCTGGTACCATATATACATTTTTCATTTCCATTGGATCTTCTTCAAGATCATAGAGTTCCCATTCGTCCAATTCATAAAAATGCATTAATTTATACCTTTCACTAGTAACACCTTCGTGTTTTCTAACACTATGAACTGCCGGAAATTCATAATAATGGTAATATAAAAAGTCTCGCCAATCTTCTGGAGTTTTACCCATCATCAAAGGTGCCAAACTGCGACCTTGCATGCGGTCGGGGATCGGTACGGCTGCCAAATCCAAAAAAGTCTGAGCAAAATCAAGGTTAGAAACCAGTTTATCACTGATTATTCCTTTTGGGATTTTCTTAGGCCATTGCATTAATAGAGGAGTTCTGAAAGATTCTTCGTACATAAAACGCTTGTCGAACCAACCGTGTTCTCCTAAATAAAAACCTTGATCTGAAGTATAAACAACCAAAGTATTTTCGCTGAGTCCATTTTCTTCAAGGTAGTTTAAAACGCGACCCACATTGTCATCCACTGACCTGATTGTGGCCAGGTAATCCTTCATGTACCTTTGGTATTTCCATCGGATTAAGTCATCCCCTTTGAGGTTTTTAGCTTCAAAATCTGCAATAATAGGATCGTAGGTGGCATCCCAATTGGCTCGTTGGGTGTCATTCATTCTTCCGTAGGTACGTTTAAATACTGGGCCATTTTTGTTTTCATCTGTCCAAATCTTTAAATCCGAAGCCAAATCCATGGTTTTATTGATGCTCATGTCTTGGGTTTTCGCTGCTGTACCTCTGCTAGCATAATTATCAAATAAGTTATCTGGTTCGGGGAAGGTCACGTCTTCATAAAGATCTAAATGCTCAGGGCTTTTTTCCCATTTTCGGTGAGGAGCTTTGTGCTGAAGCATAAGCATAAATGGCTTACCACTAGCCTTATTTTGAGCCAACCAATTCAAAGATTTGTCTGTGATAATATCCGTAACATAGCCTTCGGCAATTGTAGTATCTGTAGCTGAAATCACATCAGGGTTGTAATAGTGCCCTTGTCCGGGAAGAATTTCCCAATGGTCAAAGCCTGTGGGGACAGATTTCAGGTGCCATTTTCCTATCAACGCAGTGTTGTAACCGTTTTCTCTAAGAAGCTTTGGGAATGTGATTTGACTGCCATCAAATGTATCCCCATTTGTTCTATGTCCATTAACATGGCTATGCGTCCCTGTAAGGACCGATGCCCTAGAAGGAGCGCATATGGAATTGGTTACATAGGCTTTTTTAAAAAGGATTCCATTGGCTGCAATACGATCTATATTTGGAGTGGGAGCCAATTTTGCAAGACGACCTTGATAAGCACTAATGGCTTGAAAGGCATGGTCATCAGTGAATATAAACAGTATATTAGGTAGCTTGGGTGTTTCTTCCTTTATTTTTGTTTTTTCTGAGCAGGAGACCAGTGCAAAAAATAAGATAAAAATAAAGGGTTTTATCATCCAAATCAGATAAGGTAGACTTCTCATATTGTTAAATTTAATCTCTTTAATTACCTATATTTAAAGAAGAAACCAATATATAGATTATTGGGTGATCTAGGAATTGTTAGGTGTAAAATATTATTTCAAAATCTAATGTCAATTTTTTCTGTGGTGTATTACCCTTGCAGAATCAGGTACCTTTGTTATATTTGATCCACTAATAATTGATCCACGATGAAGTTTGCACAATTCGCTAATTTTTTAATTCTAGTCGTTTTTCTACTCAGTTGTAAGGAAAGCGATCACTTGACCCAACTTCAAGAAAGAGATGGCCTTGTAGCCGCCTGGGGTTTTAGAGAAGAAGCAGGTCAGGATAGGATGGCTGTAGGCAAGGGAGAATTCCCATTGAAGGAAATGAATGGGAATGTAGAAAGAGTTGCTGAGGGCCCTTTGTCTGGCTATTCGGCCCGAATGGAAAAGGAGGTTTTTTTCTCTCTGCCTCATGAAAACACGGGTGAACTCAATATTCATGGTAAGAATCAAGGTGTTACAGTAATGGCCTGGGTAAAGTGGGAAGGAAAGACTGGTTTTGTAGGTGGCATGTGGAATGAATATACGGATGGAGGTAAACGTCAATATGGACTTTTCGTAGACCTCCCACATTACAATGGCGCAGCTCAGGTTTGTGGCCATATTTCTTATTCTGGTGGTCCAACGCCACCTTTTCCTTACAGTTGCGATTATGCAGCGAGTAAGCAAAAACTAACCAAAGGAAAATGGCACTATATTGCTTTTACTTATGACGGTGAATACATTAAAGCGTTTTTAGATGGGGAATTTCAGGAAAGAGCACCTGAGCCTATCAATAATACCAAAGGTTTCGAAGGGCTTCCTGAGGGATTAACTCACTCTAAAAATCCCTACCTATTTGAAGATGGGATGGGAAACAATGGGTCAGACTTTACTGTTGGCGCGGTGGTACTTTCTAGAGGAATGGGGAATTTTTTTAATGGCCTAATTGGAGGCTTGGCTGTATTTGATCGGGTTTTGGAAGATAAGGAGATGGATGAGATTTTTCAGCAAACAATGGTTGACAATGATTTTGTGACTAGAGAAGATTAATTTAGTTAAAATGGCCTTATTTATTTTACCTTAAATTTAGCACAGCTATTTATTTGCTGTTTTCAACCATTCACTGAATAAAGGTTTTACGGTATTTAGACTGCTCAACTTGTAGATGAGATTGTCCCGATTTCATCAACCAAAAGCTTTTCTGAAAGTAATTTCAACTTCTTTTGCGCTACGGCTTTCCTGGTGTAGGAAAAGGTATAAGTAGGATGTTCAGAAGAAAAAAAGAGTATAATTTCATAACTCAATTTAATGTTATAAAAAGTCGGACTTATTCCATTTGGTACATTGGTGGTTTTTTGCTCTATAGGAACCAACTTAATATCTTTAACGAAAGGAAGATTTCTCCACTCTCCTGTTTTGATACCACAGAATGAAAAGTAATCTTTGATTTTATTGTCATCAAGATTAATCAATGTTCCCTCATAAGTATTGATAATAAGGAGCCCTGCAATGAATGCACTGAGGCCTACCCAAATGGTTTTTTGAAATTTTTCCCCAGCATCAATAAATAGAGGGCTTAATAGGACAAAAATACTAGTCAATACAAGGATAGCACCCAATAAATGAATACCGTTGCGAAGATCCCTTCGCTTATAATTGTATAATTGCATGTTTGGTCATTTTGGGGAAGCTGGTAGAATCAACTACTATAATAGGTTATTACTGTGGGAAAGAGAAATTTATAGCGGGAAATTTTACTTTATAAGGGCTTAATGATCATTGATTTATTAGTAAAGAAGCGTTGTTATTTGGTTTTGATGTGCCCATTTTTATAAAGCGTTATCGTAGCAGCCATTACCTCCCCGATGATTTCAATGTCAATATCCTTATTCGGATCAACACGTAGAATCTTCATTCTACTTCGTTTGCCTTTTTCAAGATTGGGATGGTGAATTTTATTCCCTTCGACAATTCCGATATAAGGTTCATTGGTTTTCTTATCCTTCCACAGGTAGCAACACATTTTATTTTTGTAGCTAAAAAAGGGCATGCCGTATTTTAAATCAGTACTGATATTAGCATCCATTGAAAGTATAAAGTTACTTAATGCCAAAAAAACACTTCTTTCAGGTTCAGGGGTATTGTGGTAAAAGGAATCAATTTTCTTCAACTGGACAGGGAATGATTTAATGGTTTGAAATGTATGAGGCAACTTATACCAATTTACACCCCAAATTGCGTCATGTGATGGTCTAGATGCTTGTAAAACATATTGTTCCATTCTACTATGCTAAGCTTACCAAAGGAATGAGATTCATTGTTGGCAAAACTGCTATCCCCTAGTTGCTGTGTTTGATTCAGGTAATCAATAAGTCTTTTACGTTCTAAAGTAAAATCTCTCGAATCAGTTATTAAGAAAGCCGGAGCAGTTTGGGAATTGCGTTTGTATGGTTTCTCGCCGACAACTATGTTTTTCACAAAGGTTTTTATAATGAACTTCATGAAAAAATTTGGTTTCGGATGTTTGTCTTCGTAGACCATTTCATAGGTCACATTACAGTGGGCAAGCATTTGAGGGGTAGTCATTTTTCCCCATTTAGGCTTTGAATCAGCTTCTAGCTTATTGATTCGTGCAATCATTTCATCCGTTACACTTTTATCAAATATATTGGGTAATGCCATTTTAAATATATTTATGTTTGAAGGTGCTATTTACGATTTTTATAACAAAGCAAGTTCTTTAAATGCGATTCTTTAGGTGCTTGGAAAAGCGCTATATTCGAATTCCTACTGTTTCTTTTAGCTATTTTATTTTTGTCATGAGAATTACCCCAGTTGACCAATCCATTTTGGTAAGGTTAAAATCTTCTCTTTTCTCTAGGTATTTAATTAGGTTTTCAGCTTTCTCCGCATGTCCTATTGGCCAATTTTTTTGAAAGCTCATGTCATCAATGATGTAAAAGCCACCTACTTTGACCAAAGACAGAATCTCATCAATTTGACTGTATTTACCTGGCCATGCATCTGCAAAAACCAAATCGAATTGCGGGCCGGAATAGTTAATTATCCAATTTTCACCCTCTTCACAAAGGATAGAAAGCCTTCGGTCTTCACCAAAAAAGCCATTTGCAATTTTCGTTAATTCAGGATCATTATCAATGCTGGTCAGTACAGAATCCGGATTCAAACCATCCACCATCCATGCCAGGGACAAGCCTATACCTGTTCCCAGTTCTAGTATATTCGCTTTTTGCTTTGAAGATATAAGCGTTTTTAATAAACTACCTATGTATAAATCTGAAGGCATGGTAAAACCAATTTCATTGGATTTCTCAAGGATTCTGGAATAGGTGGATGGTATATCTGTAAAGTGAGCTTGGTTCATAAGTTCATATTTAATCTTTTAAAATTGTTTGTTTCGGGATATTACATAGAATTTGAAATCCTTTGCTTTAGTACTTCCAATTTTTTTCAACTGTCTTTTCCAAGTTTTAAGTTTGATCTCCAAAGGACATTAAGGCTAATTCTATCAACTATTTCCCCGAAATTCTTTTAATCTCGTTGATTAACAATGGAAATGCGGGATGTGTCATTCCATGTCCATAACCATCCATTTCGTATAATACTGTTTCTTTGTGACCTACTACTTTCATCATGCGCATTAAATAAGCATTCTCTTCGTACCTGCCTAATAATTCAAGTTCACGGTCACCAGTAATTAGTAGAAGTGGGGGAGCATCCTTGCGAACATGAAATAGAGGCGCATATTTATCGATGGTAGGCTGTTCCCCAGGAATTCCCTGTTCTCCACGTACAGTGAAATGAGTAATCGTGTGGCCACTAAATGGAATCAATCCGGCGATATCATTGGCGTCAATTCCGTGGGTTTCTAAGTAAGATTTATCCAAGCCGATCATACTTGCCAAATATCCTCCTGCAGAATGTCCGGAGACAAATATTCGTGAGGGATCGCCACCATAGCCAGCTATGTTTTCAAAGGTCCAGGCAACCGCTGCTGCTGCATCTTTTATATAATCGGGTGCTTTTACCTTTGGGGAAAACCTGTAATTTACACCTATTATAGCTATACCTTTGTTTTTCAACGCTTCAGGAATTTCTTTTTCGCCGCTGGTGATTCCACCTCCATGAAACCATACTACAGTTGCAAAATTCTCAACCTCTTTAGGGTAGTAAATATCCAGGACACACCTTTCCGACAAGTAAGTGTCTGATTTTCTTATTTCATCCTCATAATAAGGGACATTGGTAACAGTTTCATATTTGTTTTCTTGTGCATTTGTAAGTATTGCCGTAAAAGCAAAACATAGCACCAGTGCAATTCTTTTCATGAGTACAATTTGGTTAATTATTGGGGGAATTTATAAATGCTAGATATTCCAATAGTTTGGAGTTGAATTTTTAAATTTCTTAAAAAAGTTAAAGATTTCTTAGCAGTACGTTCTTTCCTTTTTTCATTGAAGGATTTTTATTGGCTTAATTCACAAAGTTTTGAAACAGTTTTTAAGTTTCTGGTAGTTGCACTGGTCTTTAGTTTTCCCTCAAAAAAGTTGTTGGTCAACTTGGATTGATGGTATTTCCCATCACAATAGATAAAAATATCCTTCCCTTTAACCAGAAACTTGTCTGGAGGAAATTCCAAGGCTTGAATTTTCTCTAAATTTCCCTTTTCAGGTTCCTTGTTTAAGAATGTTATGTGAAGCTTGTTAATATCTGTATCCGCTTTCCCATAAAAAGGGTTTTCATTAAAAGTATTGTTTAATTCTTGGGCAGTTCTGACGATAACCGGAACATCGAAGCCAAACTTACTTTTTATTGCCTGTTCGATTAAATCGGCCATCTGGATATCACTCATTTTATTCTCAGCAGTGAAGATGACATTACCACTTTGAATATAAGTCAAGACCTCTTTATAACCCAAATCTTCAAACATGGATTTTAGGTCCGCCATTAAAATTTTCCTTTTACCACCAACATTTATTCCTCTTAATATTGCGATTCGTTTTTCCATATTTATGGTATGAATTTATTTAAATTGTGACCAAGCTATTTATCCTGCATGCCTTTTCCATCCAAAATATTGGAGAGATATTTATCTATTCTAGCTACCCGGGTTTTGGATTGCTTTGGTTGGGAAAAATACAAAATATAACCTCTCTGTCTTCCCGGGGTCAATGCATAAAAAGCCAGTTCAAAGTCAGGGTGCTCTATGAATCTTAATTTTAATTCTTCGGGTAAGTTTTTCGTGACTGCTTTATTCATTTTTACCTTTAACCCTGACTTTTCTACGGCCACTGCTTCAAAAATCAAAGTTCGAATTTGCTCCTCATTTACCAATATTTGTTCGATGCTAGTGAACTTGATTAGTCGTGCTGCTTGGGTGTTCTCTCCAGGTTTCTCAAGCATGCTGTCTAAATTTGTAAGTAAGGCACCCTTAAAAAAACTTATGGTGCAATAGTCTTTTAGTACACTCATTATAAGTACATTGCCTTCTGTTTTGTTGCTTTCAGGTACAGGAGTTGTGTAACATGGAACGCCCCATTTTACCTGCTCTGTTAAGCCACAGCTGAGGATGATTTTCCTTAGGAATTTCATCTCCTCCTTCCAGTTATTTACCTTACAGGCAGGAGTTGCTCCCAATGGGCAACGTCCACATCCTTCTTTTAAATAACTGTCAACACCTAAGTTCATGGATGCTATTTTATTGGTTCTATTTGTGGCAAATGGTCTTTTAATCATCCAAGCCTTTTCCATTAAGGATCTTGTCCCTGCATTTTTCAATTCTTGTGGATCGGGTCTTGGATTGCTTGGCCGAAGAGAAGAACAATAGATAGGCCCGCTGCCTTCCAGGTGTTAGCGATTTAAAGCCAACTTGTAGATTTGGGCTTTTGTCCAATTCTTCTTGAAATTCTATAGGTATAGTGTATTCAATGGTTTTTTTCTTGGGTGTTTTTAAGCCTTTTTCCTCTACTGAAATGGCTTCTTTTATCAAGACCTTCAAGGCGGGGGTAAGGTTCAATACTTCTTCTTCATTGGTAAATCTTACTTGCCTCGCTGCCTGTACATTTTCAGTTTGTTGTATAAGGAGCTTATCTGGGTCTCTTAATATTGCACCTTTGATAAATAACACGGCACAGTACTCTTTAAAAGCATGAATCAGAAGCACATTATTATATTTCTTTTCTGCGGTATTTGAGGGCATTGTATAGCAGGGGACGCCCCATTTTAATTCTTCAAATAATGGAAATTCTAAAATGACCTTTCTCAACAGTGTCATTTCTGCTTGCCACTTTTTGCCTTTGGCGAAATAAAAATCGACATCAGTATTCATAGCCACAGGTAATTTGTATAAGTGTACCCTAAAATATCACAATATCTTTAACCATGCAAAAATATAATTTATTGTTTGTGTTTTAGACTGTAAAAATAGAAATGGTTTACTAATAGGAAAAATCATATAAAAGGCATTATGCGATTAGGTGGAAATAAAAAAGGCTTATCAAATCAATTGAAAAGCCTTTTTTATCTTAGAAATAAGTATGGATCATGGTAATAATTTGCTTTTGAAGACCATGAGTTTCTCACGGGTCATTTCATGCATAGAATAAGGAATTCCTCCCATACCTTCACCCGAAGCATCTCTACCACCAAAAGGCATCCAATCTACCCTAAAGGCGGTATGGTCATTGACCATAACAGCGGTAGCATTTAATTGATGAACCGTATCTAAGGCAACGTCTAAATCTTTTGTGAAAACAGCCGCTTGGAAGTGAAATTCAAGACTGTTGGCCAAAGCGATGGCCTCCTCTCTATCGTCATAGGCATATACACAAACTACAGGGCCGAAAACCTCTAGTTTTGAGACCTTGGCATCATTTGATGGGTTAAGTAATACGGTAGGTTCATAACAAGTATCGCCAATTTTATTACCTCCACATAACAGCTCAGCTCCGCCAGATATTGCTTCTTTGACCCATTCATCTACACGATCCACTTCTCCGGTTTGGATCAATGGTCCAACTTCTGTATCCTTCGATAAAGGATCACCTACTTTTAATTTTTTTGCAGCTGAAGCGATGTCTTTTGCCAGTTTTTCTGCAATGGATCGATGAGCAAATACCTTTTGAACAGAAACGCATACTTGTCCAGCATGGTAAAAGCCACCCTTCACTAATAAGGGTAACATGTCTTCCATTACAGCATCAGGTTCAACTATTACAGGTGCTGCCCCTCCGTGTTCCAATGCACACCTCGTTCCTGGTGCCATTTTTGATTTTAGGGACCAGCCAACTTTAGCAGATCCAATAAAGGATAGAAAGTTTATTCGTTGATCACTTATTAATTTTTCTGAAAGTTCATTGCTACAATTGATCGTTTGGACCCAACCATCTGGAACGCCTGCCTCAGCTAGTATTTCTACAAGGGCAAGACAAGAATAAGGCGTTTTACTGGCTGGTTTTACGATGACGGGACAACCCGCAGCGAAGGCTGTTATTACCTGATGAACAATTAAGTTCAATGGGTGATTAAACGCAGACAAGGAAGCCACTACTCCAATCGGTTCGCGAATGGTAAAGGCCAATCGATTCACAGAGGATTCGGTAATTCCCATTGGAATTTGTCCACCCTTCATATGAGAGATTTCTTCAGTGGCGATTTTTAACCCGTTTATGGCTCTTTTAACTTCTACTTTAGAGTCTTGATAGGGTTTTCCACCTTCTTGAGCAGCAGTATTGGTCAACTCTTCTACCTTGGCCTCCATTAATTCACGTGCTTTTTCCAGTATAGCGATCCGTTTATGGGCTGGAATCCATTGAGTTCTATCTTGAAAAAGGGTATGAGCGGTAACTATTTTTTCTTCCAACTCATCAGCACTGACCATAGGTAAAGTACCTATGAGTGTATTGTCATAAGGTGAATATACTTTTAATTCCTCATTCATAACTTCGAAGTTTTTTCTTTTAACATTACATTTAAAATCGGATGATTTAAAGAGTAATCAACTTTCAGGTCGATTACGTGTACCCCCGGACTATTAAGCGCTTTATCCAGGATCTCTTGTAAATCTTTGTCACTTTCGGGACGGTGGCCATGAGCGCCATAACTATTGGCATACTGGACGAAATCAGGATTCTTAAAATCTAAGCCAAAATCTTTAAACCCCATGTCCTTTTGTTTCCATTTTATCATCCCATAGGATTCATCATTGAGGATGATTACCACCATATTTAGGCCTAAGCGAACAGCTGTTTCGAGCTCCTGAGAATTCATCATAAATCCTCCATCACCACAGATGGCTACCACTTTTTTGTCTGGGTTTAGCAATTTGACGCACATGGCTGAAGGAAGTCCTGCTCCCATGGTTGCCAATGCATTGTCTAGTAAAAGGGTATTGGGATGGTAGCAGGTGTAATTCCTTGCAAACCATATTTTATAGACACCATTGTCTAGCGTAATCACATCTTTTTCTCCAAGCTTATTCCGCAATGAATTCACCAATCTCTGGGGTAGGGTAGGGAAGCGTTCGTCCTCAAAATATTTACCGAGATGGGCCGAAACTTCTGTTTTCACTTTTTTGTAGAAATTAAAATCCCAGCTTTTTGACGATTTTACTGCTTCGGATAATTTCTCCACAGAACTAGTGATATCGCCGACTACATTGAGTTGGGGGAAGTATACAGGGTCTACTTCTGCTGGAGAGAAGTTGACGTGGATTACTTTTTTCCCACCTTGTTTCATGAAGAAAGGGGGTTTTTCAATTACATCATGGCCAACGTTAATGATTAGATCAGATTCATCGATTGCAGCATGTACAAAATCATTACTGGAAAGCGCAGCGGTACCGAGATATTGTGGATGTCTTTCGTCTATTACCCCTTTTCCCATTTGAGTAGTGAAAAAATAGATGCCCGTTTTATCTACAAACTCAGCGAGTGCCTTGCATATAACCGTCCTGTTGGCACCTGCACCAATAAGCAACAATGGCATTTTAGCATTTTGAATCATTTCCGCTGCAGTTAAAATCGCAGCATCATCGGGCTTTGGTAATAAATGATTTACTACCTCGAAAACATGGTCTTCAACCTCTTCCTGAGCGATGTCTTCAGGGAGTTCAAGGTGTACGGCTCCAGGTCGTTCTTCCGTAGCAATGCGAAAAGCCTCACGGATGCTTGAGGCGATAACATTGCCATCAACAATTTGTTTGGTGTATTTGGTGATCGGTCTCATCATATCGACTACGTCAATAATTTGAAAGCGCGCTTGCTTGCTTTTCTTGATAGGTTTTTGTCCTGTTATCATTAACATCGGCATGGCACCCAATTGAGCGTAAGCACCTGGAGTAAACAAGTTGGTAGCCCCAGGTCCTAATGTAGACATACATACACCTGGTTTACCTGTTAATCTCCCATAAGTAGCGGCCATAAAACCTGCCCCTTGCTCATGCCTTGTTAAAATCAATTTTATTTTTGAGTGCGTCAGAGACTCTAATATATCGAGGTTTTCCTCTCCAGGGAGGCCAAAAATATATTCAACACCTTCCTTTTCCAGTGCTTTTACAAATAAATCAGATGCTTTCATACAATAAAAATTTTGGTTGGGGTGTCAATTTTAATTTATGGATTGATAAAATCGATATTTGAATAAACAATCCGTGGAGTAACGAATACATCAAAAACCAGGCCTATATATCCCAATCATCAGCGCATCAATTATTTTTGCAATTTCAGAAGGAGGCAAAGATTCAATGAGGTACTGGTGTAAACCATTGGGGTCTTCTTGCCAGGTATTGCTCCCATCTTTATTAACAATTACATTGCCTTTGGAACTCAAATTCCAATATTTTTTTTCAGAAAGTGCGACAAGTATAGAAGTCTGGTCCCAGCTTTGTCTTCCTGAGTAACCATTGAATAATTTGTAGGCGAGGCTTACAGGATGCTCAGTACTTAATGCGTTTTTTAGAAAATCAGCACCAGTGATGATGTCATTTCCAATCTCCCAACCTGAAAAAATCACTTCACCTGGCCAGTTTTTTACAGAAACTTGGGTAGACTGAGGGTCCGGACGGTAAAAATTGGCTTCTTTTCCTTTTGGGAATTGCCCTCCCATACAAGACCATAGTTTAACCTTTTTTTTGATCAGCTCCTTCCCGTCCAATGGGCTTGCGTCATCAGGCTTAGATTCCAATAAATTCCGCACATTTGTCAAATGGCCAATACTTATAATAATAACACTATTGTCCGGAGAATTGGCAAGCAATCTCCGGTAAAGTTGCGTGGCATCTTCAGGCTGTCTGCCTTCCTTTAATGGATGAGGAAAGGTATTGGCTAAAGTTTTCGTGTACTTTGAGAAACTCCTGAGCGCAACCCCGTTCTCAATGCCAATCGGAATATCAGGTTTGCCATAATAAGTGTTGATCGCTGCGGCGCAAGCAGGTGCATCTAAATCATCGCTGGTGACTACCACACCTAAAATTTTGATTCGATGATTGTCTTCTAAGGTATGAAGCATAGCTAATGCGCCGACATCGTCTACGTCAGAATCCAAATCAGCATCAAGGATGATGGGTACTTGCGCATTTAGCTGTATTGAAATGGCAAAAGATAGAATAAAAAGTATTTTAAGTCGATGAATCATTTGTTACCGAGGGTTTATTAATTTCTTTTTATCAGGGAAAAGCAAAGACACTATTGGAATAATTATTAAACTGCAAAACATAGAGAAAGTTCTGAACGGAAATTCTATTCCTGCGAGAGGATCCTCCATAGGGTATGGCAAAAATGGAGATATCCCGAAAATGGGTTCACCACCGCCAAACCTCAAAAATAAGCCTATGATAATTCCTGCAATGGCTCCATATTTATTTGCTTTTTTAAAGTACAATGCCATCACCAATTGAGGGAATAATACGACATAAACAAGGTCGGCGCAAAGATACCAAAGCTCATATACACTTTGAAGGGTTAAGGCAAGCCAGGTAGCTATAATACCGATAAATAATATAGCCAATCTTATTGAGGCTTTAATTTGTTTGTCTGAACAAGAAGGGTTGATCAATGGCCTGTAAAAATTCCAGGTAAACATTGAAGCTGCAGATAATATAGATGAATCTACTGATGACATCACTGCTGCGGCTACAGCTCCAAGCCCCAAAGCTGCAATGATTGGGGGGGTCATTTCTAACAATACATAAGGTAAAACCATGGTCGGTTCGGGAGCTACACCTAGGGTAGATTGCGTCCAATCAAAACCTACACCGGCAACGCCAATAAGTATTGCGGGGATGGCCATTAAAGCACAAAATACCCCTCCCAAAACGGATAGCCTGACTGCCGATCTATCAGAGTTTGAGGACAAGACCCGCTGGAAATAAACTTGCCAAGGAATTCCTCCCATAATTAGGAGCAAGGCAAAATCCAGCCACACCCAAATACTATTTCCCCATGCAGGATCATTTCCAGTAAAGGCATTGAGACTTGGGAATAAGGTAAAGCCGTTTGCTATCTGTTGGTCATAAATGGTTAATGCAGCATCTATCCCTCCGATTTGATCTAAGGCGAATGGAATAGAGATGCCTAAGCCTACTATAATAAATATAAGTTGGACTACATCCGTATAAGCTACTGACCATAGCCCTCCCATCATGGTATAGCCTATGGCTATACTTGCCGATACCATTATTGATGTCTTCAGGTCCAATTCAAAAATGGTGGCGAAGGTTATGCCCAAAGCAGCCAAAATAGCAGCACTCCAGAAAATTTCTCCTATTAGTGCGGGAATAAATAAAATTGCAGCGGTTTTTTTGCCGTATTTATGCTCGAATACATCGATGAACGTGGTAAATCCAAAACTTCTGATTTTTTTAGCAAAGAACAAGCCGCCCAATATTAAACTCAAGGCATAGCCCCAAGGAGCTTGCGCCCAAACCAATCCTCTGGCACTATCATACACGGCTTCACTAGTACCTATGAGGTATCCGCCACCTACCCATGTCGCTGTCATGGTGAAAATCCCGATCCAGGCGGGCATTCGGCGACCGGCTAGTAAAAGTCCTTGGGATGATTGGTCACCGGATTCTTTCTTACTGGCATAGTATCCTATGTAAAGAATAATTAAATAAAACAGTACTGTTATGAAAATTCCTAAGGTCTTGGTATCGATAACTTTGATGGTTTAATTTCCGAACCAGTTTAAAGGCGAGGGGTTGAAATTTTGATATATATGCTTTACTTCTTGGAACTCTTCCAGTCCGGCATGGCCAAGTTCTCGGCCTTGGCCTGATTGTTTGTAGCCTCCCCATGGTGCTTGCACAAAATAGACATTGAAATCATTGACCCAGATGGTGCCAAATCGAAGGGCTTTTGAAACCCTGTCTATTTTTTGAGGATCAGGGGTCCAGAAACCAGCTGATAAACCATAAATGGTGTCATTTGCTTTTTTAATGGCTTCATCTTCAGTGTCAAATTTCTCCACATGTATTACCGGGCCGAACACTTCTTCTTTTACAATCGCCATATCGGAAGTACAGCCAGTAAGCAAAGTAGGCTCGTAAAAAAAACCGTTTTTTAATCCTTCGTCTGTAGGTTTCTTCCCTCCAACGATCAGTTCAGCACCTTGCTCTATGGCTCTTTGGACGTGATTTGTCACTTTATCCAATTGGGTCTGAGAAATTAGTGGACCCATTTGTGTATCCTTATCCAATCCGTTTCCGAGACGGATTTTACTTATTCTCTTCTTAAGATGTTCCACCACCTTGTCATGAATAGAAGAGGCCACCATTACTCTAGTGCCAGCAGAACATATTTGTCCTGCATGGAAAAACACACCATTCAAAATGAAATCAATTGCGGTCTCCCAATCGGCATCCTCAAAAAGAATATGTGGGTTTTTACCCCCAAGTTCCAAGGCTACCTTTTTGACATTACCCGCAGCAGCTTTCATTATTTTTTTTCCAGTAACTACCCCTCCTGTGAAAGAGATCATGTCTACCTCCCAGCTTTCGGCAAGCGCTGCACCTATGCTATGTCCAGGGCCTAAAACAACATTGATAACACCATTAGGAAATCCTACTTCTTCTGCCAAACTGGCCCATAAAAGGGTGGTTAACGGCGTGAATTCACTTGGCTTAATCACCATGGTGCATCCAGCAGCTAGTGCAGGGGCTATTTTCCATGCCGCCTGAAGTAGGGGGTAGTTCCAGGGGCAAATCATGCCCACCACTCCTATAGGTTCCTTTACCAATAGGCTTTTACTATTGGGATTTGGACTAGCGATATTATCGCCTTCGTTTTTGTCTGCAAGCCCTCCATAATACCTGAATATTCCGGCAATATCCTCCATGTCCCAGAGGCTTTCAGCAAGGGTTTTTCCAGTATTTAAAGTTTCTAATTCAGCTAGTTCTTCTTTGTTCTTCTCAATAAGGTCACCTAATAGATAGACCATCCTTCCTCTTTCACTTGCAGGAATATTTCGCCATGCTTCAGATTCAAAAGCAGCTTTGGCACTCTTGATGGCTTTTTGCGCATCCTCTATATTGCCTTCTGCGACTGTGGCTAATGGCTGATTGTCAAATGGATTGTAAATGGTTCTGACTTCTTTTGAAATGGCATCTTGCCAGGAACCGTTAATATATAGATTTGTAGTTTTGATCAATTGGATGAATGGGTTTGTTCTTTTTCTGGAAGGTATTTGTAATAAGGAACCTCTAAAGGAGCCACAGGGGTATTCCCTAGAAGAATGTCGGCAGCTTTTTCGGCAATCATAAGAACTGGAGCATAGATATTACCATTGGTAATGTGAGGCATCACAGAAGCATCTACAACGTACAGGTTGTCTATGCCATGGACTTTTAAATTGGCATCTACTACGCTCATGTCATCATAGCCCATTTTGGCTGTACAACTTGGGTGATAGGCACTTTCTCCCTCTCTGGCAACAAAATCAAGGATTTCCTCATCTGTTTCTACACTAGCACCTGGGGACAATTCCTTTCCCCTTAATTCATCAAAAGCAGTTTGATTGATAATCTTTCTTGTAACCTTGATGGCTTCTATCCACTCTTTCTTTTCCTGTTCGGTGGAAAGGTAATTGAATTTTATACTGGGATACATTCCCGGATCTGAGGATTTTATTTTAACATGTCCTTTGACATCGGTATTCATCGGGCCTACATGTAGCTGAAAGCCATGGCCTTCATTAGGGGCAGAACCATCATATCGAATGGCTATAGGCAAAAAGTGATACTGTAAATTAGGGTAAGCTACCGTATCATTTCCCCGAATAAATCCTCCTGCCTCAAAATGATTGCTCGCGCCAACACCAGTTCCATTAAAGAGCCACTCAAGGCCTATTTTTGGTTGGTTGTAAAATTTCAATGATGGGTATAGACTGACAGGTTTTTTAGCGGCCCATTGCACATATACTTCCAGGTGATCTTGTAAATTTTCACCTACACCTTTGAGATCTGCGACTACAGGTATGCCTAATTTCTGTAGCTCGCTGCCATTGCCTATTCCAGAAAGTTGTAATACTTGTGGTGTATTAATGGCTCCGCCGCAGCAAATAACTTTTTCACCGAAAGCTTTTGCATTTTTACCGTTTTTAATATAATCCACGCCTATGGCGGTAGTACCTTCAAACAAGATTTTGCTAACTTTTGATTTTAAGTGAATGGTTAAATTCTCTCGATCTTTAATAGGGTGTACATAAGCTCTTGCTGCATTCCATCTTTTACCTTTATAAATGGTGGCATCAAACTTTCCAAAGCCTTCTTGCTGGTACCCGTTGACATCGTCAGTCAGTGGATATCCTGCTTCTTGGACTGATTCAAAAAAGGCTTTAAATAATGGGTTGTCACATTTAGGAGTGGTCAGGTAGAGTGGGCCTTTATCACCTCTGTATGCATCACCGCCAACAAGTCTGTTTTCAAGACGTTTGAAATAAGGAAGACAATGGGAATAATCCCATTTTTGCAGCCCTTTTTCATTGCCCCATTTTTCATAATCCATGGCATTTCCCCTAATGAAAATCATTCCATTGATAACACTCGAACCGCCCAATACTTTTCCCCGAGGTTGAAAAATTTTCCGATTGTTCATATGTGGTTCCGGCTCGGATTCGTAACCCCAATTGTAAAAATTATTGGTTAGAGGATAGGTAAGCGCTGCAGGCATATGAATTCTAAAATCCCAACCATGGTCAGGTCTTCCTGCCTCTATAACAAGCACCTTATTTGAGGGGTCTTTACTTAATCTATTGGCCAATACGGAACCTGCAGAACCTCCACCAATAATTATAAAATCATATTTTTCTTCTGACATTCTGTAATGTTTGACAATTGATTTGTCATAAAAAGAAATTGCTGCTAAAAGTTGATTTTTTTAGCAGCAATTGCCATTGTTTGAGCAATTTGGTTTTAATTTCCTTTAGGGACAATTTTGACAATCCCTTTACCATCTATACCAGCATAAATTATTCCGTCAGGGCCTATTTCGACATTTCGAACTCTTCCTAATCCATCAATAATTTTTTCTCTTTTAATAACCTTATTGTTTTCTAAAGTAAGTTTTTCTAAATAACCAAACTTCAAAGATCCTGATAAAACATCACCTTCCCATTGAGGGTATTTGCTTCCAGTTATAAAAGCTAAACCACTTGGTGCAATGGATGGTACCCAATAATACAATGGTTGTTCCATTCCTGGTTTAGAAGTTTCTTCACTTAATATTGTTCCGTCATAATTAATACCGTAAGTGATTTCTGGCCAGCCAAAATTCGCTCCTTTTTGAACAATATTGATTTCATCTCCGCCTCTAGGACCATGTTCATTTACCCATACTTTTCCTGTTTTTGGGTGAATAGCCATGCCTTGAGGGTTTCTGTGGCCATAAGAATAAATGGCCTTTTTTGCACCAGACTGGTCGTAAAATGGATTGTCTTCAGGAACTCTTCCATCATCAAATAGACGATAAACTTTACCACCGTCACGAGTAATGTCTTGTGGATTTTCAAATTTCGCACCTCTTTCTCCTATTGAGAAATACAAGTAACCCTCTTTATCAAAAGCGATTCTAGAGCCATAATGTTGACCAGCTTCTGTATTCGGTGTTGCCTTGTATAACCGTTCAAAATTAACCAACTCATCGCCTTCTAATTGACCTCGGCCTATAGCAGTATGAGCTCCTTTTTCAGGTCCTCTGGAGGATGAATAGGAGATATAAACCCATTTATTGCTTTCAAAGTCAGGATGCAACGCAACATCAAGTAATCCTCCCTGTCCTTTTGCCCAAATTTCAGGTAATCCTTTAATATTGGTTTTTTGTCCATTTTCAAAATGTACCAAATCACCGGATTTCTCCGTGATAAGAAGGCTTCCATCTGGTAAAATCGCTAAACCCCATGGGATGTTGAAACCATCGACTACTGTTTCGATGTCATAGGCATTCCATTCAGGTTCTGTAGCTTCCGGGCCATTGGGTGGTGTTTGACCCATGCAGGTCATATACGAACTGATCACCAAAAGGGTAAGTAATAATGATTTCATAAGGTCTAAGTAAGAATTGGAATAGGTTAGATTTATTTTGGTATTTAAAAAGCTAATTTAAATTTAAAAATGCTCCAAAACAAGTTTTAAGCTAGCAGTTCAACTTGGAGCCGAAGTATTCTGTCAGTCAAATTTTCAGAGCTTATATTGTTTCGGCTTAATCTGTCCACCATTATGGGGAAGGCAAAAGGGCTGATTTTTTTGGTATTTATAAGATGGATCTCATGTTTATTTATGCGTTCAATTACCTGATACAAACGGTTTTTTTCCATTTGTAATTGAACCACTTCATTTTGAGCTTGCTCCAATAACAAATTATCAGGATCATAACTTTCAAAAACGCCGTATATAATTCCTGAACTGGCTTGAAGGTGTCTTGTAGGGATGCTTTTGCCTGGGTATCCTTGAAAGACTAAACCAGCTATGGCAGCAATCTCTCTAAAACGCCTCTTACCCATTTCACTTTCATTGATACTTGCAAAAATGTCCTCCATCAAATTTTCTCTACGAAATAAGTCTTCTTCTAAATTATCCTCGATCGGGATTGGGCTTTCAGAAAGCAATTCAAAGCCATAATCATTCATGGTAATGCTGATACTTATGGGATGACTTACGCTGATTCTGTAGGCGATTAAAGCAGCCAGGACTTCGTGAACGAACCTCCCTTCAAATGGGTAGAAAAATAGATGGTAGCCTTCTTTACTTTGGCATTTTTCGATGAGTAAGGAGTCTTGATCAGGTATTCTTGAAATGGTTTTTTGAAGTGCCAAAATGGGTAAAATCGTTTTCAATTCTACGGAATCCAATTGGTTTAAGGCTGCATTTTGCAATTCCTGCCGGATCATTTCTGCTAGCCTAGAGGATAGAGGCATTCTGCCGCCCATCCATCGGGGAATTGTTCCTTTTTTCTTTTTTGACCGGCGTACCAAGGCTTTCATTTCCTTTATTTTAACGAATTCCAGATTCCTCCCTGCAAAATAAAAGGAATCACCCGGTTTTAATTTGGTGATAAAGCTCTCTTCCACTGAACCAATGTATCCACCTGTAATGAACTTCACTTGAATCATTGGATCACTTACAATCGTGCCAATAGAGAGTCTGTGACGCATCGCTATTTTTCTATCAGTTACCCGATAAAGCCCTTCTTCTGACAGGTTGACCTTTGAAAATTCCGCATAATTTCCCAATGCTTTCCCTCCAACCGTAATGAAAGCCAACATCCATTCAAATTGTTCTCTTGTAAGGTTGCGATAAGCAAAGCAGCTTTTGATTATTAGATAGGCCTTTTCAGATTCAAATCCATCACCTAAAGCAAGTGTGACCATAAACTGGACACCTACATCATAGCAGGCTTCCATGGGGATTTGGTCTTCAAACTCACCTTTGCTTATGGCTTTTCTCAATGCACTGGCTTCTATCAATTCCAGAGAATGGGTGGGAACAAAGAAAATTTTGCTGGTAGCTCCAGGGGAATGACCAGAACGCCCTGCCCGCTGGACAAATCTAGTGACGCCCTTGGGTCCACCGACTTGGATAATGGTGTCTACAGGCCTGAAATCTACACCGAGGTCTAAACTGCTTGTACATACCACAAGCTTTAATTTTTTTTCATGGAGAGCACTTTCTACCCATTCCCGAACCTTTGGATCTAGAGATCCATGATGCATGGCCATTATACCTGCCCAGTCTGGCTTGGCTTCTAAGATTTTTTGGTACCAAATTTCGGTTTGGGATCGAGTATTTGTAAAGAGCAATACGGTTTGGCTATTTTCTATTATTGGGATAATTTTTGGCAAAAGTTTGACACCCAAATGCCCGGCCCATGGGTATTTCTCCACTTCATCGGGTAAAACAGAGGTTACCTTTATCTTTTTCTTAAGCTTACTTCTAACGATTAATGTCGGCGTTTGCGGGCCTAATAATACGGTATGTGCCTGAGACAGATTACCTATAGTGGCTGATATCCCCCATACTTTAAGCGGTTTTCTTATAATAGTTCTCAAATAACTTATGGCAAGCTGTACTTGAACACCTCGTTTATTGGCCAAAAGTTCATGCCATTCGTCAACAACAATAGCTCTAAGATTTTTAAATAAATCTTTACTACCTTTTTGAGCGATGAGTAAATGGAGGCTTTCAGGTGTCGTTATAAGACACTCAGGCATGGACCTTTTTTGTTTTTGCCGTTGAGCAATAGTGGTGTCTCCATTCCGCACAGCTACCCTCCATGGCAAGCCCGTTTCCTGACAGACTTCTTTCATGGCTTGGCTAAGGTCTTGGGCCAGTGCCCGCAGCGGTGTAATCCATATTACCTGTAAACCATTCTTTTTAGGCTTTTTCCAACTGTCTGGGTGTTGGCTTACATATTCGTTTAATATAGGTATCCAAAGGGCCATTGTTTTACCACTACCTGTCGGGGCATTCAATAAGCCACTTTTTCCCGCGCTGTAATTTTTGAGGCAGGCTTTTTGAAAATCATGTGGAGTTCTTCCTCTTAAAGAATACCAATCTTTTACCCAGTTATTTTTCATATCTCCTAACTCCTATAAATTGTGGCCATTCTACTGTTAATAAATAGAGGATTAATGTGAAACAAGGAATATTTTTTGATACCATTAGCAAGGGGCTATAAATCATTATCGGTACAGAACCAAACTTAATTATTCTCAGGATTACAAAACCAAATACTATTAGGTATTTCTAAAACAGCATTTGTAATCGATTGTTTGCTTATAATTTGGCCGGCAGCAAAGGGTATAACAAGAATTATCCCAAAAACTTAGAAAAGATGAAAATTCTTAGGAGAAGGCTGGAGCTATTGCTGACTTAATAGTAAGTTTTACCTTAAAGCAATATTTCTAGAAAAAATAGAGGAGTGAATTAAAATGTAAAAAAAATATCTCAGTATCCACAATGGCACAAACATCATGAGATAGGAACTTGCTTAATTTAATTGGTCAGACCTATGGCACAAATTCTACCCTTAATTTTGTTTTAGGTGGCCCTTGAAATAAAAGTACCTCGCTAAAATTAAAAATATAGAATTTGTGCCTACTAGCAGTTTAAGCTCGGCAGTGTCGTTTTGATTAGTTAACCTTTTTTTACGAATTCAGATTTTAAAGCCATGGAGCCAAAACCTGCAATTTTACAGTCGATATTGTGATCACCGTTCGTAAGGCGTATGTTTTTAACTTTTGTGCCTGCTTTTATAGGTTGAGGGTAACCTTTTACGGGTAAGTTTTTTAATACTATAACAGAATCACCATTCACTAAAGCATTTCCATTTGCATCTTTAACCGCTATTCCGGAGTCTTCAGAAACGCTCTCTTCGGGGTTCCATTCATGGGCACATTCTGGACAGGTCAATAACGGACCTCCGGTTGAATAAGCGAAATCAGATTGACATTTTGGACAAGGTGGGAATTGTGACATATTTTTTAGAGTAATGTTTGCTGCAAATAAGGCGAAAAAAATTAATTTTAACCTGTTAATATTATGAAGTCATTTAAATTAACGCTGATTTTTATTAAATAAAGTATATTTAGAATTTTCTATGGGAACTTAAACGTTAGCTCAATTTGAAGTACCTATTCTAATGATTTGATCATTAATAGATACAGATAAGCTTCTTACCGGTTTTTGCGGTTATTCTTATTTTTGCCTAACCAGAAAATAAATCCTGTGATTGGAAGCGAAGCGCCAATAAGAGATGCAAAAAACACCAATATCCTGCCAGGAAGTCCCATTATTCCACCTAAATGAATGTCATAAACCATTCCGTTTATTAGGCTATAGGAACTTCTTTCATTAGACAATCCATTTTGAAAATCACCATGAATTGGATCTCCACTGTATCGATCATGATAAAAATGATCCACAGCATTGATTCCCTTATATGGATCAATGACTGAAAGGTGGATGGCTTCATTTTTATTATGTGGAATACCAATCCTTACCTGAGAATTGGAGAATTCAGAATGGTATTTCTTAATTAAGCTATTTAGAATCTCGTTGAGATCTGAATCTTGATTGTCCGGAGAAATTGCGGATTGAGGGGTGTCGTAGCTTATATCATTTTCTCCACTGATTTCTTGTGTTAAATCTTTAACGATCTCAAAACCCCAAAATATTCCCGTGGCAATACTGAAAATAAGGATCCATGTGGCATAAAAACCCAAAATATTGTGCAGGTCATAATTCAACTTTTTGGGAGAAACTGACCATTTGATGCAAAATTTATCCTTTTTTGGCCAGCCTCGAATTGGCCACCACAATACCAATCCGGAAATCAGCATAAGCAGTGCCAATAAAGTTACCCAATGCACAATTTCTCTTCCGATGTCTCCAAGTAAAAGGTTGCGATGCAAGTTTTTTAAATGGTTGAGCCACCCTTGTTTCATGTCTTGTAAATGAATGAGCTCAGCTGTATAGGGATTGATTTGGGCCAGGTAATAAGTTCCTGGTACATATAACAGCACTTCAATACTAC
Source organism: uncultured Cyclobacterium sp. (assembly GCF_963977555.1). Taxonomy (GTDB): domain Bacteria; phylum Bacteroidota; class Bacteroidia; order Cytophagales; family Cyclobacteriaceae; genus Cyclobacterium. The sequence goes on along the minus strand of NZ_CAXBPD010000001.1, from coordinate 248,121 downwards.
TTTCTTGATCGCGGTATAGTGCAGTACGAAAATCGCCTTCTGGAAAGGCTTGTTTCATGGTATTTATTAATGCTGAAACAGGAACAAAAGGTTTGGCTTGTTTCTCCACTTCATGCTGATAGATTATGCGACTAACCTCAGGCTCCCAGGTATATAAAGCTCCCGAAAGTGCTATGATAGCGAATAAAATTCCTGTTCCCAAGCCAATAATCAAGTGTATTTTAGCAAGGATTTTTCTAATAGACATCAGGTAATAAAATTTAATTTAATACCTGATTATTTTACAGGAGTCAAAACGATATTCCGATAGCTTACATTCCCATGATCACCTTGCAAATAGATAGGGCCTGAAGAAAGTACATCTGCACTCATGGCTCCACCAGTTGGTCCCCATGCGGGTTGGTTATCTATAATTTTCTTACCATTTAATATTACGGTAACATGACGATCTACAAGAGTGATGTCCATTGATTGCCATTCCCCAGCAGGTTTTTCTGCAGCCTGACTAGGTTGAATACGACTGTACAATGCGCCCATATTGTGCGAATCCAAGTCGTTTCCATAAGAGTCTACCACCTGTATTTCATAGATTCCTCTGAGATAAACCCCACTGTTATTTCCCTTTGGTACATTTACTTCAAGCTTTAGGTTAAAATCTTCAAATTCCTGATTGGTTTTGATATTGCCATAAGAAATGTGTTTTCCGTTTTCAGGTTGAACCGGGTCATTCACCATGATTCCATTCATTACTTTAAATCCATTTTCTTGATTGGGATTCATCAACTCCCAGCCTGTTAAATCTTTCCCATTGAACAATGCTATGGGTTTGTCATAAACTACTTTTGAAAGATCTGGCTTATCTGGCATAGTAGGCATTGGGAAACCAGTGAAATTAGCCACGTATTCTCCATCTCTTCTTGGGCCAGACATGGTTCCTTTTAAAGTGTCGCCTGTCTTAACTATTCTTAGGGTATTGGTGATCGTATGACTTCGGTCATCACTTTTCTTTGAAATGTTTGTTCTTGTAACTACAAGGGTGTTTTCATCTGCTAGATAAACATGTGAAACGGGCAATACACTTCCTCCGATCCAAAGAAGTTCAGCATCTAGAAAACCTTGGTCTTCATTTACATGAAGCCAACCAACACCTCCGCCTTCGACCTCCAGGCCCCACATGCCTAAAAACGGATTGGCCTTTTGATTCTTCGGAAGCGTGTTGCCAAAGCTATTAGTGGCAATCATTAGAAATAGAAAAGCGCTAATTATAGGTTTCATCTTGTATTGTTTTTGAGTTATTGCTAAATGTAATTTCCAATAAGGAGACTAAATAATGAATGTAAAAACTTTTTTCTATTCTTGGTCTTTTTTCCTGAATAAATATTCTGTAGCTAGGTCAGACTTACGTGCTTGAATATTTCAATTTCAAATTATGTTTAATCTAAACTGTTGATGACGTAATTTTTCTATTTACAAGAGATTTTAAATGAAATCAATTCTGAAGCTGTGAGTTGGTTTTCATTTGCTAAATATCTGTAAAGTAAAGACTACTTAATCTATTCATTCGTTAATGTATCGTTTTCAAGGTATAAGTAATATATTGAGGTGTAAATAGCGTATTTATTATATATTCAAAGTTTAATTATCGAATTATGAATAGATCTAGAAGAGTTTTTCTTAAAAACAGTACTTTATCAGTCGCAGGATTGGGATTATTGCAGGCCAACTCTTTAGCTATTCCTAAATTTTCCGCAAACGACAAGATTAATGTAGGCCTGATTGGAGCAAAGAACAAGGGGTTTAATATTTTAAGTCACCTGATGAAAACTGGTCAGGTAAACTGCCTGGGGATTTGTGATGTAGACAAGAATATTTTAGAAAAGCGGATAGCGGATGTTAAAAATGAATACGGGCAAACTCCGAAAGAATATGGCGATTTCAGAAAGTTACTCGAAAACGATGAAATAGATGCCGTGGTTATCGGTACGCCAGACCATTGGCATTGTTTGATGATGGTATATGCTTGTCAGGCAGGGAAGGATGTTTATGTCGAAAAGCCCCTAGCAAACAGTATAGGAGAATGCAATTTAATGGTAAAAGCAGCTCATAAATACAAAAGAGTGGTGCAAGTTGGTCAGCAGCAAAGAAGTGGTGAAGTATGGAATAGTGCCATGCAATACATACATTCTGGTGGGATAGGAAAAATCAGTAGGGTGAATGTGTGGGCAAATTTTGAATATGGAATGGGGGCGAGGAAAGTACCCAATCAAGCCGTACCAAACGAGCTTGATTTCGATCTTTGGCAGGGACCTGCGGAAAAAAGGGCCTATAACCCCAACCAAGTTCATGGAAACTGGCGGCATTTTTGGGATTATGGAGGAGGATTAATGACTGATTGGGGTGTTCATTTACTGGACATGGCGCTTTGGGCTAAGAATATTTCTCATGAACCTAAAAAAGTTCTCGCTTCAGGTGCCAATTATAATACGAATGGTTATAGCCGGGAAACATATGAGGTAATGGATGTTAATTATCCCATGGATGATTACATGATCCATTGGTCACATACTGCCGGAATACAAACAGGTCCATATGACAAAGCTTATGGGGTAGCATTTATAGGGGAGAATGGAACAATCTTGGCGGACAGAGGGGATTGGAGTATCCGGCAGGGAGGTAAAGAAGATGGTGAGCAAGCTACTAAAATTGCAAAGGAAAACTTTAATTATGAAGGTAAAAGCGACATGGATAATCATGTGCTGGATTTTTTAAACTGTATGAGAAATAGAAGTCTCACCAAGTGCACTGTTGAAATGGGAAGAAACGTTGCACTTTATGCCCATATGGGTAATATCGCTGTACGGTCAGGGGCCCAAATACTTGATTGGGATGCAAATTTAGGCAAGTTCAAGGAAAGTAAGGAAGCTGATCAATTTATCTTCCCTAAATACCATGGAAAGTGGGAGTTACCAAAAGTTTAGAAGCGTATTTTTTCAAACTGCCAGACCGAAAAGAGAATGCAGCATGTATAGAAACCACCTAAGTTTAAAATCAATTTTTAGTACAATTTATGCTTCATCGAAAACTATAATTGATCAGGTGTTGATTTCAGTCATAAAGTGAGCTCAATGCCTATTTTTTGATATAGCTTCCTGACTTCATTCAGATTTCAAATCTCAATTAATTTATAAGGGCTTAATTTTGACTTCTATAAATCTTTGTTTGGATTGTGCATTTTATTCTTTTATTTAGCGTATTCCTATTTGAGAATATCCCAAAATTGACCAGTATAATAACCCATAATGACCAAGAACTGCTACAGTTGATTGCAGAACGCCAAAACCATCAGGCCTTTGACGTTCTCTATCACCGTCATTTTGATGCTATTTTTAGGTACGTATACAAAGTCATGCAAGACCGGGAGACTGCAGAAGATGTGGTTCAGAATATTTTTATTTCAGTATGGAAAAAACCGCCTCACTTGAGTCATCCTTCAATGCTCCCTTACCTTTTTGGGGCGGCAAGGAATCAGATAGCGAAAGAATTCCGAAAAAATAAATGGAATAAAGAGCAGTTGGATTTCATTAAGAATACTAAGGGTATTTGCTCTACTGATGAATACCTTGAAGAAAGAGATACCCGAAAGTTATTGGAAAGTGGGATTCAAAAATTGCCAGTAAAATGTAGAAATGTTTTTAGACTCAGCAGGTTTGGTTATTTAAGCAATAAACAGATTTCTGAAAAATTAGGAATTTCAGTTTTTACGGTGGAAAACCACATCAAGAAAGCCCTGTACCTATTAAGGCAATCCTTAGAGTTTATTGTTATTTGTCTGGTGAGTTGGTATTGATTTAATGCCTAATTTTTTCATCCAAAGGCCAGTTTAAATCAAATTCTGCCTTTTATTTAACTCAAACAAAAAAAATCTATTTTTTTTCGACTCCTACTAGCTGATCCTTCGGTTTTATGGTACTTCCCTATATAACCCTTTGGAGTTTTATGCAATTGAAGCAATTAATTAAGTGGGCAAAGAAGTACAGGTCAGGGAAATTAGGTCCCGAAAGGAATGAACAATTCGATTCTTTATTAGATGAATTGGCACATTTAGGTAAGTCTCCTTCCCAAAGTGAAATAAACGCTGCAAAATCGAACGTTTGGAAAAAAATAGGGTCCACAGGCAAGTCAATTTCATCTGGAAGGAGCGTATTCTTGATGGTAAGAAAATTTGCTGCGGTACTTTTGTTTTTTGCCTTGGTAGGATTGGCAGTATGGGAGATGTACAGTCAACCAACTGAAATCCCAATGATGGTGAAAAGGACTGAGCAGGGGATGCGCTCAACGGTTACTCTTTCAGATGGTAGTAGGGTACGTTTAAATGAAAATAGTAGCCTTAAATTCCCTGAAACTTTTAGTGATGAGCTCCGGATGGTTTATCTAAATGGAGAAGCATTTTTCGATATCATGCCAAATCCTGACAAACCATTTAAAGTGCTTACAGGATCCTCAGAGATTACTGTGTTAGGAACCTCATTCAATGTGAATACTTATCGTCGTCCTGAGATCACAGTAACAACTGGGAAAGTCAAGGTAGCTAATTTGATATCCAAAGAAGGAGTTGAATTAAATCCAGGGCAACAAGCCACTATAAATACGGATCAGATCCAGGTAAGTGAAGTAAACCCAGACTTCTATATAGGTTGGCATACTAGGAAATTGGAGTTTGAAGACGAGCCAATAGCTTCAGTTTTCTCCATTTTAGAGCGGGCCTATGGGGTGAATATTGAGGTGGAGATGCCTGAAAAAGAGATTAAATGTGTCATCACTGGCGCCTATACCGGAGAACGAATAGAAACGATTTTGTTGGGGTTGCGACACATATTGGATTTTGAATACCAAACGGATATAAGTACCAAAACAATAAAAATAGCCCTTAAAAACTGTAAATAAATCTTAAAAGCCTATGTAATATTTTGCAAAAAGAAAAGGACCCAGCAACTGCTGTAACAGTTCTGGATCCAGCTCAAAACACTCATCAATTAACTAACCCGAAAAGAATTTTAAGCATTTAAAATTATGGAAATTAATTTACTAAAACTATTGATCATGGTATCAAAGAGGCTATTATATGCCTTCCTTGTACAGGTGATTGCAATGCAATTTCTAATGGCGATCCCCTCAAAAAGCCAAAACTTAGAGGATGTTAGCCTAAGTATTAGCGTTCAGTCGAATACTTTTAAAGAGGTCCTTGGGCTAATCCAGGAGAAAACCCTTTTTAACTTTACTTACAATCAAAAAGTAGTCAAGGATAACAATCGATTTACCTTTTCTTATGAGGAAAGCAACCTAAAAGAAGTGCTCCAACACCTGGCGCAGGTTACCGCATTTGAATTCAAAAGGGTAAACAATACAATTTATGTAAAGCCTGGCCTAGATTCCGAAAATACCTTAGGAAAAGTGTCTGAGCAGATTTCTACTGTAAAGGATTCAGAGAATGCATTTGTACCTATCAATGGAACAGTGGTAGATGAAAGTGGCAATGCTATACCTGGCGCTACGGTAATCATTGAAGGTACCACTACTGGAACGGTCACCGATATTGATGGCAATTTCTCATTGAATGCAGCTACTGGAGCAATAATTAAAATCTCGTTTATTGGCTATAAAAGCCAAACCTTCACTGTAGGAAATCAGACCAACATCTCTATAACTTTATTGGATGACCAAGCTGCTTTGGATGAGGTGATTGTAGTAGGATATGGTACACAGAAGAAAGAAGATGTAACTGGAGCAGTTTCATCAATTAATCAGGAAGCAATCAAGAATCTTCCCGTTTCCTCATTAGACCAAAAAATGGTAGGTCAAGTGGCTGGTGTACAGATCCAGCAAGTATCAGGCGCACCTGGTGCGGGTACTTCCGTGAAAATAAGGGGAAGTGGATCCTTGGGAGCAGGCAATGAACCGCTCTATGTAATCGATGGAATGCCTTATTCTTCAGGTATGAATCAAACTTTAAACCCTTTGATGTTTATAGATCCAAATAATATTGAGTCGATAACAATTCTTAAAGATGCTTCTTCTACAGCGATTTATGGTTCCCGAGGGGCCAATGGAGTTATAATGATCACCACCAAAAAAGGTGAGCTTGATCAAACAACCATCAACTTCTCTTCTATGGTAGGGGTGCAGCAAGCTCCTCAAAAAGGCAGACCACAACTTTTAAATCAAAGAGAATTTGCCCAATTCCAACGCGATAGGATAGATATTGGAGTTAGACAAACTGAAGGAAGAGAACCTACCTTGGCAGATTATCCTGAAGAATACAGGGATTTGGATGCCCTTTCAGGTCAGGGGACGGATTGGTATGATCTCGTACTGCAGACGGCAAAGATTCAGGATCATAATTTTAGCATGCAGAAGGGTACAAAGGATTCCAGAATCAATTTTAGCTTGGGTTATTTTAAGCAGGAAGGAGTCTTAAAACATACCGGCATAGAAAGGTTTAGTAGTAATTTAGGTATTGAAAGCAATGTCACCAACAAACTCAAAATTGGGGCATCTATTCAACCCACCTTCATAAAACAAGACAGGGCAAATACCAATTTAAATCGTAATGATATATTGGGGGTAAGTATTTGGGCCAATCCAATTTCGACTCCTTATGATGCCAATGGAAATATTAAACCATACATAGTAGCGCCTCAAAGTCGATTTCATTCAGCATGGAGTTTTGTGAATCCACTATTTGCTTTACAGGAGATGAAAATGCAGCAAAATACTTTCCAAAACCTTGGATTGGCATTTGCTGAGTTGGAGATTCTGCCAAATTTGAGATTCAGGACTTCTTTGAATACTATATTTGAAGTATCAAAATATGAGCAGTATATTCCAAGTTCTATTGGTGCATCCAACAGGCCACCTACAGCAGGGACTGGTTCATCTTTCAATTCCAGAAGCAATAGTTTTGATTGGTTGATAGAGAATACGTTAAATTATGATCTTACTAGAGGTGACCACCGGATCAATGCTTTGCTTGGATACACCACGCAGAAGTTTACTTCCAATAATATCACTTTAGGAGCCAGCCCTTTTCCAAATGACCTGATTACAACTATCAATGCAGCTCAAAACATTGATACTTGGGGAGAAGCAATAAATGACTGGAGCATGATTTCCTATTTGGGTAGGGTTAATTATGCGCTAAAAGACAAATACTTATTGACAGCTACCTTCCGTTCTGATGGATCGTCTAGGTTTGGCAATCAAAATCGCTTTGCCATGTTCCCTTCCATCGCGGCAGCATGGAGGGTCTCAGAGGAAGATTTCTTCCAAAACATCAATTGGATGGATGAGTTTAAAATCCGTGGAAGTTATGGCAAAAGTGGCAACAATAATATTGGTAATTATGCCCACCTTGCTTCCATTAGTGCAGGATCTTATGTATTTGGCACCAACCAGGTAACTGCTTCCACCGTTGGGCTGGCCAATCCCTTTTTGACCTGGGAAGAATCCAATCAGTTTGACCTTGGACTGGATTTTCAATTCATGGATAGCAGGCTTAGCTTATTGATAGACTTGTACCGTAGGGAAAGCAATAATATGTTGCTGAATGATGTGATACCTACCATCACAGGATTTAATTCTCAAACCATCAACCAGGGTAATGTTAGAAATATGGGGCTTGAAATTGCTTTGGGTGGATCCCCATATGTAGGTGAGTTTACATGGGATGTCAATGCCAATATTGCTTTTAACAGAAACAAGGTTATGTCGCTAAATGACAATACGGTGAGGATTCTTGCAGGAAATAATGATGGTAACCCTACCCACGTTTCAGTTGTAGGTCAGCCTATTGGACAGTTTTACGGATTTGTGTTGGAGGGAGTTTATACTCCTGCAGACATGGACAATCCTGATATTGTAAAAACGCCCCAAGTATATGAAGGAAATGTTAAGTACAAAGATGTCAATGGAGATGGTTTGATTAATGATGTTTTGGATTATACGATTATAGGGAATCCACATCCTGATTTCATTTTTGGTTTCACCAATAATTTCGCTTACAAAAATATTGACCTAGGCATAATAGTCAATGGGCAAAGTGGTGGTCAAGTAATGAATGGTTTGCGGCAGACAACAGATAACCTTCAGGGCTTTTTCAATGTGGACAGAGATTGGGAAAACCGTTGGAGAAGTACCGAGAATCCTGGAGATGGGATACATTCAGGAATTCCTCAAGTAAGACCTAGTTGGGGGCACAGGGTTTCCAGTTTATGGGTAGAAGATGCTTCTTACGTGAGGATATCCAACCTCACTTTGGGATATACGCTACCTGGCGATTTTCTGGAACGTTTGAAGGTGGTAAAAGGATCAAGGATCTACATGACAGTTCAGAATCTGGCCATGTTTACCAATTATAAAGGTGCCAATCCGGAAGGGCAAGCGGCTAACCAGAACAATACCTTGGTTCCAGGATTTGATATGACTTCTTATCCACTCTCCAGAACCATTTCCCTCGGTATTAATTTATCTTTTTAAACGCATTTGTAATCGAAACCTGAGATTCACAAAAATTATTCAGACATGAAAAAGTTACTATATATACTTGTCTTTTTGGGAATGAGTTCTTGTTCAGAGGATTTTCTCGAGATCTTCCCAGAGACGACCTTAAATGAAGGCAATTTTTATCAGACCCAGGAAGAATTTATCCTGTTGGCCAATGGTTGCTACGTGCCCATGAGAAATTACGAAAAAGATTTACATTGGGTATTGGCAGAATTGATATCAGACAATACGAGTTTTCAATACAATATTAGAACTGGTGAGGCTGTAAGAGGGGTAATTGATCAGTTTATCATCACTTCCGATAATAGAGGGTATGCGCAGTTTTGGGATGAATCCTATAATGGCATCACCAGGTGCAATAAGCTGTTGGCAGAGATCGATAGAGAAGGTGTTTCCTGGTCGAATGAAGCGTATAAGGATAGATCAGAAGGTGAAGCTTTGTTCTTAAGGGCCCTTTATTATTTCAATTTGGTGCGTCAATACGGCGGCGTTCCTTTGGTCACCAATCCCATAACGGCTCAGGAAGCTGTGAACATAGACCGATCAACCGAAGAACAGATTTATCAGCAAATCATCAGTGATTTAAAAAGTGCAGTGGATCATTTAAGCAATGCTGCTGCTGTACAGGAAGATGGCAGAGCTAATAAATTTGCGGCCCAAGCCCTTTTAGGAAAGGTATACCTTACCCAAAAGAATTATACTGAAGCCGAAAGTAGCCTCAAGGAGGTGATCAACGCCAATCAATACAGCTTGCTTCCTGATTATGCTGATTTATACGATCCTTCTAATCCGGATTTTACGGAAACGCTTTTCTCAATTCAATATTCTGAAAACAACAGGGAACTTTCCAATCGATTCATATTTATGTTTGCTCCCTGGAGTTCTGAAGGAGAGATCACAGAAAGGCCTAATATAAGCATGGTGTCTGCTGGCTGGAATATGCCTACAGAAGATTTAATAAATGCCTTTGAAGATGGAGACAAAAGAAAAGCGGTGTCTATAAATACCTGGACAGGACCTGATTGGGATGGTGAAATAAGAGAGTTGTCCTATATTGGGAAGTTCAAACCGCCAGTATCTGCGCCTGACGATAGGTGTGGAGACAATATGCCAATATTGCGATATTCAGATGTGCTGCTTATGTATGCTGAAGCATTGAATGGGTTGGGAAGAACAGGAGAAGCCATTCCTTATGTGGAAATGGTTAGAGAAAGGGCTGGCCTGACTGAGGCGCTTGCTGGCTATGATCAAACAAGTTTGCAAGCGTTGATATTGAAAGAACGGCAGGTGGAATTTTGTTTCGAAAACCAAAGGTGGTACGATCTAAAGAGAAGTGGAAAAGCAGTGGAGGTTATGTCAGCTCATGGAATTAGGGAAAAAGAAATGAAGCCTTTCCTTTTTGATGCCTCTTTTAATGTGACAGCAGCTAAATTATTGGCGCCCATCCCTGCTGAGCAGATTTTAATCAACAGGTTGGATCAAAATACAGGCTATTAATTAACAAAAACCAAAATAATTGACAATGAAAAAAGTATTTAGGAGCTATCCTCTAAAGTATGTGTTTATGCTGTTCCTTTTGGTTACAATTACCAAAAGGAACTCACTTGCGCAGGGAGAAAAACCCAATATTATTTATATCCTTTCCGATGATCAGTCATGGAACGATTTTGGGTTCACTGGCCATCCTCATATCGAAACGCCACATATAGATAAGCTGGCTGCTGAAGGACACACTTTCACCAGAGGCTATGTGACGGCACCCCTTTGTAGTCCATCCTTAGCCAGTATTATTACAGGATTGTACCCTTATCAGCATGGAATTACAGGAAATGATCCGGAATTTAATTTTGAGGGTAAGCGGTACAATAACGATTGGCAAATCGCCAGGTCTAGGCTGTATAAAGATTACCTTGATGAATTTCAGAAACATCCTACCATTCCAATGGTTTTAAAAAAATTGGGATACCTTTCTTTTCAGGCAGGGAAATGGTGGGGAGGAAACTACAAAGAGGGTGGTTTTACGCATGGAATGACCCACGGTGACCCATCCAAAGGTGGACGACATGGAGATGAAGGGCTTAAAATAGGAAGGGAAGGAATGGATCCTATATTTGATTTTATGGATCATGCAATAGAGGCTGAAAAACCGTTTTTTGTATGGTATGCGCCATTCCTACCCCATTCTCCTCACAATCCACCGGATTCCTTACTCCAGAAGTATTTGCCTTTGGCACCTACTAAATCAGTTGCCTCCTATTGGGCCATGTGCGAATGGTTTGATATTACTGTCGGGCAACTTTTGGATAGGGTGGATGAAAAAGGGCTTTCTGACAATACTTTGGTAGTTTTTGTAACTGACAATGGTTGGATTCAAGATCCAAATGTACCCAATAAATATGTCGAGGGATCTAAACAAGCACCTCAGGATATGGGCATCAGAACACCCATAATTTACAAATGGCCCGGAAAAATTAAGCCGAAGATGGATGACACAAATCTTACTAGTAGTATCGATATGGCCGTGACAACGATGGCTGCTGTAGGGTTAGAGCCGCTTTCTGATATGCAAGGAATTAATATAATGGATAAGAAAGCATTGAAGAATAGAAAGGTGATCTATAGCCAAGACTTTGCTCATGACATGAAAGGGGTAGATGCCCAAGAAGAAACATTGGAAAGCAGGATTTTGATCACCAGTCCATGGAAGATTATTGTCCCTGGTGTAGCCAATGAGGATACCCAGAAAGTTTTGCTTTACGATATCCTTAAAGATCCATTGGAAGAAAACAATCTTGCTGATAAACATCCTGAGGTAGTGAAAAAACTCACTGCTTCACTTGATGATTGGTGGGGCAAATAACATTAAGGTAGGAAAGGGGTAATTCCCTTTCCTATTTATGATTTTTAACCCAATGGTATTAAGCTTAAGTTTTTTAGAAAATGAATAACTTTTTGTTCGGACATTTCGCAGGGTTTTAATAATTCTTTACTTGAGGTGATATAATAATTTAAGCTGATAAAATTGGTGCCACCCAATTCTTTGGCGTAAACTTTGATGCTATTTCCACTATTAAAGTCCGTTCGCGTCAGCCCATACTTGCTACCAGCATAAAGTACCTCTGAATACCCAATAGGGAGTTTGTGAATAAAATCCAATAGCATACCTTTTCCGATTTAGTTCAATTTTTCCCTAATCCTTACATGAAGCCCTTCCTAGATGGGATTACCCATAGGATTTTCATATTAAGAGCTACAGGACAGCATAGAACAGCCTACTTTATGCCTCGCCCATTCAGGTCGCTTGGCAAACCATTTTTCCTTTTCAGGTTGCTCGCTGTAGGGATGTTTTAGCAATTGATACAACTCATCTATTAATGCATAATCGCCATTGTTCGCATCGTCAATGGCCAATTGTGCCATGTAATTTCGGAGCACATATTTTGGGTTTACTGCATTCATAGCTTTCTTTCGTTCCGAATCCGGGACTGTTTCCATTTGCAAACGGATAGCATAATGTTGAAACCAATCTTGCCATTGTTGTTTTATGGTTTCGGTTACTTCTGTGGGTGTATAAAATGCATCGTTAATCAATTCCAAGCCTTCATTGGGCTTGTCTTTTTGTAAGGAGCCCAAATTTCTGAAGAAAATCGTCATATCGGTTTCCGTCAGCTGAAGGAGGCTTTCCAAATTCTTTATCAAGGATTTATCCTGTTGCTTTTCAGTTTTCAAGCCTATTTTATTGCGCATCATTTGAATCGAACCTAGTTCAAAATCGGTTCTGTACGTATATAGAGCAGCTTCCAAAGGTTCTACTTCTTCCACCAAAGGATACAGGGCATTGGCCAACTGGTATAAATTCCATAGACCTATATTGGGTTGATTGCCGTATCTGTATCGCTTGTGCTGAATATCTGTAGTGTTTGGCGTCCATCCTTCCTCAAAACCTTCTAACCAACCATAGGGACCATAATCTATGGTTAAGCCCAGGATAGACATGTTGTCTGTATTCATCACACCATGTACGAAACCTACACGCTGCCAGTCAATAATCATACTTAAAGTACGCTGTACAACCTCATTGAAGAAAGTGATATAAACGGCTTTGGACGGAGTACCCAAATGGCTGAAGTGTTGATTAATGGTGTAATCTACCAATGATTTTAAAGTTTTAGTATCTTGTCTCGAAGCGAAAATCTCAAAACTACCAAAGCGAATAAAACTGGGCGAAATACGGCTAACCACAGCCCCTTTCTCATATTCGGCATTGCCATTATACAATACATCACGCATTACTTCGTCACCTGTCAATGCCAATGATAAAGCTCTGGTCGTTGGTATGCCTAGGTGGTGCATGGCTTCACTGCATAAATACTCACGGATGGAGGAGCGCAATACAGCCAAACCATCCGCTGTCCTTGAGTAAGGTGTAGCACCTGCTCCTTTAAGCTGAACGACCCATTGCTTGTGATTATGTGCTACTTCAAATAAATTAATAGCCCGACCATCACCCAATTGGCCTGCCCAGTTTCCAAACTGATGGCCTCCATAGCACATGGCATATGGCTTGGTGTTTTCCATCACCCTATTTCCTGTCAGCACATTTAAAAAATCAATTGATGCACTATCTGCTTTTGATAAGCCTAAATTTTCCAGCATATCATCGGAAACGTGTAAAAGCGTTGGCTTTGAAGTTTTTTTTGGGGTAACATAAGAAAAACAAGCTTCTTTGACTTGTCTTCGATTATTATCCAGAACAGGGTCTGCCGGCAATTTTTCTATAAAGCTGTTTTTTATATTAAGTTTCATTCTTTCTTAGGTTAAACCATCTGGATTTTAAAAACTGAACGGTTTTCGTTATGCGACAAACGGAATTTATTTTTTCCTACTTTTGATTTCGGCGCTATTCTATAAACACCAACGGTTAAAGTTTAAAAGTAGTTCTAGCTATGGTTTATAAAGCATTTTCTATTAAATTTCTTTTATATTCTGATTAGGCGTTTTAATTTTCGTTTTATTTCTAGAAATGAATGTAATTTTCACCATTTATTTAAGTTGCTTTTTTTGAAGATGGTTTGCCAAAAAATCGTGGGGTTAAAATAGTTAATTGTTTGAGTAATAAAGTTTTATATTGGTGTCGTAGATGAGCATTCATCAAAATTCTCATAATATGATTCATTTTATAATACCATGAATAATCGATTAAGTATAATGTTAGTTTTAGGAATGTGCAGTTTTATCTCCTGTCAGAGCCCTAAGAAAAAGCCAAATATTATTTTGATCATGACCGATGATCAAGGCTGGTATGATGCGGGATTCAACGGGAACACAGAAATAAAGACCCCTTTTCTAGATGCCCTTGCCTCTGAAGGAGTTGTTTTTAATCGATTTTATTCGGCTTCTGCAGTTTGTTCACCCACTAGAGCTAGCCTAATTACGGGTAGGAACCCATTAAGAATGGATATACCCTATGCCAATACTGGACATATGAGGGTTGAGGAAATTACTATTTCGGAAATTTTAAAGGAGGAGGGATATGCTACGGGGCATTTTGGAAAGTGGCACCTTGGTACACTTACTAAAACCATCCCTGATGCCAATAGAGGAGGTAAAGAAAAATATTATAAGGATTATACCATTCCTTCTGAGCATGGTTATGATACCTTTTTTTGCACAGAATCAAAAGTTCCAACGTATGACCCTATGGTCTCGCCAAAGGAATTCATAGCCGGAGAAAGCATGAGATATGGGTGGAGAGCTGTAGAAAATCATGATTTAACAAATAACTACGGCACCGTATATTGGAAGGGAGAAAATCAAATGGATACCAGTAATGTGCAAGGAGATGATTCACGTGTTATCATGGATCGTGTGGTTCCATTTATAGAAAATTCCGTAAAAACAAAACAGTCATTCTTTTCCACCATATGGTTTCATACACCTCATCTACCGGTGGTTAGTGACAGCTTAGACAGGAGTTTATATGCAGACATGGATTTACCTAAGCAATTGTTTTATGGGTCCATTTCGGCAATGGACAAACAAATTGGACGATTATGGGAAACTTTAAAAAAAGAGGGGATTGAAGAGGAAACTATAATTTTCTTTTGCAGTGACAATGGGCCTGAAGACCAAACCCCTGGTAGTGCAGGGATGTTTCGAGGCAGAAAGAGGAGTTTGTACGAGGGGGGAGTAAGGGTGCCTGCTTTCGTGACTTGGAAAAATAACTTAGAAGGGGGGATAAAAATTGATTTTCCAGCATTTACAAGTGATTATTTGCCTACTATTCTGGACATTTTAGGAATCCAATATCCTGAGGAAAGGCCATTAGACGGCATTAGTATATGGGATGCTTTAGAAGGAAATGTAAAAGAAAGACCAAGCCCAATGGGTTTTATATGCACACCAAATGTATCATGGGTTACCCATCAGTACAAACTTATTGGTGATGAAAACCTTAAGAATTTTGAACTTTATGATTTGCTGAAGGACAAATCAGAAAAGAACAATATTATTAAAGAATTTCCTGAGCTTGCTGAGCAGTTAAAAACGGAGTTGTCTGAATGGTTAATGACAGTTGAGAACAGTAAAAATGGAATGGATTATAGGGAATGAATTATTTGATTATTTAAACCGTAATTAGGTGATTGGGATTCTTTATTTCTCACCTGAGAAGCCTCCTAAATAATTTAGGATAAAGCTGGGGATACTAATTTCAAAACTATTAGAATGCATGGATTTCTTAAATAAACTCTTGGGGATTGACCCAAATTACATTATTATTGGATTGATCGCCTTGTTCTTTTCCTTAGAGCAGCTGACTAAAACAAGGTTTAGTTTTAAGGATCGGATGAAACACTTATTTCAAAATGGGCTGTTTCAAATTGTACTGGTAGGTCTCAATTTCTTTTTTGTGAGTTTCCAAGTTTTTCTCATCGACTGGTTGAATGGTCAGCAAATTGGATTACTTTACCTAATCTCCTTACCTTTGTGGGCAAAAATTCTTATTTCGGTTGTCTTGTATGATCTTACGGCCTATTGGATACATAGAGGGACACATAAAATACCCCTGCTATGGCGCTTTCATAGGGTTCACCATAGCGATACAAGTATGGATTCCTCAACAGTGTTTCGATTTCATCCTATGGAATTAATTTTGGTATTTGGTCTGGGAAATATAGTCACAGCTTTTTTATTCGGGACAGATGTTTTATCAATGGCTTTGTACTATTTTATTCTTTATATATTTTTCTTTTTTGAGCATGCCAATTTAAATTACCCCAATTGGTTAAATTTCACTCTGGGGTTAATTTTTGTAATGCCGGACCAACATAGGGTGCATCATCAGCAGGATCAATTTTATACAGATTCGAATTATGCTGATATATTTATCATTTGGGATCGAGTATTCGGCACCTATAAAACGATGAATGCAAATAAAATGAAATACGGATTAGCCGAATTTGATTCCGATAACAAACAAAAATTTTTTTATCTTTTAAAAAGTCCCTTCATTCACACACAACCCATTAAACACGAACAAAAAGACCGAAAATAATACTAAAATTAAATTGGTTTTTCGCTGCTGTAAAATTTAAATATTTTTAAATACATCGCTCAAATAAAATAGGATGTGGGAGCTATTAACAAAGAAATGTCGGAGGGTTTTACCCTTTCTAAAACCGACCTTTAATTTTGAAAGAAATTAAATTAAAGCTCTTTTTCAATTAGCTTTTCAAGCATATCTTTTGAAAGTGGTTTACTTAGAAATCCATTGATATACCCTTTATTTAAGGCTTTCTTTTTATCATCTGGGTTAATAGAGGTAGTCAACATAACGACTACTATCTTTCCTTTAATTCCTTCATCTAGTTTATTGTATTCTTCTAGAAATTCCCACCCATTCATTGCTGGCATATTAATATCAAGAAAAATGAGATCCGGCTGAGGATACTTACCATTTTCTTTAAGCTCTAAATATTCTAAGGCTTCATAACCACTTTGCACGGCTACAACTTTATCAGCTACACCACTGTCTTCGATAATGATTTTATGCAGAAAATTTGTTGGTTCATCATCATCAATTAATAAAATGCAATTAACTTTTTTTCTCATGACTTTGCGTACTTATGGTGAAATTAAAAATACTTCCTTCGTTTAATTTTGAGTCGACCCAAATTTTGCCACCATGTAAATCTACAATTTTTCTACAATGGGACAGTCCGATTCCAGAGCCTTCGTATTTATTTTTATTGTGTAATTGTTGAAAGATGACAAAAATCTTTTCATAGTGTTTAGTAGAAATACCGATTCCATTGTCCTTTATGGAAAATAACCAACCGATATCATTTTGAATTGCCGAAATCCTTATTAGCGGTTTTATCCCTTCCTTTCGAAATTTAATAGCGTTGGAAATTAAATTTTGGAAAAGCATTTTTAAAGGGGGTTCATAGCCTGTAATAGTAGGTAGTTTTTGTACTATAATGGTTGTTTCGGTATCAATGATCTCCTTACTTAGCTCAATTTCTATTTCATGTATCAATTCATTACAATCTACTAGCGTTAAATTATTATCGTTGTCTATACGGTTATAATCCAATAAGCTATTGATTAATTGGCTCATTCGTACTGTGGCCTCCTGAATAAATTGTAAGCTTTTTAAACTGACTTCGTCGAAATGATCTTTTTTCTTTTTTGACAGCAAATCTGTAAAGTTGATAATCGTTCGTAATGGTTCTTGCAAGTCATGGCTCGCCACATAGGCAAACTGCTCTAATTCTTTGTTTTTATATTCAAGTTTCAAAAGATGAGCTAACCTCAATTCTTCAGTTTTTTTTCGTTCTGTTACATCTTGTCTGAGGGCCATAAATTCAGTTATGTCACCTTCTTCGTTCTTAAAAGGGACAATGGCAGTTAAAACCCAATAAAATGAGCCATCTTTCGCTTTATTTTTAATTTCATCAACCCAAATTTCACCTGAAGAAATAGTTTTCCACAAATTCGCAAAAAACTTCTTGTCGTGATAACCAGCGTTCACTATTGAATGCGTTTTTCCTATCAGTTCTTCTTTTTCGTATTGGGATATTTTACAAAAAGTATCGTTAACGTAGGTAATCACTCCCCGTTTATCAGTCAATGCCACAATCGCTACCTGATCTACCCCTTGTTTGAACCGTTTTAGGTAGCGATTGCCTTCTCGCAATTTTATCTCTAATTGCTGCCTTTCTTCATCTGTTTTATTTAAACCCATAGCTATATAAGTTAAATAAATAATACTCAGCGGTATAAAAACTGCCGCATTGGCAACAAGTCCAAATTCAATAGTGATAATGTTTTGGTGGATTCCTACAATTATTAAGTAGCTTGAGATAATTGGGAATAGAACGATTAAGGGTAGAATTTTAAGGGTTAATTTGCTTCCAGCAAAATCTTTTATCAAAACTTGATGAATTGCGGAATTGGGATTTTTAAGTATTTGTAAGCTGGAAATCAACAAAAAAAGTGCTGAAGTATGAATGGCCATTGTCTGGAACAATGAAGTTTTGTTGGCTAATGGAATTAATAAAATAAAGGAAATAATAGATAATAAAGAAAGTAAAGCAATTAGCTTGAAAGAAAACAAGCCCATTTTTCTTAGAATGCCATTACTAGACTGGTTTCCTAAAAACCCGAAACCTAATAAAATCGAACAAATGGCAGTGGCTGGTGACATTCTCCCAGGATTGCTTTTTGAAAAAAGATCTTCAACGAAAATATTGTCAATGGAAAAAAATATCCATCCAAGGTATTCACTTAATGTGATAATGCCAATTAAAATTAAAATAAAAGCTGTAAGCCTTGAAAGAATCAAAAACCCTTTTCGCTTTTTCTTACGAGGGATCAAAAGAATGCCGGATAGAAGAAAAATCAATGCCGTATTGAATTTCATTGTGGCACCTTTAGGTGTTAAACTCAGTAATTCATGAATATCAAAATACCATCCAACTATTACTGCTATGGCAATTAGGAAACAAAATGAAATGATTACTATTTCAATTTTTAAAAGATCGAATTTTGTAAAAACTACTCCTGAATTACTATAGGGAGACTTATTTTGCATGGTAACTTAAAATGGAACTACAATTTTTTTTATCCCTTGGAAAAAATAGCCTATTATCGGCCTAAATACGCTAATGGTTGATACGATTTCAATTGAATTGTTTATAGTTTCAAAAAACATTATTAGATCTAGAAAATATCGGCTTTAATTGCAGTGATTTAACAGTTAATTATTGAAATCAAACGCAAAAAATATTTACAAAGAAAATATGCTGCTATTTAATCTTTATTGGTACTTTAAATAATTGTATTTTAGAATTATACCTTAGCATTTATAATGTCTCTTCTCTCTTTATTTGAGGAATATCTATAGTTTTGACTAAATATATAAAATTTATTTTAATAAATATAATTATAAAATAAATTAATAATAGGTCAATCCTCGTGAATGCATCAAAAATATTTTCACGGGTGAAGCCTTAATTCATCCTGAAGTTTAAGGGATAAATAAACCTCTTCAATGTTCTCAAGTTTATCCGTCAATACAACCAATTTATCATTTTCTTCTAAAGTGGTTGAACCGTTAGGCATCAGATAATTATCATCCCTTTCGATCATTGCGATAATGGCATTTTTAGGAAAATTTAGATCCACGATCTGTTTGCCAATAGCATCAGTGTCTTTTTTGAGAATTATTTCTCTTAAAATTGTTTTTGGATGCTCTTCGAGAAATGCTTCACTCGGCGTAGGTTTTTTGGCACCTTCTGGCAAGCCCACCTTTAACCACTTTGCGACTAAAGATATGGTCGTTCCTTGAATCAACACTGAGCTTATCGCAACAAAAAAGACGATGTTGAAGATAATATTGGCCTTGTCAATGCCGGCCAATAGAGGGTAAGTAGCAAATACGATGGGGACAGCACCTCTTAAACCAACCCAGGAAATGTAAAACCTCCGCCTTAATTTCATCTTGAAAGGTATAAGGGAGATAAATACAGCCAAAGGTCTGGCAACAAGTATTAGGAAAAGTGAAATGATTAAGCCCAGACCTATATATGGAATTATCTGAGAAGGGAAGACCAGTAGTCCCAAGGTCAAAAACAAAACAATTTGCATCAGCCAGGCTAACCCATCAAACATTCGTAATATGGTGTTTTTATGAATAATGTTTTGGTTTCCAAGGTAAACAGAACATATATAAATGGCCAGGAAGCCATTTCCATACAGCGAATCCGTAGCTGAGAAAGTAATAAACATAAGGGCTATAGTAAGCACAGGGTAAAGCCCTTCAAAATCAAGCTTAATTTTATTAATGATCCACTTGCTTAATTTCCCAAACAATAAACCTGAAATGGCTCCAATTGTCATTTGTAAAAGGAATAAAGGGATAATGGAGAACAACCCTTTGTCCGGTTGCTGCACCAAAGATAAAAATGCAATGGTGAGCACATAGGCCATTGGGTCATTGCTTCCACTTTCTAATTCCAAGGTTGGGCGAAGGTTTTTCTTTAGGGCAAGGTTCTTACCTCGGAGTATTGAAAAAACGGCAGCAGCATCTGTGGAAGAGACTATGGCACCTAGTAGCAAACTCTCAAACAAGGTGAAGTCAGTAATTAAATGAACGAAATAGCCTAAACCTAAAGCAGTTAGCAAGACGCCCATTGTGGACAATGCTATTCCTTCTTTAAGTACAGGTTTTACTGAAGGCCACTTGGTATCTAATCCACCAGAAAAAAGTATAAAGTTAAGGGACACAATGCCTATAAATTGAGCGATTTCAGGATTGTCAAAGTAGATACCACCGATGCCTTCTGATCCGGCTAGCATACCAATAGTAAGGAAGAGCAATAAGGTAGGTATTCCGAAACGGTAGCTTGGCTTTCCTAGAATAATGCTTATGAGCAATAGTACAGAACCTATCAGTATTATATTTTCAATGGTTATATTCATGCAAGCTTAATTTTTATTTTTAACAACTTTCATACTATTATTGCGTGTTAAAAAAGCTTAAAATCGGTCGACCTTGGCAGCTATCGGTTTCACAAAATGGTGTGTTAGCAATTGGTATTATAAGGTTGCTATTTTTTCGATCGGTAACCTTTACTAAGAAACCTGTCTAGGTATTCTTGTGAATAGTAAAAATAAAGAATTCTTAGAAGGTTTGTCTCAATTACTTTAAAAAATAGTTGACGAGTAAAATATAGTTGTACTTTATAATAGAAATTGAGGTTCTACTTGAGCTAAAACTACTTTTAATCGAATCCACTGTTTTACCTCTAATTCAAAATAATGATTATAGACCGATATATAAAAAACCTAATCTTTCCTTGGGGTAATAAATAATGCCATTGCTACGAATGGTATGAATAAGCTGAAATTAGAGTAGTTGTTTTGGCCATTTAATCAAAAAAACTACCCGGATGGATTAAAATCCGGGTAGCATTGGTAAAATAGGTTTGTTATTTATTAAAAGTGAAATCAGGAAGTTTAATTTTTTCTCCCCCATTCATTGCGGATTCATGCGCCAATATGCCCACACATGTTATGTTGGCAGATTGCCGAGCATTTGGATAGGGTGCTCTTCCTTCTTTTAATGCAACTATAAATTCATGTACGAGATGTGGGTGAGACCCTCCATGCCCAGCTCCTTGAATAAAAGATAGATGCTGGTTGTCATCATCATCATATACTCCCGCTGTGGTAAAAGGGGCAATTTCTTCTGGAAGTAAATGGGCGAAATCAGGAATTTTAACCTTTTCAGGTATTTCTCCAGTATGCACCACACTGTCTTCGTTTTCAATTAATGTCCATTCAAAAGATTTCTCTGATCCATAGGCATCAAAACTCTCTCGGTATTGACGTGCCGTATTGAAAAGTGATCGGGTAACTTCCGCTGAAAGATCCGTGTCTTTTAATTTGATATGACAACTTTCAATTGCAAATGGCGAGCCATATTTTTCTATTAGGTTTTCATCGATTCTTCCAGAACCAAAACAGGAAACATATTCAGCTTCTGCTTTTGGCAAAGCCAACACGGGTCCAACACAATGAGTAGCATAGTGCATAGGAGGGAGGCCTTCCCAATACCCTGGCCAGCCAGCCATTTCTTGTTGGTGACTTGCACGCAAAAATTGCAATTTACCCATGGCACCCTTTTCATACATTTCTTTTACAAAAAGAAATTCCCTACTATAAATCACGGTCTCCATCATCATATATGTGAGCCCAGTTCTTTCTGTTTCTTCTACAATTTGACGGCATTCCTCTACTGTGGTAGCCATTGGTACCGTACAGGCAACGTGCTTGCCAGCCCTTAATGCCTTAAGGGATTGTTCTGCATGTGCTTGGATGGGGGTGTTAATGTGAACTGCATCAATATTAGGGTCCTTAAGCAATTCATCATAATCGGTGTATCTTTTCGCTATACCGAAAGCATCCCCAATTTCATCAAGCTTTTCTTTGTTACGCTGGCAGATAGCATAAATATTGGCCATGGGATGTTTTTGGTAAATAGGGATGAATTCTGCACCAAATCCCAATCCTATGATCGCTATGTTTAATTTCTTACTCATGTGTCAACAAATTATTTGGGTTAAACGATTGTATTTCATTAGTTTTTGGCCCAATTTTTTAAAAAATTGAAACCTTCAGAAGCAAATTTATCTTGACTTTCTGCCAAAGGCCGCCAAATGCAAACCGCTCCAGCCAATTCTTTTATTTCAGGAGTAAAACTCTCTATGCTGACCGCTCCTTGATAATTTACTTTCTCTAATCCTGATTTAAAGTCCTCCCACCTTGTTTGACCAGTTCCGGGCGTTCCACGGTGATTTTCTGACACCTGCACATGAATCAGCTTATCGCCTGCTTGAAAAATTGCTGCTTCAATGCTTGGTTCTTCTATATTCATATGAAAACCATCCAATAATACCCTGGCAGCGGGATGGTTGATGTCAGAAATTAATCGCATCAAGTCAGAAGTTGTGTTAACAAGATCCGTTTCGAATCGATTTAAGGCTTCTAAAGCAATTTTCTGACCTGATTTTTCCGCCATCTTACAAACCTTTCGCAAATTATTTACAGCCCTGTCCCATTCGACTTTCTTTTGTTCTGGCGAGACCAACCGAGCCTTTCCCACAGCAGAATACATGGGGCCAGCCACAAATTCAGCTCCTAAGGAAGCACTTATATCGAAACAGGCTTGTATATAATCAAAGCTGGTTTGATGAAAACCAGGGTCTTCATGCGTTAGGTCTCGGCTTGGACCAAAAGCGGCACAAATGATAGGGGCAAGGCCATTGTCTTTTAAAGCCTTCTCAACAGTCCTAGTGTCGATTATGGTGGGATCTTCTACAGGAATTTCCACAGCATCATAACCCATTTCCTTAATTTTGGGAAAAAGAGATATGGTGTCCGAGCTAAAAGGAGAGGTCCATAACCAAGTACTGACAGCCAATTTAATGTCTAAAGCCATTGTTATTCTTTTATTTAAAATCTTATTCAACAATCATAATTCCATTCATAATTCTCCAATGCCCAGGAACCGTACAAAGGAAAGGGTATTCTCCCGGTGTGGTGGGAGCAGTAAAAACAAGGCTTTCATTACCTTCGGGATCTACCAGTGGAGTTGCAGCAATAATTTCAGGTATTTTTGGCACAAAATTCATTTTGATACCATTTGGGTCTCTCGCCAATTCATCTGCAGCCTTGCCTATGGTTTCTAAGCTTCCTGATTTCCCAACCAGAAGGTTGTGCTGCATAAAGTCATTGTTAATGAAATCAATGGTTACCTGTTGACCTGCTTTCACCTTAAAGCTGGCTTTGTCAAATTTCATTTCATGAGCAATTACTCCCATTTTTATGGTAACTGAACCTGCATTATTTGATTGGGCCTGACTTTCTTCTGTGCCAGTAGTTTCAGGTTCATCACCAGCTATTGGTAGTTTAAGGTTGAGGTAGGATGCCCTTGCATTCATTCTTCCATTAAAGTAAAAACGATCCTTGTAATCCCCTACTTGAGCAGTACCCATATTGTCATGCCCAATTCTAACCCTTTCCTGATCAAAATTTTCCGTGAAGAGCCCAGGGGTTTTGCTCTTTGCAACCAGCTTGTCATCAATGCTTAAGGCCATCATTCCACGATTTTCCAGGCTTGCATTCAATTTAAATTGCTGATCGGGTATTTTACCGCTAAAGACAGCCTGGTAAGGTTTACCATTTTGTTTTACCAACCAGTAAATTTTATTATTAAAAAAGTACAAACTATATCCATTTTCCTTGTTTCCCTGCGCTACAATAATCCCATCCAGAGGTTCGTCGGACTTACTTACAGTGGCTTGGATGCGAATTTCTTTCCCTGCAATTTGAGGTGGAAATGGAATCCCAGACCTTCTGTCTAAATTGTACTGTTCTTCAATAAGACTTTTGCCTACCCGCTCTTCCAATGTCAATAAAGAGTCTGCTTTATCCATCTGATTAAGTACTGATGAAGATGCATCAAAAGCGGATGGATGTGTGATTGCGGCAGCAAATAAAGCTTGGGGGAGGTATTCATCCGAAGCATTACTCTCCTCTTGACTTGCTGATAAAAGTAAACCTGAAGCATCAGTAGAAGCAGGCATTTCTGCAATGGTTAGCAATGCTTCTTTTCTAGTATTAAGGTTTTCATCGTTGATTAGTTTTGCATCCAATATTGCTTGTAGTACTGCCTCACTTTTAGGCAATACCCGAATGGCATTTTTTCTCACCCCTGCAGCAGGGTGTTTTAATGCTCTGATTACAGCATCCATAGCCATTGTATTGCCACCATCAAGAGCCCCTATCCCATGAAGGGCCCATAAGGCATGAACAGCTGGGGAATTTAAACCAATTTCATCTACAGATTGGTCAGCTATGAGTTGCAGAAGATCTTCAATGATCGATGTATTGGTATTTTCTACGATCAGCTTTTGAGCGGTCATCCTCCAAAACATGTTGTCACTTTTCAAGCCACTAATAAGGTCTTTGTTATTGGAAGGGTCAATATCCATTCTGTTATAATCCCCCCCACCTTTATAAATCAGGCGATAAATTCTTCCGTGTTTGGAATCTCGAAGCGGATTAATATAGGCATTGCCCTCCCCATTTTCAAATCCTTTCGGGGTAGGATTGTGCTGGATGATGAAATTGTACCAATCGGCTATCCAGACGGCACCATCAGGGCCTACTTCGGCATGGACAGGAGAAAACCATTCGTCTGAACTAGCCAATAGGTTGAAGCCATTTTTTTCTTTAAAGCCTGAGCCATTAGGTTCTATGATGGCATTGTGTAAAACCCGTCCAGTTGGCTCTGCTACAAATGCTATTCTGTTCCAGTACGCCTTTGGGAAATTTCTTGCTGTGTAGAAATTATGTCCTGCAGCGGCAGTGTAACTACCATGCCAATCCACCTGACGTAAAAAAGGCGTCAGGTGAGGCATATCATAATGACTGTCTATACCATGGACTGCATTCACTGATCCACCGTTGACAGGACGCTTTACAAATTTATTGGGCATGGCCAAATAAGCGCTGTGCTGGCCATTTGCTGTAGATATAAAAGTATTGAAGTCTTCGGTGAAACCCAGACCCCAGGTGTTGTTACTAGTATTACCGAGGAATTCAAGGTTGGTTCCATCAGGAGAAAAGCGGTAAACGCCTTGACTAAAGGACAAGGCTTTTCCTTCAGCTTCACCTTTGTAGCCGGAATAGCCCAAAACCCCCCAAATTTTATTGTCGAATCCATATTTCAAATTGGAAGGGCCTGCATGGGTGTCACTTTTACCCCAGCCAGTAATAATGGTTTCTCTTATATCTGCCTTGTCGTCCCCATCTGTGTCCTTTAGAAATATAAAATCTGGAGCCATTGCTAGCAATATACCTCCATTTACATAGACCATACTGGTTGGAATATTCAAGCCTTCTGCAAAGACAGTGATTTTATCTGCCTTACCATCTCCATTGGTATCTTCCAGAATTTTGATTTTATCATTGCCACCATCCTTTCTTACTTCATTGGGGTAGTCAGAAGTTTCAATCGCAAAGAGGCGACCCTTATCATCCCAAGCAATAGCCATAGGATTGATAATGTCTGGTTCTGACGCAAAAAGCTGTAATTCAAATCCCACAGGCACCTGAACCAATTTCATTGATTCCTCAGGCGAAAGAGGGAGTTGGTACCTTGGTGCGGGATCTTTGTTCTCATAATTTGGAATGATAGCGTCTTCAAATTGAGGTTGCGGAATATCAAACTCAGCCACTTGTTCGGCGATTTTATCTCCTATGGCCCATAAAATGCCATTCCCAATTAGTTTTTGAAATTCAGGTTGATTCCAGGTTCTTTCGTCATGACCATAGGCCGTATAAAAAACACGACCTTTCCCTTGTTCTCTTACCCAAGTATAAGGTTCTTTTTTGTCACCTTCAGTTCTTTCCATCAGTATAGTCATGTCTTCATTTAACTGACTGTGGACATAGGTCTCATCCCAGGTTGTGAAAGTAGAGATGCCATCCATTATTGGGTGGGAGGGGGCAGTAATGGTAGTAGTGAATTCACCTGTTCCATGAGAGGAAAATTGTCCACCTACAGTTTCTATAAACCAATCAGAATTTTGAAAACAAAAGGAAGCACTGTGAATGGGGATCAAGGCTTTTCCCCCTTCAACATAATTCTTGAGCGCCTCTTCCTGCTCATCCGAAATGGTTTCATGATTGGCATAGATGATTAGGCCGTCATAAAGCCGTAATTTTTCATCATTAAGATCAGAAGGATCAGTAGTATAACTTAGGTTTATTCCTTGCTGAAATAAATGGCTGCCAAGTGTTGACATTAACTTTTCTGAATCATGATGAGTGCTTTCGTGACCGAGGAATAATATTTCCGCCCTTCTAGGATCATCTGATAGCTCAATCTTGTTAGACTTGGTGCCACATGACATCCATACAAGCATGGCAATGGCAATTATCCCTAGGTTCTTCATTGTTATTGTTGATTGGGTAATATTGTACTACTAATTCAAGTTACTAATTTGAACGTTTTATTGTCACCATTCTTACTGTATTTTATCTTATTATGACTGTTTTTTGCCATTTATTGGTATTTTTACCGTATTATGTAACATAAAAAAATTACTATTGAAAAAAGCTTTTCAAAAATCACGCATCCCAGAGCAAAATGCTTTTGTAGTTAAAGAACTGATTGCGCCAACTTTTGATAAGAATTGGCATTTCCATCCGGAGTATCAGCTTTTTTTAGTACTTGAAGGAAAAGGAACCAGGTTTATAGGTGATGATATGCGGCCCTTTAAAGCAAATGACCTGGTAGTTACGGGGCCTAATTTGCCCCATCTGTGGAGAAATGACCAAGAATATTTCGAAAAAGATAGCAAGCTTCGAACCCGAGGAATAGTCGTCTATTTTCCTGAAGATTTCTTAGGACCGCAACATTTAGGAGAAAAAGAAGAATATGAGGAGTTGCAAACCTTGCTCAAAAGAGCTTCACTTGGACTTCAAGTAATGGGTGAAACCAATAAATTGATTAAAATGCAATTGATCAATTTGGTGTATAAAAAAGGCCTGGAAAGAATTATCGGATTGCTTGAAATATTATTGCTCATCTCAAGGTCAAATGAAGTCAAACCTATAGTTCAGGCCGGATATACCAATGCCAATAAAGAATCTGAGAAGGACAGGATGAGCAGGGTTTATGAATTTGTCATGGACCAGTTTCAACACGATATTAAACAGGAAGAAGTAGCGGCCATGATAAATATGACAAGCAGTTCCTTTTCGCGTTATTTTAAATCCAGGATGAATAAATCTTTTTCAGATTTTTTATCTGAAGTACGGATCAGTCATGCTTGTAAACTTTTACCTGCCGAAAACCTTAATATCAGTGAAGTAAGCTATGAAAGTGGATTCAATACACTTTCTAATTTTAATAGGCAATTTAAAGAGAGAATGGGGATGACTCCAAAATCCTATAAGAAAGACTTTCAAACCAGATTTGAGTAAGTTATTAGCGTGTAATAAACTGTATATGAGATAAATAAGGTGTATTTAACTATAAATGATAATTGATTAGAAGGTGGAAAAAGCAAAAAACTTGCCCGGCAAATAGGTTATAATTTGCCGGGCAAGTTTGGCTTTTAATTTCACAAAGCTTTTGCTCCAGCTTCAGCCACAGCATGGTCATTTTCCACAGAGCTTCCACTTACGCCGATTGCCCCTACTATATCACCAGCGCTATTTTTTAAAGGCACCCCACCAGGGAAAGTAATGAGTCCATTGTTTGAATGCTCGATATTGTACAAAGATCCACCTGGTTGAGACAATTCGCCTATTGTTCCAGTATTCATATCAAAGAAACGAGCAGTTTTGGCCTTTTTAATGGAGATGTCCAATGAACCTAACCAAGCTCCATCCATGCGTGCAAAGGCAAGAAGGTTGGCCCCTGCATCTACTACTGCAATATTCATTTTAGTATCAATAGCCTTGGATTTTTCCTTGGCAGCGGCTATAATCTTTTCGGCATCAGCTAATGTAATATTCATGTAATTTGGGTTTAAATAATAATTGTTTAAAATCGACTTTGTTAAATAAAATTAAATATAGGAATAATTTATAAAATGACTCAATAAATGAGGCCTAAAAATTGTTTGCAGCTATATGCGATAATAGCCCTATCAGTAGACTAAAAGTCTACTCTCTAACCATAAATTAAATGTTCAGGCAAGGGGTAGTCTTCGAAAGGATACTAAATAAATACATGATTGAAATTTAATAACCAAATCTAAAAGTCCTGCAAGAGCGAGATAAAGCTTAATAAGGGATACCAATAACGTGGACTTGATGGATTAATTTTATAGTTGATTTTTAATAACCAATTTTTTCAATGGCTTTAAATGAGCTCATTTTTTTGCAACATAAAAGTGACTAGGATTGAATGGCGATAATTACCTTTCCTTTATGCTTTCCCTCGCCAAAAAGCTGTAATTTTTCTGGGGTAGACGCTAAGGGGTGAGGACCATCTATGACGGGTTTAAGCTGTTTTTTGTCATAGAGCGCTGCAATTTCTTCTAAACCATGGTTGGGCTTGAGGCTTAGAATATTTAGTTTTTTGTTGGAAAAAGGTCGTAGCAGTTTACCCCAAATTAAGGTAGTTATCAAATCAATAAGGTTCCCACCTATACTCACGTAGTTGCCTTCAGGTTTCAAGGCGCGGTGGTATGCAAATGCGGATTTATTGGTTTTACAATCAAGAATTAAATCATATAGATGCCCATTTTGGGTAAAATCTACCGCATTATAATCTATAACGTAATCATACCCTAAGGCCTTAAGCATCGTTAGTTTTTCTTTTTTGTCTACACCGGTCACTTCACAAGCATACATTTTCGCTAGCTGTAATGCCAAAGTTCCGACACCTCCTCCAGCTCCGTTAATAAGCACCTTCATGCCTTTTTTTATCTTGCCAATATCTTTCAATCCCTGAAGAGCCAATAAAGCAGCATGAGGCAGAGCAGCTGCTGCTTCAAATGACATGGATTGAGGCTTGCGCACTAGGGCTTTGTGATCTATGCTGATGTACTCGGCAAAAGTGCCAAACCCATGATTGGAAGTGTCGCCAAATACTTCATCACCAATGAGGAAATCTTTTACCGCAGCCCCAACCTGCACC
The DNA here is from genome assembly GCF_963977555.1 of uncultured Cyclobacterium sp. Lineage (GTDB taxonomy): Bacteria > Bacteroidota > Bacteroidia > Cytophagales > Cyclobacteriaceae > Cyclobacterium. Next base: position 218,834 of record NZ_CAXBPD010000001.1, on the reverse strand, counting down.
ACCGTTCCAGACAACTCCATTCCCATGATTTTCGCTTTTGGCTTGGTCAATCCAAACATAAGGCGGTACAAATATGGTTTTCCCCTAACCATGCTCCAATCGTAATCATTGATCGCTGTACAATGGATTTTTACTAACACTTCACTGTTCTTTGGTACAGGAGTAGCTTCCTCACTTAATTTTAATACCTTTTTTGGTAAACCATATTTTTCAAAAATGAGCGCCTTCATTAAGCTAGTGCATTTTAAGTGAGTTAAAATAGGAGGTTCAACTCCTCTTAAGTACATATGAAACAATAATACAGTAAGATAGCCAAAACACGAATAGATTGGAAAACTATCTCAATTAATTGCTTCTTTCTGTAAAGAACCTAGTGCATTCTCAAAATTTATTTTGCAATAGCTTTTTATTCCATTATTTTGGATGAGTTCTTTTAAAAGTATAATTGGAAGAGCATGCTTAGGTTTACTTTAACTTTTAATGTTATCATATACATGAAGTCTCAAATTAAGAATACAGGTTACTTTGCTTTGTTTTTTGGCTTTGGATTGAGTTTGTTATTTTCCTTCAAGGAGCCAACTCCTGAGCCGGTGAAACCCAATATCTTATGGATTACCACCGAGGATATCAGCCCTAATTTGGGTTGTTATGGAGATGAATTTGCGAAAACCCCATTTTTAGACCAGATGGCCAAAGATGGCGTAATGTATACCAATGCAATAGCATCTGCTCCGGTTTGCGCACCAGCCCGATCCTCTATCGCTACTGGTATGCACCAATCTTCGATTGGTTCTCAGCATATGCGAAGCAAGGGTAAATTTCCTGAGACCTTTAAGTATTACCCAGAATATTTGCGTGAGGCAGGGTATTTTTGTACGAATAACAGCAAGGAAGACTACAATTTGATTTATAAGGCCTCCAAAATTTGGGATGAGTCAGGGAAAGAAGCACATTGGAGAAACAGAAAAAACAAGGACCAGCCATTTTTTGCAGTTTTTAACTTTACAGGTACTCATGAAAGTGCTACTAATTTAAAACAAAAGCACCTGGATGTAATTAAAGCCATACCCAAAGACCAATTAATAAAATCAGGAGAGGTTCGATTACCTACCTATTTTCCAAACACGGAAGTAGTCAATGAATTGTGGACGAGGTATTATAACAATATTACAGCCCTTGATAATTATGTTGCAGCCCTTGTTGACGAATTAAAAGAAGACGGATTAGAAGACAATACCATTATCATGTTTTATTCTGACCACGGCGCTGGTGTGCCTATGCATAAAAGGTGGCTTTACGATACAGGATTAAAGATACCTTTAATCGTCTATGCCCCGGAAGCGTACCGCCATTTGGTTCCCCAAAGTGATGGAGGAGTTGAAGATGAATTGGTTAGTTTTGTGGATTTGGCACCGACTGCTTTAAACCTAGCAGGTATATCAATGCCAGAAAACATGCAGGGAAGGGCTTTCCTTGGCACTGATCTAAGCCCAGCAAGAGATTATGTATATGCTTCCAGAGATCGTATGGATGAACGCTATGACATGCAACGTGCGGTAAGAGATAAGCATTTTAAATACATTCGTTATTATGAATTTACTAAGCCTTTCGTACAGTACATGAATACTCCTGAAAAAGGTGCTATAATGAAGGAAATACGTAAGGCATTTGAAGAAGGAAGATTACCAGAAGCAGGAGTAAAATTGATGGCAGAGAATAAACCCGTAGAGGAATTGTTTGATTTACGCAATGATCCAATGGAACTTAATAACCTGGCAATGGATTCCGAATATGCTGAAACGCTAGAGAAAATGAGAAATGCCCATCTTTCCTGGTCAAGCAGAGTAGGTGATACTGGTTTAATACCAGAACCAATCCTGCGTGTTTGGGAAGAAGTTCATCAACAACCAATCTATTCAATCTGGAGAAATAACAATATTCCTGTTGAAGAGATTCAGGAGACAGCATTGTCTAATAGTGTTGCACTTTTTACCAATAACCTTTCACATGATAACGAGGTGGTGCGGTACTGGGCAAGTACAGGTATTGGCACTTATTCAGATATTGCGGACCCCGAGTTGCGCTCTTTGTTGATTTCACTACTAGCAGATGAGTATCCATCCGTGCAAATAGCAGCTGCTCGTGCCCTCTGTAAATTAGGCTATGAAGAGATTGGATTGCCCACTTTAACAATTTCATTACAAAATGATGATGAATGGGTTAGATTGAATGCGGCATTGGTTTTGGATGAAATAGGGGAAAAAAGCAGACCAGTAAAAGAAAAATTAAAAGAGGTAATGACGGATGATAACAAATATGTGGTCAGAGTTGTCAACCATACTTTGAATGAATTAAATGGCGGTAATAATATCGTCGAGTAAATTGACCTCTTGTATTTTAGTTTCTAAACCTTTGTTATAGAACAAGCAGTTCATATCTAATTTCAGGTTTTCTGGGGGCTTGATTGTCCTCAAATGTGCTCGATTGAAGACGAATGTTGACGCTATAGCTTAATATTTAAATTTTTTGATGGGTTTGAGTTTTTTTTGCATCGTTTTTGTAATAAAGAAAACAATAATGTTTAATCATTGTTGTATATTTGTTAAACATCAGAAAATGAAACTCTCTTTAAAATATATCGCCATTATTCTTTTTTTCTGCTTTATAAGCTTTAATGATTCCATCTTAAGGAGGATTTCAAAAGATAAGATAAAAATAGAAAAGGTAGAACAGTTCTTGAAAAAGTCAAGCCAAAATGTTTTAAGTCAGGTAATTGTAAGTTTGTAATTAAGCCTGTTTCTTGTACTTAGCTTATACTTGAACCAGGTAAAACCAAAGTAGGTGTCATTCCATAACTGACATGCATGTACAGTGAAACGATAAAAGGCATAATTTTTACATTATGCCTTTTAATTTTTTGTTTATAGTCTGGTATATTTGATTAATCCATATCCACATGGAAGGTTTTTTCCGTGGTGTTTCCATTAACATCTTCAGCTCTTATGGTAAGGTCAAGGTGTTCTCCTGTTGCTGGAAGAATGATTGCATTTTCACCTGTCAGGAGGGTTTCCAAATCAATCAGCTGATCATTGGGTAAATCAGGGCCTTGGCTGTCCGTTATCCATTGAGAGCTTCCCCACATTTTATCATACACATAGTCTTCATTACTGACCCTCTCATTATGATCATGATCGTGGCCATCATCGTCCTCTTCTCCAAGTTTTATCCAAACAAATGCCAATGGTGCACTTAAATCATCTGTAGGCTTGCGGATTTCACCCGTTACAGTCAAGGCTTTTCCATGGCTTCCTAGCAGTTCATCGTCATCGAGGTTATTGACAGTGATAGATGGGGCATAAGCAGTTCTAATATGGATCGTGGTGATGTAACTTGAAGCATCTGCAAAACTGGTCTGATTTCCGTGAACATCTGTAGCAGAAATTGAGAAATCATACATTCCAGCCAAAACAGGCCCGCTTAATCTGGAATTGGGTCCCGACCAGAAGATATCAGTCGCTACTGAGTTGACGTTTACTTTAGTTGAATTTGCCGGAAACTGGAAATCAGGATTGCTGGCATCTATTGCATAGATATCATCTATAGCTAATCTTTCGAAATCATTAAGAACCCTGGCATGACTATGGCCATCAAAATTTGCATGAACATTTACCTTTATTTGGCCCACGCCCGAAGGATCTGTCACTGAGAATCCTACAGGGATATGGTCCATGCTTTCTGAAAATACCTCCCCATGGTCGGGACTGATTTCATCTTCAGAGTCGGCATGGTCAATTACGGGGGCGACCAAGTCTTGTGGGTTCTCACTAGTGGTTTCACATGAGAAGAAGCTAAAAGCAATAATGCTCGCTAACAGAATGTTGGTTGTTTTCATCTTTTTAGTCTTTATATACAATACGATTGCATTTGCATAGGTGTTGCAATTATAGAAATAAGTTTACTAACATCCAAGAAGTGTAATAATTTGCTACTGATTTTTTATTTGAATGGGAATTTTTAAGCTTACGTTTATATTTCGACCTTGTTCTGGTAGGTTTAAAAGTCTGTAGCGACTCATGTGATTGAAATAGTAGCTGTTTAATAAATTTTTTCCGCTTATTCTAAATTTAAAAATTTGTCTGGCCATAGCAAATTCCAGACCCAAGCCAGCTTCCAATAGGACGTAGCCCTCAGTGACCCTTTCATTTCTATCCACTCTATTTTGCGCCGCCACTTGTCTGTATTCTATAAACATATTACTAGCAGGCAGCCATTGATTCTTGTAGGGTAGTTCCCAATCAAGTCCAAATAATACACTTGCAGGGGGGGTTAAAGGAAGGGGTAAACTTGTATCTAAATTTTGGCTGTTTACAAATTCCCCAGCTATTGAGGTTTGTAAATTAGGAAGAATTGCCCATTGGATTTTTACTTCCCCTCCTGAGAAAATGGCATTGTTTTGCCGGTATTCCCATAAGGTCCCAGCACCGGGTAAAGTTGAAAATTTGGCTGTAGGAGAAAGGTAAATATAACCAGAATAATAGGCAAGGTAAGGGCTGAAGCCAATAAGGAGATTTCTTTGGGAGTAAGTGAAATTCAAGTCGCTCTGAAAGCTGCGCTCACTATTTAAATTTGGATTCCCCAGTTCATGCCTGAAATTCCCATGGTGGATTCCATTTGTAGCTAACTCTATTGGACTAGGGACTCTATAACTGCTTCCAAGGTTTAATTTAAGGTTGCTTTTGTTATTTACAATCCATGAAAAGCCAGTAGCCCCGCTTAAGTTTGCATAACTACGGTCTATATCGGGATTTCTTAAAACTTCATTTCCAGTAGCCTCTCCATTGTTATAAGTAGGTTGGGAGTGTGCATCAATTTGGTGTTTGGCCACGTCCACCCTCAATCCAGCATTTAAAATAAAATTGTCTTTTAATCGGTATTCATGAAAGTAAAAGAAACCAGCGGATTGGGATTTAAATTGGGGTAACAAAAATTCAAAACCGTCAAACTGGTTGTCCATCAAACTGGATTGAAAACCTATAATGGCTTGTTCCTTATTACTTATATGGTGATTAAACCTTAGGTTTGCCGTGTAGGTATTTAAATAAAGTCCCAAAGCCAGGTTGCCTTCCTGGCTGGAACTAATTCCATGAGCATGCGGAAGAGATTGCTCTTGCCTTTCGTTTCTCTGATATCCCAAATCAATTTCCAGCCAGTTTTGATTCAGCTGAATTGTGGTGTTGGAGATCACCTTGACATGAGAATTGTCCTGATTGGGCAATTCAATGTTTCCATAATCACCATTGTGCTGGAGATTATAACTATTTGGTATGCCGACTGCTCCAGTAAAAATTCCTGCCTGTTGTCCAAACCGGCTTAAGGTAATGGTAGATTTGCCCCATTTTTTTCTTATTCCAGTCATTAAAGAAAAGTGCCTTTCCTTTCCTGCCGTGTTTTTTAATCGGTTTTCATAAACGGGTAAAACATATCCCGCATAGGTGAATTCATCTGCAGGCACACGATAATCTTGATAATCCTGAAAGGTAAGCCGGCCTTTATATATGAATCCATTTTCATTTCCTTCAACCATAGCCGAATGACTACGCATATTGTTATTGGTTTGATAGCTGTTGATCAAATGTCCCTTTATCTCACCATCGTGCGGTATAGGAGCAGGGGAGATGTTGATAACGCCGGACATACCATCAGATCCATAAATCAAAGAAGCAGGGCCTTTTACAATTTCTACACGATCTACATCAAATGGATCAATTTCTAATCCATGATCAGCCCCCCATTGTTGGCCTTCTTGCTTTATACCCCTGTCATTGACCTGAATTCTATTAGAACTCATTCCTCGGATAACGGGCTTGCTAATGCCTACTCCAGTATTAATAGTACTGATTCCTGGTAGTTTTTCAAGGGCATTGGAAAAAGTGCCTGAGTTGTTCCTTTCTATAAAATCTCTATCAATTACGTCTATTGTTTGGGATTGTTCAACGGGGCCATTTTTGAATGGATTGGCCTCGATGGTGAGCGATTGTAGGGTAATGGCAGAGGGTTCCATTTGCCAATCAAGGCGCACATCATTGTTCTGGATGGAAACTGTTTTTGTAAGTGATTTGTAACCTAGGTGAGAAACATGTAAATGGTAATTTCCTGGATTTAGATTTCTCAAGGTGAATTTGCCATTCTGATCTGCAGCCGTTCCTGTTCCTAATTCATGAATAAGCACAGTCGCCATCATGGGTTCTCCAGACTCATCTGAAATGGTACCACTAATAGAAAAACCAGTGGTTGATTGAGCAAGAAGAAAAGAATTGCCTATCGTTACCAGGATGAAAATTGGTAAATAAATAAATCGCACTGCAGTAAATTGAATGATTGGAATACTATAATTAGGGCAAAGATATCTTTATCACTCAATAATTGCAACACTATGGCAGAAATAGAATTGGTTTATTTTTTTTTCAAAGGGTCTAATAAGTATTCCAGACCGTTTACTCGAATTTCATACATCGTTTCCAACCACATTCCCAATTTACCTTGTGGGAAACCTTTTCTTTTATACCAGATCAAATAATGTTCAGGGACATCGCAAATAAGCCTATCCTTGTACTTTCCAAAGGGCATTTTTTTCGAAACAATTTCCAAAAGTACATTTCTATCCATGTTGCTTGATAATTAATTCAACCAAGCGTCCCATGGGATTCTACTTAAAATCAAAATGAAAGCCACACCATAAAACATATAAATACTTCTGAACCTGCTTCTGCTTTCTGTTAATTTTTTGGCTCTGCTGTACCCAATTGTAATAAGGGCAATCGCTATTATATTAATTAGCGGATGCTCTAGGGCATACAATCTACTCATAGAATCACCCATGGTTTCACCACTAAGGTTAGATAAGCCTAAAGGACTTAAAAAATATACTCCAATACCTACCAACAATTGAATGTGAGCCAATATCATCCCTATCAAGCCAAATTTTCGGTCTTTTTCGGTAAACTCTTTACCACTTAGAGCACCGAAAAGTGCTGAAATAAAGCTAAATATTATTCCTGCCAAAACGATATATGCCAGGACTGAATGAAGGTGTTGAAATCCGGTAGCCATGTTAATTAAGATTGTCTGTTTATAAACAGCTAAATAAGTAAAAAAAAACCACTATACCATTAGTATGCTTAGCCTTTGTGTCAAATATCTCAACTTTATTGCTAAAATGCTTAAGTTTATGAGCCAGTAAAATAGATCCTATTAATAAGAATTAGTTAACTGTTTAAATTTATATTTTGTAATTATCTTTTTTTCATTTAGTAAATTGGTTTTTATAACCTAAATAATTACTTAATTTCGCAAAATATGCCCAGATTCCCTATAAGCCTTTTATATTTTTCTTCTAAATATTTGCCGTCGGATGAGTTATTGGAATTTTGTATTTGAGAACAAAAAAATGTTGACTTTTGGCTTGCTGATGACCTGTCTTTCTGGCTATGGTCAAACTTATCTTTTGGCCCTTTATGTACCTTATTTGATTGAAGAATTTTCTCTTCAAAATGCCCAAATAAGCGTTTATTACATGGTAGCAACCATTGCAAGTGCTTTTTTATTGCCTCAGGTAGGGAAATACATCGATAAGGTAAGCTTGGTGAAATATACGCTTCTCACCACAGTTGTCTTTATTCTATCCATGCTTTTAATGAGCTTTAACTATTACTGGTTTTTACTGCCAGTTGCCTTTTTTGGTTTAAGGATCGCAGGTCAGGGTTTGTTCAGTCATATTGCCATTACTTCTATGTCAAAGTATTTTATTAAAGGTAGGGGTAAAGCAATTAGCATGGCCTCTCTGGGACATCCCTTTGGTCAGGCAGCATTGCCTATTATGGTGGTAGCGCTTATCAATGTTTTTGGCTGGAGGCAATCGCTCCTTATAAATGCCTTAATTGTATTGATAATGGTTCCATTGTACTTGTATTTTTTTATAGATGAAAAGAAACTGGTGGTTTACGAAGAAACGGTCGATTCTCCGACTACGGTACCTAAAAAGGAGATCTCTCAATGGGAGATAATGAAAACGAGGAGTTTTTGGATATTGTCTCCAAATTTGTTTGTATTGGCTTTTACAGTTACAGGATTGTTTTTTTATCAATTTGCAATAGCCGATTTTAAAGGGTGGAGCCTTGAGTGGATGGCCGTGGGCTTAACCTTTTATGCCATTGCAGGGTCAATTGCCATTTTGTTTTCTGGACCTTTGATCGATAAATATTCTGCCAGGACCTTTTTCCCTTATTACCTTATCCCTTTTTTAATTGCCATTGTATTTATTTGGAAAGTAAGAGATCCCTTGGTTATTTTCCCCTATATGATTTTAATGGGGGCTTCTGCGGGTGTCGGTAACTCCATAATGTCAGCATTGCAGGTAGAATTATTTGGTACTGCTTATATTGGTAAAGTTCGAAGTATTTTCGCTTCTATTATGGTGCTTAGTTCAGCTATTGGCCCAGCCGTGTATGGTGTTATAGTGGATGCTGGTTATGATTTCGAATATCTATTTATTGGTTCGGCTATTTTGATGGTAATCGCTATCTTGCTTTCCTTTCGAATTATCCCAAGCTACACTTATGCAAAAATGAAATATAAGTTTAAAAAACGTGATAGAAGATTTGACTTTTTTAATATTTTCACCTTGAAACGTTAGTACAGCTAATGTTTAAATGAAGCGAACATCCTTATTTTCTAGTTGATAAAAAACTGGAAAATATAAGCTTAATTTTTGCAAGCTAATGATAAGACTTTATCTTTACGCCAAATGAAGTGAATTATGCAGCTATTAGTAACCTTGTTTATTTTTACAATTTGTTACGGATTATTATTCCTTTCAATTTTCCCCGTTAAGCCACTTCAAAAAATCAGTGACTTCACGCATAAAACGAAAAAAGCCATGTACAAACAGTATGATTTGACATGGCCTTATTTTTTCTCCTTCCTTGGTGGTTATGTAGTGGCTTCAGCGATGGTTTACCTTATTCAGGATTCCATTTAAGCCTTAATTTTCCACAGAATTTCTTCCGCTTTTTCAGCTTTGGAAAAGTCTACTTTCGTATGCTCCATTTTATTATTAATCTCTTTTAAACAAAGCTGTCCTATACTGCCTTCATGGGTATGTTTGATCTTTTTCCCAGGAGTAAAAGCCCCTTTTTCTATGTCCATACCGACCTTTTTATAAGCATCTCTAAAAGGAACACCATCTAATACAAGTCTATTGACCTCTTCTACGCTGAATAAATAAGCATAAAATCCATCATCAAGAAGGTCTTGTTTGATACTAATATTTTCAAGCATCAATTGTGCAATTTTTAGACTGTCATTTAATTGTTCGAAAGCAGGAAAAGTGGTTTCCTTCAACAATTGTAAGTCACGGTGATACCCTGTACTCAAATTGGTAAGCAGCATCATTATTTGCTGCGGATAGCTCTGAATTTGATTGGTTTTGGCACGTATCAGTTCGAAAACGTCAGGATTCTTCTTATGGGGCATGATGCTTGATCCCGTAGTCAATTCATCTGGAAAGCTGATAAAACCAAAATGCTGATTCATAAATAGGATGGAGTCTGTGGCTAACCTATTCAATGTACCGGCTGTACCTGCCATCGCAAAGGAAAGCGTTTTTTCAGTTTTTCCTCTGCTATTTTGCGCATTGATGACATTGTAATGCATGTCCCCAAACCCCAAAAGGTCTGTTGTCATGGTTCTATTCAATGGGAAGGAACTTCCATAACCCGCTGCTGACCCTAATGGATTTCGGTTGGCCAGTTTGTAGGCAGTTTGCCACAAGTCCATGTCTTCTGCCAAGCCTTCAGCAAGTGAGCCAAACCACAAACCAAAAGACGATGGCATTGCCAATTGGGTATGGGTATAACCAGGCATCAAATCATCTTTGTGCTTTTCTGCCAGAGAGGTAAGCAACTGGAAAAGGTTTTCTATCTCTGTTACCGTTTCTTTGATGGCCTTTCTGTAATACAATTTTAGGTCTACTAAAACTTGATCGTTTCTGGACCGACCACTGTGTAATTTTTTGCCGACATCACCATACCTTTCGGTAAGCAAAAATTCCACCTGACTGTGTACATCTTCTACTCCCGGAGCGATGCTGAATTTTCCTTCAGCGATTTCTTCCCGGATTTCTTTTAATCCCTTAATTAAAACCTTCAACTCTTCCTTGGTTAGCAAACCTATAGACTCCAACATGATGGCGTGAGCCATCGATCCTGTTACATCAAAAGGTGCTAGCAAAAGGTCAAATTCAGGATCTCTTCCTATGGTAAAAGCTTCTACTTCTTTCTTACTGGTTTTATCTTTTTGCCAAAGCTTCATTGGGTGTTTCTTTTTGTGATGGAAAAATAATTTTCCAATAGTGTAACATATAATGAAATTCCTTCCTTCAGTTCATCAATATAAATAAATTCGTCAGCAGTATGGGACCTAGCTGAATCTCCAGGACCTATCTTAACGGAAGGAAAAGGGATCAGGGCCTGATCTGACAGTGTAGGGCTACCATACATTCCCAAGCCCATCTTTTTAGCCGTTTGAACCATAGGATGATTGTCCGCTATATAGGATGATTTTAAGCGGAGAGACCTAGGGGTAAGTTCCGCTTTTAAATTGGATTTTAACTCCTGAAAAGCTTCCTCCAAGCTATAAGCATCCGTAACCCGCACATCTAGCGTGTAAGTGCATGTGTCAGGGACCACGTTGTGCTGGCTTCCAGCATTGATGATGGTGGCTGATACTTTGTTTGGACCTAAAAAAGGAGATTCTTTTTGAAATTTAAAATCCTTGATAGTCAAGAGGTCTTCAAGGGCTTCGTAAATAGCATTGGTGCCTTCATCTCTTGCCGCATGACCTGCTACTCCTGTCACCACTGCATCTATTACCATCAAGCCTTTTTCCGCTACGGCCATCTTTAATAGTGTAGGCTCTCCTACAATGGCAACTTCAAGTTCTGGTAGCTCTGAAAGGACAGATTCAATGCCGCCTCGGCCGCTGATCTCTTCTTCGGCAGAAGCCACCATGACCAGGTTTACAGGTATTTCTTTTTCGTAATAATATACAAAAGTAGCCATTAGACTTACCAGGCATCCTCCGGCATCATTGGAGCCTAGGCCGAATAACTTCCCCTCTTTTTCTACTGGGGTAAAGGGGTCAAGCGTATAACCTTGGTTGGGTTTTACGGTATCATGATGTGAATTCAGAAGAAGGGTAGGCAAGGTAGGGTCAAATAGCTTATTGAAAGCCCAAATATTGTTGCCTTTTCTATTGGTCTTTATTCCTTTGTCTTCAAAAAAAGTTTGAATTAAATCAGCCGTTTTGTCCTCCATTTTACTCAAAGATGGAGTGCTGATAAGTGATTTCAGAAGATCAATTGCCTCAATTTTTAATTTTGCTAAAGCTTCCAATTATTTTTATTGGTTAAAGTGGATTCAAATTTCCACCATATGATAGTTCTTCTATAGTAATCGTTTTACAACGATTCAATGGTTGTTCCTGCATTTTCTCCTTTTGCAGCAAGAAGCAGGTTTTCTGGTAAGCCCATCCAAACATTCGCCACGCCTTTGTTAAGCGCATTGAAAGCATTTTCCAACTTGGGAATCATTCCAGAATGGATCACCTGATCCTGGAGCAATGCTTTAAAAATATCTTCATTGATCAAAGGTACCAGCGTTTCTGGGTCATTAGCATCCATTAATACGCCTTTTTTGTCAAAGCAGAAGTAAAGCTTCACGGTATGGGTTTTTGCCAATGCGGTCGATATTTCAGAAGCAATGGTATCTGCATTGGTATTGAGCAATTGCCCATTCCCATCGTGAGTAATAGCTGAAAATACCGGTGCAATATTTTGTTCCAGTAGGGTTTCAAGCAACGCGGTATTTACATGCGCTATATCCCCTACAAAGCCAAAATCCACCTCTTTTATTGGACGCTTCCTAGAGGTAATGGCATTGCCATCCGCTCCAGTAAGGCCTATTGAATTTTGTCCGTATCCTTGCAGTTCAGCCACCAGATTTTTATTGATCAATCCGGCATATACCATGGTGACCACATCCAATGTTTCTTTGTCGGTAATCCGTCTCCCATTGTGCATATTGGGAACAACTCCCAAGGAACTGCCTATGCGGCTTGCCATTACTCCTCCTCCATGAACCAGTACTTTTACTCCGGGGAAGTGAGCAAATAACTTTAAAAATTCCGTACAGTTTTCTTTGTGATCTATTACGTTTCCGCCGATTTTAATTACACTAATATCCATTAGGGACTATTTTTAAAGCATGGTGTCAATTACTGCCTGGGCAGCAAAAATTCTGTTTTTTGCTTGATGTTGGACAAGGCTACGATTGCCATCTAAAATTTCGTCACTTAACTCCAGGTTACGCCTTACTGGGAGGCAATGCATGACTTTGGCATGGGTGTTCTCTCCAAATTTCGACTCATTCAGTAGCCATTCTCCTGTGACACTTAGAATTTTCCCGTATGGAGTGAAGGCACTCCAGTTTTTAACATAAACAAAATCAGCATCTGCAAGGGCCTTGGTCTGGTCGTATTCTATTGTGGCACCATTCGTAAATTTTTTATCCAATTCGTACCCATGTGGATGCGTGATGGTCAAGTCATAATCACAACCAATCGCCCATTCTGAAAATGAATTGGCAACCGCATGCGGAATGGCTTTGATATGTGGGGCCCAAGTAAGCACAACTTTTGGCTTCCTGTTTTCTTTAAAGTTTTCTCGGATGGTCACCATGTCAGCCAGACTTTGCAAAGGATGTCTGATGGCACTTTCCAGGCTAATTACGGGCACTCCAGAATATTTAATAAATTGATTGATAACAAAATCGCTGATGTCTTCTTCTTTATTGGTTAGTGTAGGAAATGCCCTAATGGCTAAAATATCAAAATATCCACCCAAGACAGCAGCGGCATCCCTGATATGTTCGACCTTGTTTTGGTTCATAACAACACCATCCTGCATTTCCAATGCCCAGCTTTCTTTGTCCATATTGAGGACAAAACTTTCTACGCCTAAATTAGAGGCGGCCAATTGGGTGCTCATTCTTGTCCTCAAGCTTGGGTTTAAGAAAATCAAGCCGATACGTTTTCCGTTGCCCTTATTTTCATTGACCCTGGGATCTGTCTTAAAAGCCAATGCTTTTTCTATTAGACTGTTGGCAAGGTCAATGTTTTCAAATTTGGTAAAGTTTATCATGACTTCTAATTGGTCTTCCTGCTAATAATTACTTCTCTTAAACTCTTAAGGAATAGCTGCAATTCTTCCTGCTTCACACAAAGTGGAGGCAGTATTCGAATGGTGTTTTTTGAGGCAGCACTTCCTGTAAAAATATGGTGATTACTGATTAGTTCTGAGCGATACCCAGCAGCCTCTTCGGTAAGATCAAATCCTATCATCAAACCTTTTCCTCTAATTGAAGGGATTTCTGGAAATTCATCTTTCAACGCTCCCATTAAGAATTCGCCCATGGTATGGGCATTGTTCATAAGTTTTTCCTCTTCCAACACTTCCAGCACGGCAAGTCCCGCAGCACATGCCAGGTGATTACCTCCAAAAGTGGTTCCCAACAAACCATATTTGGCCTCTATGTCTGGATGAATCAGTACTCCTCCAATAGGAAAGCCGTTACCCATCCCTTTTGCAATAGTGATTAGGTCAGGAGACAGTGCCTCTGCCCATTGGTGGGCAAAAAACTTCCCAGTACGGCCATAGCCTGATTGAACTTCATCTAGGATCAGCTTAGCGCCATATTTTTTTGTTAGCGTTGAAAGGCCGGTAAGGAATTCTGCTCCAGCAACTTGAATACCATTGACGCCTTGAATTCCTTCTATGATGACAGCAGCAATTTCTCCACCTTTCAATCTTTGCTCTACTGCTTCCAAATCACCTAAGGCCTCAAAGAAAACTTTATGCCCGCTATTGAAAGGCGCGACAATTTTCTTATTGTCGGTAATGGCTACAGCTCCAGAAGTCCTACCATGAAATGCACCGTGAAAGGCTATTACGCCAGGCTTTCCCGTCTCGAAAGAGGCCAGTTTTAAAGCATTTTCGTTGGCTTCCGCTCCAGAGTTACACAAAAACAAATTATAGGATTCGTACCCGGAAAGTGCTCCCAGTTTCGAAGCCATTTCATTTTGAAGTGGAATTTGTACTGAATTTGAATAAAAACCTATCTTATGCAGTTGCTCGCTAATCCTTCGAACGTAGTGAGGATGGGAATGGCCAATGGAGATTACGGCATGGCCTCCGTACAAGTCAAGATACTTTTGACCCTTATTGTCCCAAAGATAAACGCCACTGGCTTTCTCAGGAGTGACATTCATAAGGGGATAGACGTCAAACAATTGCATATAATATATGTTTGGGGACAGGCCGGTGCTACTGTCCGATAGTCAATATTTTTTAAAAGGCTGTACTTTTTAATTGTAAGCCCGTTTTTTCATCAAGTCCAAATGCAAGGTTCATGTTTTGAACCGCCTGACCAGAAGCACCTTTTACAAGGTTGTCAATGGCCGAATAAACGACCAATTGACCCGCTTCAATTTTGAGATGAACCAGGCACTTATTGGTATTAACTACCTGCTTCAATTCAATGTCATTTTTGCTGACATGGGTGTAAGCTGCATCTTTATAAAATGCCGAATAGGCATTGTAGGCTTCATCCAGGCTTCCTTCAAATGGAAAATAAGCCGTAATCCAAATTCCACGGGAAAAGTTACCTCTATAAGGAACAAACAATACTTGCTGCTCGAAGGAAGGGGTAAGTTGTTTGAATGTTTGATTGATTTCTTTCAGGTGCTGATGCGTAAACAACTTGTAAACAGACACATTTTGATTACGATGACTAAAATGAGTGGTTTCGGAAAGTTTTTTTCCTGCTCCGGTACTTCCTGTTAGTCCTGTGACGTGCAAAGAATTTTTTACCCATCCTTTTTGAATGGCAGGCAACAAAGCTAATTGTATGGCAGTAGCAAAACAGCCAGGGTTGGCTATTTTTTTTGCATCCTTAATAATTTCTCCGTTCACTTCTGGCAAGCCATAGACAAAACCATTGCTTTCATTCCTGAAATCTGTACTTAAGTCGATAACTGTTGTCTCGGTATCAAATGCATGTTGCTCTAAAAATGGTTTTGCCTGTCCATGGGGCAGGCATAAAAATACCAAGTCAAGATTACTATTGTCGATTTGATCAGTAAATGCAAGTGAGGCATCTCCGATTAAATCGGGATGCACCTCTTCTAAATTTTTACCTTTTTGACTATTGCTATGAATCCATTTTAAGTCCACATTAGGATGGTGTACCAACAAACGAAGCAATTCTCCTCCAGTATATCCTGCAGCTCCAACTACGGCTGTTTTAATGATTTTCATTGTCTAAGCTTTTATTTACTTTATGGAAAATGGCTGTTTGATTGCCTAGGATTTTTGTAAAACCTTTAACATCTTCTGCCGTGTATCCTTTATTCATCTCCCCATAACTGCCAAATTTAGAGGACATCAGGTCATGTTCTGAATTGACGCCAATCATACTGAATCTATAGGGAGCAAGTTGTACTTTTACGACCCCGCTAACATAGGTTTGTGTATCTGTCATAAATGCCTCCAGGTTGCGCATTACTGGATCCAGGTAATGTCCCTCATGTAAATGATTGCCATAAAATTCTGACATCTGATTTTTCCAATAACTTTGCCATTTGGTCAGGGTGTGTTTTTCTAGTAATTGGTGGGCTTTTATAATGACCAATGGACCTGCCGCTTCAAAACCTACCCTGCCTTTAATTCCAATAATGGTATCTCCCACATGTATGTCTCTTCCAATTCCGTAAGGACTTGCCAACTCTTGAACTTTTAATATAGCTGCTACAGGGTGATCAAACTTGTCCCCATTTACTCCTACCAATTCGCCTTTTTCGAATGTAAGTTCAATAGTTGACGGATCTGTAATACTTACCTGGGTAGGATAAGCACTTTCTGGAAGTGCCTGATCGGAAGTTAAGGTCTCCTTACCACCTACAGAAGTACCCCAAATTCCTTTGTTGATAGAGTAAGCAGCTTTCTCAAAGTTCATGGATACACCATGTTTCTTTAGGTAAGTGATTTCTTCTTCCCTGCTTAATTTTAGGTCCCTGATAGGCGTGATGATTTCTATATTAGGCAATATTGTTTGAAAGATCATGTCAAACCTCACCTGATCGTTTCCAGCCCCAGTGCTACCATGCGCTATGGAAGTAGCGCCTATGCTTTTAGAATATTCAGCTAATGCTTTGGCTTGCAAAATCCTTTCAGCACTGACGGAAAGTGGATACGTCTGGTTTTTCAATACGTTTCCATAGATTAAAAACTTTATCACTTCGTCGTAATAAGTGGAAACGACATCAAGAACTTTAAAGGAAGCTACGCCTAATGTTTTCGCCCTTTCGCCAATACGTTCTAATTCCTCCCGCTCAAATCCTCCTGTATTGACCAATACTGCGTGCACTTCATATCCCTTTTCTTTGCTAAGGTGAATGGCGCAGAAGGTGGTGTCTAAACCTCCACTATATGCTAAAACAACTTTTTTCATACAATTAATACCTTTTATTTAAGAGTGCTACCCTAAAGCAACAAATGTGTTATTATGATTGGTTTACTTTATCTTTTACTTTGACTAGTGCTTCTTTCCCTTTCGCTAAATTAAGAAACATGGCCCGTTTAATGTTGACCAATCGTTCAAAAAGACTAAGATTCTTTTTGAACTCAGAGGCTAATTTCTTTTGCTCTGCCTTTTTCACGTTTTTTGGTTCATAAAGCATAGCCGTACACAAGCAATTTGACCTGTTCTTGCTCATGAGTATGGGGTAATTGACACAGCTTTGGCATCCTTTCCAGAAGTCTTCATCTGTAGTAAGGTCAGAATAACTCACAGGATAATAACCAAGCTCGGAGTTGATTTTCATTACCGCAGCTCCTGTAGTCAAACCAAATATTTTAGAATCGGGATATTTTTTTCGGCTAAGCTTGAATACTTCCTTCTTTATTTCTCTGGCTAATCCGAATTTTCTGAAATTGGGCGATACAATTAATCCTGAGTTGGCTACAAATTTACCATGACCCCATGCCTCAATATAACAGAATCCTGCCCATTCTCCAGTTTTAGTAAGCGCAATTACGGCTTTCCCTTCCCGCATTTTGGTTTTGATGTATTCTGGGGATCGCTTTGCTATACCTGTGCCTCTTGCCTGAGCAGAAAGTTCCATTTCGTTAGTAATGGTTTCCGCATATTGGCAATGTTCTTCTCCTGCAGGTTTAATAATAAATTTTTGATTAAACATCGTAGCATTTTTTTGGCTTACCGTCATCTCCCATCAAATCGCTATTGACGGACAGCCCTAAGAAAATTGGTTGAAATGAATGATTGAAATGCTTTTGGAAATAGAAATATCCACATAGGATATATTAAAAGAGTTTAGGGACTAGGCCCTAAATAAGGTCCTGTAGGTTTTGATAGGACCAAATATCGGATACCCAGAATGGTTATTCAGGGTCAGATTAAATTTAAATGATATGTATACTTCTTTCTTCATGCTAAACCTTGCAAATATTTATTTATTTCGTCAAAAATACAAATTAAACAGGGATATAATGTGATGTAAATGTCATACAAGGGCAATTATCAAAAATAATGCCTGTTGTTATGCTAACGCTTCCTCAATATTTGCCCTCTTAATCAGGAAAACGCTTTGTTTTGGAATTGGGTTTTTCAAGTAAAACTTCATTATATAAAGATTTTGATTTAATATATTAGGAGATTTTTTTTATTTTTAATTGAAAATTGACTTTAGCCTATTTTTTGTTGTGTACTATAATAGAACCAAAATTAATTGAAAAATGGCAAAATGTTTTGCACTAATGGGTTGGAGTTTACCTGTTATAGAAAGTATGCAAAAACTCAATAAACCTTTTGTAGTCGTTTCTTTTCCTGATTTTGAAAGTTACGCCAAAGAAAATAACATCCCTTTTGTTTCCTATCAATTTGACGAGTGGAGTGATGCTTCAAACTCTTTGGATTTAAAAGACAAGTTGGATGCTTATGGTGTGGATGTAGCCGTCCCTTTGTTTGAGGAAACAGTTGAATGGGCAGGAGCATTAAACTCTTTGTATAGAGATGATCCTAAAGTTTTGAATAGGGCATTCCTTTTTAGGAATAAAGCGATGATGAAAAGGAAAGCACTTATAGGTGGATTGAGAGTTGGCCTTTTTGAAGAAGTATATAGCAAAGAGGGGGTACTCAATTTTATGAATCGACTTAACCAGGCAAATTTGCAAGTGGATGGAGAGGAAGACAGTTGGGTGCATATCAAACCGTTTGCCTCCGCAGGAACAGTCGGACACCGCCTTTTGAGGTCAAAACAAGATGTTGAAGATAAGTGTGAAGTTGAAGATTTCCCATGCCTAGCAGAAAGTCACCTGCCTGGTAAAGAATTTTCTTGCGAGGCCTTTGTCCATGGCGGTAAAATCCGATTCATGAACATTACAGAATACGTTAAACTAGGTTATTCTAATTTTATCCCAGAGGGAAATTACCTTCATACCAAAAGGGACAAGATTATGAAAGAGATGCAAAAACTTGTGGACTTATTTGGTATTCAATATGGTATGATTCACCCAGAATGGTTCCTTACAGAAGACGATGAGCTAAGTTTTGGTGAAGTGGCATGTAGGATTCCAGGTGGACATATATTGGAACTTTGCGGACAAGCTTATGGTTTTGATGCGCTGGCAGCTTTTGTTTGTTGTCATGATCCAGAATTGACAGAAGAAGAACTGAATGAATTGCTACCTCCTTTGGATGCAAGACCAAGTACCTTTTATGGGAATGTGATGATTTATCCGCATAAAGATTTAATATCAAAATTAATCATTCCGGAGGAATTGAAAGAAGAATCTTATTTTCTGGACCATAATTTGATACCTCCATTAACCAATCAAAAGGTCAATTCCAGGGAGGGATTCGGAAATCACTTCGGAACCGTCAATTTCAAAGGAGATGATCCTGATCGAATGACTGAGTTGTTGCTACATTATGAAAATGTAGATTTTTATCATTAAAGAATCTGAATAACTAATATGCAAGAGGGAGTGATCTCAATAAGTAACTTAGAATCCTTTGACGAGTTATTTGAGAACTATAAATCAGCCACTGTGCTGACAAGAGGAGAAAAAGCAAAAAAAATATTAGGACAACTAGATGCCTGGTGTAATACTATAGAAGGGGTTCAGCAAATTTATGAACGAATTCCTGCCCTTAACCAAGCGGGAATCTTCAAGGATACACCTTGGGAAAATCCCTCACGATTGGTTCCCCAATTGGTAAATGGTACCTATAAGAGCGGACATCCTAACTCAACTTATGAATTGCTTAGTGAATTAAGGATGTTGGCATTGGCTCGAGGCAAGATTGAAGGATCGGAGAGCATAAAGGAGGAAGCAGAGAGTTACCTGCAAGAGACACTGGTGCTCAACCTTGAGTTTGTATTCAATGAGCCTCAGGAAGAAACCCGACTTTTGATGAGTGAGCATGAGCTAAGTAAGGCACATGCCTTATTTGGTTTTGTCTCAGATCAAATCCAGCTGTCAAAGGTGAAGGCGGCGCTGGTAGAGGAGCTTGAACTTATTTGTGAGCAAAGGCCTGTAGTAACAGAAAAGCAGCGACGAATTATCGCTTTGGTAAAAGAAAAGATAGCGCTTGATCCGAAAGATCCAGCTGATAGTGCTTTACTCGCTTTTCAGCGTTCTATTTACAGGCCTACTTCAGGTACGAAAGACAAAACTTTCAGTGAGTATGGCACTTATCTAAAGGATTTGCAGGACAACCAGCTTGAAACTGAAGCCGAAGATATAAGTGAAAGTATGCTGTCCAATGGATTGGTAAGTACCTACCATGCGACACTTTTGCTTTTTTTGGTAAAGGAGAAGAAATATGATTTGGTTGCCAAATGCTTAGGACTTGATGAGTCTGGTGTGGTTAGATTTAACGAACACCAAGAATTCGTTTGTTCATTAATAACTGATGTAATTCATCCGTACAATGCTCAGTGCATTTACGGGCTTTCAAAGACTTTAGAGAATGGAGTACTTTCCAGAACGGCTGTAAGAGCGGGTTTGCATAACCTGCTTACCATTAGATTAAACTCTAAAGTGGAGGAGAGGATCAATAAATCGATCACTGGCTCCACTGGTGAAGTGAATCCCAAGCAGTACCTAATAGGTGCTTTGCTGAGGATTCTTGGCCAGCCATTAGGAGTAGGGCAGGGGAACAATCCCACTTGCCAAAGTGCGAGGGGGATTAGCATGTGGAGTCAGCATGCTCCGGCCAAGTTGATACATATGGTACATTCTGCTGCTGTTCATGACGATTTAAGTTTCCGATTTGAAGGAAGTGAAATCAAATATTCAGAATCTGCTTTGGGATTGGTTCAGAAATTGGATCACCATTTAGATGCAGTGTCTGTTACGTTGGTACCGATGCTTGATAAAATCTACAACGAAATGATGCGTAGAGCTTCAGGTAGAGGAGAAGACCCGCATAAATGGGTGAATCCAGGACTGTATGGGCAATGGATCCAGATTGGCTTCGCTTCCGCCTATGATTATTTATCCAATGGAATTGTTGATTTTGATGGCTTCCTTAGAGTGTTTTATGGAATGTGTCATCCGAAATACAATGGAGGTCATCGATTGGTCTATCCTAATCCTGTCGGAATCTTTATCACATCTGCAAAAGGAGAGATGTTAGGCTTCCACGCCATATCTTTGCTTAGAGTGGAGGAGGATCCGAATGGTGAAGTAAGGGCCTACTTTCTGAATCCAAATAATGAGGGAAGACAGAACTGGGGACAGGGAATTACCCCATCTGTTTACGGAAATGGAGAAATTCATGGCGAATCATCCCTTCCCATTCATCAATTTGCTGCAAGAATCTATGCCTTTCATTATAATAATTTGGATGCCGCATCTAAAATGGATAAAATCCCTCAAAGTGTAGTAGATACTGTTAAAGATATGGCCAAGGAAAGTTGGGGTAAATCTTATACCTGGTTGGAAATTAAAAAACAATGGTAAAGCATTCTTCTAGAATAGAATTAAATCAGGTTGCCTATAAGGGCAATATAAATTTTATAAGGAAAAAGATTGGTGAAAAACCAATTCTCTCATCCGTGGTCAAGGCGAATGCCTATGGCCACGGCATTGAGGTGTTTGTTCCCATGGCAGAAAAATGTGGTGTCAATCATTTTTGCGTGGCCTCCTCCTTTGAAGCAGAACAGGTTTTGAGCGTCTGTAAACCAAACAGCCAAATTCTGATTATGGGGATTATCTATGAAGAAGACCTGGGCTGGGCCATTTCAAATGGTATCGCTTTTTTTGTTTATAATTTCAACCGCCTTTCCAAGGTTTTGGAAGCGGCTAAGAAGGTTGATAAAAAAGCCAAGGTTCACCTGGAAGTGGAGACGGGCGCCAACAGAACAGGAATGCATGCCAAAGAATTTCCTAAGGCACTCACTTACCTAAAGCAACATCAAGACCATCTTATATTTGAAGGTTTATGTACCCATTTCGGGGGTGCTGAAAGCATCTCAAACCAGTTTAAAATCGACCAACAACACAAAAAATACAAAGCCTTTCTTAAAATATGCAAAGAGAGAAAATTCTTACCTGAAATCAGACATATTGCTTGTTCCGCTGCTGCTTTGGCCATGGAGGATACTGTTTATGACATGGTAAGGATTGGGGTGGCTCAATATGGTTTTTGGCCTAGTCCAGATGTCTATTATGCTCATTTACATCAAACCAACAAAAAGTCGGATGCTACTATGAAAAGAATTTTCACCTGGAAAACTGACATAATGGATATCCGTACTGTAGATCAGGGTGAGTTTATAGGTTATGGAACAGCCTTTCAGGCAACACAAGAGATGCAGATTGCCGTTATACCCTTAGGCTATTCTAATGGTTACCCAAGAGCATTGTCAAATAGAGGGCAGGTTTTAATTCATGGGAAAAAAGCGCCTATAGTAGGTTTAATAAACATGAATTTATTTATGGTAGACATTACACATATTCAAGAAGCCATAGTAGGGGATGAGGTTGTATTAATTGGGAGACAAAAAAACAATGTAATCAATGTCTCCAGTTTTACCAATGCCACGCAATTATTGAACAATGAGATGCTTAGCCGCTTGCCTGCAGCTATTCCCCGATCAGTATTAAAATAGAGTCGATTGAGGTACTGTTATTTACTTGAAAAATTTTTCGGTAAGTATTTGTTTGGGTACCCCTGGACCGTCAATTTGGACTTGAATCTCTTGACCTGCTGTGTCTTCAAAATACCAAACTTCAATTGGATGATTTCCTTTTGAAAGGTTAATAGTATTTTTCTTTAATTGGCTAGAATGAGAGCCATCATTGTCTACAACAACTTTTCCATTGATCAATATTTTACTACCATCATCAGACTGAGAGAAAAAAGTATATTTACCGCTTTCTTTTAATTGAAGCGTAGCTTCAAATTTCACGGCAAAGTGGTCAGAGCGGCTTGGGATTTCTTTAAGGCTAAACTCCTTACTGGTGCCTGATTTTACAATATTTAGCTTATTGAAATCAGGAATTTGTGAAAAATTACCTTCATAATAATCCCATGAAATTTTCCCATTTTCACCATTTCCAATTCGGTACTGGTTGATTTCAGGACGGCTATAAACCCCATTTTTATAAGTAACGCTCGTTAGTAAGGTGCTTTCTTTAAGTTGAATGGGTATACTGTATACTTTTCCTGATTCCTTTGTTGGGATAGATCCATCCAACGAATAAAATATGTCCACATCAGTAGCGTCTACTGACATTTCTACCACTAATGGTGAAGTTGCAAAAAAGCCCTGTGTTGGAGAGATCAACGGCATAGGTACATAAGGAGCAGAGATGCTGTTTTGGTCAAAAGCTTCTAGTATTGGTCTTCCTATTCCCGCCTTAGGAGGGGTTATTCCCAGCGCGTAGGCAAGGGTGACTGGGACATCGTAGATATAACAAGGTTTACTGAGTACCAGACCTTTTTTTACCCCAGCCCCATAAATAATTATTGGGATTTCAATTTCATTAAGGGTAGTGCCCCCATGACCTGTATTAATCCCGCCGTGATCTCCAGTGATTATTAGTAATGTTTCATCCATCAAACCGCTGGCTTCCAGTCGTTGAACGAAATTACCAATTAAACTATCGAAATGAGAAATGGCATTAAAATAGGCTTCAGAATCATGCCCTTTATCGTGCCCTTGATGGTCAATTTCATCAATATTGAGGAATAGAAAATCAGGTTGCTCTTCAAAAAAAGCATCCACTGCTTTTTCAAAAATATCATCGCTTTTTTCCCCTCGGTAGATTTTATCTACTTTACTTAAATCGAATAATCTGGCCAGCCCTCCCCATTCATAAAAAAAATGGACTTTTGAGGAAGGTATTTGGTCTTTTATCCAATTAATGAGGCTTGGATATACACCCTCTTCCGTAGCTATTACCGGAGGCCATATCTGCTTGTCTCTTTCCCAATCGTTGTCATAAACTCCGTGTTGCAAAGGTCCAACTCCTGTTAACATGGCTGTCCAGTTTGGGGAGCTATTTGTAGGCAATAAACAACGAGCAAATGGAGCAATTGCTCCATTTGCTATCATTTTATTCATATAGGGAGTCGCTGCTTTCTGAAACCCTCTGGTACCAAAAGCATCGAGGCCTATCAGGATTGTATGCTTTACTTTCCTATCGGATGTAGTAGGTTCCTCGCAGGAAATGCTTATAATTAGCATCGATGCCAGCAAGAAAATAGCAATCCAGAAATTCCCCGTAATTTTCATCTTTATTTGATTAGTGAAAATAACTTTTCAGGTTCATCTGTAGTAATGAAATCTACCTCTTGATCCAATAGCCATTTCATGTCCTCTTCTTTATTAACAGTCCAAACATTAACGGTCATGTTCAGGTCTTGTGCTTCCTTGATCCAATGTGGATTTTCTTTTACTTTTTTGATATTGTAATCAAAGCCAAAAAAACCATCGTCTTTCAATTCTTGCGGGCTTTTATCTCCGCTAAGGTAAGCGACATTGGCGTTTGGGTCCAATGAGATAACTTTAAGCGCTATGTCATAATCGAAGGTGATATAGTCAACCCATTTTTCTGCACCCAATTCCTTTACTATGGCAACAGATTTTTCTGCAAGTTCAATTCCTTTTGCTTTAGAAACTCCTGAAGGCTTAATTTCGAAGATTAACTTCGTTTTGCTTTGCTTCATGCCATGCTTAAGGTATTCTTCTACTGTAGGGATTTTTTCTCCATTGGGCAATGTTTTTTCTAGTAGTTGGGCATAAGTAGATTCTTCAACCACCATTTCCTCATGGTCAGCGTCATGATTGGCTACTAGTACGCCATCTGCAGTCATCCAGACATCAAATTCGGATCCTTCACAACCAAGGTCGATTGCGGCTTGTAAGGAAGCTAAGGAATTCTGAGGGTGTGGATTAGCCTTCCAGGCCCCTCTGTGGGCGATTACTTTGTTTTTATGAAATTCCATATTTTGGGCAGTGCAGGATAATAGACATGCACACAATCCTAATGTAAAAATTAATTGATAAGACATTTAACTTGATGGTTGGTTTTCTTGCAATATTCTAAAAGAAATCACAATCCACAACTCCTATTCGAAAAATTATTTTTAAATAATATAGCAAACGGGCTAATTAATTCTCCCTAGCCTTAAAAAATAAAATTAAATTATTCCCAAATCCCCTGGGGTACTATTTCAAGTACATTGCCAAATGGATCTTCAAAATAAAAACTACTTAGGCCACCTCCCCAATCTTGATTGTGGGTAATCTCAATTTCTTTCTTACTTAATTTTTCCCTAATCTCCAGATAATCTTCCGCTTTTACTTCAAAAGCCAAGTGCTGTTTTCCATAGGCAAAATGGGGAGGTAAATTGGTTTCGATTTTTGTAACTTCAGGTAGAAAACATAACAGGACGCTTTCCCCACACCTGAAAAACACATGTCTTCCATCCACCTTCGAAATCAATGGCATTTCTAATTCTTCATGATAGAATTTTTCTGCTTTGTCCAAGTCATTGATGTACAAACAAGTTTCCTTTATCTTAGTGTATGGAATCATGCCTTAAGAATTTTTACCTAACTGTTATTTTCTAAATAAAAGGATTTTAAAAAATAGTGCAATTGTTCGTATTCAATAAGGAAGGCATCATGTCCATAAATTGATTTTATTTCCCTGTACGTCCCTTTGGGAACATGCTTACTAATGTACCTCGACTCTTCACTTGTAAACAAGATGTCTGTATCCACCCCAATTGAGAGTACTTTGCACTTTATTCTTGACAATGCCATTGGAGTTCCTCCTCTCGACCGACCTATATCGTGACTATCCATGGCTTTGGAAAGGGTCCAATATGACATTGCATTGAATCTATTGGCTAATTTTACACCTTGATACCTAAGGTAGCTGCTGATTTTAAAGCCATCTCTTTTTTCCTCAGTTTCCCCTTGACTCTGTAAAAAGGTCAGAGGATGCCTGTAACTGAGCATACCTATCGCTCTAGCAGTTTCCAAGCCTTTTTTACCTGCTTCAGGATGTGAATCTCCCCAAGTGCTATCTGATTCAATTGCCATCCTCTGAGTTTCATTGAAACCAATGATCCAGGGAGAAGCTTTTGCATTGGACGCTACGATAATAGCGTTTTCTAGTTTATCTCCTAGCGATATGGCCCATTCCAGGCCGACTTGTCCACCTAAAGAGCCTCCAATCACCGTATTGATTTTTTCTAATCCCAAGTGAATTCTCAACCTATCCAAGCCTGCTGCAATATCCCTGGTAGTTATATTGGGAAAGTCATAAAAATATGGCTTTCCCATAATTGGGTCATTGCTCAACGGTTGTGTTGAGCCATAGCAAGAGCCAATGAAATTGGCACATACAATGAAATACTTAGAGGGGTCAAAAAATTTGTCCTCTCCAATTAATCCAGACCACCATTCTTGAGGATTGGCATCTCCAGTTAATGCATGTAATACCCAAATTACATTGTCTTTATTGGTATTTAATTGGCCTTGGGTAGTGAAATTCAATTGGAATTCCGGAAAAGATTCTCCGGATTCCAAAGGTAATGCTTCCTGGCAATAGAAGATTTCTTCAGTCATTTCAATAGTCAAATGCGGCGATTGAAGGTTCATTTTAATAGTTTTATACTTTGTCGAAAGCGGCAATAAGGTCAGCCTTCACATCTTCGATGTGTTCTATACCCAAGGATATTCTTAACATGGTAGGTGTAACACCAGATGCTAACTGAGCTTCGTCTGAAAGCTGCTGATGTGTAGTAGCTGCTGGTTGAATGATCAAAGTTTTAGCATCTCCCACATTGGCCAAATGGGAAATTAATTCCAAATTATTGATAAAGTCTGAAGCTGTTTCTTTGGTGCCTTCTATTTCAAAACTTAGAACACCACCAAATCCATTTGGAAGGTATTTTTTAGCATTGGCATGGTAAGGGCTGTTTGGCAAACCTGGGTAATTTACAGACTTTACTTTAGGTTGTTGTTCCAACCATTTTGCAAGCTCCAATGCATTGTCCACTGTACGTTGTACGCGAAGAGACAAAGTTTCTAAACCTTGCAATAATAAGAATGAATTGAAAGGACTAATGGCCGGTCCAAAATCTCTGAGGCCTTCTACTCTGGCCCTGATTGCAAAAGCAACGTTTGGCAATCCTAAAGGATTATTGTCTCCAAATGTATCCCAGAAATTCATGCCATGATAGCCTTCAGATGGTTCAGAAAATTCAGGAAATTTACCATTTCCCCAGTTGTAATTACCACCATCTACTATAATTCCTCCTATGGAAGTTCCGTGACCACCTATCCATTTGGTAGCAGAAGACGTAACAACGTTCGCACCATGTTTGATAGGCTGGCAAAGGTATCCTCCTGCGCCAAAAGTATTGTCAACTACCAAAGGGATGTCATGTTTTTTGGCAAGTGCGGCTATGGCTTCAAAATCTGGTACATTAAACTCTGGATTCCCGATAGTCTCCACATATATGGCTCTGGTTTTTTCATCGATTTGTTCTGCCAGATCCGCGGCTTTGTCAGATTTTGCAAATCTAGCTTCTATTCCAATCCTCTTGAATGATACTTTAAACTGATTGTAGGTACCTCCATATAGGTAAGGAGATGTTACAAAATTATCACCAACTTTAAGGAAGTTATTCAGTGCTAGGAATTGTGCTGCCTGACCTGAGGCGGTAGCCAAAGCGGCCACTCCACCTTCCAATGCTGCCATCCTTTTCTCAAAAACATCTGAGGTAGGGTTCATTATCCTAGTGTAGATATTACCGAACTCCTTTAATGCAAATAAATTGGCACCATGTTCAGCTGAGTTAAATGCATATGAACTGGTTTGATAAATAGGAACTGCTCTGGAATTAGTAGTAGGATCCACTTCTTGTCCTGCATGAACCTGTAATGTTTCGAAACGATAATTTTTTGACATGTTATTTGTTTTTTAGGTTTGTTATCAATTCTAATAAACTTGTTAAAGTATCCAATGAGTAAAACTACTGGGCGCTAGATTCGCCTAAGGCATAATTTTTCCATCCTTTTAGAAAAGAAATTAAATGATTGAAGAAATACCTGGAAACTTTGTCCTTTTTTTTGCTGTAAAATAAAATCATATAGTTTTTGAATTTATATTCCCAGATGTAAACTTTTTCATCTGGCAGGAATTGGCACCTTGGATTTTCCAGGTTGCCAGAGGGTCAACGAGCCTGTCTCTTGCCTCTTCTATATAAATCCTAGCTACTTCTAAAAAGTAAAAGGATTGTACAAAATAAACCTACATTGTTAAATATTCCAATAGATGTCCGTAATTTTTTCTTTTAAAAAGCAAATGGTTCAATGAATCAGTAAGTTACAAAATTTAAAACTCAATAAATAAGGCAAATGAAATCCTAAAACATGAATATTCATTGAGGTGCCCAAAAATTGCACAAGCAGGCTGTATATACTGTAATGGAACAATTCTTGATAAAGTGTTGAAAAACCTGTTGCCTTAAATAAATTTTATTCAAAATTTCCGTTGATAAGTATACAGCTTTTTAGCTGTATTTTAATGATCATGTTTACGGTATTTATGCCCTGTCTTAAAATTAAACCACAAAAAGGATAATCTTACCGTAAAAGTTTTTGAGATTTGTTTCAAACTGAATCTTTGGTACCTTTCTATCCTGGAAAACACGATTAACAGCAATTAAAAATTTAATAAATCATATTTACACTTCAAATTTTATGCAAAGAAATTTCAAAACCTGTTTTTATGCTTTTTTACTGGGAGTCGTTCTCAGTGGGTATGGTTCTATTTCCGCATTTTCAGCGACTGAATATCTCAAAGATAGTATAGAAACACCTGACAATTGGTTTTTACTTGACCCTATAGATGATGGAATAATGGGTACAGGAGCAGAAAAAGCTTACGAAAAATTACTTCTAGGGAAATCCCCAAATGCCATGATAGTGGTCGCTGTAATTGATTCAGGGATTGACATTAGCCATGAGGATCTTCAAGGAAAAATATGGATCAATGAAGATGAGATTGCTGGAAATGGGATAGATGATGATAAAAATGGTTATATAGATGATGTTAATGGCTGGAATTTTATCGGTGGAAAAGACGGTTCACAGGTAGACAATGATTCTCATGAATTGACCAGGGAATACATCCGATTGAAAGCAAAATACGGAGATTTGACGAAAGAAGAAGTCAAGCGAAAAAATAAAGAGGAGTATGCCTATTGGGAAAGAATCAATGAAAATTTTGAGGAGACAAAAAAAGAGGCGGAATCCAACTTCAATATGTACAACAACATGATGGAAGGTTTTTCCAATATGGCAGATATAGTGAAAAAGGAATTTGATGTTTCCGATTTTAGTGAAGAGGAATTGGAAGGATTCCATTCAGAAGAGGAAGAAATTACTGCAGCTATTGATATGTTGAAGCAAATGTTTGGGATGATTAGACTCAAAGATGCCAGCATCAATACCATCCTTGAAGAACTTGGAAAAGCGGTTGAACATTTTGAAGTGCAAGCGAAATATGCTTATAATGTTGACTTTGACCCTAGGTATATTGTAGGAGATGATCCGGAAGATTATAAAGACAAAGATTATGGTAACAATGATCCTACAGGTCCAGACCCATCTCATGGTACACACGTGGCAGGAATCATCGCTGCCAATAGAGGGAATGATTTGGGAATAGATGGTATAGCTGACCATGTGATGATCATGGCAATCCGGGCGGTTCCTAATGGAGATGAGAGGGACAAAGACATCGCGAACGCTATTAGATATGCGGTGGATAATGGCGCCAATATCATCAATATGAGTTTTGGGAAATCTTACTCTCCTGGAAAAAAATATGTTGACAAAGCAGTAAAATATGCAGAGAGAAAAGGAGTGCTTTTGATCCATGCTGCAGGCAATAGTTCAAAAGAAGTTACACCAAAAAACAATTATCCAAACAGGTGGTTTGCCAAGAGAGGAACTTCAGACGTATGGATAGAAGTAGGGGCCTCAGGGCCAAAAGGAGATGTAAATCTTGCTGCCACTTTTTCTAATTTCAGCAAAGAGGCAGTGGACTTATTTGCGCCAGGGGTAGACATTTACTCAACTGTTCCTGGTTCTAAATACGAAAACAACAGTGGCACAAGTATGGCTGCCCCTACTGTTTCTGGAGTTGCCGCCTTGTTATTAGCCTATTATCCTGAACTTAAGCCAGAGGAAGTAAGAACAATTCTAAAAAATTCTGTATATAAAGTTGGAGACGATCAAGTTAATCTTCCAGGACAAGAGAAAACAGTCCCTTTTGGAGACCTTAGCCAAACAGGTGGTATAGTGAATGCCTACCAAGCCATTCAGATGGCTGAAAGTATGGCTAAATAGTCGATATATTGAATACGCATGAGATGGATTTACCGATTTATTTTGATTACAGCGCCACAACTCCTTGCCACCCTGAGGTAGTAGAGGCAATGTTGCCCTACTTTACCTCAGTTTATGGAAATGCATCAAGCATCCATCACCCCTATGGATGGATAGCTGAAAATGCGATTGAAGAAGCAAGAGAGGAAGTTGCAGAATTGATCGGAGCGGAGGCCAAAGAAATACTATTTACCAGTGGTGCCACTGAAGCCATAAATTTGGCCATAAAAGGCCTTGCCTTGTCAGATAAAAGGAAAAGAAACCACCTGATAACCATAGCTACCGAACATAAGGCAGTTCTTGATACCATCGAGGGATTGGTCAGTCAAGGTTTTGAGTGCACTTGCCTACCTGTAAATGCCCAAGGAGAAATCTCTTTGGATCAATTAAAATCCAGTTTCAAAACCAACACATTAATGGTGGTAGCAATGACAGCCAATAATGAGACAGGAAATTTGCATCCTATTAAACAGATGGCTGATTTGACAAAAACTTATGGGGCCTTTTTTATAACGGATGCAGTACAAGCGGTTGGAAAGATTCCTTTAAATGTTTCAGATTTAGGGGTGGATATGTTGGCACTTTCAGCCCATAAAATGTATGGTCCCAAAGGAGTAGGGGCTTTGTATATCAGAAAAGGCTTTCCAAAAATTGATTTGGCAGCTCAAATTACGGGTGGAGGACAAGAAATGGGCCTTAGAAGTGGAACCTTAAACGTACCTGGAATAGTTGGTCTGGGTAAAGCCTCTTCAATAAGCCTAAAAAATCATATGGCCGAATGCCAAAGGCTTGTTGAGTTGAGGAATAAATTGGAAACAGGATTGCTTAAAATTGAGGGAAGCCAAAGAAACGGATCTTCGGATCGATTGCCACATGTTTGTAATGTTTCGTTTAACGATATATTAGGTAAACCTTTGCTGATAAGAATCAATAAAAAGTTAGCGGTAAGTTCTGGAGCTGCATGTAGCAGTATTTCAGACAAACCTTCTCATGTACTTACAGCCATGGGATTGGACAAAGCTACCGCAATGGCCACTTTGCGCCTTTCTCTCGGCAAGTCTACCACCGAAAAGGAGGTGGACTTTGCGATTGATTATATAGGTAAGGTGGTAAATGATTTACGAACAGCTTCATAATTTAATGCATTGGAATGACAAAAAAAGACTTTACCCACCTGGATAATAAAACAGGCAATCCTGCAATGGTGGATGTAGGAGAGAAACAAATTACCCAACGCTTTGCCAAGGCATCCTGCAGGGTGATTTTAGGTAAGGAAATTATGCAATCCCTTAATGCTGTTTCTGAATTGGTAACTAAGAAAGGACCCGTTTTCCAAACAGCAATTATAGCCGGAACCATGGGGGCCAAGAAGACCTCCGATCTAATACCCCTTTGCCACCCAATTGGAATGGACGATTGTAAGATAACGATTGAAGCAGTTGGAGAAGAGGAGATTCTTATCAGCTGCACTACCCGTGTTACAGGCAAAACTGGAGTAGAAATGGAAGCCATGACCGGAGTATCCGTTGCTGCATTGACGATTTATGACATGTGTAAAGGCTTTTCACATGATATCGTGATTACGGAAATGAAATTAGAAGAAAAAACAGGAGGTAAACGTGATTTCAAAAGATAAGCACCAAAAGCATGTTCAATTGGCCAAACCTTCATTGGGTGATTATGGCAGGATAGAATTGGGGTTTCTGGGTACTTCCTGTAGCACAATACAGAAGATAGCCCAACAGATTATTCAGCACCTATCAGTCTCTTATAAGATGGCTTATGTAGATGCCGACCATAAAGAAGGAGATGAATTGCTTGCAGGAGGTGGCAAGGAGGATAGCTTGATGCAATTCGCTGATGTCGTAGAATTGAGAGACAAGATCGTTTTTAAGCGACTGGATCGAAGGCAAGAGCAAGTATCCGTTTTTGAGCAAAGAGAATGGTTAAACAATCAGGAGCTCGTGCTTATCAATGCCAATCACTTCAAGGCTAAAGACCAGGTACTGGTCATTGATCCCAAAAAGCCTATGGATAAAAAATTGGCCAAGCTAACCCGTGTGAGGTTATTGCTTTTACAAGAAGGCCACACAACTATTCCAGATTGTATTAAAACCCATATCTCGAACTGGGAGGAATTGCCTGTTTTAAAAATTGGCGAAACGGATAAGATATGCTCTTTTGTAGATGAATTTATGAAAGAAAGTCGGCCACCGCTTAATGGTTTGGTTTTAATAGGAGGCAAAAGTAGTAGAATGAACCGCGACAAATCGAACCTAACTTACCATGATAAAAGTCAAAAGGACCATATAAGCGATTTGTTGACAAAACATTGCAAAGATGTTTACCTATCGTGTAATTCTGAACAGGACATTGATCGCGATAACAATCAATTGGCAATAAAGGATAAGATAATAGGAATGGGGCCAATGGGAGGGCTTATTTCTGCCTTTATGGAAAACCCAGATGTGGCCTGGCTGAGTGTCGCTTGTGACTTGCCTTTTTTAAGCCAAAAAACATTGGATTTTTTGATAAGCAATCGGAATCCATCAAAATTAGCAACTTGCTTTTTAGATCCAGAGAGTAAATTTCCAGAGCCTTTGGTTACGATATGGGAACCTAGAGCTTATCCTGTTTTATTCAGGTATTTAAGTCAGGGTTATAGTTGTCCGCGTAAAGTTTTAATTAATTCAGATGTTGAACTTTTACAAGCCCCTGATAAGGAGGAATTTCATAATGTAAATGACCCTGATTCTTACGAGGCAGCGCTTAAGGTTTTAAAAAACCATTAGATTAAGAACCGAAGCCTTCGGGTATTTTCGGTTCATGCCAATTTTTTCAGGTATATTTGTGCCATGATAGATTTCAATAAGGAAGGAAAAATAGTCATTACCTGTTATGACAGAAATGCGCCCTTTTTAGAAGCTGAGCTTGTTGCATTGGACTTCAAAATTGATGGTGTATTCCGAACGCATGTAGCCTTAAAAGGCACCTTAAACGACTGTATTTTTTTAAATATGCACCTGCGAACTGCCAGTCATGTGCTGTATGAGATTGATTCCTTCCCATTGGATCATATTCAAGGTCTTTATGATATAATCAAAGCAATGCCTTGGGAAGATTATATTGCTGAAGATGGTTATTTTTCTGTCATCAGTAATGTAAAGCATGAGACGGTAGACAATCCCTTATTTGTTAACGTAAAGGTTAAAGATGCCATCGTAGATAGGTTCAGGGATAAGTTTGGTGTAAGACCAGATTCAGGCTCTGAGCTCAATGAAGCAGTTTTCCAGTTCTTTTGGAAAGGAGAGCAAGCAAGTATCTATATCAATACTTCTGGCGATACCCTGATCAAACATGGCTACAGGAAAATTCCTGGAAGTGCGCCTATGATGGAATCTTTGGCTTCAGCCTCATTAATTGCTTCTGGGTGGGACGGAAAGAGTCCATTCATAAACCCTATGTGTGGGGTAGGTACAGTGGCCATCGAAGCCGTTTTAAAGGCCACAGACAGGTATCCTGGATTGTATAGAGACGATTATGCCTTCATGTATATCAATGGATATGATGCAGGGGTTTTTTACGACTTAAAGAAGAAACTGGAGCAAAAGATTAAACCAAAACCTGATTTCCCAATTATTGCCTCTGATATAAGTGAGCGGGCCGTAAATGCCAGCAGAGCAAATGCCAGAGAAGCAGGGGTGGAGGATTTTATTCAATTTGAGGTGTGTGATTTTAGAGAGGCGACTATACCTGAAACAGAAAAGGGAGCTATCTTTTTCAATCCTGAATATGGAGAAAGGCTAGGGGTAGCAGAAGAACTTGAACTTATTTATAGAGAGATTGGTGACTTTATGAAAAAGAGCTGCGCCGGTTATACTGGTTTGGTTTTTACTGGTAATCTTGATCTAGGCAAGAAAATAGGCCTAAAACCGAAAAGAAGGATTCCATTTTACAACGCAACCATTGATTGCAGACTTTTGGTGTTTGAACTCTACAAAGGCACTCGGACAATTATATACGATACGCCTAAAGAAAAATAAAAAGGCTGATTTGGTGTTTTTAATGGGGCTGAAAAACTGTTAAACCATAGCTCGTTCCTCCAAATTCCGAATAATCGAAATCCTCTTTTCAAAACCTTGGATGTTGTCATGTCAGGATTATGGATTGCATTTCTTATCTCAAATTTAGTCAGCCCATCTCCATCTTCCCAAATCAGCATTAAATTCTCATTTATGCAACTCCCCTAAGAGAAAGGGGTTTAGAAGCCACTTAAAGCCAATTTTCCTGAAGTCCCTTCCTCACGGCGGAAGAACACATGAGGATTTGAATTAAAATTTCAATTTGTTTCTTGGAGATCATTATAGGTGAGGTTTTACTGGCCTTCAAAGGTTATGGTTTTTGGATCAGCGTGGAAGACGTTAAGAAAATGAGTTAGCTCCGGTGAGGAGATCCACTCATTTTTAGTCTGGAATGCTGATTTAAAAATCAAATGATGGCAACGTAAAGGAGTTTTGTTTTCTAAATCCTAACCCATCATTTTAAATAAGATTTGACAGCCTTGACTTTTTTGGTTCGTTTTTGTGTCAAGACAAAAATGAACGGAGGGATTAAGTTAAAAAAGTCTCAATGACCTTTAATACTAGATTAAAGTCCAATATTTCCCAGCAAATAAGTAAGAATTTTAAAGGGTAGATACGATTCTATTTCGTTGGTACAGTACCGTTATGTAGCTAATTGAAGACAGGATTTTGTCAGCATTGTTGCAGAAACAAAAGCAACAATGCCGCCAAAATCAAAATTATAGCCCCATCATTTTCCACGGGTTTCACCCGTGGCTATTATTGTTGAAGCCCTTCAGGCTTCTTTGCGTCACTTTATTATTCATTATTTTTTTGCGGGATTAATGTATGAATTGCTTATTTTCCATAAGGTCAGCTGAATAAACAGACCCTGAACAGAGCCAAAGAGGTAGGGGTTATGGTTACCTAAGGCTCGACTCCGCTCAGCCACTGATAGCTTAGAAGCCGATCAAAATCCTATTTCCTGTAACTCCCCCTTTCTCTTAAAGAGGGAAAGTTTGTTTTGGAATCAATTGATTATAAACTAAAAAACAAACCCCGAGTTTTGCCCGGGGTTTGTTTTTGTAAATGCCTTTGAATTCGGCTATAATTATTTACTTTCCAATTTTTTGTTTATGTCAATTACCTTTTGATTAAGGTTCAATATGGCTTTCTCATAAACAGCATCCCAATGGTTTAATTGGTCCTTCTTAGAATTTGCAATTTGAAATTCAATCGCAGGTAAAATCCAGGAGGCATAACCACTATATGGATCAGAAGAAGCATATAGAGAAAGGTACCATGGACCGAAAGGCATTCCTTCCTTGTGAAGAAAGCTTTTTTCAAGTTGGATCAAATCAGCGTTCAAATTCTTGATTTCTTTTTCACTCAATTGTCCTTCATTCAAGGCAGCTGGAAGTGTTTTACTAAATGCATTCGTTGATTCCTCAAGTTTGTTAATCGCCGAAATGGATTTTTGAAAGCCATTGAAAGCTGGGAAATAGGCTTTAATTTTATCAGTTGACGTTTTAAAATGCAAAGTCAAATCTGTTGCATATCTAGGTAAGTCATAGGGGATAAGGGTTGCGTTTGCCAATTGTAAGGACATGATTCCTGCCCATTGTGCGACGGCACCACCCATCTTTAAGCTTGGATCTATAAATTTTTCATAGAAGAAAAAATCGTCATAATTGGTGTGGTAAAGCGTTTTGCCACCTGTTCCTCCACTTAGAGAGGGAACGCCTGCGTGCATATAAAAGCCTATATGGTCAGAACCACCTCCAAGATTACCAATTGGTAGGCTTTCTCCATTTTTTGACCACATTTCAAAAACAGTCTTGGAAGAATCTGGGTAAATTACTTTTTTAGCAGCGTCAGTCATAATCTTCTTTAAACTTGGGGCTGAAGCACCTCCAAAACTTCTACCCGAAACACCTCCGTCAAAATTCAAATAAGCTACGGCATTTGTTCCCAGTTCCTTTTTCATTTGCTCCACCCATTCTGTAGAGCCAATTACGCCATACTCTTCTCCATCCCAATGTGCAATCATAATTGATCGTTTAGGACTATAACCCTCTTTTACGAGTTCACCTAATGCTGCTGATAAGGTCAATA
Organism: uncultured Cyclobacterium sp.; assembly: GCF_963977555.1. Lineage (GTDB taxonomy): Bacteria > Bacteroidota > Bacteroidia > Cytophagales > Cyclobacteriaceae > Cyclobacterium. The sequence goes on along the minus strand of NZ_CAXBPD010000001.1, from coordinate 182,538 downwards.
ACATGGCTGTCCCACTTCCTGGATCTGTAACCCCATACGCCCAAGCATCATAGTGACAACCTAAAATAATCCACTCGTCGGGATACAGACTGCCTTTAACCGTTCCTACCACATTATTGATTCGAACAAACTCTTTGGGTTGTGTTACACTAAGTCTTACCGTTAAACCTGCGCCACCTTCAAGTCTATAGGTAAAAGGCAGGCCTCCCTGCCATCCACCAGGCACAGCTTTTCCTTTCATCAATGCCATAATTTCACCAGCCGCACCATAGCCAATTGGTGTAATCGGAATGGAATGTAAACTCGATTCACTGGGATCTAAACGATCGATTTTTGTTTTTCCATCAAGAGGTAAGGCAGGTTCAAAGGGGGTCAAAGGGTCGCCCGTAAATGATTCTGTCAATACTGACCCTCTTTGAATGGCACTTTCACTGTAATTATTACCTTCAGGATAAACAAGCCCCTTGCTATAGCCATAATCTCCTGGATCTGTATAAATCAATAGTCCTGCAGCGCCATATTGCTCAGCATATTTGGCTTTGAAGCCACGGAAGTTTCTCCCGTATCTTGCCAATACTATTTTACCTTCGATAGAGATTCCAAGTTCAGCAAGCTTTTCGAAATCTTCCTTCGTGCCATAATTGGCATACACCACCTCAGAAGTTACGTCTCCAGTTCCTGAATAGGCATTCCATCCTTTTGGAAGGTCAGGATGGATAGAATAAGAATTTTCTGGAATGATATCTTCCATTTGATTCAAAGGCTTGCGCTTGGGTGTTACAATTTCTACATTTGAGTCTCCAGGATCTTTTGGCATATATGCGTCATAGGGATACAAAGTGGTCTCTAGTCCGGCATTTCCCATCACTTTCACTAGGTAGTCCCTTACCGTTTCATTGGCTTTAGATCCTGCGGTATGGGGATTGGCAGTAATGGTTTTTAAGTGGTTCTTATAACTTCCAAAATCTACCTTCTCTAAAAATAAATCTTCTAATTCCGTTTGTTTTTTTGTGTCACTTTCCGAAAAGCCGTCCATTTGGGATTGGGCTAAAAGGTTGAAAGCTAATCCAAAAGTAAAATAAAGTAAAATTAATTTTTTCATGGGTGATCTTTATTATTGTAATACCTTGTCTACAGTGAGTATGTGCTCAGTAGGTTGATTGCGTATGCGCTTTGTTCTTAAATACCGAGCAAGTTCGGGGGCATCAAAATGCTCATCCTCAGGATCAAAACTACTTATCCGAACCCTCCCTCTTGAGTGAATGAATTTTCCATCACCAATCCACATGCCTACGTGCACCACACGCTCTTTGCTTGTTTCAGTGGCTGGAACGCCAAAAAACAACAAATCCCCTACTTGTAAATTACCCCAGTTTTTGTCTTTGTCAATAAGTTCTCCTTCGTTAATCTGTTGAGATGCATCTCTAGGGATTATCATGCCATTTAGAAAATAGATGGTCTTGGTAAATCCACTACAATCAATACCTTTGGGAGAAGTGCCTCCCCATAAATACGGGGCGCCCATCATTTTTTTAGCGGTTTGGATCAGATTCGAGTCATTGGTCTCCCGACTGTTTTTCCATACTTCGTAAGTTATGGCATGATCCCCTTGGATTACACCTTTCCGTTGATCTGGAAGGACTACCTGGTAGTTTCCATTTTCATATCCCACCAATTCCAAAACATTTCCTGCCGTAATATCACTAACGATTTGTTCAAACTTGGCATTTTCATAGATTGTACTAATCATTTCTGTGACAACAATTTTTTCTTTGTCTAGCCACTCATTCATGGTTTTTTGGTCTACAAGCACTATGGCAGCAGCATCCACCCAGGATAAGTATTTGTCTGGGGTTTGTACCAGGTACCAACTGCCGTCTGCTTTCAGCACATTCAATGGCGTACCCATCAAGGCTTGGGTTGCCAGTTCGGCGGAGTGTTTGGGAGCACTTCTAATATTCGCAACGGAATTGGTTACTAAAGCCAGGTTTTTGGCGCCTAATGCCGGATCTGGAAGGAGTTGAATGGAATCTTTAAAGGAAATATTGTTTGAAATTAATCGCTGTAGCAATTCATCATGTGCTGCAGGCAAATTTGTTTCACCATTTAGTTGACCGTCTTTCCATTGTATGTCAAAAAGGGCCACTCTTTTATCAGGAGCATGATTTTCCTTGACTTCAGAAATAATGGTTTCAATGTCTTTTGAGTTGTTTTTGGTTTGGCAGGCAATTAAGATCCCCAATAGTAATAAGTAGAGATAGCGGTTGTGTTTCATGATTTGGTCTTTAGGTTTTCACTATAAGAAGTGAAAGCATAATGGAATTATAAGGAAGATCAATTAGGCTGCATTTCCCTGTCGAGGAATTCTTGGTATAGCCTAATATGCCTATTGGTCATTGGAATTCTGTAGCCATTAATAAAAACTTGCTGGATTTGAGTTTTAGGCTCAAATGGATCACCATCAGCAATGAAGAGTGTAGCTTTTTTGCCTTTTTCCAAAGAACCAATGCGGTCGCTTACCCCAAAAATCTCTGCTGGATTGATAGTAATGGCCTTTAAGGCTTCTGTAGTACCCATTCCATAGGCCGCTGCAAAACCAGCATTAAAAGGTAGGTTTCTGACATTTTCTGCTTCCATGGTTCGCAAAGCTACTTTCACACCAGCTTTTTGAAGCAATGCTGGGTTGTTGTACGGAGCATCATAATTGTCCGAATTTCTTGTTGGCAATGCAAGGACAGGGCCGGTGATTACAGGAACTCCGGCGCTTGCAATTTTCTCTGCCACCTTCCATCCTTCAGCCACTCCGGTAAATACCACTTTCACATCTTTTTCTTTGATCCATTCCAAAGCTGAAATTATGTCTTTGGCAGCATTTACTTCTATTAGTAATGGCAATTCTTTATTTAAAACCCTGGAAAGTTGTTCCATTTCTGGGTAATAATCCATTTCTCCTCCTTTTGTTTTAATTTTAAGGTAGGTAGTGGCTTTTTCCCAAAGCACATTGATTTCATCCAAGTTTTTTGTTGCTGCTTTTTCTAAATCTTCCAATGACCTGCTGTCATTGCTTCCCGACCTCGCAGCAGAAGGAAAATTCATAATTAAACCCTTAAAGCCACCAAACATCTGTGCTGGTGTATAGCCATTCAAATTGATAAGTGCAGCTGTTCCAGGGAAATAACCACCTCGGGGTTGGGTGAGGACTGTAGTGACACCACTTACTCTTGTTACGGGTATGGCAACACCATTTGGGTTTACAACAGTCAAGGCTTGCATTTGTGGTGTAAATTTGCCCAGCTCCATATAATCTTGGGTCTCAGACAATGAGTTTACTTCTACTATTCCCAAGCTTGTTCCACTGTCAATAAATCCTGGGTAGAGAGACTTCCCTGAGCAGTCGATTATTGTGTGGTTTTGATGTGGTATACTTTTTCCTATAGCTTTAATTAAACCCTCTTCAATTAGCAAATCATGGTTTTCTAAAATACCATTTGTGACGGTATGGATTTTAGCATTGGTAAGTAAGAAATTGGCTTTGTAGGGTTTTATCACTTCTCCTTCAATCTGGGCCATAAGGCCTTGACTTAATATAAAGAAACAGGACCAAATTAATAAATTTATCTTTTTCATTTGAATTCGATTATTACAAAGGAAATTGAGTTGCTTTTTCATTTTCAACTATTAATTGTGGTAGTTTTCAGTAAACAACATGTCAATGTCCTGCATGCAATCGTGGGCACCTGTGCTTAGGCGAAAAGGGTCAGGAGACCTTTTAATATTTATTTTTATCCTTTGGTCATCCTGATCAGATTCTCTATCAAAGTATTTTACGCCGTCTACCCAGGTCATTTGTGGGATGGCATAAATGGACAATGGATGCTTGTCAAATAAAACCAAATCGGCCTGTTTGCCTACTTCTATAGAACCTACGTATTTGTCAATGCCCAATTGTTTGGCAGGATTAATGGTAATCAACGCCAAAGCCTCATCATCTGTAAGTCCACCATAGCGTTGTGTTTTGGCTGCTTCATGGTAAAGGTGCCTAACGAGTTCGTCAGAGTCTGAATTGATGGAAGTCACAACACCATTTTTGGTTAAAATCGCTGCATTGAATGCCGTGGAATAATAAACTTCAAATTTATAAGCCCACCAATCAGAAAAAACAGAAGCCCCCATGGTGTACTTTGCCAACTCTGGGGCTACTTTAAATCCTTCATTCACATGGGAGAAAACGATTTTATCCACGCCATATTCTTTGCATACTTCAATTAGCATATAAATTTCATCTGCTCGGTATGAATGGCAATGGATAATGATTTTACCATCCAAAATAGCTACAAGTGTTTGCAACCTTAAATTGAATTTTGGCGGGGCAATATTGATTTCTTTTTGCTGCTTTTCTAAGTTCCAATTTTCCCAGACAGCTTTGTATTGAAGGGCTTCTTCAAATCCATTTCTGATGACTGCCTCTACCCCCATTCTGGATCGGGGTTGTAGGTTTTTCCCTATACCATGTACTCGTGTTGGATTTTCACCCAAAGCAAATTTTATGGTTCTAGGGGCTTCTTCCATTATCAGCCTATCTGGATCTTTTGTTCCGTAGCGGTGTTTCAAAGTTACATTTTGCCCTCCAATCACATTTGCGGATCCATGCATGGCATGAGAGATTGTTGTTCCTCCTGCTAAAGCCCTATAGATAGAAACGTCAAAAGGGTCAATGACATCCCTCATCTGAACTTCAGAAGTGATCGGGCTGCTTGCCTCATTGATGATTTCAAGTGCAAGGTGAGAATGAGCGTCAATGATACCAGGCATTAAATATTGGCCTGATGCATCTACTAACTTAACATTTTTAGAAGCCTTCAAGTTGGTTCCTATTTCAGTAATAATGCCTTCCTTAACCAGTACATCTGCGTTCTCCAGCGTTCCATTGGTTATGGTGATTACTTGAGCATTTTTTATCAATAAATCACCAGAATAATTTCCCTGAGCGTAAACTTGTACACTCAACCAAATTAATAAGCCAGCCAGTAATAGTCTTTTCTTATTCATGGTATTTATTTGGTTTTTCGTCTTTCGTTGCCTGAACAGTGAACTGGGAATACCCTTTAATATTCATGCTGCCTTCAAACACAGTATTGTTTTTTATTTCTCCATCAACGGTTACGTCTAAGACCCCATCGTTGGTTTCAACTACAAATGAAAATGAAAGGGATTTATCGGTAAGTTCTAAAGTTTTCATTTTAGTCTTTTTGGTTCCCGTCCCTTTTGGGCTGTCATAAGAGACAATGCCTTCCCATTGGTCGTCTTTCTTAATGAATTCCCAGGTGCCTTTTGATTGACCCACGGGCGTTTCAGTTGAATATTTCCAAACCTGATTACCAGTTTTCTCCGAGTTGGTATTGTCTTGGTAATCGAAAAGGTAGCCATCACTGATAACCATAGCTACTTTTCCATTCTTAGTAAAAAGGCTGTCCGTCAAAAGGACCATGTTGGCCATTTTTCCAGGAGCAATACTGCCACTGATGTTTTCTATTCCTAGCATTTTTGCTGGGTTCAGGGTCAATGCTGCCAGTGCAGCATCCTTTGATAGGCCATTGTCTATCATCAGGCTTAGATTGCTATAAAAATCCTTTTTCTCTAAACCCAAGCTTGTAAAAGCAAAAGGGATTCCGGCTTTTTCGTATTTGGAAGCTAAACTTAAAGGTTCAAGATATGCTTTACGCGCCCTTTCCATTCGTGCATCGTAATCTTTACCTTGCACCTCACTATCTAGGGAATCAGAAAATTTATCATCAGGAAGTGCCAGGTTAAGTATAACTCCGACTTTTTTTGATTGCAGTACTGGTATAAGTTCATCCCCTTCATCTACACCAAGTAAAACAAGTTTAAAGTTGTTTTCTTCTTGCATTTTTAGCGCTCTTCGCGTATCGAGTTCACTTTTGGAAGCCACGAGGAGAGGAGTCTGATTTTGAGTTACAGGCACTAGGGCATTCAATACAGGATCAAATTCTGCCCGCCCAATTTCTGTATTTTTAGCATAGATAGCCCTATGTTCTTGATAAAGTAAGGTGTTTTGGAAAAGGTCTCTCCACTTGGCCATTACGGCTAACTTTGTATGGGGATAAACCCCTCGCACTGTATTGAATTGAAAAATCTGCGATGGATAGTCGGTGAGTAGGTTGTTATTGCCTTCATTTCCTAAGACAACTAGTGTTGTTGAACCGGATAGCATACCTTTCCCTTCAGGGATTTTTTGTACAATGGTAAAACCAAGGCCGCGCCAACCCTTTTCAATATTCTCACTGAATTGATAATGCTTGGCAGCAGAAAAGTGGGGATGGATTCCAGCCAATTCAGGAATTGGGTTTGAAGTGTCAAAATTATCTGGCCTTTCTGGCAAAGTAGGAATCTCAATACCTGAATTGTTGCCTAAGTCGATAAATCCTGGGTAAACGAATAAAGATTCCCCCTTGATTTCTTTGGCATCATTAGGAATAGTTAGGTTTTTGCCGATTTTACTAATTGTACCATTCTTAAAAATAATATCATAATTGCTATGTATTATTCCTGGTTCCGGAATGACCGTGGCATTCGAAATATAATAACTTGAGGTTATCCTTCTGTTTCTGTTATTGTCACTTTGTGCGTGGGCCTGGCCTAAAATTAAAAGCGTACAAATGAGATAAATTGAATAACAGGTTAAAATGAGTTGTTTTTTCGACTTCATTTTTGATGTTTTGTGCTAAACTAAAAGCTAAAAATAAGGTTTAATACTCAATATTAGAATAGATATTTATTAAATGTTGGTATTTGTCCTGAGAATTCAATGCACCTTGTTAACTTTGTTTAGCCAAAATGAATTTCTCTTTTTTTGAAAAAAAATGAATTTTATGAAGTTGATTTTAGTAACTTTGAAATTTGTGATCGTAATTAATTATTTATAAAATTCAATTGCAGAAGGTTTTAAAGCTTAACCTTGGTTTAATTTAACTAACTAATGAATAAAAGTTCACTCTTTAAAGAGTTGTTTGTCAATATTAAAACTACTGGAGCGGTAACATTTAGTTCAAAGTCTCTGGTAAATAAAATGCTGTCTTTTGCCGAGTTTAAAGGTGCAAAAGTCATCGTTGAGCTTGGGGGTGGCGATGGTAGCATTACCAAAGGAATTATCGAGCGAATGGATAAAGATGCAGTGCTTTATGTATTTGAGATTAGTGAGCATTTTTGCGACAATCTTAGAAAAAAATATGGTTCTGACAACGTTGTTATCATTTGCGACTCTGCAGAAAACATGGACAAGCACCTCGAAGGAAACCCCGTAGATTTATTTCTTTCCTCTCTTCCTTTTAGTCTTATTGCGAAAGAGGCCAGAACTGCCATTTACGAGAAAAGTAGCCTGATGCTTAAACCTACTGGGTTTTTCATTCAGATTTGTTATTCCTACTTGTTACGTTTTCAGTTTGCTACTCATTTCAGTACAATCAAAACCGCTTTTACCCTCAAGAATTTCCCTCCTGCTTTCATCATGGTATGTAATACCTGATAAGGTTTTTTGCTGCTAATGTTATACCTTGCTCCTTATGGAAGGTGCGGATTTTAAGGGTAGAGGTACGGGACATCAGCCAGGTAATTCGTTTGAAAAAACCAAGCTAGTACAAGAGCATATTGAAGGAATTGATCTTCCTGAATATGAAGAAAATCCGCGCACCAAATTTATTAATATTAGCACAAAATCAGCACTCACTGTCAATGACAGTCCTGATTTGCCCCTAAATTACTCTGTTAATCCTTATCAAGGATGCGAACATGGCTGTATCTATTGCTATGCAAGAAATTCTCATCAATACTGGGGCTATGATGCAGGCTTAGGTTTTGAAACCAAGATTTTGGTGAAAACAGATGTGGTAGTTCAGCTGAAAAGACAATTTGAAAAAAAGAACTATCAGCCCCAAGCCATCATGCTTTCTGGCAATACAGATTGCTATCAGCCTGCAGAAAGCAAGTATAAACTCACGCAAAAGATACTTAAGACATGTCTTGAATATAGGCATCCCGTTAGTATTATCACCAAAAATAGCCTAATAGAGCGAGATATTGACCTTTTAAAAAAGCTAGCAGAAAAAAAGCTGGTTCATGTTTATTTTTCTATCAATCACCTGGATAATAAATTGAAATTTTTACTAGAGCCTAGAACGGCTGTAGCACAAAAGAAAATTGAATTAATTAGCAAATTTTCTAAGGCGGGAATACCTACTGGCATCATGGTTGCTCCAATCATTCCTGGAATTAATACTGAGGCAATTACACAGATTATCAAACAAGCTGCCGAAGCAGGTGCAAGGCAAGTAGGTTACACGGTGGTAAGGCTAAATGGTCAGGTTAAAGAACTGTTTTTAAATTGGTTGGAGGAGCATTTCCCTGATAGAAAAGACAAAGTAATGCATCAAATTGAAGCGCTACATGGAGGGCAATCAAATGATACAGATTGGGGTAGAAGGCTTAAGGGGGAGGGTGCTTTGGCGAAAACCATTTCCGATATTGTGCAGCTTTCTGTTCGAAAATACCTCCCTAAAGGCTCAAAAATGCCTGCTTATGACTTTAGTCAATTTAAAGGCGATGGACAACTTAAACTTTTTTAATATGAATTATTTAGACAAAGGCATCCTAGTATTGGCAACAATGGAAATGGCAAAGCGAAAAAAAGAAACAGCTTTTTGCCCTACAGAAGTTGTGAAATGGATTTATCCCAATGATTGGGAAAATTTCCTCGAAGATGAAAATGAGGCAGTAACCTGGTTGTCTGAAAACGGCTTTATTACTTTAGAAAACGAAAAAGGGACCATAAGTAAATTGACTGCTGAAAGAGCCAACAAAATCAAGCTGTATCAATAGACCAGTGGTTAATCTGAAATTCCAATAATAGCGAAGGGTATAGACTCAAGCAATTTGATTTTTAAAAAATCAATACCTTTTGATTTAATTCAAATAGTGGGCAGTAATTTATTAAACCCTTAAAGCAAGATATTTGTCAAGGAGCAAGTTGTATTTTTGTTAAATCGACTTTTATTTTTCTCTAAACAGAATAAAATTTTGTAGCTTTACCTAATTTTTAAAAGTCAGATTAAACAATAGGGTTTGTAGTGCCTGCCTTGAATTTTTTTCAGGGAGTGATTACTTCAAGTGATAGACATCCTATTGTCTATTTTGGGTTAAAACGCAATATTATGAAAAGGACTAAAGCACAGGAATCGAGGGCAGCCATTGAACGCTTGTATATTACCATGCGGCACCTGTTTATGAGGGGAAATTATAAACCAACGGGGGTATCTGGCGAATCCTTGGTGGAAGCATTGCTTACCCTTAGTCCTGAAATCTACGGTTTGGTGAATGATTCCGAAAAACTTGAGTTGGAAGGGCTTCTCTATGTCATGGAGCGACTTCCGCAAGGCATAGAGGAATGCAGGTACATTCGCCTGATCAGTAGAGAAGGCTATGAGAACTCTGGCTTTACAGCCCTAATTCCCTCTAAAAGAAAACGAAACTGTTACCGGGTAGATGAGGAGCAGATGTATGTGGAAATGACACGTGGCAAGAGTGATATATATGATATTCTTACTCACCTAACTTTTTTATACATAGAGTCTGAAAAAATCCGCAAGAACAGTACAGACCCTAAGGGAAGGATCAATCTCAACTGGAGAAAGTTGAAAGAGGTCGTCGAAAAGGAGGTCAAAGGTGAAGAATTCAATAAAGAGGCAGCATGTTCTTACCTCAGTCACTTGACAGGAAGGACTTTTGAGGAGACAAAGAATGCAGTTCAAAAGTTTGAAAATTCTCAAAATAGCAATAGTCTTTTCTCTATAATTTACCAAATGGGAAGGCTGTCTATGGAAGAAATGTTGGATGAGCGAGACCGTGAGATTTCTTTCTCGGCAACATTAAGGGAGAGGGTAGGACACCATGTTTACGGCGAATCCTGGGCCAATACCATCAAAACTGTCTTGGATGAGCAGGATTTGTTGCACAGACCCATACACGTAATTAGTGCCAATCTTCATAGTGTGATGAATACTGTATATGGTTACCAAGCCTTAGGTTTGGATGATTATGAAACCATAGAGGAAATGGCCATGAAAATAAGTGTTAATGGAAAAGGCAGTAAAGAAAAGGAAATACTCGCCTATGCCATGAAACATGGATTGACCCAATTGCCTGACTCCTCAGGAACCAATATCGGCGTGCAAATTATTGATACGGACAAAATGATTTCAGACTTTTTGATTCCAGGTGTAAAACTGCCTGAAGGCAAAAAGAAGAGGCCAGTTTTGGTAGTAATGGATTATGCTTTTGGGGAGCAGGCTTATGAATGTTTTGATGAATTGTTAAAACCTTACGAAATAGGGGAAAAGAAAATACCATTAAATATTATTAGTACTTCCATTATGGGAAAAGCTGGTATTTTGGAGGGGAAGAAAGGCGACATTATGATTCCTAACGCCCATATATTTGAAGGTACAGCAGACAATTATCCCTTTAAGAATGAGTTGAATCCCAAGGATTTCGAAGGATATGGTCTTGGTGTATATGATGGGCCAATGATTACTGTTTTAGGAACTTCTCTTCAAAACAAGGAGGTATTGGGTTATTTCATGAAATCTTCATGGAACGCTGCAGGCCTGGAAATGGAAGGTGCCCACTACCAGAAAGCCATTCAATCTGCTAGTAAAATAAGAAATAGCATCCGAAAGAATGTGAAAGTAATGTATGCTTACTACGCATCAGACAATCCTTTGGAAACTGGTGGCACATTGGCTTCAGGAGCATTGGGCATGGATGGTGTCAGACCAGCTTATTTGATTACGTATAAGATTCTGGAGAAAATAGGGGAAGCCTAGTCTTCCAATTGAAAGTCAATGGTGGTGACCACCCTAATGGTTTTTATTTGGGGTGTATTTTCATCCCTGTCATTGATGGTAAACAATCCTTGCCTTGCGGTTCTGATTTCGCCGACTTCAGAATCAGAGTCTCGGGCAAATTTTTCAGCCACTTCTCGAGCATTTTTTGTAGCTTCTTCAATCATGGATGGTTTTAGCTCGTTCAGACCGGTAAAGATATATTCAATGGGTCTCCAGGTATTTTTCGATTCTAGTAAGATGCCTTTTGACATGAGCTCGAGTGATTCAGAAAGTGCTTTTTGAAGTTTGCCTAGATCGTCGGTTCTTACCGTGAATTCTGACTTGGCCAAATAACGAAATTCACTGTACTGTGCATTCGAATTGTAGCGGTCCGCTCTTACATCGCTAATATTGGTGCTACCTTTGGTCAGTTCATCTTCCGTGAAACCTTGGGAAATAAAGAAATTGTAAACTTCCTTGTTTTGCTTTTCGATATCTAAGCTGAGCGAATTCAGCTCATTTGCCATTAAAGAAATATTGATGGGCCATACGGCTAAATCTGCATCTACTTCCCTTTCAGATAATCCTTTTACTTGAACTGTTCGGTCATACTGCTTGCCAATTTTATGCATGTTCCCAATAAAAAAGCCTGCAATGATAACAGCAGCACTAATAACCAAAGTTTTTAACCAATCAAATTTCATCATCTTTACTTTTTAAACAGGTACAGGTAAATTCAAAAATTGCTAGACTTTTACCAGCAGGGTCATTGAGACTAATCCACCTTCAATTTCAGTGCCATCTTGGTGCAATTCACAATTGATATGGCCACAATTTTATTTAAAGGTAAAGCGCGTATTTTTTTCGCATCAGTTTATAGTTAGACAAGCCTGGTTCCCAGCTTTTACGGATTTCACTTTCAGGTACACCCTCAATGATTTGCTGCCGAAATAATCCTGAACCTATCTGAATTTCGATATTGTTCATTTCTTTGCTGAGACTTCCGTCAAAAAACTTCTCTTTCTCAGGGCTCTTTTTATAAAGCTCTATGATCCATTTTAAATTTATCTGCCCAGTTTCTCTCAATAGGTCAGTATCGTAATCACGCAAGTCAAGGCCAAAACAAACCTGATCCATGAATAAAGGACTTTGGGACATTCCTTTTATGCTTTTTGGAATAAAAGAGAAACTGTATATGCCCTTATAGGTAGGACTGCCAAAAACAGTGAAAGGATAGTTAGTGCCTCTACCGTGATTGATATAAGTGCCCTCAAACATGCAGGTAGACGGGTATAAAAGTACTGCCTGTTGGGTATTGAGGTTGGGAGAGGGGGAGACAGGTAGAGTGTAGGGCATGTCGTGGGTGTAATTGGCAACTGGGATAATTTTCAATTTACATTTCACCTTGTCTTTTAGCCATCCTTCACCGTTGGCCATCAAAGCAAATTCAGCCACCGTTAATCCATGTGACATAGGAATAGGGAATTGCCCTATGCCTGATTTATATTTCATATCCAAAACAGGACCATCAATCAAATAGCCATTGGGATTTGGCCTATCAAGAATAAGCAATTCCAGGTTGTTTTCGTAGCATGCTTCCATTAGGCGCACCAATGCATTGATATTGGTGTAGAAACGGCAACCAACATCTTGCAAGTCATAGATCAATAGATCTACATTTGCCAAATCCTCCTTGGATGGTTTTCTTTTAGCGCCATAAAGTGAAACAATTGGAATGCCTGTTTTACTGTCAATTTCGTCTTTAACATGGACGCCTGCCCCCACATTGCCACGAAAGCCATGTTCCGGACCAAAGACCTTAACTATATCCACCCCCAAAGATTGCAAGCTATCAACCAGGTGTTTTTTACCTATAATGCTGGTGGGGTTAGCCATGATAGCAATTTTTTTATCTTTTAGATAGGGGAGGTACTTTTCAGTTTGGTCAGCACCGGTGATGATGGGATTGCCTTTGCCTGGATTTTGAGCTTGGGCTACCAATAATGGCGTAGAAAGCAAGTAAATAAAGAAGGAAAGATGTCTTATGTAGGATGTCATAATTAGAATATTTGCTTGAATATAGTAAGGAAATAATCAAACCTCAATAGCTATAAACAAAGGTCTATATCTATTCCCGCTAGCTTCCGGCGGCTGAGCTTGTCGAAGGCAGCGGAGGAGAATTCAGAAAAATAGTTTTATTTATATTGCTCCATTCATTCAACCAGAAGAATAAAATTTTTAAAAAAGTTGTGAAGTTCTGTGGTTTTCCCGACTGTTTAGTGGTTAGTTTATTTATTTTGAAATTTCTTTTTCTAGCGAAATTTTCAGAATGCACTAGGTGAACCCTATCCATATTAGAATGAGCCTTTAATTCTGGATTAAATCGTTCATTCTTATAATTTATAAGAATGATAGGCTGAAAAGGCTGATTTAATTAGCTAAAATAGCGAGATACTGAAGTGAAATGTGAATCCTATTTGCCCCAGCATCTATGGTTCTACCAAAGCCTTACCATTTTCACCTTTCCAATTGAGAGGAGCTGATAGTTCAGATTTCATCTGGAAAAACACTTAAAATTTAATTTTTATTTAAAGTCTGCAATCCTCTCAGCGGTGGCTAAGCGGAGCCAAAGTCAGCTATTTTGAACTGCTTAATTTAAAATTTTTAGGCGACTGATGAGTGGGATAGGAAGCCATAGTTGCAATCCAAGCCAAGATGAGATATATTGATCTGATATTGAACCTCAATTTTTTATTGACATGAATGCAAATTAAAAGTTTTGGAAGGGAATACTAAAACACCTATCATGCGAATGCTATATTTATTCATCTTGCTACTTTTCCAGGCATATGGGAGTTTTGGACAAACTTCATTGAAAGAAATTAACTTAGACTACGGGAAATACAAGGTGGGATTCCTACACTACATCAGGTCTGATAGCACAAGGAACTACAGTAGGATTTTTGATTACAGCAATGAAAAAATTGCAAGACCAATTAGTGTAAGTATATGGTATCCATCTGAACAACTTACAGGAGATGAAAGCCCAATGAAGGTTTTGGATTATTTTCAAGTTTTGAAAGAAGAAGAGGAATGGGAATACCTGCCAGACGAGCAGCTGTTAAATTGGTTTTACTACTCCAATACCTCCGCAAATCAAAATCACCTCAAGGAACAAACAAAAGCTTACCCAGAAATCGAATTTGCAGATGGTGAATTTCCCGTCATCGTTTATGCACCGAGTTATCAGGCCTCATCAATAGAGAATTTTGCACTATGTGAATATTTAGCTAGTCAGGGGTACTTTGTGATTTCAAGCTCCAGTCGTGGTACTGATACACGTTGGTTTAGCGATAACAATGCAAAGGAAATGGAAACTCAGGCCAGGGATGTGGCATTTTTGATAAAAGAAGTCGGTAATTTCTCAATAGCCAATTACCATAAAATAGCAATTATGGGTTTTAGTTTTGGAGGTTTATCAAATGCAATTGCCCAAAATAGAAATGAAAAAGTAAAAGCCATTGTCAGTCTTGACGGTACAGAAAGGTACCAGTACGCCCTATTAAAAGAATCTCCTTTTTTCGATATTGAAAAAATGAATGTTCCCTACCTCCATATGGCACAGAAAGATATTCCCGAAAAAGTACTAAAGGAAGACAATATAAAGGCTGAACTTAACACGAAATTTGAGTTCTATGACAATATCACCAAAGGAAAAGGTTACCGATTTAAATTCAATAATTTAACCCATTCTTATTTCAGCACCTTGGGAATGCTATTCGCCGAAAGGGATATAAGACAAGATAAAAGTGATTCGGAAATAATGGAATCCTACAAATGGACGGCCGCTTATACTTTAAATTTCCTAAACGCCTATTTGAAAAATGAGGATTTGGCATTAAGATTTCTTGAAAACAACCCAACTGATAATGGTGTAAGAAATGGCTTGATCACCTATAGTACCAATAGGCCACAAAGTCCCGAATTCACTTTTATGGATTTTAATGATTTAGCATCAGGTCAGCAATATCAAAATCTTTCCCAATTATACGATTCTACGGTAAAGGAACATCCTTCATTTAAAATTCCCGAAGGCAGTTTAAACACACTTGGGCTACAGCTAGTTTTCAACCCTGATACGGCTGAACAAGGGATTAATATTTTTTTATTTGCCGTAGCACTTTACCCAAATTCCGCTAATCTCTTTGATAGTCTGGCAGAAGGGTACTTGTTTAATGGCATTGAAGAGAAGGCAATTGAAAACTTTAAAAAATCCTTAGATTTGAATTCCCAAAATCAAAATGCAATCGATCGGTTGAAACAATTAAAAGATTAGAATAAAAATGAATTCAGTACAAAAATTAGGTTTCCCAACAGATACCAAGTTATTGATCATTCACGCAGATGATGCGGGACTTTCACATTCTGAAAATAGGGCTACGATCCAAGCGCTGGAGAAGGGAATTGTAAATTCTTACAGTATCATGGCTCCCTGCCCATGGTTTTATGAAATGGCGGTATTTGCAAAAAACAACCCTCAATTTGACAATGGGGTACACTTGACATTGACCTGCGAATGGGAAAACTATAGATTTGGACCAGTATTACCCGTAGCAGAAGTGCCGAGTTTGGTTGATGAAAATGGACATTTTTATAAGAAAAGAGAGCTGCTCAGAAAACACGGTAAGGCTGAACACGTAAAAATGGAGCTTCAAGCACAAATCGAAAAGGCCCTTAAATTTGGCTTAAAGCCAACACATATTGATTCTCATATGTATAGCGTTGGGGCGAGACCTGATTTTTTTGACGTTTACCGAAGTTTAGGAGAAATGTACAAGCTTCCTGTTGTAATAAATGAAAAATTGTTTGAAATGGTTGGACTAAACCCTGAAGAGTTAATTCAAAAAGAAGATTTTTTAATTAATAGGGTGCATATGGGAGATTTTAAAGACTTCGAAAAAGGGGAACTCGCGGAATATTACGATTCTATTTTCGAGGAAATAACGCACGGATTGAACCTGATTTTAATTCATCCAGCCTTTGATGACAATGAAATGAAAGGAATTACAATCAACCATCCTAATTTTGGTTCTGAATGGCGGCAAATCGATTTTGATTTTTTCACAAATGAAGAAACAAGGTTAAAGCTCAAGGAGAAGAACATAGAATTGGTCACCTGGGACGAGATCCGAAAGAAACTGTACAACAATTAATCCGTTCAACTCATATAAAGAGTCCATTTCAAACTCACTATACCGGCGGCTGAGCTTCTCGAAGCCAGAGGAGTGAAAATGGGATATTCAAAACATTAACCATAGGCAAAGGTATAATCAAAAAAAACCTTTTGTTCTCTAATTTTTGGCTAAAGCCAGGTAATATGATATTCTAAATAAATGGGCTAAAGCCCATTCCTATTGAATTTATTTCTTTGAAGTATTGGTTTGGGCTAATTTCTGGGTGAAAGTTATAGAATACTTTTTTCAATAGCCCCTAACTTTAGCTGGTGGATATAAGCATTTACTCAACTATGTGAAAGTTGAAAACTTTCGATATTATAGGTCCAAGTTACGCTTCGCTAAACTTGGACCAGTTCATACCCGTTCCGGTGACTGAGCTTGTAGAAGCCCTACTTATCCTTTTCCTCTCCCTCCTTAATTGTTTCTGAGTCCCAGGCATGGTCGTTGAGGCTGAAGCGCTTGTTTAGCTCAAAGGAGAGCAGGTTTTCCTGTATCTCTATGGATTTTTTGACGGTGGAGATAAATGCCTTTTTGTCGTTTTTCACCTTGGCCAATTCCACCATTGAGTCTTCATCGTATTTAATGAAATCCTGCGCCAGGCGATGTACGGTATGGGCCCTGTATCCCATTTTAACCAACACATCTTTCCCCATTCTTACCGCACTTTCTAAATTCTGCATGTAAATATGCGGCACTTCCAAATCGAGTAATTCCAGTGCTTCCCTTTTGTCTTTTGACCGTACCATTAATTCCAGGTGAGGGAAGTGCTTCTTGACCAGGGTGACCAGGCGATAATTTGTTTCTGGATTTCTTATCGCAGAAATAAGTATTGTGGCCTCTCTGGCACCAGCCATTTCTAACAAATCTGTCCTGGTGACATCTCCATAAAATACTTCAAACCCCATTTTTCGAAGGAGATTGACGCGGTCTGAGTCGCTGTCTAAGATTGTCGGTTTGATGCCATTTGCCCTTAAAAACCTGCCAACAGTACTTCCATAATGTGAAAATCCTGCCAGAATTACTTTGTTGGATTCATCCATTTCATCTTGGGGCTTCTCTTCTTTCTCTTTGGTGCCAATATAAGGCAATAGGAGTCTCTCATTTAATAGCAATAGCAAAGGGGTAAATGTCATGCTTATGGCGGTCACAGCCATAAGGATTTCAGTCGTCTTTGCATTTATTATGTTTAGCTCGGTAGCAAAGGAGAAGGTTACAAAGGCAAACTCACCCACTTGACTTAGCCCTAAGGCAAAAATCAGCGTTTGATCGATACTGATTTTATTCATTTTACCTATACCTAATAGTATAAGGCTTTTTATAAGTAAGATGGAAAGGGTAGCAGCAAAGACCATCAATGCATTCTCTCCAATCAATCCAAAATTAATGGAGGCACCTACAGCGATGAAAAATAGACCCAGCAGTAACCCTTTAAAAGGCTCAAGATCACTTTCAAGCTCATGTTTGAATTGAGAATTGGCCAATATTACGCCACCTAAGAAGGTACCTAAAGCAGGGCTCAAGCCCACCATCTCCATTAAAAAGGCAATTCCCAATACAATTAATAAGGCTCCAGCTACAAAGAGCTCTCTTAATCTGGTCTTGGCGACCAATTTTAACATGGGAATTATAGCATACCTACCCGAAACGACCACCAAGATCACGGCCCCAAATACCAATAGTGTCTGAAGCCACCCAGAAAACTGAGCGATAGGGCTCATGTGATCGACATCCACATCAGAGGTTGCAGCGAGAGCGATCAATGGCAATACCGCCAAAATAGGAATGACGGCAATGTCTTGCATAAGCAGCACAGCAAATGAATTTCGACCAGCAGCAGAGTTCATCTGGTCCTTTTCTTTAAGGGACTGTAGCGTGATGGCGGTAGAAGAAAGGGCGAGTGAAGTACTTATGGTAAGGGCCTGTCGCCAACCTAATCCCATAAAGTAGAGAATACCAAAAAAGACCAGGGTGGTAACCAATACTTGTGAAAGGCCAACCCTTGTGATCATCTGACGCATTTTCCAAAGTTTGGATGGCTCCAATTCCAATCCAATCAAGAAAAGCATCATGACCACACCAAATTCTGCGAAATGCATAATGTCTTCACCCTCTTCACCAATAAATCCGAAGACGTAAGGCCCAATGATAATGCCGGCCAATAAATAGCCCAATACAGAGCCCATTCCGATTTTCTTTGCCAGAGGTACACAGACAACAGCTGCTGAAAGGTAGATGATTGCTTGAAATAAAAATCCATTTTCCATAAGGCTATTGCTTGAAATCGTTTAAAAAAGAAAGACTTTCTAAATCACTAATATTGGAACTGTCTCTCAAGTGAAGTATAAGCGCTTTGAATTTATTTATCTCATGGTGCAATTGCTCTTGGGTGATGTTATGTGTGCCAGCAATTTGAAAAGGAGGCAGGTATACCATATTACATAGCTTAGCAGTCTGTTTGTAAGGCAGGAGAAATTCCTTTAAAGGATAACCATGATGTCCTGTTGCGCTGTAGGCTTCTGGGGAACCTCCCGTACTGATGGCATTGAAGAGGTATTTGCCTTTGAGATAGGTCCCTTTGTGCCCATAGGCCCAGTTGTATTCCAAAACCAAGTCTATCCATTGTTGCAACAGCGGAGGCCCCGTATACCAATACAAGGGATGCAACCAAACAACGATGTCAGCACCGAAAAGCAGCTCTTGTTCATGTTGCACATCAATATTAAAATCTGGATAACGTTCGTACAGATCAGTGATCTGAACATTTTCCAGATCATCGATGGAGGCCGTTAACCCAGAAATCACCTTTGAATGCTCCAACTTGGGGTGGGCCATAAGGACCAGTATATTTTTCATTTCAATTTGTATAAGCTTGGCAAATAACCAGTTTTTTGGCTATTTAATAAAGTGTATTTGGCTAAGTTTTCCTAATCAATGGCCTGATTTTATTCTGGGTTTCTGACAATTGGCATTTGGGTAGGTACTATTTAAAAGTAGTCCGTCAATAGTTACATCAGCTTATAGTGCCCAATGGTTACGGTCTGGGTGAAAGGCAGGATTAAGCAAATTTAGTTGTTTTATAAATAGCTAATGTAGTTTCGAAGGGATATTTAGCAATGTTCATACTGAATTTGAGGTTTTTATAGGGCTGAAACTGATCGTGTTTATTGTTTAACCTATATTGATAGACCTATCGAAGACATTGAGTTGGTAGGCATTTTTTTTTGTTAAGGTGGCTTTCTCATTTGACACCCAAGTGAACTTGCAAAAAGGATTTCAGTGAGGAATTGATCATCAAGACTGTTCAGGACTAATTAAGTAGGGGATAATTGAGTAAACATTGCTAAGATGGAATGTCGCAAAAATTTTCATGACAAAAACCTATTGAAAGTATTATGTTGTTGGTTTATTTTGTTTTGAAGCTACCTTAACGCGGTCTCTTTTGATCCGTTGTCTACATGTTGAAATAGGAAAAGGACATTACAAATAATATTCATCATTATATTTTGTTGGTGAAAATTTTTATTTGGGATAATATAAAGTAAGGGGTTTACAAGCAATTAGCCTCACCTTTTATTCATTAGACAACTTAATTGAAATGGCTAATAATTGGTTAAATCCTAGAATACCGATATATAATCAAATCATAACATTTAGTTGCTAATAAATTGATCTTTTTAATTAAATTTTTACCTGTAAATGTTTGGAAATATTATAAATTTCCTTCAAATTGAAAAAGAGTTTATAATTTAGGTCTTGAGATAACCAACTGAAATAAGCAGCCTTTGTAAAGGTTTACTTGAAATTTTTCCCAGACTTTGATTACTACTTTTAAGTCAACTCTATTTGATTATGATCAGGGGTATATGCTGCTATGCCTATTGTTTTGATGTTTCATTTCTGTTTAACTGACCAATGATTTTTGAAGTTTTTCAAATATTAAAAGAGCAGATCAACCATTATTTTGAAGAAGTGGGGTTGGAAAACTCTGAATTAGTGATAGACAATATAGCCCTCGCTGAAGGTGCTGCAGAAGCTTCAGATGGGATGAGGGATAAAATGGTTTTGACACTTGTAAACCTTCATGAGGAGGGTACTTTGAAGAATTTTTCAAACCATAATGTCAGCATTAATAAAGTGCAATACAGGAACAGGGTGATTAACCTTCATCTTTTTCTGCTTTTCTCTGCTAACAGAAGTGTATACAGCAACTCATTAATAGACCTATCAGCAGTTATCAATTTTTTTCAAGGTAAAAAACGTTTTACCCAAGCCAATACGGTCTTCAATAGGGAACTTGAGGCGATGGAAAATGTAGGAGATTTCAACTTCACTATTGAGTTGTATACCCCAACTTTTGAGGAGATGAATTTTATTTGGGGCACTTTAGGTGGCAAGCAATTGCCTTGTGTTTTATACCAGCTTAATCTTCTCCCTATGGAAAGGGACAAGACGCATGGTGAGGGTCCATTGATAGAAAGTGTGCATTCAGACGTTAAAACCAAGAACTAACAATGTTATCTACTCAATATAAAAAATTGTTTTCTATTAAGGTGCACCACGCGTATCACCTTAATAGCGGTGACATTGAGTATGAAGATTTAGAAGATAACCTTAAGCAGTTAAATTTAAGGAAATACAATTGGCAGGATTTCATATCTATTAGTCCTACAAGGGCCACCGAAAAATTTTTTAAGCGTTTTCAATTGTTGTTTAAATATACCAATGAAGAATTGATTGTTTTTGCGAGGGTTTCAGAGCAGAATGTTCAGGAAAGTTTTATCCCTTTAGAGCAAGATCTCGTATTGGAATTTCTTATCAATTACAATGACCCTTATTTTGAAAACTATACGGATATTAATCCTCTTTCAGAAGAAAAAATCCTGCTTTCAAATTTTCTTCCAACGCATTTTCAGGGAATTGATTTTGATTTACTACCTCTAGAAAGTGAAGATAGGATGTTTTCGAACAATTTTCTTGTACCAAGTGAAAGTATTGACTCCTACTTTATAGATTCTTGGAGTCAAACGGCTGGTGCACATGCCAAAGGGCTACTCCTTATAAGAATGCAAGGGGAAAACGGTAACCTCAATGTAACCAACCTAAATGGTACGCTTAAATTAAACCCTACTGTCTTTAAGCTCCATTTTAACAATAGAAGTACTTTTTGGACCTACCTCCAGAATGCGAATAAGATCAGTGCAACTACCAACTCTCTTAAACCACTGACCAAAAACGGTTTCGTTCAAATTCAATCGGATTCAGATTTTGATGAACCCAATGATAATTTGAGTGAATTACAATTTCCCAACCCAAGTGTTGAGCGTATCAAGATAGAGGCAAACAATTATTATTCAGAAATTTATATTTAACAGGTTGAACCATGGCAGCAAATTATAGAACCCCAGGTGTATACATTGAGGAAATATCCAAATTTCCTCCATCAGTAGCCCAAGTAGAAACCGCAATTCCGGCTTTTATAGGTTACACAGAAAAAGCGCGAGAAAAAGAAGCTGACACAAGCGAAACTTTGTTCTTGGAGCCTAAACGCATCGTTTCATTATTGGAATATGAAACATTTTTTGGTGGACCTGATCCCGAAACAGGTCTTAAAGTTCAAGTAACTGAGGAAGCGGGTGAAAAAGCTATTCTAGTGGAAGCACCTGACCCAAATGACAAGTCGCCTTTCCTAATGTATTATTCCATGCAGGCCTATTTTGCCAATGGGGGTGGACCATGTTATGTGATTTCTGTGGGTATTTATGATGATGCAGATCCTGTTATGCCAGTGACCATGGCAGCACTCAATACAGGCTTGCAAGAGTTGGAAAAAGAGGATGAGCCTACTTTGATTTTATTTCCAGATGCGACGGCCCTCCCAGAAGCGACCGAGTTTTATTCCATCTACAACAATGCACTTGCCTTATGTAGAAAGATGAGAGATAGGTTTACGATTATTGATACCTATACAAACAACATGGAAACAGAAATTTCTTTGGAGACAGGAGTGAGGGAATTGATCACTTCCGATTTGGAAGAGAAAAAATATGGTGCCGTTTATTTTCCTTACCTGGAGACGATACTGAATTATAGCTATGATCCTGAACAAACGGAAGTGTCCCATCTTATTACTGATGCCTCTCCTGTTTCTGATATACTTGAGGAAGTTGATGATATATTGGTTGAAGCAGAGGGCATCATCACAGATTTGCCAGCTGAAGTGTCGGGTTATTCTGCTGCTGATACCACGGTTCAAGGGGGTACGGATGAAGAAGCGGTAACAAATAAAAGTACTGTTGTTGATCCATTGGATGCCATTGTCAATGCCCTGAACGAATTTGTAGGGCTAATGGCCGAAATTGTAGAGGATACCAATAATGTAGCAGCCATGGCGCAAGAGCAAGACGAGACGCTTGCAAATGTGGCTACTGAAGCAGCCAACGCATTGAACGATGAACTTGAAGAAGCTGGAGATCTGCCCACATTTATTGCGGCTCTACAGGGGCACCTCGATATTTTGAACGGAGACATCACTGGAGATGCTGTAAAACAAGCTTCAGGGGATGCCAATACCGCTTTGACAAATACCGACGTAACTGTATTGCTTCAGTCCGTCCTGGATTTGATAGATCCTGCAATATTGGACGCCATGTTGGATATCGAGGAGTTGGACATGGAATCTGATGGTGCGCTGGATGGTTTTGCCTTAAGTGACATTGAAGCCATAGACAGTGCTACTTATAATAAGATAAAAGCAGAAATTAATAGGGTGAAAGTTGTTCTTCCTCCCTCCTCACTCATAGCAGGAATTTATGCCAAGGTAGATTCCAATATTGGGGTATGGAAAGCACCAGCAAATATATCCTTGAATTATGTAGTCAAGCCAACTGTCAAGGTCACAAATGATATGCAAGACAGATTGAATGTTGATACCATCGCTGGTAAATCCATTAATGCCATCCGATCCTTCACAGGTAAAGGTACTTTGGTGTGGGGAGCCAGAACATTAGCAGGGAATGACAATGAATGGCGTTTTGTATCCGTCAGAAGATTTTTCAATATGGTGGAAGAATCGGTCAAAAACGCTACCCAACAATTTGTATTTGATGCCAATGATGCCAATACCTGGGTAAAGGTTCGTGCGATGATAGAGAATTTCCTCATACTTCAATGGAGAGCCGGAGCGTTGGCAGGAGCCAAGCCTGAGCAAGCGTTCTACGTTCGAGTCGCTTTAGGTCAAACCATGACAGCCATGGATATTCTCGAAGGAAAAATGATTGTGGAGATAGGAATGGCGGTTGTACGTCCAGCTGAATTCATCATTCTGAAATTTTCTCACAAAATGCAGGAATCTTGATTATTTGTTTTAACCCTTTAAATGTAAAATATCATGACTTATCCATTATCGAAGTTTCATTTCTCAGTTGATTGGGGTGGAACAATAATAGGTTTTACAGAAGTTTCTGGTCTAGATGTGGAAACTGAAGTAATAGAATACAGGCATGGCGCTAGCCCTGAATACAGTAAAATCAAAATGCCTGGCATGCAAAAATTCAGTAATATCACTTTGAAAAGTGGGACTTTTGCCGGAGACAATGAATTTTATGAATGGTGGAATACTGTAAGTCTAAACCAAATAGAGCGCAGGGACATCACTATAAAACTGTTGAATGAAGAGCATGAGCCAGTGGTTACTTGGAAAGTTAAAAATGCTTGGCCTACCAAAATTCAATCTACCGACCTAAAAGCAGATGGCAATGAAGTGGCCATCCAAACCATGGAATTGGTCCATGAAGGACTCAGTATTCAAAATGATTAATCATGGATAATATTTACCCCTATGTAAGTTTTCATTTTAGGGTTTCTATTTCGGGATTGGACGATACAGAAGATGCTTATTTTCAATCTGTTTCGGGTTTGGATGTAAGTATGGATGTAGAAGAATATGCCGAAGGAGGGGAGAATAGGTTCAAACATAAACTACCCGTAAAAACCAAGTATTCTAATCTGATCCTTAAAAAAGGACTTGCCGCTTCCACGGGGTTGACGGACTGGGTCAAGGAGGTCATGGAAAACTTTAATTTTGAAACCAGGACCATCACCATCGATCTGATGAACGAGGAACATGAACCTTTGATTACATGGAATGTGGTAAATGCCTTTCCGGTAAAGTTGGCAATCGATCCATTCAATGCTATGGAGAGCAAAATGGCGATTGAATCCATGGAATTTTCTTACCAATATTTCACAAGAATCAATTAATGGCTATAAATATAAAGGAGATGCATATCAAATTTCATGTCGAAGAGGCAGGGAAGGCGAAAAAAGGAGCATCGATTGACAAAGAGAAGGTTGTTGCACAGTGTGTGGAGCAGGTGATGGAAATACTTAAGCTTAAAAAAGAAAGGTAATAGTCATGAGTGAAGGAAAATTAGAGAAACTAAAGTTGGTTGCTTATAGCGATCCTGAATTCAGTGATAAAGTAGCTGATGGAGAGTTTTCTACTTTGCTCAACCCTGAAAAATACGCTTATCAATACAAAATAGAACAAAATGAGGACCAAGCTCCCGGGACCAGTGCTGCTCCTACCAAATTCAATAAAAAGCTGCCAGAAGAGCTCGATTTGGAGTTTCTCTTTGACAGGACAGGAATTGTAAAGGGTAAGGAAAGCAATGAAGATGGTGTCATAGATGACATTGAGCACTTTAAAAAAGTAATACTTAATTACAATGGAGAACAACACAAGCCTAATTATGTGATGATCTCCTGGGGTAGTTTGCTTTTTAAGGGAAGCTTGGTTGAAATGACAGTGGAATTTAAACTCTTTAGGCCTGATGGCACGCCACTTCGAGCGGTAGCAAAGGCTAAATTCAAAGGTTTTGTAGAGGATGATTTAAGGGCAGCAAAAGAAAACAGAAGCTCACCGGATTTGACCCATTACAGGATAGTGAAGGCGGGGGATAATTTACCTTTAATGACACAGCGAATTTATGGCGATCCAAAATATTATTTAGAGGTAGCCAGGGTAAATAAGCTTGTCAATTTTAGGAATCTTATCCCAGGTCAAGCCATATATTTTCCTCCCATAGAGAAACAAGGATCCGCATAAAATTTAAATAAACAATGATAGAGACTGGTGATATCGTCACTTTAGAAGTAATCGTATCAGGGAATGCGCTAGCTGATAACATACAGGTTATGAATGTTAGTGTTCAGCGCGAGTTGAATAGGATTCCCTATGCGAAAATCATGATTTTAGATGGGGATGTTGCCACAAGTGATTTTCCAATTAGCAATGAACAAACGCTAATACCTGGAAATGAAGTTGAAATATTGGCGGGCTATAGATCAGAGACCGTTACTATTTTTAAAGGCATCATTATCAACCATAAATTAAAGATCAGAGATGGAAGTTCTGTTCTGATGATAGACTGTCGGGACAAAGCATTTAAAATGGCAAACAGCCGAAAATCTGGCTATTTCTATTCGTCTAAAGACAGTGACTTGATGGAAGAACTTATTTCCAGAAATGGACTTGAGACAGAAGTAGCACCTACTAATTTTACACATCCAGAAATAGTACAATACCAATGTACCGATTGGGATTTCCTGGTAACCAGGGCACAGGCCAATGGAATGGTTGTAAATGTGGAAAACGGAAAGATTTATGTGTCAAAACCAGA
This sequence comes from uncultured Cyclobacterium sp., assembly GCF_963977555.1. Lineage (GTDB taxonomy): Bacteria > Bacteroidota > Bacteroidia > Cytophagales > Cyclobacteriaceae > Cyclobacterium. The sequence goes on along the minus strand of NZ_CAXBPD010000001.1, from coordinate 156,726 downwards.
TCCAGCGCAAGGAAGCAGTCAGACGGTAACATTTGGAGACAGCATATATGAATTTGATGCAGAAATGGATGGTAGAAACCAGGTGCCAGGAGTATCTTCTTTTGGTTGGAATCCTACAGATCAGCAAATTATAAAGATAGAAGCCAACAGTCCTGGTATTGATCTCAATGGAAACCTGTCTCAAGACAAACTGGCGGATTTGATGAAGCTTGATCCTATTGAACTCAAAAACGGTGGTAAAATAGCCGATGTACTCTTACAAGACTGGGCAGACAGTAAATTGTTGTTCCAACAACTTGCTAAAACTAGAGGGAGAGTAAAAATCCAAGGGAATTCCGAACCTGCTCCCGGACAAGTAATCACACTAGAAGGTGTAGGTGAAAGGTTTTCTGGTGATGCTTATGTGTCCGGTGTTATGCACCAGATAGCAGAAGGAAATTGGACACTTGATGTACAATTCGGTATGGATCCAGAATGGTTTACCGATCAGGTCTCAATACATACCCAACCTTCCTCAGGCCTGTTGGCGGCAGTAAAGGGTTTACAGGTTGGTGTGGTTTCTCAATTAGAAGGAGACCCAGATGGGGAAGACAGAATTATGGTAAAATTTCCAGTGATAAATCCAGATGAACAAGGAATTTGGTGCAGGTTGAGTTCTTTGGACGCAGGAAATGAACGTGGTTTTGTATTCAGACCTGAAATAGAGGATGAGGTGATCGTAGGATTTATTAACGAAGACCCTAATCAGGCAGTAGTATTGGGCATGTTGCCCAGCAGTAGCCACCCTAGTCCTTTAGAACTTTCAGACGATAACCACCAAAAAGGATATGTGTCAAGGTCTGGGATAAAGGTGTTGTTTGATGACGAGTTGAGCAAATTGGAAATGGAGACGCCAACAGGAAAGAAAATTACGATGGACGATGATGTAGGAGAAATAATTATCACTGATGATCATGGCAATACCATCACCATGAGCGGTGACGGTATCGTAATGGAAAGTGGGGCAGATGTGACAATAAAAAGTACAGGAGACATCAACCTTGAAGGCGTTAATATAAATGTAAAATCTTCAGGAGAACTTAAAGCTGAAGGCAGTGCGGGAGCCACACTATCAAGTAGTGGATCCACGACTATAAAAGGATCATTGATACAAATTAACTAACAATAGAATGGGAATGCCCGCAGCAAGAATTACTGACATGCATGTTTGCCCTATGGTAAGCCCTGGGGGAGTGCCTCATGTGGGAGGTCCGATCTTACCACCTGGAGAGGCTACCGTTTTGATTGGGGGAATGCCTGCAGCAAGGGTGGGGGATATGGCCACATGTGCAGGCCCTCCTGACTCAATCGTGGCAGGTTCTTCCACCGTTTTCATCGGAGGAATGCCCGCAGCCCGAATAGGTGACAGTACCACCCATGGAGGGTCAATTGTGGCTGGATTTCCCACTGTGTTAATTGGTTAAAAAGAGATTATTATGGAAGAAGAGTTAGATTTTCTAGGTAAAGGATGGAGTTTTCCTCCAACTTTTGACAAAGATTCGGAAATGGTGGAGATGCGCTCAGGATTGATAGATATACAGGAAAGTTTATGGATACTGTTGTCCACTAGGCTAGGTGAAAGGGTGATGCAACCTAAATACGGATGTCAGCTTGATGAGTTGCAATTCGAAAATTTAAACAGAACAATCATTACTTATATATCTGAACTAATTCGCACTGCCATCTTGTACCATGAGCCGAGGATTGAAGTAGAAAAAATCGAAATAACGGAAGAAGAATTAATTGCCGGAAAAGTATTAATAAAGCTGAGCTATTTGGTAAGAAGTACCAACTCAAGGATGAACATGGTTTACCCTTACTATATCAATGAAGGGACATCGACTTAATTTTTATGCAGCCAGATAACTTAAATATTTTAAAGGTATTGTGGAGGAAAGGCACCTCACAAGCCATGAGAACAAACCCTGCCCTGGATCCATCTAACCTTGAGTTAATGGAATTGGAGCTTGGTGACTGGTTGCTCTTTGCCAATAATTTTGCCAAATTTATCCCCTTTTTTCCTGTCAACACCTCAAAACTGACCATTGATAATTGGCAAATCTTCTTCAAAGAGCTCTTGTCTGTTGAAGATGTACCCCAAAAAGGAACCCCTGCCTATGGGCAGCTAAAGGAGTCCATTCAGTTGAAATTGGATAAATTTTCCAAGGAGGGCACACTAAAGCCTCAGCTAACACTTCTTGTTACATTTTTACAACTATTAGAATATTCCAGAAGCCGACTAAACAATATTTCAAAAAGGCACCTGGATTTTTATTACAGCAATGTATTGCGCTTTTCTAAACTGCCAGCAATTCCTGATGAAGCTTTTCTGATCATTGAAACAGGAAAAGGGCCAAAGCCTACCTTAACCAAAGGATCCACATTTGATGGTGGGGTAGATGCCTCAGGGAAAAAGCTAACCTATGTTTTAGAATATGAATTTTTCCCAAACCTTGCTCAAGTAAGTCAATTAAAAAACCGCTTTGTTGACACTAACCAAAAGAAAATAACTGTAAGTCAGGTAGCCAATTCTGTAGATGGAAAGGGGGAAGCTTTTAAGGAAGAAAACCAAGGTTGGTGGCCATTTGGGCATGGCTTATCCTCTGTCTCCTATCCGGAATTGCAAAAGGGATCATTTGGTTTCGGTATATCATTGCCTTCATTATGGGCTTCAGCTGCTTCTGATAAGTATTTTAGTTTTGAACTTACTTTTAAAAAGAATTTACCATTTGCTGGTACGGGCAGTGATGTACGTCAGCTGTTTTCTGCTCAATACAGTGGGGAGGAGGGTTGGGAAACGCTTTCTCCAATTGACCATCCATTAAAAGGTGATTTCAAGAGTAGCGTCACAAATAATCGACTCAGAATTGTCTTATTCATCAGCAAGTCTCAGCCTGGAATAGTGGATCAACAGGAAAAAATTCATGGGGATAGCAAAGGAAAAGGAGCCCCTTTGATTTGGTTTGACATTGCCTGTATTTCTCAAAAAACATTCAATTGGATAAAAGGTCTTGGGGAGACTCCCTTAAAAAGCCTCGCTATTCGATCAAGTTTCAGTAATATTAGTACTCCCATTATTGAGTCTGATTTGGGAATACTCAATCCTGAAAAACCTTTTCAACCCTTTGGAAGTATTCCCAAAAAAGGCAGTAGCTTTTATATCAAATATCCCGAGTGGAAAAAGAAAAAACCTACCAAAGTAGCTGTAAGGGGAAAGTGGGCCAACACGCCTGATAATTTCAAAGATTGGTATTACGGCTACAGGGATTTAGGAGGACAATACCTGAGTAAAGACAATTATTTTTCACAACATTTTGTGCTAAGTGCCGGCGTATCGCAACCTGTTAAATCCTTTTTGTTACAACCAACTGGATTCAGAGAGGCTTTGTTGAATAATCAAATTTCTGTGAACCCTGCTCCGGATAATTTGATTGTAAAGAGCAATAATCATTTTAAAGCAAAGCTATCTTTGAATGACGGTCAAGGATGGACTACCAAAGTTGCTGAAGAGGTATTATTTGAAACGGATGCAGAAGGTTTCAAAACTTCCTTTGATATTGTACCTGGGAATGGCAAAGACCACCTCGATATAAGTGAGGGGATAAAGGTGACCCTTTTACAGTCCTTCTTATCTGAAATGTACCCTCGGCTATATGCACTGGCCATGTCCAGTGACCAACCAGATACGCCCATACCGAATGAGCCTTATACGCCACTTATGGAGTCCCTATTGTTGGATTACGAGACAGAAGATTCCTTTGAATTGGCATCGACCGCTGATTCGAGTTTGCAGCTGTTTGTAAGGGATGATTTTGGCTGGTATGAGGAAAATAAAACCACAAAAATAGCACTGTCCCATACCCCAGACAATGAGTTATATGCCATGCCTTATCCAGGAGAGGTTGGAGAATTGTTTATTGGTATATCCGGATTAGCCCCACTAGAGCAGTTGTCCTTATTGATTCAAGTGCTGGAAGGAAGTGAGAATCCTTCACAAACGGAATCCGATGAAAGTGATGCTTTGAAATGGTTTGTACTTGTAAGCAATTATTGGAAGAAATTAGAAAGAGAAAATATAATCTCTGACCAAACAGACAACTTACTTAAGTCTGGGACAATCACTTTTTCATTACCGGAAGAAGCATTTAACAGCCATCATAGAATGGACAATTCCCTCGTATGGATCAAGTTAAGTTCTCCAAAGAAATTTAATGCGACGAGTCGAATTCTTGGCATATTTTCCCAAGCTATTAAAGTAGTTTTATTGAACGATGACAATGATTTAAGCCACTTAAAAGATGGATTGCCTGCTGAAAGTATTGCTAAAATGGTAGAAAGAAAGGCAGGAATTAAGCGTATTTTTCAACCTTTCAATTCCTTTGGTGGTAAGGCCCCTGAACAAGATAAAAATTATTATATCAGGGCTAGTGAAAGGCTAAGGCACAAAAACAGAAGTGTATCCCTTTGGGATTTTGAACATTTGATCCTGCAGAAATTCCCTGATGTGTACAAGGTGAAATGCCTTAATCATACTTGTGCAGAATCCTTCTTATCTCCTGGTCATGTTATGGTTTTGGTAATACCTGACACCTTGAACAAGAATGTATATGATATCTTTCAGCCTACTTTTAGTGCAGCTAAACTCAATGAAATAACCCGTTTTCTTGAAGAGAAGTCTGCGCCCCAGATTAAAATAAAAGTGGTAAACCCTATGTATGAAGAGATAAAAATTAGGGTTCAAGTTAGTTTTTATCCAGGGGTTGATAAGGCATTCTTTATGAATCAGTTATCGGATGATATCATCAATTACCTTTCACCATGGACGAGCGGTGAAAATCAGAAAATAGATTTTAATAGTCATTTTAATAAGAGCAGCCTTGTGTATTTTTTCGAGAAATTGAACTATGTAGATTTTATTCAGGAACCCCGAATATTTCGAAATGGAATGGAAATGGGAAATGACATTCTACCTAGTACTCCAAAGCACATTCTGGTTTCAGCCAAATCTCATGATATCTCATTGTATGAACCTATTACAAGTTAATAGATGATGGATGAAAAAACATACCGCCCGCTTTCCAAGGATATTCATACCAGCGATGATTTGGACTTTCAGTTTCTAAAGGATGAAGGTGTAAAAGTAATCCAGCGCTTGGGAAGTAAGTTATGGACAGATTATAATACGCATGATCCTGGCATCACTATTTTAGAAATTCTGTCCTATGCCATTACCGATTTGGGTTTTAGACTTTCTTTACCAGTAGAGGATCTTCTGTTGGGAAATGATAAAGTCAGTTACCTGAATAAACATTTTCATATGGCGGCAGATGTCTTGCCCTGTAAAGCGCTTACAGTGTTAGATTATCGCATGCTGTTTATGGATATTGAAGGAATTAAAAATAGCTGGATTGAACCTTACAACAAGCAAGTTTATGCGGACTGCAAAAATCTCAAAATGGCGTATGATCCTATTGTCTGGCAAGGCATACCTGAAAAAGACAAAACTTCATTTCAGCTTAAAGGATTGCACAAAATTTTGGTAGATGCCTCTGATGAAATTCCTTTCGGGCAAATAAAAAAGAAGGTACTATTGGCCTATCATCAAAACAGAAATTTATGTGAGGATGTAGTAGAAGTGATTCCTGTAGAAAGTCATCCGGTTCAGGTCTGTGCTATAATTGATTTGAGTCCAGAAGCTGATGAAGAATTAATAGCTGCAAATATTGAATGGGAAATTGAACAATATTTCTCTCCGAATATCCACTTTTACTCTTTCGAGGAAATGCTTGATAAAGGATATTCAACTTACGAGATAATTGAGGGGCCCTATTTGAAAAATGGTTATTTGGATCCAAGGGAGTTGCGGGAAGCAAAATTGCGGGACAGAATAAGCCAATCCGACATTATTCAGTTGATAATGGATATTGAAGGTGTTGAAGGGATTCGGGACCTGAGCATCAACCATTGTGATGAAGACGCACCAAGAGGAGGATGGACAATTACAATTCCTGAGGGTAAAAAACCAAGTCTATGTGACAAGAGTAAATTTAATTTTTACAAAGGGCTGCTACCGATTAATGTTAATCAGGTTACAGTTGCAAACCATAAAAAATTAATTACCGAGCAAAATCTGGTTGAACAATATGAGTTAAAGGAAAAGGAGTTTGTACTCCCGGTACCGCACCAATATCCACTTGGCGACTATTATAGTATTAGGAATGATTTTCCAGAAGTTTATGGAATTGGGCCCTTAGGAATTCCTGAAAATGCTAAAGGTAAGGATCGACAAAAGAAGGCCAACCAATTGAAGGCCTATTTGACTTTTTTTGATCAAATCTTGATGAGTTATTTTAAGCACCTCACCGAAGTTAAAAACCTGTTGTCTGTATTTAGTACACCTGAAAGAACGTATTTTACGAAGACAGTAACGGACATTAGAGATCATAACGATTTTCTAGGAGATTTCTATTCCGATGGGTTCCTTTATGAAGACCTTCTGGCACCCTTTGATGAACGGAATAAAAGAAGTCAAAAATTAAAAGACCATCTATTGGCAAGGTTTGCAGAGAAGTTTTCTGATTATGCTTTTTTGATGAAAAAGATTTATGGATCGGGTGTAGATGAACAAGTTTTGGATACCAAGTCCTTTTTCCTCAAAGAATATGGAAAAATAAGTGCTCAGCGGGCTACAGCCATGAACTATTACAAGCAACCACCAAAAAACCTGTGGGACACAGGTAACACTTCCGGTTTTGAAAAAAGGATTGCTTTATTGATTGGGATTAAAGACTATTTTAGAAAAAATTTGTCTCGTTCTTTTGTTGAAATTTTCCCTACCACCACTTCCGAGGGGGAAGCGGCATTTAAATGGAGAATCTATGATAAAGATAAAAATGTTCTTTTAACGGCTAACAAATTCTATAAGGGCAGAACAGCTGCACACAAAGACATTTATCTGGTCATTCAACAAGTCAAGGCTGTTTCGGTTGAGACAATTGAAGATGCCATGAACCAATTTGAGGAAGTGCCTGAAGAAGGGTTTGATTTTGCCTGTTTTAAGGTGAGTATATCACCAACCAGAAGGTTTTCTTTCAGCATATTTAACCTGGACATAGCCGATCCAAATAACCCCGACTACCTTCTGGCTACCCAGCAAAAATATTTTACTTTTCAAAATTTTAGAAATGCACTTTTAAGTTTTAAAATATTTGTAAGTGAGGAGATGGACGATGAGGGGATGTTTGTAGTAGAAAACATTCTGTTAAGACCTGATTTCAATGAGGAGGACATAGATAAGCAACATTTTATGCCATTTTGTAAGGATGACTGTGGCCAGGGAAACTGCCTTGATCCTTATTCTTACAGGGTAACTATCGTATTACCCGGCAACTCTTTTAGGTTTGCCGATAGAGATTTTCGGGATTTCCTTGAAAATTTAATAAGAGAAGAGATCCCCTCCCATATTCTGGCCAAAATTTGCTGGATAGGAAGAGCCAGTACAGGCGATCTTGATCAAGAGGACCAGATGAGTCTTTTTGAGGAGGCTTATGCCAGTTTTCTTTCCGGACTAACAGTCGGAGATTATCAATACCATGAGCAATTTGTAAAAATATTATCTGAATTGCATTCAATTTATCCAACAGGCACCTTGTACAACTGTGAAGATGAGGATGAAAGTAATGCGATGCGAGACACCATCATTTTAGGAAGATCAAATTTAGGAACCATTTAATCCCTTAGGCCATGTCAAATAAACTAAGTTCCGTAATCTACCAGTATAGAAATTATAAGGCTGATCAGGTACTTACCCATACGCAGCTAAATGAGACGATCGCTTATTTTGAAGACCAGGACAGGTTGACTCGGATTGCCTTGACTGGGGTGGGAATCGTTCATGGCCTTAAGATTACTACAAGAGCTACAGAAGGTGGGGATCAATTCGTGGTAAACCAAGGTGTTGGAATCACCACCGATGGAGACCTAATATTACTTCATGAGCAATTGTCTGAAGAAGAGCCAAAAGAAAAAAACATAGCGATAGATGAATTAAGCTTTACTCATTTTAGGGTGTTTTCTGATGAATATGCTAAGTATTCTCCTTACTTCTATAGTGATGAGGAGCAGTTGCCGATTTGGGAGTTTTGTAACGAGGGAGATACAGATGCACAGCCTTTGTCTGATTTGGCCAATTGGAAAGGAATGAACATGGTAGCCTACCTGGAATGTTATCCTAAGAGCCAGGACATTTGCGGTGAGATTAACTGTGACAATCAGGGTATTGAACAAATCTCAAAATTACACTTCTTGATGCTGGAGGATGCTTCTGTCCAAAATTTGGTGAACCTGGATGAATTACTACTTAAAAAAATAAAATTTACTGAAACATTGAGCGAGCTTTCAGCAATTCAATTGATGAAGGTGGTTCATAATGCCCAAAACTCAAATGATCTTTCGCAGATAGATAAATTGTATATAGCTGCTATTGATAATGGCAATACGCTGGATGAAGTGGTTAAGGGCCTTTCTACAGTTATGGAGGAATTCAATTCGATTTTGGAAATTGAGGGGGGCTTCCAGAATTTCATAGAAAAATTTAAGGAATTGGCTGATAATATTTTTAATCAGCAAGATGAGGATTACAATTTTTATCAATACCGCTACCTCCTCGCCAAAGATCTTTTAAGCACCTACAATGCAATAATTGATGCGTTAAATAAATTTGATTTTTGGCCAAACCCAGAAATTACTTCATTCCCAAAACACCTACTGCTGGGCAAGCTAGATGGCACAGGTTACCGTCACGATTTTTATAAATCTCCAGCTTTGGGAGAATATGACCATGATAAAAGTGAAATCAATTCCCTAATTAGGAAAATGAATTTACTAATAACCTCTTTTGATATAAAAACAGAGGAAGGGTTGAGAATTATCCCTAATGGAAAGTATAAGCACAATTCGCTTTTCCCTTCTATACCTTTTTATTATAAAAACAGTGAAGGCTTTTCATCAACGTGGAGTGCCAATGCCAATGCTATTGATTTTTATTATTCAATGGGCAATAATCCATTATTGGTGGAGCATGACGGTCTTGACAGTTACTTGATAGGGGGGCATTTGTTAACAGATGGAGAGAATACTTATCAGGCAATTAATTCAATGATAAGTCAATTCGGACTAGAATTTAAGCTCTACCACTTTGATTTGGCGCATAACCAGAATGAGCTAAAAAAACTCTTTAAAGACCACCCTTCTTGTTCTTCGAGAGGTGGGGTGCCACAGTCAGGTACCTATATTTTGCTCAGCTATGACAATAAAGTGTTTGCTGACCTATCACTATCTTACAGGATAGTAGATGAGACAGGACTTATTGGATCCAGTCATATTAGAGTTGCGAGTTGCAGTTATCCGTGGATAAGTTCTTTGAAATTTCTCAACAACCTTTCAAGGAGTCTTAAAGGTTCTGTTAAAAAGTCTGGTGTGCAACCCAAAGTCTATCGGTTGGTTGTAAATAACTACACCATCAATGGACAATCTTTAATTAATGGTGCTGTCACCCTCGAAATCCCAATTGAGGCTATCTATAATAGACGAATGCATGCCGTAACAGAAGCATTAAACGAACGATTCCCTAAGGGACTGGTTTTCGATTATGATGAATCCCATAAGCGATTCGTTATTACACGTCCATTTGATGATGTGTTTAGCATAAGTTTTTCAGACAACACGATAAGTATTAACAAACCATCCTATACCTATACTCAGGATGAAATGGTGAAATCAGATAGGACCTTTAGGTTAGCAGCGACGCGATGTGGGGAGATTAGAAAATATAGAGAAGCTAGCTATCTACAACTGCAAACTGAGTTTGCTCCTGTAGATAAGGATGATGACAATGGGGAGTTTAAAGGAAAATGGAAGCAATGGAACAATTTGATTGAAGAATTGAAAACCGATTCGAGGTTCACAGGCAATTTTAAACCAAGAATTCCTGGAGGAGTAAATGACCTTCCCGGTTCTGTTCAAAAAATTATCCGAAGTGTTCAGTCAGCTTTAGGCAATTCTGAAATTGGCCACACACTTTATTTAACTGGAGACTGGGTTACTGGTAGCTGGGCAAGTATAGAAATGATTGATGATTATAAAAATACAACGAATACAAATGATGTCATTTTTAAGTTTTTAAACTTAAGAAGCATCCTTCATGGAAAAGACCAGGCAACCAAAGCATCATTAGTCGTGGTTTTAAATCGCGAAATTGATAGGGGAAATATGATTAAAACCTTGGAACCATTTACGGAAAAAGTGGATGTCTATATTGAAGTTCCAGCCAGAAGCGGCCAGCCTAGGGGAATTGATTCAATTCAAAAACTTCAATTGTGAGAAATGCAAAAGGACCAATCATACAAATTCCGGATGATGATTGGTCCTTATGGGGCTTCTGTCCAATTTCACTCGCTTTAATCTCTAATCTAGTAGTAAGCGACTCAATAGTGATGTAAACAACACGTAACGAACGCAACTTCAAGACATTTTGACTTAATTACTTGCTTCCTCTTTCATACTTATTTGCCAGTAAAATAGGTTCAGTCTAGTGACCAAACGTCTAGAAATATAAGAATTAATTTGAAAGAATAAAAATAAATGAAGGAAAATGATACGCACGCTATACAAAAAGTTTCTATCGATATATATTCCAAGTCTGTCGATAGTGCCAAGGCCATAGAAAGAAATATCAACACCTTTATTCAGGATTCTTTAATGCCACTTATTGCTTCCTACCTTGATGAATTGGAGAAAGAGCTACAAATTGAATCCATTCAGATTCCCCATATAAATATTACTTTGAATCTGTTGGAAGACGATTTTTTAGATCCTAAAATAATTCAACGAGCTTTCATGAATCAATTTCAAGAAGTCTTATCAAGAGAGATTGCGAAAAAAGATTTGGGAAATTTTCAAGGAATGCCTGCTAATGACGAGAACCTTGATGTATTTTCATCTCTAAAAAAAGAGGGACATGAAATTTCAGCTCTTAACCCAGTAGAGCAAAACTTAAAATCCTGGATTTATTTCTTAGATAATGGGAGATTACCATGGTGGTACAGTCAAGAAAAAGCCAGAAAAGCCTATCACTGGCAGGAAATAAAACCCTTGGTAAGCAAGTACTTTTCGGATGGAAAGTTACTGAAATACTTTCAAAAATCCCTCTTCTTTGATAGGGTGATCAGTCAATATTCAGGGGGAGATTTAGCGGAGTTGATTTGGATGGCCATATCCAGAAAACCTTTGATCCAAAAATTTCATTACCTAAAAATTATCAAGAGATTGAAAGTAGAACAAGTGCTTGTGTTCTATAGGATTATTATCGCTGCAAGCCTAATACAGGAATTGAATAGCGGGAATGAACAGTTATATAAGTTGTACTTATCCAAAGTAGGAGAGGCAGAAAGAAAAATAGTAGAGAAAACTTTCAGAGAAGTCATAAAATTTGATGATATTAATGAAAGAAAGAAGGTTGCAGATTCAGTTCTTCAACTATTAGAGGATAAGAATCAATATAGTGGTGTAATACCAAATATTATTCGGGAATCATCAGCGCAAATTAATGTAGACGCTGCGGAAAATAGAGAAGGCTATTATGTATCAAATGCTGGTCTGATTTTACTCCATCCCTTTTTGAAACCATTTTTTATTGATTGTGAATTACTGGATGAAAAAGGACAATTAATTAATCCAGAAACAGCAGTGCATGCGCTGCATTATTTGTCTACTAAAAAAGAACAACCTTTTGATTTTGAGCTGGTTTTTGAAAAATATTTAGTAGGAATGCCTATTGACCAACCTGTTTTAAGAGCGTTAGTCCTTTCAGAAGAGATAAAGATCAATACGGAGAAACTTTTAAATGCATTGAAGGTCAATTGGAAAAGTTTGAAAAATACTGGATTGGAAACCATTCGAAATGAATTTATAAATCGAGGAGGAAAATTGGTTTTTGAGGAGACTTCTGATAGGTTGTTTGTAGAAAGAAAAGCACAGGATATTTTATTGGATGGGGTTCCCTGGAATCTTTCATTGGTAAAACTTCCTTGGCAAAAAAAGCATTTGCTGGTAGATTGGTAAATTAAAATACAATGAAAAGACAAGGTTTTAGAAAGTCTTCAGTAGGATTGATTAGTCCTGCATTTCAAAGCAAGGAGGGGAATAGTTTTTTTCGCCAGAAGAAGGAGAATAGTGACAGCTTGATTCCTTCTCGCAACAATGATATTTTTTTTGACCCTATAGTTCAAAGAGTGTCAGATGAAAAAGAGCCTGGAGTAGCAGTTCAAAGTAAAGAAAAGGAAGATACCAATGATAAATTGCAGGCTGCATCAGAAGAGGAAGAGCCTGTTCAAGCTAAGAAGGATGATGTGGAGGGGATCCAAAAATCAGGTGAAGAGGATGAGGAGGTAAGTGCTAAAGCTAATGAGGAAGAAAAAGTAAGTGCAGCCGCTTCAGAGGAAGAACCTGTGCAAACAGCAGGTGAAGAAGAAGAGCCGGTACAAGCAAAAGCGGATGAAGAAGAGGGGGTTCAAAAAGCTGGAGAAGAAGAGGATACCATAAGTGCCAAAGCGGAAGACGAAGAAAAGATCAATACAGTTGCTGAAGAGGAGGAACCTGTCCAAACTCAAGAAGAAGAGCCTGTGCAATCGGTAACCGAAGAAGTCAATATTCAAACCAAGGAGGATAATAATGGGAAAGATTCAGCGCGTCAAAAACAAGCCAATGAAATAGAAAAAACCCTTTTACAGGAAAAGGGAAAGGGAAGTGAACTGGCGCCAGCTGTAAAAGAATTTATGGAAAAAAAGTTTGGTTCTGACTTTAGCAAGGTTAGAATTCATACCGATCAAAAGGCTCAATTGATGAACAAAAAAATTCGAGCCAAAGCATTTGCCCACGGATTTGATATCTTTTTCAACTCTGGGCAATATCAACCAGAAACAAAGGCTGGAAGGCATTTACTTGCTCATGAGCTTACCCATACAATTCAACAAAAAGGCAATTCCAAAAAACCAGTACAACCCAAGTTAAATGATGGACATGATTTTCATCCAACAAGTAGATTTTCAATGAATGAATTGCTTGAGGACGTTTATGACAATTATGCCACTTTAAAAAATGGCTCCAATGGCTTGTCTGTTGCCCTCCTGCAAGATGCTTTAATTGGTCTAGATTATCGGCTGCCAAAGTTTGGCACTGATGGTTCTTTTGGTGGAGAAACAACAAGAGCTGTTGAAGCCTTCCAAGCGGATATGGGATTGGCAGTAGATGGGGTTGTAGGGCGAAATACAATCCAATACTTAGACAGTCTTGACAGAGGGGTTGATGTGGCTTCCCCCGAATTACCCGTAACCATTGATAGCACGATTGACTTAAAAAATGTAATAGCAAAAGCGGGAGCAGTTGCATCCAATAGTTTGGATCCTCTAGTTATGGGGAGGATTTTTCCTGAAACCATAGCTGTTAAGTTGCAATTAATCGATGATGGTGTATTATGGCATCCAAAGATTATTGGATTAACAGGTAATTATTCCGTTCAAACGCGCTTACTCCCTGGAATGGAGGAAATAACTGGCCCAGGAGGGAATACGACCGAAGATAATTATTGTAGACAAATTAATGATTTGAGTAACCTGGGCGTAACTTATGGGAATTGGTACATGGAAGATGCAGTATTGGCCCATGAAAGATTCCATGCTTCCAAAATGCGCTTGGCATTGATTGATTCGGCTGTTTTGAAACCTTTGGAAAAAGCGGTAAATGATTTGGCATTTCCCAAAAGTGCGCTTACCATGAATGAATTTTTAGCAGAGGCAATGGTCAGAATGGATTCAAGATTTGGAGACGCAATCTATGAGGCTGAAATAAACTGGATAGATCAGTTTACCATTCTCTTGAAGGATGATCATGGGGTACCTATTGGTACTGGGCCTGCTTATGATGAATCTAGAAAAATTGTATATCCAATGATTAGAAGAATCCGAAACCATGCCAAGGTCAATAAATGGACAGGATGTACTTAAAGTTTAATTAATCGGTGGAGTTATTAATTAATAGTTTTATAAATCCGTGAAAACGGTTCTGTTAAATCTGAATTGATGAAATAAATTGTATGAGCCACTTTAGTTTTAAATCCCAAACCAGCAGAGGACACTCCTCTCAAAATCAGCCTGATTCTTTTTTTCAGGCCAAGCTTGCGATGGGGCAACCTGGGGATCAGTATGAGCAAGAGGCTGATGCCATGGCAGATAAAGTGGTGCAAGAGAAATCTCAAGAAGAAAATATCCAAACCCATACGGATGGGAATATCCAAGCCCAGACCATTGCCGAAGGTGTCAGTCCTCTAGTGCAGTCAAAAACCACCGATGCTGGACTTCAAGCTAAAGCTGAAGAGGAAGGGGAAATTGCCATGGAAACCGAAGAAGGTGAAGTGAAAGATGCTGTGCAGATGAAACAGGAGGCTTCTTCTGATGCCCCACCAGGTTTCGAGCAACAACTCAATCAAACATCTGGTGGAGCGCCAATGGATCAAGAAACACTTTCCGGAATGGAGCAATCATTTGGTGCTGACTTTAATGACGTTAGGGTACATACAGATAGTCAAGCGGTGCAGATGAGTCAGGGTATTGGCGCACATGCCTTTACCCACGGCAGCGATATATATTTCAATGAAAACCAGTACAACCCTCATGACAGCTCTGGGAAGCACCTTTTGGCGCACGAATTGACCCATACGATTCAGCAAGGTAGTAGTCCTGCCATTCAGAACAGTACGATCCAAAAGGAAGGAGAAGAGGAAACAGCCCCCGAAATGGAGGAGGAAACGGGTGTTTTAGATGAAAGTGCCAAAACGATTACTTTTAGTAGTGTACCCATTCCAGGGTTTAAACTACAAGAACATAGGGGGGGCTTATTTACCAGTAAAGCGCCACTCAAAAGAAAAAACAACTACATCCGAGGGAATACCAACCAGCGAGATGGGGTATGGAAGGACCAGGTTGACACATCAAACATTACTATCAGGTTAAACGCGCTGTATGAAGAACATCACAAAACACCCGCAACAGCTGATACGACGCATGTATTTAAAGCAAATACTAATGGTAGAGGTGTCAAACCCACTTTTATTGGTGGAATTGATGTTATTTCTAAAGACTTAACTACTCCTGGTTGGGGGAAAGACAAGAATTATAGAAATTTCCATGTTGACCATATTGTAGAGCTTCAGTTGGCTGACTGGAATACAGCTACCTGGCCCAATACCCTGGATAATATGGAGTTACTGGATGCTTCAAAAAATACTTCAAGCGGATCTGTCATTAAGGGCCAAATTACAGAAAAACTAAATGGTTTCAGAGAAAGGCATGGAGCTCAATACCCTGGAGGAGATGCGACTTTCAAAAATAAATATACCCTTGTTTTTAATCGAGCAGATGCTTTAGCTGGAGGAGACAGCAATGCAACAGAAAATGAATTTTGGACCAAAACTCAAATAGAGCGTGGAGAGCAATTAGAGCCCATCGAAGTAGGTAATTTAGCAGATATTGGGGAAGAAGGAGAAGTAAGAATTTTCCCCAATGAATCTGGTGGAATTAGTAAAAAATTCATCTGGACCGGAGAGGGTAGCCGATTGGTTAATTCTGAAAAAACATGGTTAGGAAACCCTTTCAGAATTACTTCCAAGCAATTTGCTACCGAGGGTGAAAATGTAGAAAATACAGAGAACCTGGGTAGCATTTCTGTAAACATACCTTCGTCTGATAAAACATGGGCTCCCTGGCCAGAAGATAAAGTTTTTCCAGTTAAACGTTACCCGGGTTCGAAGTATGCGGGATACCTTACTAAACAATCCATTAAATCAGGTTTGTATGGGTTGCGAATAAAAAAGGCAAGCCCTGTGGAAATTCTTGAGCTGGATCTATTACCTACAGGAATAGAGGCCTACGGTCAAATATTACCCAGCATTCCAATTTTCGAAGGCAGTCCCATTGAATTGTTTATCTCCAATGGTGATGTGAGGGTTTCTAAAACCTTTGGAATAGAAGAAATCAATGTTCCACCACCATTTGAAATTAGTGATAGCTCGTTAACGATATTTGCAAGCTCCAGGAATGGATTGGGGCTGACTGGGCAAACCAATTTTGCCATCAATCAGGTAGGAGAAGGGCACATTAGTGCAACGGCTTCCACTGCCTCAGGTTTTGAGCTTGAAGGAGCTTTTAATTTTGACTCCGAATTATTTGATCCCGCCGAGATCAATATGGAATACAAGGAAAATATTTGGACCATTGGTGGAGAAATAGGAATTCCTGAAGGAAAATTAAGAGGAATTAAAACCGCTACGATTATTGCTACTTACAGTGAAAATAATTTTTCTGCAACAGGTGAAGCAGAGCTAGATGTTCCGGGTATTGAAAGGGGAAATATGGCCTTCAATTTTGGAGAAGATGGTTTTTCATTCAGTGGTGATTTTGACTTAAGCAGTGATATCCCAGGGATTACCGGAGGTAATGTGGCTGCTAGGGTAGCCAAACCTGCAGGGGCTGAGAATTATGAAATCATGGTTACTGGTACAGCCCAGCCAGATATTCCAGGAATTTCTTCATCTCTTACGGTTACTTATGACAATGGTGCACTTACGATTGTAGGGTCAGCAGCCTATAGCAGAGGAATGCTAAGTGGTTCCATCGAAGTTGGGGCTACCAACCGTGCTATTGGCGAAGATGGACAGCCTTCTGGAGATCCGGATGAAACCATGCGAGTGTATGGTGGAGGAGAACTTACCCTTCAATTAACCCCTTGGTTGGCAGCAACTGCAGGCGTTAAACTTTTGCCCAATGGAGAAATAGAAGTTACCGCTAGACTGGCATCAGAAAGCTATGAGGTTTTCCAAAGAAAGGAATTCAATAGAAATTTATTTAGGGCTCCAACCATAGAAATTCCTTTATTCGCTATTCCTATAGGGCCACGAAGTATTGGTTTGGTTGCACAAATTGGAGGTGGACTGGACTTTACTGCGGGTTTTGGTCCTGGTGAATTAAGAGATATTTCTGCTGAAATTACTTACAATCCTGAAAGAGAAGATGAAACGACAATTAGCGGTCATGGAGAATTTGCTATTCCCGCCGATGCAGGACTTACTTTAAGAGGCGACTTGAGCCTAGGTGTGAGTGTAGCCATTGCTAGCCTCACAGGAGGAATAGAGTTGACAGGGGCCTTGGGGTTAGAAGGAGAAGCAGCTGCAGAAGTAGATTTGAATTGGACTCCTCAGACAGGCTTGTCTCTGGATGCAGTAGGTAGAATAACTGTCAATCCGAAGTTCGAATTTGAAGTGAATGCTTTTGCCAGGGCAAGTCTAGGGATTGGGTTTCTCTCTGTTTCAGAAACCTGGAGACACAACCTTGCAGGTTTTGAATGGGGGCCAGATATACAATTTGGCTTAGTGTTCCCAGTCAATTACCAGGAAGGAGAGTCTTTTGACATGTCGTTTGAAGACATTGAAGTGATCTACCCCGATTTGGATATAGTAAATATGGGCAAAGGACTGGCAAGAGATATTAAAAATGATTTATTTGACTAAATGACAATTATGGAAAAGGAGAAGGCAATAGCATTTAACAATGAAGGTGCAAAGCATTTTTTGAATCAAGCCTTCGAAAAGGCAGCAGCTTGCTACAAAATAGCCTATGAGCTAGATCCAGAAAATACATCCATTTTAAATAATATGGGCCTTTATTTTCACCAACAAAAAGATTACGACAAGGCCATAATCTATTTTGAAAAGGCAATAAATATCACATTGAAGCCTCATTTTCTGATTAATTTAGGCAATGTTTTGTCCATGAAAGGGGAATACACACTTGCCTGGAATCAATTTTCCAAAGCCAGCGAGTTATTCCCTGAGCATCAAAATGCCAAAATAAGTCTGGCCAAGCTGGCTACCCACATTGAAGATTTAGATAAAGCCGTTCAGCTATGGCAGGAAATTATCAAAGCCCACCCTAGCGATCAAAATAATATACAATTGGTTAGGGTTTTCATGAAGATGAAGCATTGGGAAAAAGCAATCCATACCTTGTCTACTATGGATTCAGACAGTTGGTCAGGGGAAACCTGGTTTTTGGCTGGTCAATGTGAGTTTCAATTAAAAAATTATGGACTTGCGGTCAAGTCTTTCAAATCAGCGCTTGCAGAAGGTCCTGATAATACCTCCTTTAGGCATTATTTAGCCCTGACTTACCTAGCAATGGGCAATGTGGATGAAGGATTGGACCATTTGTTGAAGAACGCCCGATTGGATCCAGAAAATCCTGCCATATTAACGGATGTAGCAGTCGTTTATCTGAGTAAAGGAAACGTTCAAACCGCGGCCAATTGGTTGGAAAAAGCTTTGAACCTAGCTCCAGATTTTGAAAAAGCTTTGCATTATAAATCCCAAATGAAGCAAATCAATTCCAGTCATCAAGTGCAAAATTGATCTTAACCCAGTTAGGTATTTATATACATTATGAAACAATTGTTGATTTTTTTGGAAATGGTCGTCAAAAGTCGAATGGATCACGAACTTGGGAAAACAGAAACGCTTGCCAAACCAAATTTAGACCTTTACTTCGACCCTAATGAATTTTTGGGAAAAACCATTCAGGATCTCAATATTAAGAATCAGGAGTTATTGCTTTTGGCGCTAGCAATGGTGCCTTATATTGCCCCTGGATTCTTAAGTAAAATAGTCCAGGAATATTTTCCAGAGGGAACCTCATTTCCTGAATTTGGTGGGTTTAAGAGCAAATACCACCGAGGCATCATCCCTACAGGAGAGACCTTACTTTACCTGCTGGGCGGAAATGACCCTGTTTCTAGAAAAAAGTACATCGCCCTCTTTCAGGAATCCAGATTGCTGAAAGAGGGGCATATAAGGATAGGAGAGGCTTCTGAAGAAGAACCCTTCTATGCAGCACCCATATACCCTGACCAGGAATTTGCAGATAATTTATTAATGGAAAGTGTAAGGCCTCCGAAGCCCAGTCCCAACTTTCCAGCGGAGCGAATAACCACTGATCTTGAATGGGAAGACTTGGTATTGTCCGAAAAAACTTTTTCTCAAATAAGAGCCCTAGAGGATTGGTTGACTTACAATGGACAACTAATGGAGGAATGGGGATTAAAGCGGAGCGTAAAACCAGGTTATAGGGTGATGTTTTTTGGACCTCCGGGAACTGGGAAAACCCTTACTGCGGGATTGCTAGGTAAATACACCGGGAAAGATGTTTATCGAGTAGACTTGTCATTGGTGGTCTCAAAATACATAGGAGAAACAGAGAAAAACCTTTCCAGACTTTTTCAAAAAGCTTCAGGGAAAAGTTGGATTTTGTTTTTTGATGAAGCCGATGCCCTTTTTGGAAAGAGAACAAATGTAAAAGATGCAAGAGACAAAAATTCCAATCAAGAGGTTGCATACCTGCTTCAAAGAATCGAGGCCTATCCAGAAATGGTAATCTTGGCTTCCAACTATAAAAGCAATCTGGATACGGCTTTTATTAGGAGATTTCAGACGATCATTGATTTTGAACCACCAGGGGTTACAGAAAGATTGGCTTTGTGGAAGCAATATTTACCCAAAAAGATCGCCTTGGATAAAAAATTAGTAATCGAAGATTTAGCTAGAAAGTACCAACTGACAGGAGCGAATATTGTGAATATAATTCAGCAAGTAGGCTTAAAAACCCTGGCTGGACGCCATGACCAAATTATGGAGGATACAATGGTCCAGTGTATCAGGTATGAGATTCAAAAAGAAGGCAAAATTCATTGATTCATCAATAACCAACAACCAAGCATGAAAGAAAAAATTAAAGTAGTACAAAACCTTTTGGCAGAAAAAGGATTGTATAGTGGCGCAATAGATGGTGTTTTTGGATCTGCAACACTTGCAGGTTTGGATCAAGTTCCTGGTATCAATCAAAATCTTCCACATGTGAGGAAGGTCACTACCATGATTCAAATAGGAGCCAGAGAAAAAGGGTTTAATTCAGGTGCTATAGATGGAATGTGGGGGCCCCAAACCCAGTATGCTTTTGAAGAATTAGCTTATTTACAGAAATTTGGAAAAGTAAGTGATCCATGGCGACCTGAAGAAATCACTCCAATGAATCGGTGGCCAAAACAAAATACGGCAGCATTTCATGAGTTTTATGGGCTTCGTGCACAAAACCTGGTCACCATACCTGTTCCTTATGAAATGAAAATCGCCTGGGATATGAGGTACAGGGCCAAAAGAATTACATGTCATTCCAAAGTAGCAGAAAGTTTACTGCGGGTTTTAGAAAATGTCAAAAACATTTATGGTGAAAGTGAAATTGACAGACTGGCACTCAATCGATTTGGAGGATGCTTTAACAATAGATTAATGCGAGGTGGAACCCAATGGTCTACCCATTCCTGGGGAATAGCTTTGGATTTTGATCCTGCCAGAAATCAATTGAAATGGGGGAGAGGCCAAGCCGCCTTTGCCCATCCTGTTTACAATGATTGGTGGAGATGTTGGGAAGAGGAAGGTTGGGTAAGCTTGGGCAGAAGGAGAAATTATGATTGGATGCATGTGCAAGCTGCAGAGGTTTAATAATTAGGCCTACTTTCTTATAATTAGGGAGTAATAGCGTTTATACAACTATTTTATGATATAATTTTGGTTTCAATCATGAGATATTTACAAAGCATTGCATTATGCTTTTTTACCCTTCTGCATAGGGCATAATGGTTTTCTGGCAAATGGATTTACTTGACTATGGTGTAAAATTGAATTTTTCACTTTTTTATTTTGTTTAAAAGCGAAGGATTCAATTTGTTTTTCTAAAATAGGAATTTATTTGACCTATAAAGTATCAAAATTTTTGATATGCAAGTTTGAAGTCCTAATTTTAAAGAATAAAGAAATTACTGCAATTGATTTTTATGGATGAAGCATTTCTTTATGCAATGGCAATTTTTTATATGACAACGGGCATCATGCATTTTGTGAGACCCGCCATGTTTGTTAGTATTATTCCGCCTTTCATTCCCGTACCCAAATTGGTAAACAAATTAGTAGGGGGGCTGGAAGTGGGATTGGGGCTTGGTTTAATTTTTGAATCAACCCGTACTTTAGCTGCCTATGGAATCATCCTATTGTTAATTGCTGTTTTTCCAGCCAATCTTTACATGTATCAAAGAAAGCATTTAGGAATTCCAAAATGGTTGTTGCTTATAAGGCTCCCGATGCAATTGTTGTTAATTGGCTGGGCGTATTTGTACACTTAAACTAGAGAAAAATTGATTTTTAGTGAATTTAATTTTGTTCCCGAGCTTCAAGAAGGTTTGGATGCAATGGGTTTTGAAAAAGCAACTCCCATACAAGAGCAAGCAATACCAATAATTTTAGGGGGTAAGGATTTAATAGCCACCGCTCAGACAGGGACAGGCAAAACGGCGGCCTTTATTCTACCTGTACTTAATGAAATAAGTAAAGGAGATAGAAAAGGCGTTTCAGTTTTGATTATTGCTCCTACACGAGAACTGGCTATACAAATAGACCAGCAGATTCAAGGACTTGCCTATTTCCTAGGGATTAGTTCAATTCCTATTTATGGTGGAGGAGATGGTAAAGTATGGGAACAACAAAGAAAGGCCTTGGAGATGGGTGCCGACATAGTTGTAGCTACTCCAGGAAGGTTAATAGCTCTTCTTGCAGGTGGTAAAGTGAATTTTGATTTCTTAGAAAACTTAATACTTGATGAAGCGGATAGGATGTTGGACATGGGGTTTTCAGAAGACATCTTAACGATAGTAAACTATCTTCCCAAAAAACGGCAAACCTTGTTGTTTTCTGCAACAATGCCCCCTAAAATAAGAAAGTTTTCTCAGCAGATTTTGCAAGATCCTGAGCAAATATCAATTGCTTTAGGTAAAACAGCCAAAGGGGTAAGTCAATATGTTTACCATGTTTATGATGGGCAAAAAGAGGCACTAGTCAATAGTATCCTTAAATCACAGGACTTTCAGGCCGTCATTATATTCTGTTCTACCAAAGATAAAGTTAAGTCTTTGTTTAAAGCGCTAAAGAAGAATTTCAAAGTGGAAGCTTTTCATGCTGATTTAGATCAAAATGAGAGAGAACTAATAATGTCTTCTTTTAAAAACAAATCCTTGAAGATCCTGGTTGCAACAGATATTCTCTCTAGAGGAATTGATGTTGAGGACATAGAAATGGTGATTAATTTCGATACACCCAATGATCCTGAGGATTATGTGCACAGAGTAGGACGTACAGCCAGAGCTGAAAAGAAAGGAAAAGCGGTGACCTTTGTCAATGAAAAAGACAGGTACAAGTATAAAAATATTGAAAACCTTATCGGCATGGAAATTGATATATTACCTAATCCAGAGGATATAGGAACCGGCCCTGACTTGAAAAAGAGTCATTCTGGTAAATCTTCTGGAGGTAAAAGACCTGGAGGGAATAAAAATTCACCAGGAAACAAGAGGCAAGGAAAACCTTATAAAAAGCAATCACGACCTGCTGATAAAAAAAATACTAGCGAACCAGTAAGGGCGAAGCAAGAAGCCAAGCCTAAAACGGCGTCCTCTTCTTCTGATAAAGGAAAGTTTCGTGAACGTAAAAATATTAAAGGGGAGCTTGAATAATAGATTATAATTTAAACCAAACCAATGCTAACAGCTGAAAAAAGTGTATACATTATTGGGGCTGGAATTTCCGGCTTAGTAGCGGCTATTGAACTTGAAAGAGCCGGTTATTTTCCCGTAATTCTTGAAGCATCTGATAGTATTGGAGGAAGGGTTAAAACCGACGAAATGTACGGTTATTTACTCGACCAAGGATTTCAGGTCTTGCTTACTTCTTACCCAGAACTAAGCAGGTACCTAGATTTGGGTAGTTTAAAATTGAAAAAATTTAAAGCTGGCGCTATAATTTTAGCATCAGGAGGAGAATCTTATGCTATTCACGACCCATTAAGAAACCCCCTCAAGGTTTTTTCCATGGCCCTTTCAAATGTAGGAACGCTTTGGGATAAATATAAAATGTATGCCTTGACTAAAAGGTTAAAAGAAAAAAGTGTTGAAGCTATTTTCTCTAGCCCCCAAAGCTCGACAATGATATACCTCGAGGATTTTGGGTTTTCAAAGCGCATTATTCATAATTTTTTTAAACCGTTTTTCAGTGGGATTTTTTTAGAAGATAAGCTTTCGACTTCTTCCAGAATGTTTGAATTTGTATTCAAAATGTTTGGAGAAGGTTATGCTGCTATACCAGAAATGGGCATGGGGCAAATCACAAATCAACTTTTTAACCAACTTGAGCATACACAAGTAAGGTTCAATACCAAAGTTTCTTTGGTTGAAAATAGCACCATTCACTTGGAGTCTGGGAATACATTGACTGCGGATCAAGTCATCATCGCTACCGCCCCAGGAAAAATCATTGGTCAGGAGAATTTTCAATACCATAATGTTACCAATCTGTATTTCACCTTGCAACAATCATTTATAGCTAAGCCTATGATTGCATTGGTGCCAGATGATAAGTTCATGATTAACAACTTGGTCTTTTTAACAGATGTAAGTAAGAAATATGCCAATGATGGCAGAGCCCTCTTATCAGTATCGATAATTAAGGATGTAAATGGGATAGAAAGCCTGGAATCTTTGGTGGCAACGGAGCTATCAGCACTTACAGGAATTGATGCGAACTATTTTGAACACATTAAAACTTATTCCATTGAAAAAGCATTGCCAATATTAACAGAAGTAAAGAATACTGCTCCCCTTCAACATGTGAAATTATTTGACAATGTTTTCTTGGCAGGTGACCAGTTACTGAATGGTTCTATAAACGCTGCGATGACTTCAGGTAGACTAGCAGCTCAGGCCTTATTGGCTAATTCTTAAGCCCAATAGTCAGGGGCCGATATGAAATTCGTATTAAGGCTGAAATTGCAGGGTAGGAATTTGCCAGTATTATTGCCTTATAAAGACAACAATACCGCCAAATTTACTGATTTTTTTATATTTAGTATCGGTTAAAAACGCTGTTAATAAAGCATTTACCTGCTAGTATAGAAATTTCAAATAATTGAAATGAACTACTTCTACCAATTAAGGTTAAGATCAACCCGTTTTATTAAAATTAAATTCTTGCCTGGAAGTTATACAAATCATAGTACCTGCCATTGATATTGATTAATTCATCATGACGTCCACGTTCTACGATCTTCCCTTTTTCGATGACCAGAATCTGATCTGCTTGTCTTATTGTACTTAGCCTGTGCGCAATCACAAAAGTTGTTCTTCCTTCCATAAGACTTTTTAAACTGGATTGAATGAAATGTTCGCTTTCTGCATCAAGGTTACTTGTAGCTTCATCTAAAATCAGTATTCTTGGGTCAGCTAAAATTGCCCTGGCAATGGTCAGCCTTTGTCTTTGACCACCGGAAAGTTTGACCCCACGTTCCCCAATAACTGTTTCCAGCCCTTTTTCGAAATGATCTGTAAATTGATGTACATAGGCAGATTTAACCGCATCTTGTAGCAATTCTTCAGAGGCATCAGGTCTTGGAAACATTATATTTTCTCTGATTGTCCCTTCAAAAAGGAAATCATCTTGTAATACAACTCCCAATTGCCTTCTAAAGGAATTGAGGTTTACTTTGCTAAGGTCTTGCCCATCTACGGTTACCAATCCTTTTGAGGGATTAAGAAACGAGGCAACTAAACCTGAGATGGTGGTCTTTCCAGATCCTGAACTACCCACCAAGGCGGTAACCGTTCCTGGCTCGGCAACAAAGTCAACACCTTTTATAATTTCTGTTCCAGACTCATACTCAAAATAAACATTTTCGAAAGCTACTCTTCCTTTAACCTGAGGCAAAACAATATTTCTGGTAGTAGGATCTGCTTCTAAAGGAATGTTCATCAGCTCTTGCGTCCTGTCAAGACCCGCAAAGGCTTCTGTCAATTGACTGCCGATATTACTCATCTGAAGAATAGGCGCAATCATAAAACCTAGCAACAGTGTAAAGGCCAAGAAATCACCAAAAGTCAATTGGTCTTCCATTATCATATAACCCCCAATGCCCATAATTCCAGCAGAGGCAAGGCCCAATAAAAAGGTGGCCGCACTGGTTACAAAACTGGTGGCGGTTAAGCTACTTTTAACATTTAAAAATAATCTGTTGACACCTGATTCAAATATCTTGGTTTCCTGGTCTTCAGCATTGAACCCTTTTATTACCCGAATGCCTCCAAGTGTTTCAGTTAGTCTACCAGTAACATCCGCATTGATTTTGCCCCTTTCTCTAAAGATAGGTCTGATGCGTCCAAATGCTTTCAAAGAAATAACGCCGAAAATTACAACAGGAACCAAAACGTATAAAGTCATTTTGGGACTGATGTAAATTAAAAGTACCAAACTTATGAGGGAGGTCAATATTCCGCCAACCATCTGTGCAAGTCCAGTACCTACTAAATTACGAACTCCTTCAACATCTGTCATCACCCGGGAAACCAACTCTCCAGTTTTGGCATTGTCAAAAAATCGAATAGGCAACCTTATAATATGAGCTTGAACTTCCACTCTTAATTTAGCAATAAGATTTTGTGCTTCTACACTTAATATTTGTGTTAAGCCAAAAGAGGTAACGGATTGTATGGTAACCGAAACGACTACTGCAACGATAAGCCATTTTAATAGCTCAAAATCGCTGGAAGGAATTACATCATCAACGAGGTACTTACTTGCCCAGGGTAGGACAAGTCCGGATAATCTACTGATGATGATTAAGAAGAGACCAATAAAAAGGTATTTTCGTCTTGGCCAGATAATTGTTTTAAAAACACTTTTTAAACTAGCCTTACTTTTATTTTCTGTCATAGAAAGCCTTGAATGGGATAGAAGTATAAAACAATTTTCAAAGAAAATCATTCCTTTTTGATTAACAAATTGATAGCATCAAATTGAAAATTCTAATTCATAGGAAGGTTTTCTCTTCAGGAAGGAATTATTTCTTATTTTTTGAGGGTTATCATTTAAAAATAATGCGGGTTTCTTTTACATTAAATTAATTAATCGTAATATTGCAATATAACGATTGAGTGATGCTTCAAATTAAGCGATTACTGATAGGTTTGGCCAGTACAATACTTAAACGATATAGGCATTTAAATTATTAATTAAAAGATTCAATTAAAATAAAAGGCTATGAAATTATCAGAGATAAAACCAATATTAACTGAAAATAAGGAGCTAAGTTTTCAATTGCCTGATGGCACTTTAGTGCCTGAACATTTTCATGTTACAGAGGTGGGCAAAGTAACCAGGCACTTTATTGACTGTGGAGGCACAGAGCGAAAAGAAGAGGTAATTAATTTTCAACTTTGGGCTGCTGATGATTATAATCATCGTTTACACCCAGAGAAGCTATTGCATATCATTGAATTGTCTGAGAAGGTTTTGGGATTAAAGGACGCAGCTATAGAGGTTGAATATCAGGGAGAAACCATTCAAAGATTTGGTTTAGCATTTGACGGAAATTCATTTTTACTTACCGGAAAACAAACAGATTGTTTGGCAAAAGAGAATTGTGGTATACCAGAAACGAAACCAAAATTAAAAATGGTGAGTACCCCTGCGGGTGAATCTTGTACCCCTGGAGGAGGCTGCTGTTAATAGAAAACGATCTTAACGGAATTGTTTAAAGCTACACTTTCATTGCCAATTCTCTAAAGGAAGCGGTATTGGAAGTGTAGTTTTGTTTAAACAATTTATGTTAAAAAAATCACTTGGACATAAGCGATGGGGAACTATTACGCTATAAATCTTCATTATGGTCAGGTACCACGGTAATCAGCTTTTTCATGACGATTTTGGAGAAAATTAAAAACGAAGTATTTACTTCCGAGTTCAGCTTTCTAGCCTCTAGAAGCAGTGGGCCCGGTGGTCAAAACGTCAATAAGGTAAATTCGAGGGTTACTTTATTTTTTAATGTTCCCAACGCTCAATGTTTGTCTGAGGATGAAAAAAGCAAGCTTTTCGAAAAATATGGCCACAAATTGGACAAGGAGGGTAACCTACAGATTGATGCTCAAACTTCTCGTTCTCAACTTGACAACAAGAAAACCGTTATCAGGAAATTCTATGAGCTGATGGAGAAGGTTTTCAAAAAGAAGAAAAAAAGAATTGCGACTCGCCCAGGTAAAGCGGCGAAAGAGAGACGTTTAAAAGGAAAACGGGTCCGGTCACAGAAAAAAGCCATGCGTAAAAAAGATTTTTGATAGAAATGCTTTTGTTCTTAAATGGCGTGAGTAAAATCAGTAATTCTTGCCTTATAAACCTAGGATTTTAAAGTTCATTTTAGCCTCAGTGATGAGTAGGGTGATTAGCAAAGGCTTTAATACTAAAAAGCCCGAAACTTTTAGATTAAGTTTCAGGCTTTTTTAATGGGAAAAATTACTGTTTAGACCAAGTCTGACCAGCTAAAATGATCTGGACTAATACCTCTTCTGATTTCAGATAACTTGTTTTTGATTCGATACATCACGGCATCTTCCTGTACATAAGTCTCAAACAAATCATCTTTATAAGAAATTTCTTCTATCGGAGAAATAACAGCAGCAGTACCCACACCAAATGCCTCTACTTTTTCACCTGCGCTTACCCTATCCAAAATTTCGGTAATTTGGATAGTTCTTTCTTCTACCTTCAAGCCCAATTCAGGAGCAAGTTTAAGAATAGAGTCCCTCGTGATCCCGTCTAGGATACTGTCACTTAAGGCTGGAGTTAGTAATGTTTTACCATTGAGGATAAACATTATGTTCATGGTGCCAGACTCTTCAATGTATTTTTTTTCACTGGCATCTAACCAAATAATTTGGTCAAACCCTGCTTGTTTGGCTTTTTGCTGCGGCAGAAGTGAAGCGCCGTAATTACCCCCATTTTTAGCTGCGCCTGCACCACCTCTTGCAGAGCGGATATAATTTGTTTCAACTAAAACTCTCAATGGTCGATTATAATAAGCTTTTAAAGGAGATAAAATCACCATAAATAAATACTCATGAGACGCATCCACCCCAAGCTTATTTTCGGTAGCGATGGCAAATGGCCGAATATAGAGGGCATACTCAGGATCATCGATAACCCATTGACTTTCTTTGTTTACCAGTTCACGGATCCCATCTATAAAACAGGACGCTGGCAATGGAGGCATGGCCATCCTTTCAAGTGAGCGGTTCATTCTTTTATAATGACTCTCTAACCTGAAAATATTAACCTTCCCATCAACAGTTTTAAATGCTTTTAACCCTTCAAATACTGTTTGTCCATAATGCAAGCACATGGCCAATGGAGACAATGAAATATTCTTCACTGGGCCTATTTGAAAATCTGACCAAGAGCCATTTTTATATTTTGCCACCAACATTTGATCTGTGGCTTGTACGCCGAAAGTGAAATTGTCAAAATCAAAATCCGGCTTTTCAGTTATCGTTTCGTTCATCATGGGTAATTCTATTAAAAATGCATTGGCTTGACAATCCTACTATTCATAGGGAATTTCTGGTGTCATTATTTCTTAACGGTAAATTTTCAACAATCAATATTAATAATAGTTCAAAAAAATTATTTGCCTTCTTTCTATGAAATTGAGCGATTTAAATTATTTCAGGACCTATTAATTAAAATGTCTCTCGTGTATTCTACAAATCATTTCATTGTAATTGCAAATTAAAGAAGAATCATTGATTGGTTACAGATACAATTTATTTAAATTTGAAGGGTACAGTGAAAAATCTATGTAAATGAGCCTCTTTGAAAAACTTGCTGAAAACTTTGAAAACCTCATTGCGAAAGGTACCCTAAAGTTAGGCGATAAAATGCCTTCTATACGTACGGTAAGCAAAGAAAACGGGGTTAGCAAAAATACGGTGATCCAGGCGTATTTACTTTTGGAAAGCAGGTCCTGTATCGTGTCCCGTCCTCAGGTTGGTTTTTTTGTTTGCTTAAAGGATGAACAAAGGCTACCCATGCCGATGGCCAGTAGTCCCAGGATAAATAGTGCACCAGGAAAAGAGGATGGTTTAATAGGAAAGGTTTTTTCAAATTTCGTTAACAAAAACATTACTCAAATGGCCTTGAGTGTACCTGATGAATCCTTTTTTCCAGTGGCCAGATTGAATAAATGCCTTCAGACGGCAGCCAAAACCCTTAGTGCTGGGGGGACAGGATATGACGATATTCAAGGCAACCTTCGCCTACGGAAGAATGTTTCCAAATGGTCCTTTACCTGGGGAGGTAATCTTGGGGTGGATGAACTGGTAACTACCTCTGGAGCAATGCATGCAATCTCTCTAGCATTTATGGCCTTAACCAAACCCGGAGATCGAATAGGTGTGGAGAGTCCTGTGTATTTTGGAATCCTACAGTTGGCCAAAAACATGGGGCTTAAAGTGGTGGAATTACCAACTAATCCTGAATTTGGTGTTTTACCACATGATTTGGAGGCTTTAATTGGTGAGATTGACATTTGCTTGCTTGTAAGTAATTTTAATAATCCTTTGGGGAGTTGTATGCCAGAGGAGAACAAGAAGTCAGTGGTTGAATTATTGACCCAACACAATATACCCTTGATAGAAGATGACTTGTATGGGGATGTTTATTTTGGTACAAGTCGACCAAAGCCTTGCAAAGCGTTTGACAAAGAAGGGATTGTTTTATGGTGTGGATCTGTATCCAAAACCCTTGCTCCTGGCTATAGGGTAGGGTGGATGGCCCCAGGGAAATTTATAAAGTCTATTTTAAAGCTTAAACTTTTTCATTCTATTTCCGGCACCACCGTTACACAAGAAGCTATCGGCTTGTTTTTGGAAAATGACTATTATGAAAAACATTTAAGACAACTTAGGGCGACATTGTACAGCAACTCGCTACACTTTATACGGACAATCGCAGATTACTTTCCCGAGGGGACTAAAATAAGCAGGCCACAAGGAGGTTTTGTACTCTGGGTGGAATTAGATAAAAAATGGGATACAGGGAAATTATTTGATAAAGTATTGACCAGAGGTATCAGTATAGCCCCTGGTCGCATGTTTACCCTACAGAGCCAGTTTCACAATTGCCTGCGCTTGAATTATGGATTGCCCTGGTCAGATAAGCTAGAGCAAGAGTTAAAGTTATTGGGACAGATCCTAAAGGAAGAATGATCCTCCTTTAGGATCTTATACCTACTGTTTTTAAAATTCTTTGTCTCCAAATTCACTTTTGACAAAACGTGACTTATTTCTTCCAGGGTTTATGGTATAGCTTAGGTTTAACATAAACATGTCCACTTCTAAAACGTAGTTTGTCGCCGTGTAGAATTCGCCTTCTCGCCAGGTGGTTATTCTTTGTTCATTCGTAGGTAACAACCCCATGTCCATATTGAGCCACTGGAGGGAAGCGCTAAATCGATCCCCAAAGAAAGATTTCTTTGCTACTAAATTAGGTGAAATAAACCTTGAATCTTCCCCTTGAGCAGTGATTTTTTTGGACAGGTAATTAAGTGACCATTGTAGACTAAATGAGGAAGTAAAAGCATAGCTGGTATTGGCATTTACAGAGTACACCCATGCTGAAGTATCAATAGGCCGTTCATCAAATTGGCCATTAATCTGATACCGATACAAATTGCCACCTGCAAATACTTTCCATTTTGTTGTAGGATTCAATTCAAGACCTAGTTCTAAACCAAGGGACCTTCCTGTTCCAACATTAGAATAAATCCGGTTTAAGATAGTATCGTTGTATATAGTGTTAACCCTATTGACTAAATTTTTTACATTTCTATAATAAGCAGTGGTGTAAAAACTGTTTTCACCAAAATCCTTCACCATACCGGCCTCTACCATGTCAATAAATTCCGGCAGCAAGGTTGGATCACCTTGTTCTAGGGTTTCGGAATGCTCTCTTTCTGGAAATGGATTCATTTTAAAGGTAGTGGTTCGCTCTACTCTTCTACTATAAGCAGCTTTAAAATTTAAATCTTCATTTGCACTGTATTGGATATTGGCAGATGGGTAGGGTTTAAAAAAATCATAAGTGTAGGTGCTGTCCACTGTGTTTCCTTTGTCTTGTAGATGTAGTGACCTATCCATGTATTCCAGTCTCAAGCCAGCAGTGTAATTCCATTTGCCCTGACTTCCATTCACTTGACCATAAGCCGAATGAATCAATCTTTTCAAATCTACATTTGAAGAAAACTCAGGTACAAGTTCAAATTCACCCTCACTGCTTTTCCTTTCATAAACGAAATCCCCCAGGTGATTGAGACTTCTGAATTGATAGCCTACCTCCAAGGTACCCCAATTCTGAGGTTTGGCTTTGTAATCCGTTTGCCAGCGTATTCCATTAAGTGGGTTGTCATTGGTATTGTATTCATCCTGATAAATAAGTGAAGTATTAGGGTAGCCGAGGTTCCGGTTTGTCGTAGGGCCTCCCAGCATGGTATACTCATATAGAAATGAGGTAGAGAGGGAAGCTTTATTTTCAAAAGTATGGACATAATCAAAACTACCCAAAGCAAAATCACTTGTCCGAATCCTTAAATTCTCATTGTAATACTGCATGGTGTAAACCCTCTCTTCGTTCACCACTGCATGATT
The DNA here is from genome assembly GCF_963977555.1 of uncultured Cyclobacterium sp. Lineage (GTDB taxonomy): Bacteria > Bacteroidota > Bacteroidia > Cytophagales > Cyclobacteriaceae > Cyclobacterium. The sequence continues at coordinate 124,965 of NZ_CAXBPD010000001.1, read as the reverse complement.
GTCATAGTAAAGGATATCAGCAGTTCTGTCTTTGCTCCTTATTCCTCCGTAAAAACCCAAGCTGAAATTATTCTTTTCGTTGGGCACAAATCCAAGGGTAAATCTCCCGGAATAGGCCTCCTCGTCAAAGCCCCGCTCGCCATCGGAGGGGAAGAAGGTAGTTTTGTCATCAATTATCGTATACACCTCGCCTTCCCTGCGGCCATTGACGTCATTTCTTAAATAACTTGCGCCAAAAGACAAGTCCCACACATCTTTTTTATGGTTGATAGTGAAGTCGGCTCCATACCTTTGTGGCTTTTCCTTGTTGTCGTAATCTTGAACACTTGGTAGGCCTATCCTGGTGTTTACTTGAATGTAAGTACCATCTGTTGCACCTTTTTCTGTAGTGATATTAATGATTCCAGCCTTTCCTTCAGGGTCATACTTAGCAGATGGGGCGGTTACCACTTCAATGTTTTTAATGGCATTGGCAGGTAATTGACTAAGGATTATAGAAGGGTCTGATTGAATAGGTTTACCGTTCAACATGACAACAAAACCAGTAGTCCCCCTCACCGAAAGCTCTCCTTCCGCATTAATGGTAACTGAAGGAAGGTTTCTTATAAGGTCAATTCCATTTCCACCTTTGCCGGAAAGGAAATCAGAGGATTCGAAAACCTGACGGTCTACTTTGTGCATGGTTGTAAATCGCGAACCAGATACTTCGACCATTTCGAGTAATTGCTCATCAGGAGAGATAAATAGAGTACCTAGGTTAAGTAACTTTCCTCTACTAATATTTACAGGGGATAGGATAAGCTTTTTATAACCCATAAATTGAATGCTTAAATAGTAATCTCCCGGTTTAATGCCTTTTAATTCAAAAGTACCATCAGGTTCGGTGACCCCACCATTAATGAGACTGGAGTCAGCAGGCGAAAAAAGGCCAATACTTCCATATTCGATTGGGGTATTTTCCTTGGCATCTTTAAGTGTCCCATTTATGCCTGTTTGGGCATATACACAGTTGAAAAGAAGTAAATTTATTAGGATTAGTTGGGCTGTTTTCATCAGTTTTATTGCTTTTGATGCAAAATAAGCTAGTAATTGCGTTATTATCGTGGTATATTTTTACCAATAATGGTGATTTTATGACAATAACCTAGCACGATATTCCATGGGCGTTAAAGTTGTTTGAGATTTAAAGAATTTAATAAAATTAGAAGCATCCGAAAAGTTCAATTGAAATGCGACTTCATTTACAGGGAAATTGGTGTGGGTTAGTAGGTTTTTGGATTCAATTAACAAGCGTTCTTTTATAATTTCTATGGCATTACAACCTGCCGCCGCTTGACAGATTTGATTGAGTTTTCGGCTACTTAGGTTCATTAAATTAGCGTACTCCTCAGAGGTCCTGAGAGTTAGGTAATTTTCATTGAGTAATTTTTTTAGCTTGCTAAATTCACTGATAAAATTTGGATGGATGTGGTCTTTAAGTGAAGATAGGTGTACAGTTTTTAAAATTAAGGTGTTAAGGTGGGCAGACAGTAATTCTAAAGGTTCGTCATTTTTATAGTCCAAGTAGAAAATATTTAAATGGTCCAATAAGGTGTTTGCTTGACGAGGCATGTTGAATAGGTCGTGGATCCTAAATAAATTGTCTAAAGCGGAAGGGTAGCTTGAAAGTGCTTCCTCTTTGAACATGACAACATATCCTTCTGGAATTTTTGAGAAGTCCCAGCAATGGACTTGGCCTTGGTTTAAATAAAAGCCTACAGGTGGAAGCACTTCATGCTTGGTATCGTCTACTATGTGATAGCCTGATCCTTTATTCAGGTATATCAATTCATGGTATCCTTCGTGCCGATGTGGTACCGTAGGCTTTATGACTGGCTTCATTTTCGAAACCTTGATAACAAGCTCCTTATCAATTTTATTTTTTTTGCCTATTTCCTTTATTTCCTTTCCCATATGCTATTTGAACTGCCCTTTATTGGTTAATTATTAACAAAAAGCAAAAATACAGAACCAAATCAGGGTTTTGCACACAGCCAGTGTATTAATTTAAACAAAAGATAAAACACCCCTATTATTGGATTAAAAAATAGAAGCCTTCGATGATGTTTATAGTCTAAAGTGAAAAAAACTAACCTTATATTTCAAAAAAAATTAAACAATAATATTGGTTGAGTTGTCCATATTAATCGATGTTTGTAGTGTTTTTTTCAGGGTATATAAATCGTTTTTTGGGAACCTTAGGCTTTGACAAACTAAATGTTCAGATCATTTTTACGATTAAATTATTTGATAGTTAATTTAATAGGGGATCGGGTAAAGACTAGGGTAAATACCAGTTAATTCTTAAAATTTCTACCCAGTTCCATAAAAGTTAATTGGAAACTAGAAAATGTTGCTATAAATTGGAAGGGTTTAGCAAGGGAATCCTACATTGAATAAAATGAAAAACGCTGATATATTATTGTTAAAAGATATGGCTAAAGGCAATGTGAAAGCATTCGAGGCCATTTACAATAAATATTGGGATCTATTGGTACGGCAAGCGTATGCTAAATTAGGTGATTTTTCAGAGGCCGAAGATTTGGTTCAGGATATTTTTTTAACCATTTGGAACAATAGAAAAGAGCTAACTGTGCAAAAAAACTTAAAGGTTTATTTGCTCACAGCAGTAAAGTATAAAGTCTACAAAGCAATTTATAAAAGGAAAACAGTTTGTGATATTTCCTTGATTGATGAAGTACTGGTTCAAACAGAGGTTCCTAGAATTTTAGAATTTGAGGAATTGTATGAGAAAATAGAGGTAGCCATCAATAAATTGCCTGAGGGCCAAAAGGAGACTTTTAAACTTAGCCGTAACCAGCAGCTTTCCACTAAAGAAATTGCGTCCCAACTCCAAATTGCCCCTCAAACAGTTCACAATAAGATTCACCTCTCTCTAATTTTTATCCGTGCAGAGATAAAAAATTATCTCTGGGGTTAAAACTCTTTTTATCATTCGCCCTTGGTTCACCTGTCTTTGATGTTATCAAAAGGTGAATTTTTCATTAAAATCAAAAAATAAATAAATTTATTAGGTAGTAAGCTACTGTTTTTGACACTTAGTATATATACAAGGTAAATTATGAATATTCCAAATCATATTTCGCAACTAATAAAGAAGGAATTAGAAGATGAACTAAGTCCGGAGGAAAGATCAATTTTGAACAATTGGTATGAAGGGTTAGAAGTTGGGAATGAAAAAGTCCTAGACACTAGGAAAGAAGAAAATTTAAAAGCTTTAATGTCGAAGATAAAGCCTCAACGCCATGCCAGAATAGATTACAATTGGATTGGTTGGGCAGCGGCATTTTTTGTAGTGTTTTTAGGGATATTTGAGATTTATAATTTGAATAAAACTGAAGTAACCGTTGAGGAAAAGCTAGTTGAGGAGCGTTTTGAAAAGTTTATCAATCCTAGAGGAGTGAGGAGAAAACTTACTTTGGCAGATGGGTCAGTGATATTTTTAAATGGTGGGAGTAAGGTGGAAGTAAGCAAACAGTTTTCGGCCAATCGCAAAGTGTATCTTGAGGGAGAGGCATTTTTTGAAGTTGTAAAAGATCCTGAAAATCCTTTTGTTGTAGTGACAGATGGATTAGAAACCAGTGTGTTAGGAACAGCTTTTACAGTCAGTGCTTATAAAGGAAAACCGCAAACTGTAGCGGTGAAAGAAGGGAAAGTAAAAGTAATTGAGGCAGCAGGAGACGACGGTAATGAGGATAATTTCTTAATTGCCAACGAGCAATTAACTTACAAAACAGATACTGGATTAGGAAATAAAATAAAAATTAACCCAGATGTAAAGTTTGCCTGGGTTAATGGAAAGATAATTTTCAACCAGACGCCAATCAATGAAGTCTTCATAACTTTGTCCAATTGGTATGGATTAGAATCCGTCGAATTAAGTGATAAAAATATGAAATGTTTGGTGACAGGGAGCTACACCAGGATGACACTAGAAGATATTATGGAATCAATTAAATATGCTACAGGAATTGCCTATGAGATAAACGGGAAGCACTTAAAAGTAAGAAAAGGGAATTGCTAAAAGTGACGCTACTACCAATAGCGCCACCATTATATAAGCAATTCATTAAAAATGAATTACATTTAACCATTACAAATTATGAAAAAAAATTTACTCATCCTTTTTATGAGGATCACTATGCGGATATTTTCCATTGGTTGCCTGTTTTATCTCGGTTTAGGGGTAGGTTGGGCATATAATTCAGATGCCCAAATAATGAAAGAGACCAAAATCAGTCTTTCTTCGGAAACTGAAAAATTGGTTGACATTTTCAGTCAGATAGAAAAACAAAGTGATTTCAACTTTGTATATGAAAATGCACTCCAAAAAGATTTGGTTTTAAATATTGGTCTGAACAAATCAGACTTAGAGACTATTCTTGAAGAAATTTCAAGAAAAAGTAATCTTGTTTTCAAGCAGATCAATAATACTATAACGGTTGCTGAAAAGAATTCGTCAGTCAAAACGAATGCCCCTCCAGTTTTTCTAAAATTGGTAACGGGAACAATCGTAGATGACAATGGCAATCCTATACCAGGGGCTACTATATTAGTTGAAGGCACAACAACAGGTACTGCAACAGACTTGGATGGGAATTTTTCTATTGACGCCCCTGCTGGTGCAGTCTTGGTTATTTCATTTATTGGATATGAGTCTGTAAAAGTAAACGTTGGAAATCAGACCAAGATAAACGTCACTTTAACTGAAGATGAATCTTCCTTGGACGAGTTTGTAGTTGTAGGTTATGGTTCTGTTGAGAGAAGGGAAATAACTGGATCGATCGCATCCATTAATAGGCAGGACATTGTCAGCGAGCCTACTTACTCCTTTGAGAGTTTACTTCAAGGAAGAGCTGCTGGTGTAGATGTAGTTGCTGACAGTTACAGACCCGGTGCAGGGGCCACAGTAAGGATCCGTGGTGCGAGATCGTTGGTTGCAGGGAATGATCCATTGATCGTTATGGATGGTATTCCTATTGCTGGAAACCTTATGGACATTAACCCATCAGATATTGAGTCCATTGAAATATTAAAAGATGCATCAGCTACAGCGATTTATGGTTCCAGGGGATCCAATGGAGTAATATTGATTACGACAAGGAGAGGATACTCAGGAGGAACACAGATTGAATACAGTGCTTTTGCAGGTATTCAGAACATTTCCAACAAAGTGGATTTGATGGATGCCGAGACATTTACTGAAATGCAACGTGATGCTGCAAGACAACAAGGGTCTTACACAACCGATGAAGCTTTATTCCTTGATTGGGAATTAGAAGGAATTCAAAATGGCGTTGATACTGACTGGCAAGAAGCAGCTTTTAAAACTGGTTTTCAACAAAACCATCAATTAAGTGTAAGAGGTGGAACTGAGGATACAAAATATGCATTGTCAGGAACTTATCTTGACCACAAATCAATCGTTTCAAATAATGATTTTTCTCGTTTCGTAGGAAGGTTAAACTTGGATCAGGAAATAAGCAGTCGTTTTAAAGCTGGCGTTTCAGCTCAGGTGACCACTAGTGAAGAATACCAGGGAGGTAATTTTAGAGACTTAATCCTAAGAAGTCCTTTGGATTGGCCTGAAAGAGCTGAAGGAGCGCTTTCAAGTGAATTTGCTGTGGGTGAGAGCTTTCCAACCTTGGCTTTGGATAGGGATTTATATATTGATAGAAGAGACCGTACTCGTATAATCACAAATGTTTATGCAGAGGCTAAAATAATAGACGGATTAACCTACCGATTTAATTTTGCTCCTGACCTTACCTATTACGATAGAGGAACACATCAGTGGCAAACTTCTACTGCTAGTGTAGCCAATAGCAAGACGAGCAATATCCTTTATGAAAATATTGTCAACTATTCTAAAGATATAACTGCTGATCATAAAGTCCGTGCAACGGGTCTTTATAGTGTTCAGACTTTAAGGGAGTTGGGTACAGGTGTTTCTGTAAGAGGACTGCCTTTCGAACAACAACGTTACCACAATATCGGGACTGCAGAGGAAACCACCTCAAGAAGCTCTTACTTAAATGAATGGGCGCTTGAATCTTATATGCTTCGTTTGAATTATTCAATGAAGGATAAATACATTGTAACCATGACTGGTAGGGTAGATGGTTCCTCTAGATTAGCAGAAGGAAATAAATACGGTCTTTTTCCATCAATGGCTCTTGCTTGGTTGTTGGATAAAGAAGATTTTATGTCCAATAACTCGACCTTTGATGAGTTGAAATTACGTGCCAGTTATGGTGACGTGGGAAATACAGGTATTAACCCTTATCAAACTCAAGGAAGAGTACAACGTGTAGGTTATGCTTTTGGAGACCAATCCGTTTTCGGGTTTCAAAGTGCAGAATTGGCAAACTCTGAATTGAAATGGGAAAGAACAAGGCAAATTGATATCGGAGTAGATTTCTCACTTTGGAATAGTAGAGTGATGGGTACTGTTGGAGTATACGAACAAAGGACCATTGATCTGCTTATGAACAGACAATTGCCTCCTACTTCAGGATTTTCAAGTACATTGGAAAATGTAGGAGCGACCAGAAATAGAGGGTTTGAGTTTAATGTTTCAACAGTGAACATAGAAGCCAAAAGACCAGGTGGTTTTAGATGGACTACAGATTTTGTTTTTCATGCCAATAAAAATGAGATAACTGAGTTGTATGGTGGTAAAGAGGATGATCCAGGTAACCTATGGTTTATCGGACAGCCAATTAACGTCTATTATGATTGGGAATTCGTTGGTATCTGGCAGGAATCAGAGCGTGACCTAGCAAACTCTTATGGTGCCAACCCTGGTGACATGAAATTAAATGATGTTAACAATGATGGTAAGATTAGTGCAGACGACAGAATGCTTTTGGGCTCTGACGTTCCAAGTTGGACAGGTAGTTTGAACAACAGGATTACTTATAACAATTTTGATTTTGCGTTTTTTATCTACACTACCCAAGGAATCAATATTTTCAGTGAGGCTGGAGGTACTTCCCTTGGTGGGATGATTAACCTTAGAAGGGGTTATAACTTGAATTCAAGAGATGTCCACTATTGGACTCCAGATAATCCAAGTGATGAATATCCTCAGCCGAGGGTTCGTGGCCATGATTACTCTACCCCAATGGGCTATTTTGATGCAAGTTTTGTCAGAGTGAGGAACATCACTTTGGGATATAGTTTGCCAGATAATGTTTTGGATAGATTAGGCTTGAGGAAATCCAGAATCTATACAGGTGTTCAAAATCCATTTACTTTCACTCAGTTTCCTGGATTGGATCCTGAAGGGGCTAGGGACCATGATATGCCTAATTACAGAACCTTTTTGTTGGGTATTGAACTTGGATTTTAAAAAACTAATGTTAAAAAGATGAAATCTACAATAAAATATATACTTGGATTGGCTGTCTTTAGTACTTGCATAAGTTGTGCGGACCTGACAGAAAATATGATTACAGATACCGTTGCTGACGTGCAATTTTCCACTGCGGTGGGATTGGACGAAGCATTGGTTGGTGCCTATGTACCTTTAAGGTGGTATTATGGTAGAGAGCCTGGACTATTGATGAATCTTTTCGGAACAGATTTGTTCAAGGAAGGACAAAGCTATAACTCTGAATGGGACAATTATGGCCCAGGTTTAAATGCTTCAACTGTGCTTTCTCCTGCTGGTGACGTACTGGTATGGGAGCATTTTTATAAAGGGATCAATTATGCCAATACAGTTATTTCAAGAGCTGATGGAATTGAAGGTCTGAATGAAACCACCAAAAGGGAGAAGATAGCCGAAGCGAGGTTTCTTCGTGCTCACTATTATTTTGTTTTGGTTCAGCATTTTGGCCCAGTACATCTAACTTTGGAAGAAACAAAGGGAGTAGAATTGGAAGCGTTTAGAACTTCTGTGGAAGAAGTTTACGCAGCAATCATAGCAGATTTGGAATATGGCATTGAAAACCTTCCTATGGAACAAGTTCAGTACGGAAGGCCTACAAATGATGCCGCTACCAACCATTTGGCAAAGGTCTATTTGACCATGGGTAATTGGGCAAAAGCATCAGAACTAGCGATTCAGGTAATTGAGGGCGGAAGACATCAATTATTGGACAACTATGCGGATATTTTTGATCCTTTTAACCAAAGACATTCAGAGGTTATCTGGTCTGTTCAATGGGGTGACAATACAGAAGTCAATAATCCTGACAATCAATTGCAGCGTTTTCTTAGCCCTAGGCAATGGTTGCTTCCTGGTTTAATTGGAGATGATATGTACCATATTGGGATCGCTCGTTTCTGGCCTACAGACTTTACATTAACCACATTGTTTGGAAATGACTATAGAAATGGAGGATTACATATCCGAAATGATTCCAGGTATAGTGTTACCTTCAAAGAAGCTTGGTTGTACAATGACGAAGCCAATGTACCTGCTGGATTCTCTATAGGGGACACAGCAGCTTGGTTTACCAATGATCCAATTAGGCAAGAATTTACGCCAGATGAAATAGCAAATGCACCTTATAGGTTAGTCATTGTGAAAGATAGGAATGATGTGTTTTCTCCTACTGTACAAAAGCATCGTTATCCTTTTCTTAGAAATAATGGGAGAGATTATATGTACATGCGTTTAGGAGAAACTTATCTTATAGCTGCTGAGGCATTGATGATGCAAGGTAAAATGGATGAAGCTGTAACTTACTTTAACATACTTAGGAAAAGAGCTGAATTTCCAGGTGGTGAGGAAATTCCTTTGATTACTGCTGCTGAACTTGATATCGATATGATTCTTGACGAAAGAGGTAGAGAATTGGCTGGAGAATTACACAGATGGACTGATCTGAAAAGAACAGGAAAACTGTTGGAGAGAGTTAAAATGTACAATCCAAATGGTGGCCCTAATATTCAGGAATACCATACTCTTCGACCTATTCCACAGAGCCAAATTGATAGAACTAAAAATGATTTCCCGCAAAACCCGGGTTATTAATTCAATATTCGCTATAAATCTCGATCTATTGATTGTGTAGCAATGGTATTTTAGATTATACTAATTTCCCCCGACTTTCAAAGGTCGGGGGATTTTTCTGTTTAGGACTATTGAGTTTAATCCGAAATTGGCATAGATCTTCCGTTACGTAATGGAATGGCTACAGTATTTATAAAGTTTAACTACTCTAACTCATAGCTTATGCTTTCTTTTTTCCCATTATTGATTATATCTAAGGTGACTTTCTTACTGCCAATTTTAGTTTTAGAGGCTATTTTAACAACCACATCAGAAGGAGCTGTTCCTTTAAAAGGTTCGAGACTTGTAACAAACCTCAGGCCTTTACCCTTACCATTCCACTCTTTCTGAAATGAAAAGGCAGACCTAGGCTCTTTCTTAGTATAAACGAAGGATACCTGACCTTCCATTGGGTTTAGGTTTAGGCTTTCGGTCTCATGAGCTTTAATTGAGAGGTTATAGCCTTCATCAAACAAAGTTTTGACAGCAAGCTGGTGCTCATCCATTTCCACCATCCCGGGAGCGAGTTGGAAATTCAGGTCAAGCGTCCCTTTGTCATCTCCTAAAGCTTCGTCAATGATGATAAAAAAGGATTTATTGAAAAATATCACAGCTCTTCTATGTGCCAATCCTTCATAATTCTGATTTTCCACGACTAAAATATCATGTTTTTCTCCAGGTTGCCAAAGAAGTAATTTGGGAGCATAAGCAATGTTTTCACCGTTCAGAGTGAGGGTTTGATGTACTTTGCTTTGCCTGAACCAAGCCCTACCTTCAGGGTCTCCACTATAAATAAAGCTCCCTGAATCTGGTGTGAGGTTTCTCCCACCAGCGTATAGTTCAAAGGTGCCATTGTCAGGCTGGCTATGTCCACCACCGTCTGGTCCACATTTCAACACCAAGGATATGGCTGAAGGATCCCAGGAGCTTCGCATGGAGTACAACCCACTTTGAGGGAAAGCAAATGCTGTTTTTTCGGGTTTGAGACCTTTTTCTCCTTCAGTACCCACATATAGGAAATCAGGTCTGTCAAAAAGTGCGGCCCAGGTTTTTAATTTGGCATAATGCTGTCCAGGACTACCTGTCCATGCATCTCCAAATTGAGGAGAGGTGCCATCTGGAAAGGCAAGTTTCATGGGTACTTCAGCCATTTTTTCAATCATATTAAGGTAATCTTCAGAAAAACGATTGCCCATACCATTCAGTTGAGCAAGTTCATATGTCCTCAAAAACCAGCTAATGCTTCCCATATGGTAGCCAAAAGCCAGTTCTCTTTGGTGCCCGTCAGGATAGACCTGTTCTTGGATTTCATTGTTAAATCGCTCTATAGCCTCATCCAGCCATTTTTCTGAAGCGGTAAATTCAGGGAAGGTCATGGCGATAAAAGCCATTCCTTCAGCTTCCATTAATGCCCAGTTGCTTCCAGAGCTGTACTTTGTCATCAGGTATTCGCTATGGTCATAAATACTGCTTAAAAAGAAAACCAGTGCTTCGGGGCTGAAATTTGGTGAATGTAGAAAATTGTTAAATACGTGGGTCCACCTATTACCTCGAATACCCGCTTCAATGGATCTCCATGCAAGGGGGTGGTCCTTGTCTCTGGGGTTTTTAATCACCCAATCCAATATTTGTTTGTTCCACTCGATGGCAAATCGTTCATCGTGCTTTTCTTGGTAAACCTTGCCCATGCTTTGCCAAAATACCATCCTGTTTAGCTGCCAAACCCATTCTTTGTCCTTCACAGGTTGGCTCTCCCAGTCAATGTCCCATCCAACAAATTGAGAAGGGTAAGCAGGTTGACCAACCATAACATGATTCAAGGCATTTTCAGCATGCTTAATGTCCTTTTGTGAAGGATTTCCGGAATAGTGTCCATTGTCTGAGGGATGTTTTGTATTGGTTCTATTTTGAAAATAGTTAAGTAGAAAACGTGCCGCTAATAATGGGTTTTTGCTCTGGTTTTTTACCTCCTCTGGTAAGTTAAGGTTTTGAGCTACTTTGTCCCATTTCTCTAGGAAAAGGTCATTAGGAACAATGGCTGTGCTTACCTTTTTATTGTGTTGTAATAAATTATAAGCCCAAGTTTCATCAGGGTTTGCTTTATAGTTTATGCCCAATGCTCCATTATTGCGGATAAGGTTGTCATTGATTCTTATTTGGCGATTACCTTTGTGTAGTTGTTCTAAAAACAATCCATTTCTATCATTTCCTTCAAGAAGGTTAGAGGTAATGGTTATTAATTGAGACTCATTGACCTGAATGCCATCCAATTTGTTTCTGCTGCTTTCATTGTTTGTTAAGGTTATGTTTTCGCATAGGCTTGCCATAATTCCTGAACCCCAGGGTGAATTGCTAAACCTACTTTCCTTAATTAAAATGTCAGAGGAACGGAATAGGTGTAAGTTATGATGCAGGCCTTTCCCAGGCACTACGTTGGAACCATTGTCACTAAAATCACAATTTGTGATCTTTATATTTGCGACCCCTCGTAGAGAAACCCCATTTTTGGTGAAATTTCTTACAGTAAGGTTTTCTAGTTGAATATTTTGGATTTGGTTAGGCAAATCAGCAGCCAATACCAATCCCTCTCTTCTAGGTGCGGATTGTCTTGCACGAGATCTTCTGCCTTGGTTAGGGTCATATTCTATTTCGGCACTTGTTCTACCTTCAATTACAAAATTCTTTAAGGTGATATTTTCAATAGCTGGATTTTGGTTTCCGATGGTAAGGCCACTTGTCTTTTCGTCGAGTAAAAGTAGGGTACTTAAACCATAGCCTTCCAAATGGGTATTACTAGGTAATTCCAAAGTTTCCATTAATACATGTTGGCCTTTTGCCAATAAAATCTTTTGTCCAGATTTACTTCCTTCAACTATAGCCTTTTGGATGGACTGTCCCGGTTGAACTTTGATGAAGTCCTCTGAATCCATTAGGTCTAAATCTAAACGTGCACCTGTTTGTTCCCTGGCTTTTTGCAAAGGCTCTTTAACATTATCCAGCTGATTCACTAGTTTTACTGGCGCTCTATGGGATTCCAAAAACCCCCAAGTTGAACTTGGCCTTGTTAAGTCAAGTGCTTTTTCAGTATAAGGCATATTGATTTGCTTCACTTCGGTGTAATGCGCAAAGACAGACTCGTAGATGTCCCTAAATTCACCACGGCCTCTTTGTGATACGTTTCCATATACGGGTACTTCATCACCGAGCATAAATTTGGCTGTATATTCGAATCCGAGTGCCAACCTGTTGTCCGCTACGCTATAAAAGTCTAACCCTTGGGTCCAAGCTATCTGGGCAGCTTTAGCAAATTCTCCTAGCCCTAATTGTACATGTGGCCAATCTCGAGTAGTTTCTTGAATTTGACCATTTGGGTAGATGTATTTGGTTATTCCTCCGTTATTGGCCCCCAAAAAATACCTGTCTACCGCTCTTTTAAAAATATCAGGTCGGTCTGTGAATATCCCTATGCCAAGCATGGTATTGATCATGGCAGCATCCCAATTGCCATTGGCTTCGGAGAAAAAATCCTTGATGTACGGGTAGAAGACGGTAAGCATAAGTTGCTCGAATTTCTCAATTTCCCCATTGTCCCATCCGGAATTGCTGTACCTTAATATTTCTGCTGCATTGAGGAAATACTGCCCTGTCAATGCCGCAATTAATTTTGCGTCATTGTCATCAAAATCCCAAAGCTGGGAAGACCAGGCATTGATGATTTCCATGGCTTTTTTAGCATGTGATTGTTCTTCGGTAATGTACCAAAGCAATGCCTGTCTATAAGCTTCTTTAGCACTTTCAGAGAGTTCTCTATGTCCTTGACCTTGCCGACCGTAAGAACCCCTGACCACATGCGTAAATGCTTGTACTTTAAAATCATTTTCCGATTCTTGCTTTAAATTTTCGAAGGAAGATTTCCATGGTTCTATTCCTTGCTGAATTTGAGATTTCATATAATCTAAATCAGCTTGGTTTTGTAATATTCCTGGATGGACAAAAGAAGTTGGGTATACTAAATCTGAATGACTTTCAGAAACCTGTGCCAAGCTATAAAAACTGGCAAGTATTGAAATGGCAAAAAAGGCTATCGTTAATTGAGTTTGTCTCATGGGCTGTATCAAAACTTTGGTCAATAATTGAAAATATACGGCTATGCCTTCAAAAATGAAAGGATTTTAGTGATGGGTGAAGTTTGTCAAAAATAAATGGTGGTAATGAATGATGCTAGAAGGGTTGGATTAAGTTTTACTGCCTCAATGTTTCCTGAAAGACATAATTTCCAATTAATAAGGGCTGTCTAAATATTAGATTCTTAGCTCAAATTTTAATGCGTCAATTTTCTTCCAGTAATGATCGTTTCGTGAAAGGCTAATTTTTCAGCATCAAGGTTATGCCTAATTCTTGAACTGTAAAAAACAATAAGCTTTAGATTGTGATTTTAAGCGATTATTTGTTTTTATTATTATAATTTAATACATTTTCATGGTAATATTGATTTCATCTTAGATCTTGAAAATCATAATTCACTTGTATTTTTCTTTATCTACTATAATCTTTAATGATATAGTAAAACAATTATTAATTCATTCCCTAACTAAACACAATTTAATCTTAAACGACAAATCAATGAAGAAATCATTACTTGTTAGAAATAGGGTTTATTTACCCTATACGAGACGGGCTTTTTCTGGCCTAATTATTTTGCTAATATTTTTGTTTTCACCTGATATCGGGTACGGTAACAATAATTCCTTAAAACCAACTGATATTAAAGAAAATGAGAGGAGAGCAGCTATTTCCGGGACAGTCGTAGATGCGACTGGAGAACCCATTCCTGGAGTTACAGTTTCTGTACCAGGTACAGGTAGAGGTACAGCTACAGATTTGGATGGAAAATATACTATCAATGTTGATGAAGGTACTACACTTGTTTTTTCCTTTATAGGTTTTGTGTCTCAGCGAATTCAAGTTATTGACCAAAGCATTATTAACATTACACTACTAGAAGATACTTCATCATTGGATGAAGTGGTAGTAGTAGGATATGGCACCCAAAAGAAAGAGAACCTTACGGGGTCAGTTTCTTCTGTGAAATTTGATGATGAGCTTCAGAACAGGCCCCTCACTAATGCTTCACAGGCGCTTAGTGGTCAAGTGCCTGGCGTTTGGATCAGTCAAAACTCAGGTAAACCAGGAAGTGATGGTGCCCAGATAAGAGTGAGAGGTTGGGGTACATTGAACAACTCAAACCCTTTGATTCTTGTAGATGGAGTAGAAGCTTCGATCAACGAAATCAATCCGAACGATATCGAGAGCATGACGGTATTGAAGGATGCTGCAAGTTCTGCCATTTATGGGTCTAGGGCTGCAAATGGAGTAGTACTGATAACCCTTAAATCTGGAAAATTTGGAGAAAAAACCAGCATCAATATTGGAAGCTATGTGGGGCAGCAAAGTCTTGGTAGACGGTACGAAATTATAGAAAATAGTGCCGAGTACATGGGGATGTGGAACCAAGCCTTAGCCAATCAAGGTGGAAGTCCTTTGTTTCCAGAGTCAGTTATTAATGATTTTAGGAATAATAATGATCCATATGTTTATCCTAATACCAATTTTTTTAATGAAGTGTTTAAAAAGGCGCCTATAACTGAACACAATATTTCTGTAAATGGCGGTTCTGAACAGACAAAATTTTATGTTTCCATGAATTACTTGAACCAAGATGGGATCATGCTTAACTCTAAATCTAATCGGTATGGGTTGACAGTAAACTTAGAGACGAAATTAAAAGACTGGCTAACTGTTGGTGGAAGACTAAATGGAATAAAGAAAGCTTCTGAGGAGCCATTTAACCTTGGACGTATGATGTATATATTCGCAAATGGGGGTTATCCCTTTACCGCTCCCTATACTGAAGATGGTAGGTTTGGGTCTGTCCAAGCAATTAACAGTAATGGTAACACAATTGTAGGAAATAGAAATCCTCTAATTGAAACAGCAAATGGGCTTTCCATTTCCGAAAACAATTTTTTCAAAATGAATGTGTTTGCTAATATTGATTTTACAGACTACCTGACTCTAAAGACCAATTTAACGTCTCAGTACAATAGTAACCTTTTAGACAAGCATAATAATTTAGTTTATGGGTATACCAATACTGGAGTAGAAGGCAAGAACCTGGATTACCTTACCATATTGGAAGCAAGTAGAAGCAATGTCCAAAGCAATTACAACACTTTATTTTCCACTTTGAATTTTAATAAAACCTACAATGAAATTCATAACATTTCAGCAATAGCAGGTATTCAGGTAGAAAGTACAGTAATAAAAGATGTATATGGCAGAAGGTCAGGCCCACCCAAAGAGGGGTTAATTCAAATTGATGCAGGTACAGCTGGTTTTCAGGCCAATGGAAACATGAGTGAGCTCAGAATGATGTCTTATTTTGGTCGTGTAAATTATGCTTTATCTGATAAATACCTTTTTGAAATGAACCTTAGAGCAGATGGAAGTTCAAGGTTTAAGGAGGACTATCGTTGGGGTATTTTTCCAGCATTTTCAGCTGGATGGAGATTAGGAGAAGAAGTTTTTATGAAAAGCCAGAATTTGATATCGGACCTTAAGATACGGGCCTCTTGGGGTAAATTGGGTAACCAGAATATCAATTCCTATTGGCCTTATCTCGCAGTAGTAAATCAAACCAATGGCCTTAGCTATAATTTTTCCGGAAGTTTTGCTCCTGGTGCAGGTATAACTGCCCTTGTGGATGAAAGTATAGGATGGGAAACTTCGGTAACTACGGATTTGGGTGTTGAATTTGGCTTGCTTAATAACAGGATTTTTGTTGAGGCAGATTATTTCAGGAAAACGACTAGTGATATTATCGTACAATTGCCAATTCCATCCATTCTTGGAGGGGTAAGTGCCCCTTTTGAAAACGTCGGAGAAATGACCAATAATGGCTTTGAGTTTAATATCAATTACTCAAAATTAGCCAATGACAGAGATGACGTTGGATACAATATTGGGGTTAATATGACCTATATCGCTAATCAAGTGACCAAATTCAGAGAAAATTCTCCAGATCAATTGTACCTGATACGCGAAGGATTTTCCTACCGTGAGTTGTATGGTTATAAGGCTACTGGAATTTATCAGTCAGACCAAGAAGCTTCAGAACACATGTTCGCCAATGGCTATATTCCGCAGGCTGGAGAGTTGAAATATGAAGATGTAAACAATGATGGTCGCCTGGGATTTGAGGATAAAATGGCTTTGGGAAATACGATTCCCAAATACACCTTTGGTCTTACACCTAGTGTAAATTACAAAGGCTTTGATTTAAGTACAGTGATCATGGGAATTGCTGGAGCAAGTGTTTATACACAAAATGCATGGACCCAACCTTTGGGGATATCTGGAGGAACAATAACCGAAAAATGGAGAGATGCCTGGACGGTAGATAATATGAGCACAACCGTACCGCGGATTTCTATAAGTGATACTTGGCGAAGTGAAGCATCTTCTTATTGGGTTAGTGACATTTCATTTGTTAAGCTTAGAAATATCCAATTGGGATACACATTCTCTTCTGCTTTAACCGAAAGGCTAGGGCTTCAAAAACTTTATGTCTATGGAAATGCCCAAAATGTAGGGTCCTTAGTGTCCAAAGACTACGAGGGATTTGACCCTGAAAGAAATACGTTTGATTCGGGGGACAATTTTTATCCTTTGCCCAAAATCATTTCCCTAGGTGTTAATATTAATCTATAAGCATAATGAAAACGATGAGAATATTTAAAATTAATTTAGTAGTTCTGAGCATGCTTCTTTTTGGAAGTTGTGGCGAGGAATTTCTTGCAGTATATCCTACAGATAGGATCACTACGGTTTCATTTTGGCAAAATGAAAATGATGTTAAACTGGCTTTAAATGGAATATATAGTGTTTTGAAACATAGGGGCGTTTATGGTTCAGGTCCTACCTTTGATGCCATCACCCCCTATGCTTATCAGTGGGCGCATTGGAATGGATTGGAAAAGCAAATTGGTAATGGCTCAATAACCGCAAGTACTACTGGAGGATTAGTAGACGAGAGATGGACCATGTGTTACCGAATCATTAATTTCTCCAACGATTTTATTTCCAACTTAGAAAATGTGGATATTCCTGCCGATAAAAAATCCACCTATCTGGGAGAAGTTCATTTTATCAGGGGACTTGCTTACGCCTTATTGGCAGATGCTTATGGTGGAGTGCCAATCATCTTAACAAAATTGAATACCCAGGAAGTTACCGAATTAAGTCGAAATACCTTGGAGGAAACATGGGCTCAGGCTATTTCAGATTATGACGTTGCCATACAAAATTCAGAGCCTGTCAGTTACGAGTTAGGTAGGGTTACTAAAGGAGCTGCTTTGGGAATGAAAATGAGGGCTTATTTGTATCAGAATAAATATGATGAGGTTTTGCAGATGGTCGAGCAAATAGACGCGTTGGGTATGTATGATTTGTTTCCAAGCTACGAAGGGCTCTTCCAGTTGGACAATGAAAACAATGAAGAGGTGTTATTTGATATTCAGTACATCGCTGGAGAACAAGGTCAAGGGAATTTCTTCGCTTGGTTGGCACTTCCAGGTGGCGTGGCCGCAGCAGGAGCAAGTGATCCTGCACCTACCCAACACATTATTGACGAATATGAGATGATTGATGGATCTGAAGTTGATCCTAACAATGAATTTGAGGGAAGAGATCCAAGATTAGATTTCTCAATATTAAGGCCTGGAGCGACCTTTGAAGGTAATTTATATCCTACAGATGTACCCAATCATACTGGGCAAAGGGTAGGATTTGGATTGCGTAAAAATGTAGGTGAGGGGATACCCTTACTTAGTCCTAGGGTTTCTCCTTTGAATTTTATTGTCCTGCGCTATGCGGATGTACTATTGGCAAAAGCAGAGGCACTTATTGAAACCAACCAAAATATACCTGAAGCCATAGCGCTTATAAATAGAATAAGAACGGAACGTACTGATGTTACAATCACTTCATTGTCTACTGACCTTTCTCAGGATGCTGCTAGAGAGAAATTAAGACATGAACGTGTAGTGGAGTTTTTCGGGGAAGGAATTTTATGGGCAGATATAAAACGTTGGAAAATTGGTCAAGACTTATATCCAGTAGATATTAAAGCTGCAGACGGAGGTTTGATCGAAGTGAAATTTCCTAATGGTTATGAAGACAGACACAACTTGCTGCCTATTCCTGACAATGAAATCTCTTTTAATAGTAATTTGGAACAAAATCCAGGTTGGTAAAATTGAAGGTATTAAATAACTTTAATTTTTTGTCCGGAACAGTTGAAATTTAGCAGTATTACTTGCCGGAGAATTTTTGTCATGACCAGAAGTTTTGTGAATTGTCCTTACAAACACAAATACTTCAGGTCATGACATTTTCATATAATTATATAAAGGCATTTCGTATATTAGAATGAATAATTTTGCAAACACTGTTTAATATGAGCAAGAGGTATTTACTAAAAATAGCTTTAATTCTAACCATTGGTTTGGTTATTATTTGGGTTATTTCTGTTGATAGTACCATTGATTTTCCGGAAGATATAGAAGAAAATTTACCCGAAATGGTGGATTTTAACCTGCACATCAAGCCCATTTTATCTGATAGGTGTTTTGCATGCCATGGACCCGATGTCAATAAGAGAGAGGCAAATTTGAGGTTGGATATAGAAGCCGATGCTTTGAAATTAATTGGTGAAAATAAAGACCACTACGCCATCGTTCCGGGAAATCCTTCAAAAAGTGGGGTTTATCAGCGTATGGTTACAGAAGAGGTAGACCTGAAAATGCCACCGGTTGAATCTAACTTAAAACTTTCTGAAACGGAGATTGCACTAATTACTAGATGGATAGAACAAGGTGCCAAATACAAGCCTCACTGGTCATTTATTCTCCCGCAAAAATTAGACATTCCCGATCTTGATGATAAAGGGCTTTCCTGGGCTGAAAATGAAATAGATCATTTTGTCTATGATAAAATGCTGACTAGAGGATTGGAACCGTCTGAAAAAGCTAGCAGAGAAACCCTGCTGCGGAGGCTATCTTTTGACCTTACCGGTCTGCCACCATCCATGGAAGAGGTGGAAGGATTTTTAAAGGATAATTCCAAAGAAGCTTACCTGAATTTGGTAGATAAGTATTTGGATTCCCCCCATTATGGTGAAAGGCTGGCTTCCAAATGGTTGGATTTAGCCAGGTATGCAGATTCGAATGGTTATCAGGATGATGGAATGAGAAATATGTGGCCTTGGAGAGATTGGGTGATTAATGCGTTTAACGATAACTTGTCCTACGATAAATTTATTCTCTGGCAGCTGGCGGGTGATCTATTGCCTAACCCAACCTACGATCAAATTCTCGCAACAGGATTTAACCGTAACCATCCGCAAAGCCAGGAAGGAGGTATCATTCCTGAAGAATACCGAGTTGAATATGTAGCTGATCGGACCAATACTTTGGGAAAAGCATTTTTAGGATTGTCTATTGAATGTGCAAGATGTCATGACCATAAATATGATCCCCTTTCGCAAAAAGAATATTTCCAGTTTTATGCTTTTTTTAATAATATCAATGAAACGGGGCAGGTGCCTTATGTTGGAGATGCAAGCCCAACTTTGATTCTGCAGGACGATGCAGAGATAGAAAAAAAGATTGCTTATATCAATGAAAAAATTAGCGAAAAAGAAACGACGATCAATAGGAATATAAAACAGGCATTGGAGTCCTTCGAAACCTGGCTGGGTAGCAGTAGTACAAAAACAATCTCCCAATTGGATATAATGGGTCTAATAGGGCATTACCCCCTTGATAAACCATTTCAAAATAAATTTAAAAATCTGGCAGATAAGTCCAAGCCTGCGGATATGGTGGTGATTCAAAAGGACAAAGAAATATTAACGGTGCCAGGGAAATTTGAAAATGGAATTCAACTGGTAGGGGATAGCTATGTTGATTTAGGCCCTAATATTGCCTATTTTGAGAGAAGTGATCCATTCACCATTAGTCTCTGGTACAAGGCAATGGCTGACAGTTTACATGGTCCAATTTTCTCTAAAACCGGCGGTTTTGCAAATGGATTTAGAGGTTATGAATTGTTGATAACAGAGGAGGGTCATTTGACAGGCCTGATGAGCCACACCTGGCCAGCAAATGCGATCGAGATACATACAAAAGAGACTGTTCCAGTAGGGAAGTGGGTGCATCTTGCCATGACTTATGATGGGTCAAGTAAAGCTTCAGGCTTACAAATTTACATGAATGGAAAACCTTTAAATGTTAAAGTGATAACAGATAATTTGAAGCAAAGCATTTTAGCCTATGGTAAAGAAAAGCGAGGCATTGGTCACCCTGGGAATTTACAAATAGGAAAACGTGGGACCAATTTTGCTGAAACACTGGATCAGTCCCTGGTTGATGAAATCAGGGTTTTCGATAGAGAATTAACAAGTATTGAAGCAGAAATGTTGGCAGGGATACCAAATCCAATAATGAGAAATGTCAATGAAGGTAATCATCAAAGCTTGCAGGATTATTACTTTTCAGCAGTAAATCAGCAATACAAAACTCAATTGAATTCCTTACATGAACTTCGCAAAAAGGAAAATGCATTGATAAGTGCGCAACCAGAAGTTATGGTTATGCGGGAGAGAAGTGAGGAAAGAGAGACTTTTATCCTAGACAGAGGGGTTTATGATGCTCCAACAGAGCAAGTTTTTCCTGAAACCCCAGCGGTATTGTTTGATTTTCCTGAAGAATTTCCAAAAAATAGGCTGGGACTTGCTAAATGGTTGCTCCATGAAAAAAATCCGTTAACAGCCCGGGTTGTAGTCAATCAATACTGGGAATTGATATTTGGAAGAGGCATAGTGGCGACACCAGATGATTTCGGGAACCAAGGAGCCTTTCCTTCTCACCCTGAATTACTCGATTGGTTAGCTGTTAATTTTATGGAGTCAGGTTGGGACCTTAAGCAGTTGGTGAAGTTAATGGTAAGCTCAGCTACTTATCAGCAGTCCTCTACCTTGAATAAAAAAGCCAGAGAAAAAGATCCAACAAACGTATGGCTTTCCAGGGCCAATGCTTCTAGACTACCAGCAGAAATGGTAAGAGATCAAGCTTTGGCTTCAAGTGGTTTATTGGTGCGGAAAATTGGCGGAGAAAGTGTGAAACCTTACCAACCTAAAGGACTATGGAGGGAGTTAACTTCTGAATATGCAAATGAATACATTGAAGATACAGGGGATAATCTGTACAGGCGTAGCCTTTATACAATATGGAAACGAAGTGCACCTCCTCCAGCAATGATTAATTTTGATGCCTCAGATAAATATGTTTGCATAATAAAAAGACAAAATACCAATACGCCACTTCAAGCTTTGGTACTAATGAATGACCCTCAGTACATAGAAGCGTCTCGCGTTTTGGCGGAAAAGATGCTGAAAGTTGGAGGAGCTGAAATATCAGATCAGTTGAAATATGGATTTAGAGCAATTACCAGTAGGAATCCTGAGCCGAATGAATTAATGATCTTAGAAAAACTGTATCAGAATGAGCTCAATGAATTTCAGAGAGCGCCCCATGGAGCAGATAGTTTGCTTCAGGTCGGGGAATTTGCTAGGGATGAAAACATGCCGAAGGAAAAATTGGCAGCTTTTACTTTGGTCAATTCTACCCTAATGAATTACGATGAAGCCATCTATAAAAGGTAGGCTGATTTTAAAACGATTAAACACTGTGCCTTAATGGCATCGTATTTAAGGTACTTAAATTAAGAAAATGGGTTTATTACATGATCCTAATATGGATCGACGTCAGTTTTTAACGAAGACAAGCCTTGGTTTAGGAAGTATGGCACTCTCTTCTTTATTGGATCCGGGAAATCTGCTGGCCAATATAGGAAGCAACAATCAGGCTGCCCTAGGTAGGCTTCCTTTGGTTCCAAAAGCGAAGCGAGTAATTTACCTTTTTCAAAGTGGCGGTCCCTCGCAAATGGAGCTTTTTGATTATAAGCCATTATTGAATGAGCGTTTTGGACAAGAGTTGCCAGCCTCTATCAGGGCTGGGCAAAGGCTAACAGGTATGACTTCAAGCCAAAATTCTTTTCCTCTTGCAGGCTCAGTGTTTGATTTTGCGCAGCATGGGCAAAGTGCTGCTTGGGTAAGTGAATTGATGCCTCATACAGCTAAAATTGTGGATGAATTGTGTTTTGTTAAATCCATGCACACAGAAGCAATAAACCACGATCCTGCCATTACCTTTTTTCAAACAGGATCACAATTAAGTGGTAGACCTTCGATGGGTTCATGGATAAGCTATGGTTTAGGTAGTGACAATAAGAATCTTCCTGAATTTTGTGTTCTACTTTCAAGAGGCAAAGCTGGAGGACAACCTTTATATGCGAAACTATGGGGTAGCGGGTTTTTACCTTCTCTGCATCAAGGAGTACAATTTAGATCAGGAAAAGACCCTGTTCTATATCTGAATAACCCTAATGGTTTAAGTGAAAATAGCCGTAGAAGGATGTTAGATGCGTTAAAAGACCTACATGATATTAAGTATGACAAGGTAATGGATCCTGAAATTAATTCAAGGATTTCCCAATATGAGATGGCTTACAGAATGCAATCTTCGGTCCCTGATACCATGGATATTTCAAAAGAGCCAGACTATATTTATGACATGTACGGTCCAGATTCCCGTAAGCCTGGGACGTTCGCCGCCAACTGTCTTTTGGCCAGGAGATTGGCTGAAAAAGACGTAAAATTTATTCAATTATACCATCAAGGCTGGGATCAGCATGGGAATTTACCTCGTGATATTAAAATAATGAGTAAAAGTGTAGACCAAGCAGGAGCTGCATTGGTAATGGACTTAAAGCAGCGAGGGTTACTAGAAGATACATTGGTAGTTTGGGGTGGTGAATTTGGCCGTACGAATTATTCACAGGGCAAATTGACACTAGATAACTACGGAAGAGACCACCATCCAAGGTGTTTTACCATGTGGATGGCAGGTGGTGGCGTAAAAAAAGGGTATACCCATGGGGAAACCTGTGAATTTGGTTACAATATAATCAAGGATCCTGTTCATGTACATGATTTTCAAGCTACCATGCTTCACTTACTAGGAGTGGACCATGAGCAATTAATTTTTAAACACCAAGGCAGAAGATTTAGGCTTACTGATGTGAGTGGGCATGTTGTCCATGATATTTTAAGTTAATCAAAGATTTATCCATCATTTATAAAAAAAATCAAAAGCGCATCCAATGACAAACATAGAAAGAAGGTCCTTTATCAAAGGCGCGGCAGCAGTATCTGCGATTACCATTTTGAAACCAAGCACTGTTTTTGGCACAAAGGCCAACTCTGCAATTCAGTTAGGCATAATCGGTTGTGGAAACAGAGGGACATCTGTAATCACTGCTATGTCTAAACATACGAATGTTAATATCATGGCGATGGCTGACCTTTTTGACGATCAACTTAAAGTTGCAAAAGAAAAACTGGATGGGCTAAATAAGGACAAAGGATTTGGGGAAATTGACCCAAAAAACATTTACCAAGGATCTAAGGCTTATATGGAGCTCCTCAACAATAAAGATGTGGAAGCGGTATTAATATCTTCTCCTGCCTATACCCATCCTGAATTTGTAGAAGCAGCAATTGCTGCTGGCAAACATATTTATTGTGAAAAGCCGGTGGCTATAGACGTGGAAGGTGTAAAGCGAATAGAGAAAGCTGGAAGTACCATAAATGGGAAATTGAGTATGGTGGTGGGTTTTCAGATCCGACATGCTACAGCTTATCAGGAGATGGTTAAGAGGGTGCAGGAAGGCGCTATTGGCGATCTGGTAACTGCGCAATTGTATTACCTTGCCTCTGGACTTCCGCTTAAACCTATAGACAATATGTCTAAATCAGAAGCAATGATCCGAAATCAGTTTCATTTTAGGTCCTTGTCTGGCGGTATTCTATTGGACCAAGGGATTCATATGCTTGATGTCTGCAGTTGGGCTTTGCAAAGAAAACCTATAATGGCCATGGGTTCGGGAGGAAGGGATCATAACAATGCCTTCGGAGATGCCTACAACAATTACCAAGTGATTTATAAATATCCAGACAATATTAGGGTTAGTTTTCACTCAACGCAATTAGGCCCTACTTTCGGAGATGTTTGTGCTCGTTTTATTGGTAGTAAAGGAATAGCAACTGCACACTATAGTGGTGGGGTATTTATAGATGGTGAAAACGAATGGGATTCAGGAGTAATAAGACACGAAAGTGCCAACGAAGATCGAAGTGAGCGTGCTGCAGGAGTTTTCACTTCTTCTTTGCATGATTCCAATGAAAATAAAGTCAAAAGTTTTATAGGAAGTATTAATTCAGGTAAATTTTTGAATGAATCAGCATCGGGTGCAAATTCAACCTATACCGCAATTTTGGGCAGGATGGCTGCTGAAAAAGGGGAACCTGTTTCTTGGGAGTCAATGCAGCACTCCAATGAAAGCATTGATCCAAACTTAAATTTAGCTCAATTTGATTAAATCAAACGATTGATATTTTAATAGCTATATGCTTTAATTTCGAGCTAAACAATACCACCATTTTGTAGCATGTAATAGAATCGTTATTATATGCTACAATTTTTTATCCATGGAAATGCCTGGAATTGGTGGTGTTTTCATCCCTTACTTCGATGGGTGAAGTAGCTTACAAGTAAATAAAAAATAGGTGTTAGTTTGTTAAAGTTTTTATTAGTTATAATAGTTTGGATTTCTTGAATTCACCCAATTGATTTATTAAAAATGGCAATAAGTAGAAGACATTAAAAACTAGTTATAAAACCCTCAACTCTTTCATCAATACGGCAACATTGCCAAAAAAAAAATCAGAAGGTTTCGGCATCATTCCCCAGGTTTTATCAAAAAAAACTTACTTTTGAGTGGGTAAAGAACAAAGAAATGATAGGTTTGATTGGATTTTGAGACAGGTTATATTCTTTCTATAAATAGATTGTAATATATTAATATTAGTCTAATGTTGATTTTGATAATTCCTCGAATAAGCATTTTGAACCACTTTACTTTCTAAATTGATATCATTTGGATGGTATCAGTTTCAGGGAAATTTCAGCAGTATTATTACGTATTAAACGAAGACCATTAAAATTAATAACACATAATTATTTATTTAATAATTAATGTAATTTTTAAAATATGAAAAAATTCAGTTCTAGTCAAGTTAATTGGGGAGTGATAGGCGCAGGAAGTGTGTGCGAAAAAAAGAGTGCTCCAGCTATGGATAAAATTAAGGATTCATCTGTCGTGGCTGTGATGCGAAGGAATGCCGAAAAGGCAAAAGACTACGCAGAAAGGCATGGGGTGCCCAAATGGTATTCAGATGCTGATGACTTGATAAATGATCCAGAAGTGAATGCTGTTTACATTGCAACTCCTCCTGGTTCTCACTTAGAACTTACCAGGAAGGCTGCAAATGCTGGCAAACCTGTTTACGTTGAAAAACCCATGGCTAGAAATCATGAGGAGTGTTTAGAAATGATTAAAATTTGTGAAGAAGCGGGTGTTCCTCTGTTTGTAGCCTATTATAGGAGAACCCTCCCTAATTTTTTGAAGGTGAAAAGCTTAGTAGAAGAAGGTGCTATTGGTGAGCCGAGGTATTTAAGTGTTGTGATCCATCACTCCAAACATCCGGAAGATAAAGACAGTCGTGCCAATAATTGGAGGATAGACCCTGCGGTTGCTGGTGGAGGATATTTTTATGATTTAGGCTCTCATCAATTGGACTATTTTGATTTTCTTTTTGGCCCTTTGAAAGAGGTAAATGGTTTGGCTGCCAATCAGTCGGGATCTTATTCTGCAGAAGACATTGTTTTAGGGAATTTTTCTTTTGAAAGCGGTATATTGGGTACTGGTAGTTGGTGTTTTACCACGGGTGAAACCTCTCAAAAAGATGAAATTGTAATCATTGGAGATAAGGGTGAAATAAGATTTCCATGCTTTTGGGGGACTTCCGTTACCCTGAAAAGAGATGGCAAAGCGGATGAAGTTTTTGAATTTGATGTGCCTGAAAACATTCAGTTTTTTCTTATTCAATCTATAGTGGAAGAGTTATTAGGCAAAGGTGGTAAATGTCCTAGTACTGGAATTTCTGCTGCGAGGGCAAATTGGGCAATGGAACAAATGACAAAGAATTTCAATAATTAAAAATACATTATAAAATGACAAAGCAAAAACCATTAGGGTTTGGAATTATAGGGACTGGAGCCATTGCAGGTATGCATGCTGCGGCGATCAATGCTTTCGAAGGAAGTGAACTTGTGGCTGTTTTAAGCTCCACCCAATCGCGAGCTAAGCAAGCTGCAGAAAAATTTAATGTTCCGGCAGATTTTGAAATTGATCAGTTTTTAAGACGTGAGGATATTGATGTAGTGTGTATTTGCACCCACAGTGGAAACCACCTGGAACCGGCTATAGAAGCGGCTAAAGCAGGTAAACATATTTTGTTGGAAAAACCAATTGAGGTAAGTACTGAGCGTGCTGATTTACTGATTAACGCTTGTGAACAGGCAGGAGTAAAATTGGGTGTAATATTTCAAAATAGGCTCAAACCAGGGTATCTTAAATTAAAAGAGGCTGTAAAAGCAGGTAAAATTGGAAAACTCTTAATGGGGACTGCTGCCATAAATTGGTACAGGGATCCTTCTTATTACAGTAGTAGCAGCTGGAAAGGAACAAAAGAAGGTGACGGTGGCGCTGCCCTCATCAACCAAGGTGTTCATACAATTGATTTGCTTTTGGATATCATGGGTGATGCAGAGGCAGTGTATGGACAAGTAAAAACAATGGTTCATCAAATAGAAGGTGAAGACCTGGCTACCGCTATAGTGAATTTTAAAAACGGTGCATTAGGAAGTATTACAGGTGGGACTTCGTTGTTTCCTGGTAATCCAGAACGATTGGAGATTTATGGTGAGAAAGGGAATATAATCCTTGAGGGAGGGAAAATCATTGCCTGGAACATTAAAGGAGAAGAAACGCAAATGATTCCTGGATCAGACATCGGTGGAAGTGGTGCTTCTGATCCTATGGCAATTGACTTTAAATTGCACCAAGGACAGATTGAAGATATGGTGAATGCCATTAGAACTGACAATACTCCTGTTGTTACAGGGCAAGATGCAAAGAGGTCTCTCGCTTTAATTCTTGGGATTTACAGTTCCTCACTGCAGGACAAAAAAGTTTATCTTTAAATATATTGATTTAAGCCTATTCCATGAAAGCTAAATTGCGGTGAATGCTTTTATTTTTTAACAATTAGTTTCAAAATAAACTTTCGAAGAAATTATTGCAATTTAGCTTTTGTGGTCTATTTAGAAGGTGCAGTCTCTACGAACCAATAATGAAGATTAGTTTTTTACTTTTTTGGTACTGTCTATTTTCATCAACATCAATTAGTGCTAATCATGGTTCCTTTGATGGTATTTTTAATGAATTTGTATTGCTTTAACTTTTTTTGAAAAAGTGTTCTTGATTACGATCATTTTTATAATTCACTTTAATTTTGGGTTAGAAAACTCAAAGTGTTAAAATTTTTAACCCCTTAAAAGCCTTAACTTTCATAGATTTAATATTATTTGTTTATTTTTAGATAGTCACTTAATAATTAAGAGTGGGATACTAATTTTTTAAATGCAATGGGTATTAACAGAAAAAGAGGGGATATTGAATTTAGTGATAGCGAGATGGGTACAGAACTAGACGCCATCACTAGTCTTGTTGAAATTTTAACAGGGGCTCCGGTAAGCCTCATTGTTAAAATTGAGGAAGGGGACGTATGGATTAATTCTTGCCAAGGAATGGAGGCGAAGGATATTCTTCATCCATCGTCTCTAGCTGAATTTATTAATGATAATCCCAATGAACTACTCCTTTTACCTGACAGCCGGAAGGTTCCTAAGTTTGCTACAAACCCTCTTGTAAGTTCTTCTCCAGGTATTGTTTTTTATGCAGGAGTGCCCTTGACCCTGGATGGTCAATTTTGGGGAATGTTATGTGCAATAGACCATATCCCTAGGGAAGTAAATGAAAAAACGATTGATGGACTTCAGCTTCTTGCGGGACAGGTAACGAAGCTTCTTGAATTGGAAAAGATTCAAAATGACCACGAGGAGACTAAAGAAAATCTTGAAAATGAAACCAACAGATTAAACAATATCATAGAAGCCACTCATGTAGGAACTTACGATTGGGACATGGTTAAGAATGAGGTGTCGATTAATGAGGAGTACTTAGCAATGGTAGGGTACAAATTAGCCGATTTATCACCAATTACTATGAATACTTGGTATGATTTGTTGCATCCAGAGGATAGAGAAACAGCAGATCGTGTATTAGCTGCATGTTTTAATAAAGAAATTGAATTTTTCAGCACAGAATTTAGATTACTTCATAAGGAGGGACATGAAGTTTGGATCAATGATAGAGGTAAGGTCACTAAATGGTCTGAAGATGGCAAACCTTTGCGCATGTCAGGTACTCATACAGATATTACAAAAAGAAGGAATGATGAAATCCAATTTCAAACAGTGTCAGATAACATACCGGGAGTTGTTTACCGGTATAAAAGACCCCCAGTCGGAGTAGATACATTTGAATTGGTAAGTAATGGGGCTCTACAGTTATGGGGTTTCTCTGGTGATCAGGTAATTAAGAACAGCCGTTTAATAGGGGATAGATGCCATCAAGATGATATCGAATCATTGATGGAATCAATCGACAAATCTGCGTCAGAGTTGAGTTATTGGATGTGGGAGTACAGGTATAATCACCCTGATGGCACGATAAGATGGCACAAAGGTACCGGTAGTCCCCATAAATTAGAAGATGGAAGCGTGGTTTGGGATTCTATTATATTAGATGTGACCAAAAGAAAAAAGGTTGAGGAGAAGCTAGAGAATACCCTCTATTTTTTAAAAAATAAAATTAAAGAACAAGATTGTATATACAATATAAGTAGGCTTGATTATTCTTGGTCAGAAATTGATGATTTGTTGCAAAATGCTGCTATTTTAATTCCATCTGCATGGGAGTACCCTAAAAAGACTTTCGCTAAAATTACGTTTGGAAACCAATCCTATTTTAGCTTGAAGTATAAGCCTTCTGAACTATCCTTAAGTTCTGAGTACGTAGTGCATGATGGCAAATCCTTGGTATTGGAAGTGATGCTACCCAAAAGTACCTCTTCTGATGGGGAAGTAAATTTGACAAATGAAACCAACCTGATAGATAATTTAGTTTATCATTTAGGTACCTATTTAGACCAGTTAAGTAGTCAAGAAGCTTTAAGAGTTTCAAACGAAAGGGTTAGCTCGCTTATTGAATCCATCCCTGGAGTGTTTTGGGAAACTTATTCTGGATCAATTAAAACGAATTATGTTAGTCCTCAGGTAATAGAAATATTAGGTTATTCTGAACAGGAATGGATCCAAGGTATGAACTTCTGGCAGGATCATATTTATGAACCAGATAGAGAGCATGTTTTACAGGTGATCGCAGAAAATTCACTTTCCAATAGTGATTTTACTGTTGAATACCGCTTTATCAAAAATAATGGAGAGATTATATGGATAAGTGACTTGATAAAAGTTGTAGTTGAGGAAGGAAAAGAACCAATGTATCGGGGGCTAATGGTGGACATTACGAAGCGGAAAACTGCTGAAATAGCTCTGAAAAACAATGAAAAAAGGTTTAAAGCATTGATTGAAAATGGTAGAGATGCTATTGCGATATTTGATGAAAATGGTGTTCAGAAATTTGTTTCTTCTTCAATTACTCAAGTACTCGGATACTCTGAGGAAGAAGCCCTTCAATTAAAGCTAATTGAGGCTGTTCACCCTAGTGACGTAGAATTGGCTTTGAATAAATTCAAAAGTGCATTAGAAGCAGAAGGAGTGCCAATTGAGGGGAATGTGACAAGAAGTAAGCACAAAGATGGGTCATGGAGGTGGATGGAGTCTACCATGACCAATTTTTTGCATGACCCAAATATCAGGGGTATCGTTGATAATTTTAGGGACATAACTGAAAAGGTTCAACTCAATGAAAAGTTGGCCAAAAGCGAAAAAAGGTATAAATCTCTAGTTCAAGCAGGCTCAGATCTAACCAATATTATTTCTGCTGACGGTAAATATACCTATGTTAGTCCAAATTATTTGCAAATTTTAGGATATGAAGAGAAAGACTTACTAGGTCGATCATCATCTCTTTATTTTCACCCTGATGATATTGAAAACGTTCAAGAAGATTTTAAAGATTTATATTCTTTACATAAAGTAAAAGGCAGGCCATTTAGATTTAAAAGGAAAGATGGTACTTATTGTTGGCTTATGAGCACAGCTACCAATTTAATAGATGATCCTGAGATTAATGGTTTTGTAATCAATTCTGTAGAAATAACAGGATTAATTGAGGTACAAGAGAAACTAAAAACGAGCGAAGCAAGGTATAGAGGGTTCTATGAATCACAGACTACATTTGTAATCCGTACGGATTTAGAGGGCTTTATCACCTATGCCAATACTAAATATATGGAAACCTTCGATTGGATGTTTCCAAAAAACACCTACTCTGGCGTAAACGTACTCGACACTATATACGATACTGAAAAGAGTAAGGTAAAAACCGCTCTACAAAAATGCTTAAATAACCCAGGGAAAGTATTCAAAGTAGAAATTAAAAAATTGAAACAGGGTGAAAGTTTTTACAACACCTTATGGGATTTTGTAGTCATTTTAGGAACAAATGGAAAACCTAAAGAAATTCAGTGCAATGGAATAGATATATCAGAGCGAATAGCATTTGAAGAAGAATTGAAAAAAAGCAATGAGCGGTTTGAGTTGGTAATGCAAACAGACTCAGGGAGTATTTGGGATTTAAACCCAATCTCAGGAAATATGTTTTTAGGGGAAGGGTTTCGAAAAAACTTTGGGTTGAAAATTGAGGGCCAAGAAAAAAATCGGGAAAACTTTTTTGACAGCATTCATCCTGATGATGTAAAAAATTACCAGAACAAAATTCAGTATATAATTCTCAATAGTATTGAGAAACAATGGGAATTTAAATATCGCCTCATAAAATCGAATAGTGAATATGCGCATGTTAAAGAAAAAGCTGTAATTCTCAGGGACAATGAAGGAAAAGCCTATAGGGTTGTTGGTGCTATTAAGGACGTTACACTAGAATATTTTTATGGAGAATTGGAAGCCATAGAAAAGGAGTTTATGGAAGGTAGCATGAATCAGGATGCCAAACTTGCTGATTTATTACTCAATTATCTTTCCAACCTTGAAATTCTTTTCCCTTCAATGAAGATGGCTGTTTTTAAAGTGATTGGAGGTAAAATTCAAAATTTTGCCACTCCTTCATTACTTGATTCGGATGACTCTGCCATTAAGGATTTTGAAATTACTTTAAATGATGAAATTGAGATAGAAAATGCTTTTGACTTATTTAACAATGAGGTTTTTATCTCGGACATAAAAAAAGATAAAAGATGGGATAAATTGGTGAATTTTGTCCATAAAATAGGGGTGAGTAGTAGTTGTTCCTTGCCCATTTATAATTCAGAAGGAAAATTGGATGCGCTCCTTATTAATTTTTTTGAAAGCTCAAGAAAACCAAGAGACCTGGAAGCTTATGCGATTCAAAAAAGTCAGCGAATTTTATCCATGGTGTTCACCAAATTTCAATACTTAGAAAACTTACATAAAAGTAATGAGCGATTCAACTATGTGAACATGGCGACAAATGATGCCATTTATGATTGGGATTATAATTTGGATGAATTTCATTGGGGTGAAGGTTTTTATAAAATATTTGGATATAATAAAGGAGAAGAAATAAATAAAATTTCAGAATGGGGTACTTTCATGCATCCGGCGGATTCGAAGGTAACAGATGAGATATGGGATGATTTTGTGCATAGTCCTACTGAAACCAGTTGGCAAAAAGAGTATCGATTTCGACATAAGAGTGGGCAATACCTGCATATAGAAGAAATCAGTTATATGATTAGAGATGAATCTGGCAGACCCTTGAGGATGATAGGTGTGCTAAGAGATAAATCTGATGAAAAAGAAGATTTTTACCTTAATGAAGTTCAATATGAAATCAGCAAAAATTTCAAAAAAGAGGTAGAACTGAAAGCGATTTTAAATGCAGTATTGAAATACCTTTCAAAATTTTCAAATTTATTGGGCGGAGAAGTTTGGTTATTGGGTAAAAAGGGGATTAAAATTAATTTTTTTGAAGGCTATTGGGCTGATCAAAGCCAACCATGGTTAAAGGACGAAGTCTATAAAATAGGTAGCGATTTAGCAGTTCAGGTTTTGAATGCTGGGTCTTTTTTTGAAGCAAATGTATCTGATAACCCGAGCTATGTTGACCTCAACCCGGAGGTGAATAAATATGTAAAATCTATCTTAGGAATTCCACTAATTCAAAATAACTTAAAGGTAGGAGTAATGCTTCTGTATGTCAATGAAAGCATAACCTTACCTAAGGACAATAAATTGTTTTTTGAACCGATAGGTAAATTATTAGCTGGAGAGATTAAGCGAAAGCAACAGGAAGAGGAAATGAGATTGCTCTTTAAGAGTGCACCGGAATTGCTTAGTATTATTGATCCATGTGGTTACTTTGTTAAGGTTAATCCTTCTTTTCGTAAGCTATTTGGATACAGTGATGAAGAAATGCTTACTAAAAAATTCGAGGACCTTATCCATCCTGAAGACAAAGAATTGTCAAGTCGGAGTTTTTCAATCAAAGAGGGTTTATTAGCAAAAAATCTAATCCTTCGTTTACGAACCAAATCAGGCTTATATCGGTCAATTTCCTGGAATTCATCAGATGAATTTGGAGAGGAAGGGTTGGTTTTCTCATTTGGTCATGATATCACAGAGATGGTGGAGTTGCAAACCACGCTGGATAATGCCTCAAAATTGTCAAGAGTAGGTAGTTGGCAAGTTGATCTTTTAAACGACAACTTTTACTTGTCTTCTACGGCTAAAGAAATTTTGGGTCTTTCTCAGGACAGTTCACCGAGATGGAGGGATATATTATTTGGCTTTAAAGGCGATTCGAAAGAGCTTGTTGAGAAGGCCTTTAATCAGGCCCTTGAAAAAGGTGCATCGTGGGACTATCAATTGCCAATGATTACCGCTGTTGGAAATGAAAGATGGGTAAGAAGTATAGCTGAAGCAGAATTTAGCAAAGGTAAATGTGTTCGGATTTTTGGATCAATTCAAGATATTCACAAACAGAAATCGGATGAGATTGAGCTCGCTAAAAACAACCAGCTATTAGAAGTTATTTCCAAAGTGATCGAAAAATTTCTTTTAGTAGAGAATTGGAAAGATGCCATAGATGAAGTCTTTATGCTTACCAGCAAAGCGGTAGTTCTTGATAGAATTTACTATTTTGAAAACCACATAGATGCCGCTACTGGTACCCCACTTTTCAGTAAAAAAATTGATTGGTATCAGGAAAAAATCAGTAATTTCAGAGAAAATGATGTTTTCCAAAACATTGCTATAGCTGATTATCCTCAAATGATAAGTGTTTTGGAAAAAGGAAAGGTTTTCATAGCACATGCCAAAGAATTGCCCGATTGTAAATTAAAAATCACGCTAGAAGAAGGAGGAATTTTCTCTACCTTAATTATACCCATCATGATCAACAATAGTTTCTATGGGTTTATAGGATTTGATGATTGTACCTCAGAGCGTCAGTGGACAGATAGTGAAGTTTCATTTTTACTCACCATTACTTCTAATTTATCTGCTGCAATTCAACGGTCTAATAGCCAACTTGCGCTCCAGCATTCCTTCAAGGAAAAAAATGCAATATTGGATAGTATTGGGGAAGCTTTTTACGCATTGGATAAAAACTTCAATATTCTTTTTTGGAACCAACGTGCTGAAGAAATCATAGGAGTGAGTAGGAGTGTAGCCTTGAATAATAATTTATTTGAGGCTGTACCAAGATTAAAAGATTCATATACTCACAAGCAAATGGTTTATGCCTTTAAAAACCAGAAAGATGTTTATTTTGAGATGTTTTCTGATGTAATGAACATTTGGTTGGACGTCAACATGTATCCTTCACCAGAAGGCATAAGCATTTTTATTAAAGACATTAACCAAGAAAAAATTACCCTGGAAAAAATACAGCTTTCAAACGAAAGGTTTGAGAAAATTGCTGAAGCCACCAATGATGCTATATATGATTATGATATTGTTAGCAATAAGTTGTTTTTGGGAGTGGGTTTTAAATCCCTGTTTGGATATGACTTGAAAAGCAGTACTCAAGATATGGAATTTTTTCAATCTTTGATTCATTCAGAGGATAGAGAAAGAATTAATGAAAAATTTAATCATTTCATTAAAAGTGATGATTTGACCAATTGGTTCGAGGAATACAGATTGTTGACCAATGCTGGAGACTATGCCTTTATTATGGACAGGGCCATTTTTATCAGAGGTAAAAATAAGAAAGTTACGCGAGTTGTAGGGGCAATTACGGACATTACCTATAAAAAGGAATATGAAGAGTCTTTACAAGCCTTGAACAAACAAATGGCTCAACATGCCAAAGAATTGGAAAGGTCAAATAATGAACTTGAGCAATTTGCATATGTGGCTTCCCATGATTTACAGGAGCCCTTACGTATGGTTAGTAATTTCATGGGGCTACTTGAGCGGAGGTATGCGGACAAACTTGATCAAAAAGCCCACCAGTATATTGAATTTGCTGTGGATGGTGCCAAGCGAATGCGCCAAATTATTCTTGATTTGCTGGAGTTTTCCAGAATAGGGAAACATGAAGACAAGTTGAAGACTTTATCAGTTATGGAAATTGTAGATGAGGTTTGTTTACTGTTAAAGAAAAGAATTAGAGAGACCAATGCAACAATAAAATACGAAGACTTGCCAGTAATAATTTCGTATAAGACGCCATTATTTCAAGTGTTTTATAACCTGATAGGGAATGCATTGAAATATAGAAATGAACAAGAAAATCCGCTTATTGAAATTACAGCTGTAAAAGAAAAGGCTTATTGGTTATTTTCAGTAATTGATAACGGTATTGGAATTGCACCCGAAAGCCATGAGAATGTCTTTACAATTTTCAACCGACTACATGGCAAAGAAAAGTATGAAGGAACGGGAATGGGCCTTGCAATTGTGAAAAAAATCATAGATAATTTTGGAGGAGAAGTTTGGGTAGAATCTCAAAAAGGTGAAGGGGCTACTTTCAAATTCACACTTCCCATAATGGATTCTGAATTGGACATAGAAGATGTAAATCACTAAATCATCGAAATTAAGGGGATTCAATGTGGACTGAAGGCAATAGTATAAAAGTACTAAAAAAATAAAGTCCTGAAATTCATGATTTCAGGACTTTATTGAATTGTAAATAGGCTATGGATTAAACTTTAGGAAGTTCAAATCCTGCTCTGTAATCTTTTGAAACAAACTGATTTGCAAGTTCAAAATTGGTTACTTTCATGTTTTCACCATCCCAAAGAAGTTTTATATCTCTACCTGGATAATTGTATCCTTTTCCATTAGCTTTTTCTTCTCTGATGGTATGACTCTTAATGGCCAGATTTCCCATCAATACTGATTCAGTTAGTGGACCAGCTATTGAGAAAGGAGAACTTAATTCATTGTATTCTTTACTACCATGGCCTGCAATACATGCATTTACCCATTGGGCATAATGACCACCTATTCCTCCTTCTACTCGGGGTAGTGTAGGCGCTACATTTACGCTATCATTAATGGATGAAGGCAATAATTTTGGATTAATACCATAAGTAGAACACATCATTTTACCCCTGGTACCTTCAATAATTACTCCATTTCCACCATCACCCATTTGTTCATTTGGTCCGAGTTCTTCAGGTCTGCTTGGCTGAATGCCACCATCCATCCAATGGAACTCTAGGTTTCCACCATTTGGTTTGTCAAATCCTAAAGTAATGTGTGAAGAGGGAGGACAGCTTTTAGGGAAATATCCGTCTTGAAATTCTCCAGTATATACGGCTCCAACACTACATTCTGCTCCTGTAGGGTATCCCAAATCCAATGTACGGAAAGCAGGTTCCATGATATGGCAAGCCATATCTCCAAGGGCACCAGTACCGAATTCCCACCATCCTCTCCAATTGAAAGGATGAATGTTTTCAACATATCCCATTTGTTCAGCAGTACCTAACCAAAGGTCCCAATCAAGATTTTTAGGTGCCTTTTTACCTGTTTCTCCAGGCCATGGAACTCCTTGAGGCCATACAGGACGGTTGGTCCAACATTCTACTTTAGTAGCCTCTCCTATAAGTCCTGCAGCATACCATTCGCGCATTTGTCGAACACCATCTCCTGAGGAACCTTGATTACCCATTTGGGTTACCAATTTATATTTTTCTGCCGCTTGAGTTAATATCCTAGCTTCTTGAATTGTATGTGTCAATGGCTTTTGCACATAAACGTGCTTGCCCATCTTCATTGCCATCAGCGCTTGTACAGCATGATTGTGATCCGGTGTGGAGACAGATACGGCATCTATGTTATTGCCTTCTTTTTCCAGCATTTCTCTGTAGTCGGCATAAAATTTTGCCTTAGGGAATGCTTTGATGCTTCCAGATGCTCTTTTCGAATCTACATCACATAATGCTACAATTTCTGCATTTCCACTTTCGTAAAAATTTCTAATATCACTTCCGCCTTTTCCTCCTGCACCGATTCCAGCAATCCTAAGCTTATCGCTTGGCGCCTTAAAACCCGGTCCTCCTAGTACATGTCTAGGTACAATGTAGAATCCTGCAACAGCAGTGGTAGAGGCTTTAATGAAATTCCTCCTGGAATTATTTTTGGTGGATTTATTGATATCTTTCATTGGTAATTTTTATGTTAATTGTAAAAATCTAAAATATTAAAAATTGACGAAACTTTCTCGATTTTTTATATAAAAGGAAGCTTTTTTTAGTTCAAGTAAAATTACCTCTATCAAGATTATTAAAAACTATGCCATTATTCCAACCGCTGTAAATACTAAAATGCCAAATCAGGCTTAATTGATTTATGATTTCATTTTTGGTGCTTTAACGGATGTGTCTGGTAATTGCTCTCGCTTCTGAATGGGTAAAAGATAATCCTCTTGAATATCAGGGTCGTTTTGAAAGCAAACAGGTGAGGAATTTTTCTGTTCCTTGCTTTTTGATTTATGCTTAATTGGACCCTTCATTTTAACTTGTTTTCTCTTTTACCAAATCAGAAAGAAAATTTATGTTATCACTGATGGCTGCTGGGTTTTTATCGATGATTGATAGCCCTAAATCTCCTAAAGCACCGATGAAATCAAATGCTTTCTGAATGTCGATCAATGAAGTTATACTACTTTTTATCTCCTTATTAATATTCTCTAGTTTTAGTATTGCCGTTGCCGTTTCTTCACCGACTATTAAGGTAGATAGTAGTTTCATCTCTCTTGCAGTTTTCATCAACTGAGTCGATTTTTTGCCCATTTCCAGAAAAGTTTCGTGGCTTATTTTCTGTTGACTGATTTTCTCAAAACGATAATCATTGAATTTTTTCGCTATCTCTAAAAATTCATCAGCCAATTGGCTTATATACTCACTATCCAATCTTTCTTTCATTTTTTAAGTTGCTCAAAAGCATAATGTAATGTGTGTAAATCTTTAGATATTCTGCCAACTTCTTCCTTAAAACTGGCACTATTTGATTTTGTTCCTGCTTCAACCAATTGATGGTGTTTTTGAGCAATTAAATCAATTACTTCAATCAATACCGTGATTTGATCGTTTCGGGATTTGTTGTTCTCTAACAACTTGTAGTATTTGTCCGCAGCCAATGCCTTGTCGACAGTATTTAGTGTTGGATCATAGGTTAAAGTTCTATAATAAGCATACCAGCCTTCTTCCTGAATAGCCAATAAACCTTTGAGGTTTTCTTTTAAAACAAAAGTCAGTTTGTTACTGATAATTTGCTGATAAGTATCGGCCTCCGCCATATAGGTTTTTATTTTATTTTTTCTGTATTGGCCTGTCACCGCTTTTAAACTAATTTCTGATAGCTTTTGAAAGGCCAACAAATGCTCCTCATTTAATTGGATTAAATTACTAGTTCCTAAGGCAGCTGTAGGTCGGCTCAAATTGTATTGATTAATATCCATCGAGGAAAGTTGGTAAAGGCCATCCCAGTAATCAATTAAAGCCAGAAACATGTGGTATACTTGATCGTCTGCTTGTTGATAAGGTTCACAGCTACAATTTAATTCTCTTTCAATTTCAATTTCAGTTACCTTGCTAAAGGTACAGTCTTCAATGCAACTAGTATAAAAGCCATAGTCCAATTCTTTAAATTGGCCGATTCCATCGAGTGCGGCCACAGACAAGTCCTGAACAGGTTTTAAACTCATGCAAGAAATTACCAAAACACTTGCTAGGTAAACTGCATTTCTGAAGAATAGATGCATGCCTTAAATATACCCAAAATTCTTGTAATCTGAGTACTTGAACTTGCCCTGTTGATGCAAATAAAAAGTTGTTGTTGGCTTTGCAAATGTTAAAAATAGATTGAAAACACCTGATTTAAATTTAAAAATGAAATAGAATAAGGCTTAAATTGGGTTTTTATAAAAATATAAAGCTTTAATTGGAAGAATTGTAAATATCCAAATTTGTACTGTTTAGCCTGTAACAAAAAATATTTTGTAAAACTTTAAATAATCCAAAAGTTTTAAGGGGATCAAAAAGACTTCCCTAACAAAATTTTAAAGCACAGTTCATAAATCGCATTCTCATTTAAAGTTGATAAAATGAAGGATAATAAAATTATAATTCAATAATTTTGGAGTGCCTTTAATTACTTATAGTTTTTAAAAAAGATTAAAATAAACTGATAGAGTCCTAACTGCTTTAACCCAGGATAAATTTGAAATACCACCTTTTATTTTGGTTTTTCGCATAGAAATTTTTAACATCTCTGATTTAGTATTTTCTAAAAATAAAACCTGCATTAGTTAGTAGTTTTTTCGTAATCCAGTCAAGGTTGAACGGTCTTTCTTTAAATGAATAATCGCATCATTTACATGAAATCCCACCTCTTTGTTCTTGCAGTTCATTGAAATCATGGAATATCTCATTCGACTGCTCAAAAGGTATGAGTTTTTCATATAAGTCCTCCCTCCAGACTTTTACTCGATAAATATTCTATTGAGCGCAACATTCTTCCAAAAGTCTGTTAGGTGAAAAAGGGAAAGTGAGATGCTTACGCTATCGACCTGAATTTTTTAAAAGTAAAAAATCTAGGTATTCCTTAGGTGAGCAAGATAGGTTTGATTTTTTAAATAAATAGCTGGTTATTGGTGATTAATAATGGACATTAAGGAATCAAAATTCCAATTCAAAGTGAATAAACAAAAATACAATGAAAAAAAAATCAATAGCCATCCTTGGTATAGGAGGTGTAGGTGGGTTTATAGGAGCTAAGATTTTAGCTAACCGTGTGGATGATTCGATAAAACTTGATTTTATTTCCCGTGGGACTACTTATGAAAACATAAAGGAAAAGGGACTACAATTCACTTCGCCAGAAGACGAAGTTGTTTTATACCCTGATGATTTATTGGAGAGTGGAAAAGTTGAAAAAGCTTATGACCTGGTGATCTTAGCTACAAAGTCACAATCGATGGAGAGTGCGATTATTGAAAACCAATCCATTTTTGGTGAGAATACCTTGATAATACCCCTTCAAAATATGATTAATGCAGCTCAGGTGGTTCGTGCCTTGGTTGAAAAGCCAGATGTTGTGGATGCTTGTATATACTTGATCTCCAATGTGCAAAATCCAGGGCATATTAAGCACTTGGGCGGTCCGGGTAAGGTGATTGTGGGTAAACCTCTTACTAACGAGTTTGTTTGGGCATTTGAGTATCTAAATCAATGTGGCATTCCTATATCGATGGTAACTGATGCTTCTACGCACCTTTGGAGAAAATTTTTATTCATATCGAGCCTGGGTACACTGTCTGCGGCGCACGATGTGACCTTAGGCGAAATAAGGAACAATCCTGAATTGAGAACATTATGGGAATATTTGATGGAAGAAATAATTCAACTTGCCCAGAAGCATTACATTCCAATTGATCAATCAGACTTAAAAGCGGCTTTAGAAATGCTATCCAATTTCCCAGACGATGCTAAAACTTCCTTTCAATTAGACATAGAAAATGGGTGGACTGGAGAAAAAGGAACTTTGGTGAACGAG
The DNA here is from genome assembly GCF_963977555.1 of uncultured Cyclobacterium sp. Classification (GTDB taxonomy): domain Bacteria; phylum Bacteroidota; class Bacteroidia; order Cytophagales; family Cyclobacteriaceae; genus Cyclobacterium. The sequence goes on along the minus strand of NZ_CAXBPD010000001.1, from coordinate 84,453 downwards.
GTGATAAGTGATTCATTAAAGAATGGTTTAACCTGTCCCTATTATCAGGAGATGGAGTCTAAAATCGCTAAAAGATTATAGCAGATGGCAGGAACTTCGGTATAAGTTGAATTAATTCCATTTATGGTTTCTGCTTTAAACGCGCAAAGACTTTAAGTGCTAAGACAATTGATTGCTTGCACCGTTTCGAATCCTCTGCCTGATGATTAGCTTGCCTAGAAACATCAATACCCCAAATAGAAGCATTGTCACGACTATAATTAAACCGATATTTAAAAGTGCTTTAAAAAGTCCAATTTCATGGACATCTAAAAAGGGATATGGGTAGAATTCGGAGAAATACCCTCTAGCTAAGATGAAGATTAAATAAAAGAGGGGGTAAAGCAGCCAGGGGATTAAATTTTTTGGCTGGATGGACAATTTATCTACCTTAAAACACCAGTAAATAAATACATAAATAGGCACAAATGTATGAAGAAGTTCATCTACCAAGTACTGCAAACCAGAAGGTTGCCATATGCTTCTTAATACCAATTGGTAAACTAAGCCTACGATAAGAATAAAAGTAGTGATGGCAGTTAACGCCCCTTTGCTTGAAAGAATTGAAAATGGATAAGCTTTAAGTTTAAAAATTATGGCGGTGAAATACATGGCTACCAATGTATTTGTCAATATTGTAAAGAAGCTGATAAATCGGATTAGGGTTTCAATTACGGATTCCTGCCTATGCTGAATGATCAGGTACAGTTGAGCCAATACAGCAAACCAGACAATAAATAGTCCTATTGTTTCAAACTTTCTATTCATAATATGCTCATTTGACCTGGGTTTGCTCGCATAGAATACCCTTGTGATATTGATTTAAATATTCTTAAACGATTAAAAGTAAATTTAAAATTTGATTGTGCCAAATCTTTAGGAGGTGGGATTTGCGGCTTTTCGAAAAGTAATGAATAGTATATTGAATTCTCACCTATGCTTAAGGGGCTAGTATAGGTAGATTTCGTATTGCCAATCAACGTTCTTGATGGCCAAATCTATTTGGGGTCAAAACGGATCAGACCTAAAAGTTGGGGGATTGAGATGAAATGATTTTCTTTGTTGAAAAAAGAAATTGGAAGAGAAGGAATTATTAAGATTACTTTTACCAGCAGGCTTGCTTGATTATTTCAAAATAACTTCTGCCAAGTTTAATGACGGTAACTACTACATTTATTTAGAGGAGCAAAACATTCATCCTGAACATCTTCAAGGGGCTAAACTTACCTCCAAAGGCTTCTATGATGAAGTAAGTATCCAAGATTTCCCTCTTCGTGGCAAAGCCTGTTTCCTTAAAATAAAGAGAAGGAAATGGCTCAATGAGGATACCGGAAAAAACGTTAGCAGAGACTGGAATCTGGTAGCAAATGGCACGCGAATGACTGAGGAATTCGCGCTTTTTTTAAAACGGAACGACTGGATTCAACCCCTGTAAGCTGTAAAAGTCTAGCTGACAACTTCCATTTAAATGGAAAAGTGCTTGAACATCAGTACGTTTTTCACCTAAGTGACTTCATGACCTGGGAACAGGGTTCTCACGCTAAAGATTGGATTCTATTTCCTGAAAATACAGGAACTCATCTCAGTATTGATGAAACAGCACTCTCTCAAGGTGAACTGTATACCGTAGTGACTAATAAAGCGGCTAAAGGAAAGAAAGGCAGCTTGGTTGCAATGATAAAGGGAACGAATAGTGAAGATGTAAAAGCGATACTCCGTCAACTACCTGAAGGGAAGCGAAATAGTGTAATCGAAGTGACTCTTGACATGGCTGCCAGCATGGAAAAGATCGTACGTGGAAGTTTTCGTAAAGCCCAATTAGTTACAGATCGTTTTCATGTTCAAAAACTGGTCTATGACGCCGTTCAGGAAATAAGAATCTCCCATAGATGGGAGGCTATAGAACAGGAGAACAAAGAAATGGAATTAAGCAAAGAATTAAAAAAGCCATTTATTCCAAACAAACTTGAAAATGGAGATACGGAAAAGCAACTTTTAGCAAGAAGTAGATAAGTTCTATTCAAAGGGGAAGACAAATGGACAGTATCACAAGCTCACCGCGCGGAAATACTCTTTCATCGCTACCCTGACTTGGAAAAAGCATACAAACTATCCAGGTCCTTAGCCAGGATCTATCAAACGAGCAAATTAAATGGAGTTGCCTTCACCAAACTGGCTCAATGGTACAATGAGGTAGAAAAAGCAGGTTTTAAATCATTCAACACAGTATCCAGAACCATACAAAACCACTACATATCGATCCTTAATTTTTTTGACAATCGAAGTACCAATGCTTCAGCCGAATCATTCAATGCAAAAATAAAAGCTTTTAGGGCTCAGTTCAGAGGAGTTTCCAACATAGAATTCTTCCTATTTAGATTGTCCAAAATTTACGCTTAAAATAAAAGTCCCCCAGATATTCAGACTGATCCGTCAAAACCCTAAGCCAAATACGGCCTCGTGTTTCTAAGTTATGTGATGATTTTGGTAGATCAATAAAACGATTTCAAGGTCTAGAGATCAATAAATGACATAAAAAAAGCCATCCAATAATGGATGGCTTTTCTATTCGATTTTTACTTATGTGTAAACAATCAAGGTGAATGATACAATCTTTTATCAATTGCGTATTCGAGTTTAAGGTTTTGAAATTTCAAAATTAACTGCCTTGCCTTTGATTGTATTCGTGTTCATTACATTGATTACATGACTAACATCCTTCTTTGGAATGTCTACAAATGAAAAGCTATCAAAGATATCAATTTCACCTATACTTCCTCCTGAAACGCCTGTTTCTCCCGCTATGGCACCTACGATATCATTAGGACGTATCCTGTCTTTTTTACCTAAGTTTAGAAAAAGGCGCGCCATATTTGGCTCCCTTTCTTTTTTGCCGCCTCGTCTTCCACTACGGTCGCCTCTTTCTCCAGAACGCCCTCTACTACTGGCTCCTCTGTCTCTATCGTTTCGATCTCTTTTGCCTCTTCTATCATCTCTGCCTCCGCGATCTTTTTCTGGAGTAAAGTTCATCTCTTTAAACTTGTTTATTGCTTCACCTAATTGCATTTTCACCAAGCTTAATGCAATTTGTTCCACAGTTACTCCTTCAGCTTGAAGACTTTCAATTGCCTGCTCAAATACAGTATTGTCTTCTTCTTTGGCCAATTGTCTATGGATATCCTTAGTCAATTGATCTCTTTTCATTTGAATAAGCTGATCCACAGATGGAGGAGCTGCTCTATCTATAGTCGTTTTAATAAACCTTTCTAGGTCTTTAATTTTACCAGAGTCTCTTCTTCCAGATACAAAACTTATAGCTGTCCCTGTTTTACCAGCTCTACCAGTACGTCCAATTCTGTGAACATAATTTTCCTCGTCAAGTGGCAAATCATAATTGAAAACAGCTTGAACATTTTCTACATCAATTCCTCTGGCAGCAACATCAGTTGCAACCAATACGGAACAATGCCCTTTACGGAATTTGTTCATCACTTTTGTTCTCTGAGCTTGAGACAAATCACCATGTAGTGCCTCTGCAGGAATTCCTTTGGCTGTCAACTCTTCTGTTACTTCATCTGTAACCCTTTTGGTGTTACAGAAAATCACACTAAGCTTGTACTGATGAAGATTAATAAGTCTGCTTATCAAATCCGTTTTTAACCCTGATCTAACTTCATAATAGAGCTGGCTAATATTTTCTACAGTAAGTTCCTTTCTAAGAACTTTGATTATTTCTGGGTCTGTTTGGTATTTCCTTGTAAGTTCCAGAATCGGCTTAGGCATTGTAGCTGAAAAGAATACTGTTTGCCTTTCGTTTGGCATAGAGCTTAGTATTTTCTCTATGTCTTCACGGAAACCCATGTCTAACATTTCGTCAGCTTCATCCAACACGATGATGCTAACTTGACTAAGGTCAAGGGTTCTTCTGTCCATGTGATCCATTATCCTGCCAGGAGTACCCACCACGATTTGAACACCTCTTTTTAAACTTCTGATTTGTCTATCAATGGCTTCACCACCATAAATACAGGTAGAAGAAATCTTCCTGTTGTATTTCGTTAGTTTGACGATTTCACCTTCTACCTGAACGGCTAGTTCTCTAGTAGGACACAAAATTAATGCTTGTGGCTTGTTATTAGAACCGTCTATGCGATCAATAATCGGTATACCGAAAGCAGCTGTTTTACCTGTTCCAGTTTGTGCTTGACCAATTAAATCTGAGCCCTGTAATAATAAAGGGATGGTTTGTGCTTGAATAGGGGAGGGTTGGGTATAGCCCATGTCTTCCACTGCCCTCAAGATTTCTTCCGAAACCCCAAGGTCTGAAAATGTTACTTCTTTTTCCATGAAATGTGTTCCTTACTTCTCTGAGCCACGGTATTCCAAAATATCCCAGTGTCGATCAACAATAAGGAACCCCACGGCGTAGGAGAAAAATGTTTATTTTAAATAAGTTGCAAAGGTAGGATATTTAATCCTTATTTACAACATTAACGGATTGTTAAATAGAATAAATTACAAATAAGTGTAGATTTTTCTAAATTTTATTTTGAATTCCATAAAAAAAAGGGTCTATTGACCCTTTTTTTTATGGAAGTTGTTTTTTTTATTGTCTTTTGTCAATGCTTACAAAATCTCTTTCTGTCTCACCTACATACACTTGTCTTGGTCTACCAATAGGTTCATTGTTTTCACGCATTTCTTTCCATTGAGCGATCCAACCTGGAAGTCTTCCTAAAGCAAACATCACTGTAAACATGTCTGTAGGAATTCCCAAAGCTCTGTAAATTATTCCTGAATAGAAATCAACGTTAGGATAAAGCTTTCTGTCAACGAAATACTGATCGTTTAGGGCAGCACTCTCCAATTCTTTGGCGATGTCCAAAATAGGATCATTAATTCCAAGTTTCTCTAAAACTTCATCTGCCGCTTTCTTGATTATTTTTGCTCTAGGATCAAAGTTTTTATAAACCCTATGTCCAAAGCCCATTAACCTGAAAGGGTCGTTTTTATCTTTGGCTTTTTCCAGGTATTTTTTCGAATCTCCACCATCAGCCTTAATGGCTTCTAGCATTTCAATAACAGATTGATTGGCACCGCCGTGTAATGGCCCCCAAAGGGCATTGATACCAGCAGAGATAGAAGCATATATACTTGCTTGAGAGGAACCAACCATTCTTACTGTAGAGGTAGAGCAGTTTTGTTCGTGGTCTGCATGAAGGATCAAAAGCTTATCCAAAGCTTTTGAAATAACAGGGTCTATTTCATACTTTTCAGAAGGCAATGAAAACATCATTTTCATGAAATTACCACAATAGTCTAAGCTATTGTCTGGATAATTGACAGGATGCCCCATTTTATTTTTATATGCCCAAGCAGCGAACGTAGGCATTTTGGCCAAAAGCCTTACCATGCTCAATTGAATTTCTTCATCTGTATTGTTCGGATCCAAAGAGTTTGGATAGAAGGCGGTGAGTGAACAGATCAATGAAGATAGAACGCCCATAGGATGAGCTACTGAAGGAAAGCCGTCTAAAATCTTCTTAATGTCCTCATGGACGAGGGTGTGTTTCGTGATTCTGTCAGAAAAATCCTCGTACTGTTCGGAAGTTGGTAATTCACCATTTATCAACAAATAAGAAACTTCTAAAAAATTAGAATTCTCGGCCAAGTCTTCAATATTATAGCCTCTATACCTTAAAATACCTTTCTCCCCATCTAAAAACGTAATGGCACTTTTTGTAGACCCTGTGTTTTTAAAACCAGGATCTATGGTAATCAATCCCGACTGGCCACGTAATTTTGCAATATCAACTGCAATTTCATTTTCTGTACCTTCGGTGACTGGAAGATCGTATTCTTTACCTTTAAAGGATAGTTTAGCAATATCCGACATGTGTTTATAATTAAATGATTTTATAAGTTACTAAATTCTTCAGTTCAAATAGAATTGACTACAATTTAGTAAAATTTGATTAATATTTTCCCAAAATGCATTTCGAATGCTGATGGATTGATAAATGAGAATTAAAACTTAATTTGGAAAAAATAAAGTTTGTCCTAATTAAAGCAATTAATCTATCTATTATCCTACCTATTCAGATTTATTTTTGGTTGAATTAACCAAATTTATCTAAAGCTAATTTTATTGCTTTTGGGTTGGGTAAAGAATACCCTTTAAGGGCATTCCTTAACAAAAGTGTTCGAATACTTCTACCAAATGATCTCCGATCATTTGCGCATTTCTTCCTTCTATATGATGTCTTTCAATAAAGTGCACCAATTCGCCATCTTTGAATAAAGCCATGGCTGGAGAAGATGGAGGGTAAGGAAGCGTTAATTCTCTGAATTTTGCAACAGCATCAGCATCGTTTCCTGCAAATACGGTGGCTAAAACACTTGGTTTTTTGGAAGCTTTTTCTATAGCTGTACGAACTCCTGGACGGGCTGCACCTGCTGCGCAACCACACACTGAATTAACAACAATAAAAGTAGTTCCTTTGTGCTCTTTAAGGTGATCTTCAACATCCTGAGCTGATCTGAATTCCTTGAAACCAACTTCTGTAAGCTCTGCACGCATGGGTGCTATCAATTCTTCTGGATACATATATTTTTTTGTTTGTAAGTTACTATTATAAAAAGCCCAATTCCAATTTTGCTACTTCTGACATCATGTCTTGAGAATAGGGTGGGTCAAAGGTAAGTTCTACTTCGACATTGTTAACGCCTTCTATACTGGAGACGCTTGTTTTTACTTCGGAAGGGATAGATTCCGCTGCCGGACAATTAGGTGAGGTGAGCGTCATTAGGATATAAACATTGTTTACGGGGTAAACAGTGATTTCATATATAAGACCAAGCTCGTAAACATCTACTGGGATTTCAGGATCATAGACATCTTTTATCGCGTTCACGACCTTTCTCTTTATCTCTTCCTGATCGTCCGTTGATTGATCTGTATTTTCCATAGCTGAATTATGCATTTATTTTGGCTTGATACGCTATTGCATATAGCTTCATTTGTTTTATCATAGCAGACAGTCCGTTAGACCTTTGGGAACCTATGATATTTCCCATGCCAATCTTCTCAATAAAGTAAAGATCTGCATTTATTATTTCACTGGCTTTTCTCTCTGACAGTACTCTTATAAGTAAACTGATAAGCCCTTTTGTAATGTCTGTATTTGAGTCTGCTTGAAAATAAATTTTTCCATCTTTAAGGCTTGTTGTCAACCAAACTTTAGACTGACATCCTTTGATGATATTTTCTTCTATTTTTGCTTCTTCAGGAAATGCTTGCAGCTGATCTCCAAGCTCCATAATATAATAAATAGTGGATTCTTTGTCATCACCGAGAATTTCAAATTCGCTAATTATTTCCTCCTGAATACTGTTTATGTCTGCCATTAATTTTTCCTTTTTGAGATTTTTGTCAAACTCTCAACTAGTCTATCAACTTCCTCTATGGTATTGTAAACAGCAAAAGAAGCCCTTACAGTTCCCTCAATTTGAAACCGCTCCATAAGTGGCTGGGTGCAATGGTGTCCGGTTCTAACGGCAATACCAGAGGCATCCAACATCATCCCCACGTCAAATGGGTGAACATTGTTTATACCAAAACTCAAAACACTTACCTTATCTCTGGCAGTTCCAATGGGAATAAAACCTTTTATGGTCGAACACCTTTCTTTGGCATGTTCTAAGAGTTGGTTTTCATGCTTTCTTATCGCTGCTTTGCCTAGTTGATTAACAAACTTTATGGCTTCCCCAAAAGCTATAACATCGCCAATATTGGGTGTTCCAGCTTCAAATTTATAAGGGAGGTCATTGTAAGTTGTTTTTGCAAAGGTGACCTCTTTTATCATTTCGCCACCACCTTGGTAAGGAGGCATTGATTCCAGAAGTTCCCGCTTTCCATATAGTACACCAACTCCGGTAGGGCCATATAATTTGTGTGCTGAAAAGGCAATAAAATCACAATTTAAATCCTGGACATCTACCTCTAAATGAGCTGTACTCTGCGCGCCATCTATAAGGAATTTTGCTCCAAATTCGTGGGCTTGCTCAATCATATCCTTTACTGGATTAATCGTTCCTAGGGCATTGGACGCATGAACTACCGCTACCAATTTGGTTTTATTAGACAATAAATTTTTGTAGGCTACTAAATCAAGTTCCCCATTGTCATGAATAGGGATAATTTTTAAAATTGCCCCCTTTTCTTCACATAGCATCTGCCAAGGAACAATATTAGAATGATGCTCTAATGTGGAGATTATTATTTCATCACCTTCACCTATAAACTTTCTACCAAAGGTAGAAGCCACTAAATTTATACCGTCTGTGGTTCCTTTGGTGAAAATCACTTGCTCCGGTGAAGGGGCATTTATGAATTCTTTAACCAGATTTCGAGTATGCTCAAAATAGTCTGTAGCTCTAGCAGCTAAAGTATGGGCTCCTCTGTGAATATTGGAATTGTCTAACTCATAATACTTTTTCAAGGCATCAATTACTTGAATGGGTTTTTGAGTAGTAGCTGCATTGTCAAAATAGACCAAAGGCTTTCCATTTACTTCTTGATGAAGTATAGGGAAAAGCGCTCTGATTTCATCTTCAGCTATAATTCCTGAATAAATACTATTTAATGGCTCCAAGTCGCTCATGTACTATTTCTTCACAGTAGTTTTTAAAGGTTTCGTTGTTGATATGGTCAAGTACTTCACCTGCAAATGCATAAAGCAACAAGGACTTGGCACTTTCTTTACCTACACCTCTCGCTCTAAGATAAAAGAGTGCTTCTTCGTCTAGCTGGCCTGTGGTACAACCATGAGAACATTTTACATCATCCGCCCAAATTTCAAGTTGTGGCTTCGTGTTTAAAATGGCCTCCTCAGACAACAGTATGTTGTTGTTTTGCTGAAAAGCATTTGTCTTTTGTGCATCCTTTCTTACGAAAATTTTACCATTAAATACGCCCCTGGATTGGTCCGTCAAAATCCCTTTATAAAGCTCATTTGATTCGGAATGCGGCATCTTATGGTCCACATTGGTATGGTTGTCTACATGGGTTTTGCCATTGAGCATATAAATCCCATACATATTTCCAGTGCAATTGGTATCATTGATATTAATGCTTAGATTATTTCTAAGCATTTCTCCGTCCAGACTCAATAGGACTGAGGTGAAAGTTGCATCCCGGGCTAAGTTTGAGCTTGTATTACTTACGCCTAGCTCTGCTTTGTGTCCATCCTGAAGTTTATAATGACGAATGTGCGCATTGCTCTCGATATTCCATTCCTGCACCTCATTGAGGAAGACCGGAGATTCATCGACAAATATAGTAATTTGTATTACCGTTGCCTGGCTGTTTTTCCCTGCATGGAAAAAGGCCCTTGGGTGGACACACTCACCATTTGAATCAGCATTTACTACATCTACCAATAATATTGGCTGCTCTAAAATTACTCCCTCTGGAATTTCAACGCTAATGCCTGATTCAAATGAATAGGAATTTAAGGCGGTAAAAGGATCCTTACTCACTGTTTCAATTGATCCAATTTCTGTTACTTCCTCTGAATTGAGGTCAGAAAATGGTTTTACTATAAATGAGCCATCACTTTTAGAAGATAATTCTGCTTCAAAAATCCCATTGTTTCTGATAAGCTTATACCCTTCAAGTGAATTAAACAATTGGTTGGCTTCCAATACCTCTCCGATATTATTAATAGTATTTGGAGAGGTGTGTTTTGTTATCTTGTCGAGAATTCGTTTGTTAATATTGGTGAATTTATATTCCTCCTCTTTTAAAGTAGGAAATCCGGTTTCGTCCAGTGATGATTTCGCAGCAGACTTCAATTCATTAAGAAGGCCGGGTGTATCTAAATTCGCCTGGGTCGAAAGGAATAATTCAACCAGTTGATGGTCTTTCTTTGTTGATATTGTCATTAGAAATTAAAATCGTGGATAAAAATTAAACCGTTGCTTCTGATAATTCATCCTTGATCCAATCGTAGCCTTTGGCTTCAAGTTCTAGTGCCAAATCTTTTGTGCCAGATTTCACTATTTTACCTTTGTACAAAACATGAACAAAATCAGGGACGATATAATCCAAAAGTCTTTGATAATGGGTTACGACTATGGTTGCATTGTCTTTCGATTTAAGTTGGTTCACACCGTTTGCCACGACTTTGAGTGCATCGATATCTAAACCTGAATCTGTTTCATCCAAAATGGAAAGAGTTGGTTCCAACATGGCCATTTGGAAAATCTCATTTTTCTTTTTCTCTCCTCCAGAAAAACCTTCATTCAAGGCCCTGCTCAATAGTTTTTGGTCTATTTCAACCAATTTCATTTTTTCCTTCATAAGAGAAAGGAATTTCACCGCATCTAATGGGGTTTGACCTCTGTATTCCCTTACTTGGTTAACTGCCGTTCTTAGGAAATTTGTAGAACTAACACCTGGAATTTCTACTGGATATTGAAAGGCAAGAAAGACTCCCTCACGGGCTCTATCTTCCGGGCTAAGTTCCAAAATGTTTTTGTTTTTGAAAGTCACAGATCCTTCCGTTACTTCATATTCTTCTCGTCCAGCCAAGACTGAAGCCAAAGTTGATTTTCCAGAACCATTTGGTCCCATAATGGCATGTACTTCACCTGCTTTAATTTCAAGGTTTATACCATTCAATATCGGGCTGCCTTCAATTGCAGCATGTAAATTTTTTATTGATAACATTTTTCTAATTTTTTTAACCTACGCTTCCTTCTAAAGTAAGGGCCAATAGTTTTTGGGCCTCTACAGCAAACTCCATGGGGAGCTGATTCAACACTTCCTTGGCATATCCATTAACAATAAGTGCTACCGCATCCTCAGAACTAATTCCTCGTTGGTTACAGTAAAATATCTGGTCTTCACCAATTTTAGATGTTGTTGCCTCGTGCTCTACCTTGGCAGTAGGGTTTTGAATATCTATATAAGGGAATGTATGTGCGCCACATTGGTCTCCCATAAGAAGTGAATCACATTGTGAGAAATTCCTAGAGTTCGTAGCCCTTTTCATTACTTGAACTTGGCCTCTATAGGAATTCTGTGATTTTCCAGCAGAAATACCTTTAGAAACAATTCTTGAACGAGTATTTTTACCAATATGAATCATTTTGGTACCCGTGTCAGCTTGCTGGTAGTTGTTCGTTACTGCAACTGAATAAAACTCACCGATTGAATTGTCACCTTTGAGAATGCAGGATGGGTATTTCCAGGTCACCGCAGAGCCAGTTTCTACTTGTGTCCATGAAATTTTAGAATTGTCTCCAGCACAAATACCTCTTTTAGTTACAAAGTTGTAAATTCCACCTTTACCATTTTTATCTCCTGGGAACCAATTTTGTACAGTTGAATATTTTACTTCAGCATTTTTTGCAGCATAAATCTCTACAACCGCTGCGTGAAGTTGGTTTTCATCCCGTTGAGGGGCAGTACAGCCCTCTAAATAAGATACATAAGATTGGTCTTCTGCTACAATAAGGGTTCTTTCAAATTGCCCTGTATTGGCTGCATTGATCCTGAAATAGGTAGATAGCTCCATAGGGCAACGTACTCCCTTGGGTATATAGCAAAAAGAGCCATCCGAAAACACAGCAGCATTTAGGGCTGCATAGTAATTGTCAGAAGCAGGTACGACAGATCCGAGGTATTTTTTCACTAAATCTGGATGCTCTTTAACTGCCTCACTAAAGGAACAAAATATTACCCCCAGTTTTGAAAGCGTATCCTTGAAGGTGGTACCCACAGAAACAGAATCCAACACTACATCTACTGCAACACCTTGAAGTCTTTTTTGCTCGTTTAAAGAAATGCCCAGTCTTTCGTATATTTTTAAAAGCTCCGGGTCTATATCGCTAATTTTTTTAGACTTGCTTTTTTGTTTTGGAGCAGAATAATACCTTAACGATTGAAGGTCTATCTTTGGGTAATGAACATTTGCCCAAGTAGGCTCATCCATTTTTCTCCATTGTTCAAAAGCTTTGAGACGCCAATCTAAAAGCCATTGAGGCTCTTCTTTTTTGGAAGAGATCCATCGAATGATGTTTTCATTGAGGCCAATTGGAGCTTCATCAGCTTCGTAATCTACTGACCATCCGTGTTCATACTCTCTGGATGTTAATTCTTCTAAGATTTCATTGTCCTTGCTCATAAAAAAGAGTTATTTAGACTAATTATATTTTGATCCACAAATATATAACATTAATCTATTTTTTATTGTTCTAAAAGGAAGGGAATAATATCAAATAATGCTTAACCAACCATTTAAAACACTGACAATCAAGGGGATAATATTAAAAAATTACTATGAGTTAAAATTGTAAATATTGAAAAAACCATATGCAATATATAAAAATCTAAATATATTTTTTATTTAGATTTAGTCTTAATAATTAATTTAAGTTACTTTTTATCAGTCGCAAGGTGTATGGGCCTGTTGATACTTTCTTCCAAAACGATAAGGGTTTCTGTTCTATCAATGCCTTCTACCAATTGGATCTTATTCAATACCTCCCTTAAGTGATTGGTGTCTTTACAAATAATTTTTGCAAATATACTATAGTTCCCAGTGGTATAGTAGGCGTTTATTACTTCTGATATGTCTTTAAGTTTTTCTATTACGGTATCGTAAAGGGAGCTTTTTTCTAAATAAATACCGAGAAAGGCAGAAATGTCATATCCTAGTTTAGAAAAGTCAATGTTCAAGGTAGCACTCTTCACTACTCCAAGGTCTTCCAATTTTCTCATTCGGACATGAACGGTCCCAGAGGAAACGAAAACCTTTTTGGCTATTTCGGTGTAAGGAGTTTTCGCATCTTTGTTGAGAAGGGATATGATTTTAAGGTCTACATTGTCAATATCTAAAATTTTGTCCATTTTTCAATAAGTTAATTGTTGATTCCAAAATAAAGATCTGCTTAAATTATTAAATTGTCAAAGAATTTGCAGACTATTTTTATTTTTAGGAATAAGAAATTGTCATTATTGCCGATTTCATGTTCATTTAAGTGTTCAAAATACCACTTGGCGGAATAATAAGTTAGTTATCTCCATCGGCTAGCATGATCAATGGCTATTTATAAAATAAATTCAAATTTTAAAAATAGGAATATTCTACAAAGGGTTTAAGTTTATAAAAAATATAGATAAAGCATCCGATCAAGTCGCGAACCTTACTTGACGCTAACAAAAGCTTATAGTAGCTACGGTTCATCTGGTTTATATGTTTCAGGTGTGGGTTTGAAAGTTTAATTTTTTCGTTGAAAGAAATAAGGAAAAGTTTATCTTAGGGGTTTATTAGTTTTCACCTAACGACTACAAAAATTGAGGTTTTCTCCAATTGTATTTTTTCTATTTATGGCATTCAATTTGGCCGCCCAACAAGCCAAACCCTCCCTATCTCACCAGGATTATGATCATTGGGAAAACATGGCTAACAAGCAAATCTCCAATGATGGGAAATGGGTGGCGATGGAAATAGCCCTTCAGGATGGGGATGGTAGGGTCGTATTGATTGAATTACAAAAAATTAAAAAGGAAATAACTATTCCCAGGGCCACAAAAGTGGCATTTTCGGAGAATAGCCGATGGCTTATAGGTTTAATACAACCAGCAAGAGACAGCATCAGACAACTAAAACTTCGGAAGGTTGAAAAAGAAAACTTTCCAGAAGACAGTTTACTTCTAATTGATTTAAAAACTGATGAAAAAATCAAAATTCCCGGAGTTGGCGGATATAAATTACCCGAAAAGGTGAAAAATTGGTATGCTTATCAGTTACCTTCCAAAGTAGATAAAGATACAAGCGCCATTGAAACCGAAACGGTAAATAGCAAGGATCAACCTTTTGTACTAAACATTAAAAGCTTCATTGGCGATAAATCTTATTCTTATGAAAGGGTGTTGGATTACGGTTTTTCTGATGATGGCAATAGCGTATATCTGGTTAGTGTTACGGAAGATAAAAAGGAAGATACCAAAACCATATCTCTACTTGATTTAGATTCCGGCAAGGAAAATATCTTAATTGATAGCTTGACAACTTATAAATTTCCTGTTTTCTCCCCATACGGTAATCAATTTGCAGTTTTGGGCAGTACTTCAACCCCAAAAGAAGAGGTTAAATATTTTCAGTTGTATCTCTTGGATGCTAAAGGGAGTTTTAAGCATTGGGAGAGTATCCCTAATCAAAAAGACCATAAGGTCAGCGAGCATTATTCACCCTCCTTTTCAGATTCAGGAAACCATTTGTTTTTTGGCTGGAATACACCGCCTATAATCCATTCTTATGCTACAGACTCAAGTATATTAGAAGAGGAGAGAGTAAGTCTTGATATTTGGGGCTGGCAAGACAAAGAGATTCAGCCCATGCAACTAAAAAAATTGGAAGATAGAGAAAAAGAGAGTAAAATAGCTGTGTATCATGTTGATACAGGTAAAACTCATGCCTTAGGGGAAAATCTTAGCAGTGATATCCATTTCAATAAATATAAAAGAGGAGATTGGGCAATTGTTCGGGACAATAGTCCCTATCAGAGAACCTATAGTTGGGACATACAGAGAGGAGAAGACCTAAGCCGGGTCAATTTAAAGACAGATGAAATTGATTTATTGGCAAAAAATGTAATCGGAAACCCTCGGATTTCTCCGGCTGGAAAATTTGTCTACTGGTACAATGCTCCAGATAGCTCATGGCAGGCCATTGATCTCGCTACCAAAGCAAAAATAGCCCTTACTTCTGAAATTAATGATGCTTTTTACAATGAATTGCATGATAGTCCATCTTTAGCAGGAAGCTATGGTAGCCCAGGTTGGGCTGAAGACGACGAATATTTTCTAGTTTACGGAAAATACGATGTATGGAAAGCTGATCCCTTTAAACGCAATCAAGCCAAAAACTTGACCGGTGTTAAAGGTGAGAAAAGTGAAATGACCTATCGCTTATTAAACCTTGATCCTGAAAGGGATTATTTTGATCTGAGTGATGAAATGATGCTTAGTGGATTTGAAAATGACACCAAAAACAGTGGTTTCTTTCGTGGTGATTGGAAGGGGGATAAGCTGCCAAAAGCGCTAGTATTTGGAGCAGCTTCCTATAATGGCTTAAAATTAGCCGAAAACAAGAAACGATACATCTATCAGAAATCTTCTTTTAAAGCAAGTCCAGATGTTTATTATTCTGAGTCAGATTTTGACAAAGAACACCAATTAAGTAAAATCAATAAACAACAAGAAGGCATCAATTGGGGAGAGGTGGAATTGGTCGATTTTTTATCCAACGATGGGGACAGCATGAATGGGCTTCTTTTTAAGCCCGAAAATTTCGATCCGAATAAGAAATACCCAATGATGGTATATTTCTATGAAAGGAGATCCGACGCTCTACATCAATATTATTCACCAGTTCCTTCAGCCTCTATAATCAATATCCCCTATTTTGTAAGCAATGAGTATTTAGTTTTTGTGCCAGATATAAAGTATAAAATCGGATTGCCTGGACCAAGCGCTTTTGATTGTATTGTTCCAGGGGTTCAGGCGATGATTGCAAAAGGAATTGTGGACAAAGACAATATTGGAATTCAAGGCCAAAGCTGGGGAGGGTATCAGGTGGCTTACATCATTACCCAAACCAATATGTTTAAGGCTGCAGGAGCAGGTGCACCGGTTGTGAATATGACTTCTGCCTATGGGGGTATCCGTTGGGGAACAGGGATGAGTCGAATGTTTCAATACGAACAAACCCAATCAAGGATCGGTGGGACACTTTGGGAAAAGCCATTGTATTATATTGAAAATTCACCATTGTTTTATACGGATAGGGTGGAGACTCCTACACTGATCATGCACAATGATAAGGATGGTGCGGTTCCTTGGTACCAGGGCATTGAATTTTTCATGGCATTAAAAAGAAATGATATTCCTTCCTGGTTATTGGTATACAATGGCGAAGATCACAATCTGAAAGAACGGAAGAATAAACTGGATTTAAGTATTCGATTGTCTCAGTTTTTTGACCATTACCTTAAGGGGGATAGGGCACCTTTATGGATGACTGAGGGGATTCCAGCCACTGAGAAAGGGAAAACTTTAAAATATGAGCTAAGTATTGATTAGCGGTTTTAACTTGTAAATAAAACTGTCGTTAGGGCATTCCGATGGGTTGGGATAAACATACTAGTTTCGTCCTTATCTTTTCGAGGAGCCTCGGATAATCAATTCATGTCTAAGGGTGATGGTATTTGTCTTCTGTAGGATTTCATGGTGTTCATCATCCAGGTGGTTGATCAGATTTTTCATGGCTACTTCTCCCATATGATAACTTGGATAGTTGATGGTACTGAGATTGGGTTCCACCATTCTGGAAATTAGGTCATTGTTAAAACCTACAATTGCAATGTCTTCAGGGACCCTTAATTTATTCTTTTTTAAGGCCATCAAACAGCTTGCTGCACAAGCATCATTCGAAACAAGTAGTCCATCTGGACGGGGTTTTAACTTTAAAATTTTTTCCACAATCCTGTCTCCTGACTCTTCTCCCAAATCATTGGTGATTATATTTTCTTCCTTAAATACCAAGCCATGATCCAAAAGCGCGTACTTATAACCCTTCATCCGGTCCGAATAAACGTTTATTTTAAGGTTTCCTAAAACATGTACGATTCGCTTGCAACCTTCCTTGATTAAATGGCTCGTTGCATCATAAATCGCCTGGGTATTGTTAATTACTACACCAGTGCAATTATTGTCCTCAGGAACTCTATCAAAGAATAGCACAGGGATTTGCTTTTTAAAAAAAGGGGCGAAGTGTTCAATATTATCAGTGGTGCCTGCCTTGGATACCAAAAGGCCGTCCACGCGACTATTAAACATGATGTTGGCATTGGACACTTCTTTTTCCAATGATTCAGTGGATTGACTGATAATTAAATTGTAACCTTCTTGTGTGGCTATTTCCTCCATTCCAGCCAATACCGAAGATTGAAATGGGCTGTTTAATTTGGGGATAATTACACCTATACTTTTCGACCTTTTCTTTCGTAGACTAGATGCAAAAATATTGGATTGGTATCCCAAGCTCTTAGCTGTATTAAGGATTTTTTCTCTTGTGTTCTCTTTTACCCTAGGGTGATTACTCAATGCCCTACTAACCGTAGTAGGGGATAATCCTACTACTTTGGCTATATCGTAAATCGTAATTTCTTTGTTCATTTAACAGTTGCTTGGCGACATTTAAACTTAATTATACTTAAAATTTAAGATTTATGCAACCGATTTCAATAGATAGCTAATATTGTGCATTATTCCGTAAGCAAAGTTTTAATCATTCGCAACCTAGTTATATTTTATAAATAAGTAAAAAGAAAAATATTATATATGAAATTTCTGGTAGAAATGTCTTAAATATTCATAAAATTGGGTAGTCCGAAAGAATTTTTCTTGTAAAAATCGATTTTTTTAGAATATTTCTAATTATATTAGAGATAAAATTTTATGAAATCGGTTGTATTGAAATAAATATATTGATATGTTTACGGAAAGAGAGGTTTAAAATAGTATTCAATATCACTCCTAATGAAATTTAGCAGATTCCTTTGTTTTTTAATAGCTGTTTGTAGCCCATTTATTGGGGTGGGGCAAAAAATTGCAGAAATATCTTTTGATGAGGTTGTTTCTTCAAAATTTGGGTATCCAGTATCATTAGACCTAAATTCAATTACTCATTTGCCAGATTCCATTTTGGTACTGATGGATGTAACCAAAGGGAAATCCATTCAAGTGCCATTTCAGGTCGATAACTTAAATGGCAGATACATCTATTGGATGATTGCACCACAATCCGACACGCATTCGTCATCCCATTTGTTTGAACTTCACAGAAAAGTTGAAAAAGTACAGCACAATGATTTCTTAGCTTTAGAACCTACAGAAAATACGCTTATTATCAAAAAAAATGGGACGAATTTATGGCAATACCAGCATGGTATGGCTTATCCTCCAGATGGCATTGACAGTGCCTATGCACGAAGTGGTTTTGTACATCCCATGAATACTCCTAATGGTAAGTCATTAACTAGGATTCAGCCCAGCGACCATTACCACCATTACGGACTGTGGAACCCCTGGACCAGGGCAACCTACAAAAATGAACTCATAGATTTTTGGAATTTAAAGGAGAAGCAAGGTACCGTAAGGTTTGCTAATTTTCTTAATAGAACTTCGGGTCCGGTCTTTGCCGATTACAAAGCGCTACACGAACACGTGGTCATGAAGAATAGAAAAATCCCTGAGATAGCCATGACAGAAGTACAAGGTACTCGGATTTATGCTTTAGAAAAGGACAATGATTACTACTTGGCTGATATTAGTATCGTATTGAATACAACTCCTGAAGAACCTGTGGTTTTGGAGGAATACAGGTATGGGAGTCTAGGATGGAGGGCAACTGAAAAATGGAACCGCTATAATAGTGAAATAATTACCTCAGAAGGCTTGGACAGGAAAACAGCAGATGGCAGCTTGGCAAGATGGTGCATTGTTCAAGGGGAATTGGATGAAGATTATGGTGCTGTAGTCATGATGTCTTATCCCTCAAACTTCAATCATCCTGAACCTTTGAGGATTTGGCCGGAAGACATGTACGACAGGGGAGATATGTACGCTAATTTTGCCCCAACTAAAAATAGGGATTGGAAACTAGAACCCGGCAAATCTTACCAACTCAAATACCGTTTTTTAGTATCTTCGAAGAAGATAAGTCCAGAACAAGCAGAAGCTGCTTGGATGCAATTTGCACACAAACCAACCATAACAATTCATAAATTCTAATTATTCTTACTGAACCAACATTATAAAAATGAATAATAGTCCGTCATTCTTTAACCTAGTAAAACAACTTGAAGTCTTTGCCTTGATAGCCATTTTATTGGTTTCAGGTACTGTCTTAGCTGAAGCAAAGGCACCAAAAAATTATTTAAAGAATAAAAATGTATTGGTATTTACCAAAAATGGGAAAGGTTTTGTCCACGATAATGTCCCTTTCGCAGTTGCAAGCTTAGAGAAATTGGCCCTTGAATATAAATTTAGAATAACGGTAACAGACGACCCTAACTATTTTACTGAGGACAATCTTCAAAGTATAGATTTGATGGTGTTTCCAAGCACCAATAATGAGGTGTTTACTAATAATGATCAAAGATTAGCCTTTAAAAGATACATTCAAGCCGGTGGTGGACTAGTGGGGCTGCACTCAGTTATTGGTACAGAAAGGAATTGGGAATGGTTTAAAATGCTAATAGGAGGCACCTTTGTTGGGCATCCTAAATACCAAAAACTGGCTATCAATAAAATAGATAAAGGTCACCCTTCCATGCTTGGTATTCCTAATATATGGGTCAAAGAAGATGAATGCTATTTGATGAAGGAGCTTTATCCAGGGGCAAAGGTTTTAATGGCGCATGATTTGACTTCCTTAAATGGGGAGCAGCACGAGATGGTAATGGAAAAAACCGCTCCGTTTCACAAGTATTATCCAGCAGTTTGGCACCAGGATTTCGATGGAGGATTTGCATGGATTACCGCATTGGGACACAATAAGAAAGATTATGAAGATCCCATTTTCCTAAAGCATATTTACCAAGGCATGAATTATATCGCCAGCCGCATTTCTAAAAAAGATTACTCAAAAGCATACGCCAATGCCTGGGATAGTCCTGTAGATTTCAAATAAGCATTAGGCTTTCATTAATTAACAAAATACAATAGAACAATTTTAAAGAGTGCTTCTATGAAAAACGCCAAAAATACCAATGAATCCAGAAGGAAATTTATTAAATCAACAGGTAAAGGTGCATTAGCTGCTTCATTGGCAGTGACAGGTTTCCCTACCATCGTGCCTGCATCCGTTTTAGGAAAAAACGCCCCTAGTAATAAAATCAATATTGGTCAGGTTGGTTTTGGCAGAATTGCCATGACACATGACTTGCCTGAAACATTGAAGAATGATATTGCCAGGGTAATTGCCGTTGCAGATGTTGACAGCAATCGTGGCGCTCAGGGTAAGAAATGGATTGAGGATTTTTACGAGAAAAAAACTGGGAAATCCAACTATGTAGATGTAAAAGTATATGATGATTTTCGAGAAATGATTGCTCGAAAAGATTTAGATGCAGTAATCATAAGTACACCCGACCACTGGCATGCTCAACCAGCAATGGAAGCTGCATTAGCAGGGAAAGATATTTACCTTCAAAAGCCGACTTCTTTAACAATTGCAGAAGGTAGGATGATGAGTGATATTGTACATAGAACAGGGGCAGTTTTTCAAATTGGCAGTCAGCAAAGATCACTTAACCCTTGGCCTCAATTTAAAAGAGCCTGTGAACTTGTGCGCAATGGAAGGATAGGAAAAGTTGAAAAAATATACATTGGTTTGCCAGGAGATCCTGCTGGAGGAACGGCTACAGAAATGCCTATTCCGAAAAACCTTAACTATGACATGTGGTTAGGTTCTACCCGTTGGGTTCCTTATACTTTAGATAGGGTGCATTCTCAGGATAACATTACCTCAAGGCCGGGATGGTTGCGATGTGAGCAGTTTGGGGCCGGCATGATTACAGGATGGGGAGCGCATCATTTAGACATAGCACATTGGGCAATGGGCAAGGAATACTCTGGTCCAATAGAAGTTGAAGCAACAGCTTCTTTCCCAACGGAAGGGCTTTGGTCTGTTCACGGAGACTTCAATGTAAAAGCCAAATACGACAACGATGTCATCATGGAAGTAAGTGGAGATTACCCTAATGGTGTGCGTTTTGAAGGTACAGAAGGTTGGATTTTCGTTGCACGAGGAAATGTTGGCGTAACAGCCAGTGATCCTGTGCCTGGAGGTAAGGCCAGTGATGCTTTTAAAGCCAGTGATCAAAAAATCTTAAATTCTGTAATAGGGCCTGACGAAATACATCTTTATGAAAGTGAAGAGCAGCACAAGAACTGGCTAAACTGTATTATTTCCAGAGAGCAAACCATCGCTCCAGTAGAAGTAGCTCATCGCTCTTGTAGTGCTTGCTTGGTTTCCCATATAGCCATGAAACTTCCGAGGAAATTGTATTGGGACCCTGTCAGGGAGAAATTCAAAAATGACGATGAGGCCAATGCGATGTTGTCGCGACCTCAAAGATTCCCTTATGGTACTTCAAATGTTCTTTAATCATTCGTACTCTTAGACTATTATATGTCGTTAATTCAAAGCTGGCGTTGGTTTGGTCCCAATGATTCAGTAAGTCTTCAGGATATTTTACAGGCAGGAGCTACAGATGTAGTTTCTGCCTTGCATTATATTCCTCATGGAGAAGTTTGGCCACTGGAAGATATATTAGAAAGGAAAGCCCTGATAGAAGCTGCTGGATTAAAATGGACAATAGTAGAGTCTGTTCCCGTTCACGAGGCTATAAAAACCAGGAGCGATGTAAATGAAAAATACCTTGATAATTATAGAACTACATTAAGAAACCTCTCGAAAGCGGGCCTTAAACTTGTGTGCTATAATTTTATGCCTGTTTTGGATTGGACCAGGACCGACCTATCTTATGGTTTGGAGAATGGAGCCAAAGCACTCTATTTTGATTGGGCCGATTTAGCTAGTTTTGACCAATATATATTACAAAGAAAGAATGCTTTATCCTTTTACTCCGATGAAGTAGTTGAATTGGCCAAGGAAAGGTGGCTTGCGATGACAGAAGTTAGGAAAAAAGAGCTGTCTGACATCATTCTTATGGGTGTGCCAACTGAAAAGAGCATGACAAAAGAAGCGCTATTGAATAGCATTGCAATATATAAGAAAATAGGAAAAGCTGGCCTTAGAGACAACCTGATGTACTTTCTTAAGTCCATTCAGCAGACCTGTGAAGAAGAGGGTATTACAATGACCATTCATCCTGATGATCCTCCATTTCCGATTTTAGGTTTACCCAGAATTGCCTCAAATGAGGAGGACCTATTGTACATTTTGGATAAAGTACCAGAATCCTTCAATGGCATTTGTTTCTGTACCGGGTCACTCGGTGCGGGTGGACACAACAAATTAACTGACATCCTTGCTAAGGTTGGGGAAAGGGTGCATTTTGCCCACCTAAGGAATGTTAAAAAGAACAGTAGGGGAGATTTTTATGAAGCAGAACATCTGAATGGGGATGTGGATATGGTAGCCATAATGCAACAGCTAATCAAACTGAATAAAACCCGAAATGCCCCTATCATTTACAGGCCTGACCATGGGCATCAGCTTTTAGACGACCTTGGAAAGCAAACGAACCCTGGTTATTCTGCAATTGGGCGATTAAAAGGATTGGCAGAGCTTAGAGGGCTGGAAATAGGGCTAGACAGGTAATACTCCTATTTGATTAAAAGCCAAAAGTAGCAATAATAAATCGATTAGGTTTTGGAAATTAGTCAGCATAAGCCTTATCTAGTCCTTAGAATTTTACTTGAAAAATAGATAACTCGTAACCGAATTAGGGTGACTATCCTGTGTCATTTTTCTTAAAGGGCATAAATATCATGGGTGTGGATGATGGCCAATAAGAAGCAACATGTGTCCCATGATTTCGGTTTCGAACATGAATCCTCTTTCAATATTCGATGCTTTTTAAATAATTGTAATATTCTTGTTATCGTTTTTATTTTCGGGTTCACTACTCGGACTTATCGTTTGAAATTTTAAGAAAAGGGAATTACCTTGTTAATTCATTTAGAATTAGAAATTGAATCAATTCATTAGAAGAAAACATGCCCAAAGAGAATTCAAATAAGAACAAATTTTTCCCTATTTTAGGTAAGGGTAAAGTTATTACCACCCTTCTTATTCTATTAATGTTGGTTAACGGAACCTTGCTAAAAAACACGATGGCTCAAAGTGTAGAGATGCCTAGCAAAGGTTTTTGTGCACACAGGGGAGCAATGACTACGCACCCTGAAAATACTTTGCCAGCATTCGAACAGTCAATTGCATCTGGTGCCCAGATGATAGAGTTTGATGTGCTATTTAGCAAAGATTCTGCTTTAATTGTCATGCACGATGGAACAGTAGACCGAACGACCAATGGAAGTGGGGAAGTGGCCATGATGGATTCCAAAGAAATAAGAAGCCTTGATGCTGGCAGTTGGAAAGACCAATCCTTTACTGGAACAAAGGTGCCTGTATTAAGAGAAGTTTTGGAGATGATGCCTACCAATATTTGGTTGAATGTCCATTTAAAAGGGGGGTATGAGCTAGGTAAAAAAGTGGCTGCAGTCATTCTGGAAATGGGAAAAACCCATCAGGCAGTAATGGCAGTACAGGAAGATGCAGCTAATGGGGCAAGGTCTGTCTCTGATAAAATTTTGATCTGCAATATGGAAAGGCAATCGGGTGGATTGGACTATGTGGAAGGAACCATTGCCATGAAAGCAGATTTTATCCAACTCAAAGGCCCAATAACGGCAGATTTTAATAATTATGCTAAAAACCTTCATGATAATGGTATTGGCATCAATTTTTTTGGCACAGAT
The DNA here is from genome assembly GCF_963977555.1 of uncultured Cyclobacterium sp. Taxonomy (GTDB): domain Bacteria; phylum Bacteroidota; class Bacteroidia; order Cytophagales; family Cyclobacteriaceae; genus Cyclobacterium. The sequence continues at coordinate 60,830 of NZ_CAXBPD010000001.1, read as the reverse complement.
GATCCTATCATGTTCAAGGAGTTGTTTGATTTGGGAATAGATTTTCCTTTGGTCAATGATATAGTTACAGCCATGGAACATGCGGATGAGTTTGGAATTGTACCTGTGTCTAGAATAGAATAATTTTGTAATTCCTTATTTAGGTTTGTATTTATTAATGGAATTTTACTTTTGGTGTGGTCTGAAGTTTAAAATCCGATTCTGAAGTAATTTTTTCCTATAGGAATTTGTGTTTTTGATATTTCGAATATTCCTATGCCTTAATACTTTTTATTAAATTCAACAGGTTTTTTACATTTTTTTGATAAATAAAAAATAGCTTTATTTAACGGTTAAAATATCTTATATAGCGAATTAAAATTGTCAGAGGAGGAACTAAGTCGACAACTTTACCTTGGTAGAGAAGAGGCTTTCAATGCTATCTATGAGAAGTATTGGAAAAGGCTCTATAGCTATGCCTTCAAAATATTTGAAGATCAGATAGTTTGTGAAGATATGGTTCAGGAAGTCTTTGTTAGGTTATGGGAGAGAGCTCAGCTTAATCAAATAGAAAAATTGGAGAATTATCTATTCAAAGCAATAAAGTTTCAAGCATTAAATGCTGTTAGAAACCTTAAACAAACTACTGATTTCGAAGAACTTTTTAATCATTTACCAGATAATTTGGGAGTCGACCTACTTCTGGAAGAAAAAGAGATGGCGCTTAAATTGGAAATGATTGTTAAAACACTGCCTATTAAGTGTCGTGAAGTATTTATTTTGAGCAGACAGGAACAATTGTCCAATAAGGAAATTGCAGTGAAATTGGGTATTTCCAAAAGAACTGTTGAAGCACATCTTAATAAAGCTTTAAAAATAATCAAAAATAATATTGGCGAAATATTTATCTGTTTTTATCTATTTTTAAACCAAATTTTAATAATAAATTTTTAAAAAATTCATAATTGTAAAATAATAATTTAAAAATATATAATTAGTTTAATTAATAATTTATTAGAAGTGCTAATTATATAAAATAAATTTTGTTTTAACTAGGTGTGAATTGGATCTCATGTTACTTGCATTATGGTAAGCGTGAAATCCATGGAAAAGAAAAAATTTATAAGATTATTACAGAAGCAATCCAAAGGGGAGGCAAGCCCACATGAAGTGGATCAAATAAAGCATGTTTTCGACCTGCTTCAAAATAGAAAAATTGAGTGGTCACTTTCTGCCAACCAGGAAAAAGAGCTTAAAATAAGAATAAAACAGAAAATAGATCTCAATAAAAAGGAAGTAAAAGTTCCATTTAAGCTAGCTACTGTTTTAAAATGGGCAGCTATTTTAACGCTTGGGTGCTCACTTACCTATTTGCTATTTTCATCCATAAATGAAAAATCACACAATTTAGAATGGGTTGAGAAAGTCACTAGCGAAAGCGAAAAGAGAAAGGTGACATTTCCTGATGGATCAGTGGTTTATATGAATACCAATTCCAAGGTTCGATTTCCTTTGCGTTTTGAAGAGGGTGTTAGGGAGGTTCATTTTGAAGGGGAAGGATTTTTTGAAGTTAAAAAGGATAAACAAAATCGGTTCGAGGTTTACAGCAATGGCGTGATTACCCGTGTCTTGGGCACCACCTTTAATATTTCAGCGATTGACAATGACCAAGTCGAAGTTACAGTGGCCTCTGGTAAGGTTGAAGTCTCAGAAGATTCACCAGGAAATTTAAATTTTAGCGCCATCGAGCCAAATCAGAAAGCCACAATAAATAAAGGCGATAAAGAAATTAAGGTTGAAAACATTGATCTCGACAAGGTTTTAGCATGGAGAGCAGAACAGATGTTCTTTGATTTGCTTCCTTTTGATCAGGTGGTAGAAGCTATAGGGAAAATGTACCATGTAGATTTTGAAATCAAGGGAGAAAATAAGGATTTTTGTTTAGTACGTGCGTCCTATTCTAATGATAACCTATTTTCCATTCTTTATGGGTTAAAAAATATTGTTGATTTTGAATGGAAAAAAGCAAGTGACAGGAAAATAATAATAGCATATAAAGGATGTATCAATTAAAGGAGAGTGCCTATGTAATATCACCGTTATAAATCCAAAATAAAACCGGAACTGCTCGAACAGCTCCGGAATTGAATCAAAAGGTAAAACCCGAAATCGGGTAAAACCTACATTTATTAATTTAACCTTACAAAAGTATGAAAAATTATTTACTGAGGATAATTGTGCGTATTTCAAAACAAACATTAAAGCTTTTTCTGCTAATGTTGCTAGGCCTTCAGACTTTGATTGCTGAACCTTCAACAAGTCAGGATTTAGAGGACTATCAAATTCAACTTCAAGCGATAGACCTGAAGTTGGTGGAGGTATTAAATCAGCTTGAGCAACAAACTGATTTAGTTTTCGCTTACAACCGAGCCGTAGCAATCGACAAAACAAAAGTTACATTAAATTTATCTACTGACCTTAAAAAAGTTCTAGAGCAACTATCAGGCATGGTTGCTTATGATTTTAAAAGAGTCAATGAGAATATTTACGTAATAAAGAGGCCGAAAAACAACAATATTTCCTCTACCTCAAAAGTTACATCAGGTGATAATTTCGCTATAGCTATTAGTGGAACTGTTGTTGATGAGGGTGGAGCACCCATTCCAGGCGTAACGGTGTCTATTCCGGGAACTTCTGTTGGAACAGCGACTGACTTGGATGGAAAGTATACTTTAAGTGTTCCTGAAGGAGCTACACTTGTTTTTTCTTTCATAGGCTACCAATCCCAAAGTGTAGCAGTAGGTACAAGAAGTTTAATAGATGTAACCCTTGTTGAAGACATCTCTTCCCTTGAGGAAGTTGTTGTTGTTGGATTTGGTGAGCAAAAGAAGGCAAACCTTACAGGTGCTGTCTCAACCATAGATGCTGCGGTGATTGCAGAAAGACCGGTACAAAATGTGGGTCAAATGCTTCAGGGCGTTATACCGGGCCTTAACTTACAAACCGGAGGCTTGGGTGGTGAATTGGATCAATCCCTAAATTTCAATATTAGAGGGGCCGGTACTATAGGTCAGGGATCTACTTCTTCCCCTTTGGTTTTGATCGATGGAATGGATGGAGACTTAAATGCTTTAAACCCACAGGATATCGAAAATATTACGGTGCTAAAAGATGCTGCCGCGGCTTCAGTTTATGGTTCGAGAGCAGCTTTTGGGGTAATATTGGTTACCACCAAAAGTGGTAAAGAAGGAAAAGCTAAGGTGAATTACAACAATAACTTTCGTTTCGGACAGCCTAGAGGTTTACCCGACATGATGGATTCACATACTTTTGCTTTGTATTACAATGAAGCGGCATACCATGCAGGAAGAAGCCCCATATTTGACGATGAAACCATTGATCGGATTGTTCAATATCAAAATGGTACGCTGGAAGCTTCTACCGTAGCGGATAACAATGGTGAACGCTGGCAGTATTATTCTGCTTCCAATGGGAACACGGATTGGTTTGCTGAACAATACAAAGCAATGACTTTTAGCCAGGAGCACAATCTTAGTGTGAATGGTGGAAGTGAAAATGCGAAATACTATGTTTCTGCCAATTACCTGGACCAAGGAGGACTTACCCGACATGCAGATGATAATTTTAACAGGTATGGCATCACAGCTAAAGTTGATCTTAAAATCAATGACAAGGTTTCATTTTTATACAACAACAGGTTTGTGAGAGAAAATTTCACCAAGGCCATGCACCTTAACAACTTGTTTTATCACAATGTTGCCAGGAGATGGCCTACCGTGCCTGTGAAAGACCCCAATGGATTTTATTCCTATCCTTCTGAAATCAATCAGATGCTAACTGGAGGAAGGGTAAACAACCTGAAAGACTACTATTACATGCAAGGTCAGTTGACTTATACACCAAAAGACAACTGGAACATTATAGCCAGCATTAACTATAGGTTAATCAATACCAATAATGACAGCAATGTGCTGCCTGCATTTGCTTATGATGTGGATGGAGAGACCTATCCAGCACCTGTTTTCTGGAATGCTGCAGGCCATACCGCGGTAAGTCAATTTAACCAGAAAGAGGATTTTTTCACAAGCAATATTTATTCAGATTACAGTTTTGATCTAGGTGAAGGTCATAATTTCAAGGTGATGGCTGGTTTTAACTCTGAGATGAATAAATACAGAAACATCAGTGCCAGTAGAACAGGTTTAATTACCCCAACTGTCATTTCTATCAATACTGCTACTGACAATTTCCAAAATGCAGGCGCCCTTAATCACTGGGCTACCGCAGGGTTCTTCGGGAGATTGAACTATAACTACAAAGAAAAATACCTCTTTGAATTTAACTCAAGGTATGACGGATCGTCAAGGTTTATTCAAGATTTGAGATGGAATTTGTTTAACTCCGCATCTGTAGGTTATAATTTGGCCAGAGAAGACTTTTGGACTTGGGATGACAAAATCCAAATGTTGAAAATCAGGGGTTCTTATGGTGAGTTGGGCAACCAGAATACATCTAGCTGGTATCCATTTTACCTAACCCAGCCTTTCTCTGTCAACTCCGGAAGTTGGTTAGTAAATGGCATTAGGCCCAATACTGCCAGTGCACCTGGTCTTATCAGTAGGTTCATGACTTGGGAAAGGGTTAGAAGTTACAATATTGGTTTGGATATGGGAATGTTCGACAACCGCCTAACAGTGAATTTTGATTATTTCACTAGACTGACCTTAGATATGGTTGGCCCTGCACAGGAATTGCCAGTGATTTTGGGGACAAGCGTTCCATTAATCAACAATGCTGATTTAAAATCTTGGGGGTTTGAATTAGAGTCAACATGGAGAGACAATATCGGGGAATTCAATTACAGTGTTAGAGGAGTGCTTTCAGATGATCAGATGAAAGTAACAAAATACCCCAACGACACTTATAACCTTAGCCAATGGTACGAGGGTGAATTAAGCGGAAATATCTGGGGCTATGAAACGGTTGGGATAGCCAAAGATCAGGCAGAAATGGATCAGCACCTGGAAACGACCAATCAAAATCAAATGGGTACCAACTGGATGGCAGGAGACATCATGTACAAGGACGTAAATGGTGACGGCATTGTTAACAGCGGAAGCAATACCCTTGGTGATTCAGGAGACCGAAGAATTATAGGTAACTCTACCCCTAGATATAGGTATAGCTTCGATCTTTCCGGTCAATACAGAAATTGGGATTTTAGAATTTTTATCCAAGGAGTAGCCAAAAGAGATTGGATGCCAAACGGCCCATACTTCTGGGGTACAGGAGGTCAAAACATGTGGCAGGCAGCAGGATTTATGGAGCACATGGACTTTTATAGGGATGAGAATTCTCCAATGGTCCAAGCTGGCCTGGCTGACGTAAATCTTGACTCCTATTTTCCAAGACCTGTTTTCGATAATGGTAAAAATAACCAGACCCAAACCAGGTTTTTACAAAGCGCAGCTTACATGAGGCTGAAGAACCTACAAATTGGATATAGCCTTCCCTCGGAAATTGTTTCAAGAATTGGTGTGGGCAATGCCCGTTTTTATGTATCGGGAGAGAATTTACTGACCTTCTCTAAAATGTCTAAAATATTTGATCCTGAATCTGTGGGATTATCCGGCTGGAATGATGGGAAAACCTATCCATTCTCTACTGTTTATTCATTGGGTTTAAATGTTAACTTTTAAAGAGAATTTGTGATGAGAATACATATAAAATCTAAATTGTATATAGCCTTAGCAATGGTATTACCGTTGCTGAACATGTCTTGTAATGAATTTTTGGAAAGAGAGCCATTATCTGTGGTGACACCCGAAGCTTACTTGCACTCGGAAGCTGATCTGGCTGCTTACACCATTAATAATTATGCCTTTCCTACGCATTCTGGATGGAATGTTGGAACCTTTGGTTATGACAACCATACAGACAACCAAGCCACTACCAATGCCAGCAATTTGTGGATACCCGGAGAGTATAGGGTAAGCCAGACTGGGGGTACTTGGAACTTCGGACAAATAAGGGACATGAATTATTTTCTGGAAACCGTTGTCCCTCGTTGGAAGGCCAACGGGATCTCTGGGAATACTTCGAACGTTGAGCATTATATAGGAGAAGGTTATTTTCTGAGGGCTTACGAATATTTTAATAAGGTTCAGAGCTTAGGTGATTATCCTATAGTGAAAAATACCCTTCCGGATGATTTAGAAACTTTAACTGAAGTTTCCAAACGAAAACCTAGAAACGAAGTGTCCAGGTTTATTATTTCTGATCTTGATTCTGCCATTAATCTTTTGTTGGTTAGCCCTCCAGGTGGGAAAAATAGAATCAATCAAATGGCAGCTTTGAATTTTAAATCTAGAGTGGCACTTCATGAGGCTACTTGGCTGCTATACCATAAGGGTACCGCACATGTACCAGGAGGGCCGGGCTGGCCTGGGGAAGCAGATAATCCTGGTTTTAGTATAGATATCGATCAGGAAATCGATTACTTTCTCAACGAGGCCATGGAAGCAGCTGAATTGGTTGCTGATCAGGTTTCCTTGACCACCAATACCCTTGATGATGGCTACGATTCCTCAGAAAATCCTTACCATAAAATGTTTGGGGACTTAGACATGAGTCAGTATGAAGAAGTATTGCTTTGGAGACAATACGACCATACATTGGGTATTCGTCACAATATCAATGCTTATATCAATTCAAATGGTGGCAACACGGGTTACACCAAAGGGCTTGTCGAAAGCTTTTTGATGGCCAATGGCCTACCAATTTATGCTGCTGGATCAGGGTATAAAGGGGATGATTATATAGCTGATGTCAAGGCAGATCGGGACAACAGGCTTCAGATATTCATGAAGGATGAAGGAGAAGTTCGTTTGTCTGACCAAACCAACGCTGATGGAACACCTATTACAATTACCCAACCTGAAATTATGGGAAATCAGGAAACCAAGTATGTTACTGGATATGGAATTAAAAAAGGATTTAGTTATCTATCCTCCCAAACCGTTGGCGAAGCAGGAACTGTAGGTTCTATGGTGTTCAGAGCAGCAGAAGCTTACTTGAATTATATTGAAGCCTCTTACCTGGCCAATGGAAATATTGATGCCAAAGCAGCTGTTTATTGGGAAGCATTAAGGGTGAGGGCAGGTGTTAGTCCGGACTTTAATCTTACTGTTGCCAATACCAATATTAGCAAAGAGGCCGATGGGGATATGGGTGCTTATTCTGCTGGAGAAATGTTATCAGATCCAATATTGTACAATATTAGGAGAGAAAGAAGAAATGAGTTGATTGCAGAAGGCATGAGGTTTTTTGACCTCAGACGTTGGAGGGCTATGGATCAACTTGAGACAGATCCCTATATCGTAAAAGGTTTCAAGCTTTGGGGGCCAATGGAAAGTTGGTACGTGGATGAAGAAACCAATGAAACTTTATTGATCGCGGCAGGATCCAATGATTCAGCCACTCCAAACGTTTCTAATCCTGAAGAAAGTGAATACCTTCTTCCATACAGGATCATGCTTGGTGGAACTAACCTTGTAAAAGATGGATACAAATGGGCTACTGCACACTACCTGGAGCCTATAGCTATCCAGCATTTTATCATTACCTCTCCGAGCGGAGACCCATCAAATTCCGTGATTTACCAAAATCCGGGATGGTCACTACAGGCCAATGAAGGAGCTTTGGACTAATAGATTACCTAGTTTTAATACTAATTGCTAAAAGCAATACCTATTTGGGTATTGCTTTTTTTATGGGATTTTATGTAAAATACAGTAGCAATTTTCTTAAAAGCGACTGAGTGGCGTCGAAACCTTCTTAATATTTTTAGCCTAATTCTCCTATAAATTTTCAAATGCCGAGACTTCATTTTTTTTGGGGTAGAAAGTTGATTTTGTAAGCCATATCAAATCAGTAAATAGGGATCAATAATTTCTGCTTAAAGTGCTGTATAAATGAATTCGTTTCCAATTTTGGATTGTCTAATTTCAGTGAAGTATAAATCTGGATTAAGTACTTAGTAATGTATTTTATGTTTAAAATAAACAAAAAATTATCGTTTATTTTATCTATTGTTGACCGAAAAATGTATGGTTTACATTAGGTTTTAAAAATCTTTATGGAACAATACAAATCCACATGTTTGGTTTTATCCTGTAAATATTATTACAGCGTATTTTCTGCCCGCACCGATGGGGTTTGGGGAATCATACGATGTTGGAACAAATTCAGGACAGGGGAAACCATGCGATGTTATTGTTGGGAGATATTGCAGTGCAGGATCGAAATGACCATTTAGGAATGCATAGGGCGGATTACCTATTGAGAGATTATTTACCCGCATGGAAAAGCTTTGTATCAAAAACACCGGTTTATGCCTCTTGGGACGATCATGATTATTTCGACAATGACAAAGCAGGAATTCCTGAAGGTTATTCAGCAAAGGATCGCGAGGGGGTAAGGGAAGTTTTCCAGCATGCTTGGGTTAACTCCAGCTATGGGGATGAATCCATAAAGGAAGGGATATTTACAAGAGATAGAATTGGTCCTTTTGATATAATCATGACCGATAACAGGTTCTACCGAACCAGGGAAGAAGGATCTTTCTTAGGCCAACGTCAAATGGACTGGTTAAAGAAACAATTGCTGGATTGTAAAGGTCCATTTATAATACTTTCCTGTGGTTCAATGTGGAGTGATTACGTGTCCAATGGAAAAGATTCTTGGGGGGTAAATGATCCGGAAGGTAGAGAAGAGCTATTTAGTTTTATAGAAGAAAATAAAATCAGTGGCGTACTTTTAATTTCAGGTGACAGACATGGAGCAAGAGGGTTTACAATACCTAGAAAATCTAATTTTGGCTTCTATGAATTTGAAGCAGCAAGCTTGGGAGCGAGAGTCGGACCTTCTGCCAGCGACCCCAAATGGAATACCCAGTTGTATGGAATAGACGGGGATTTTGCTTTCGGTGAGTTTACTTATTTACCATCCAAAAGGGATCCTGCTGTAATGTTCCGTTTGGTAAGCCAAGAGGGGCATTCATTATTTGAAAAAATCATTACAAGAAGTGAGCTGACACCCTAATCTATCCATTTTTTTTAAAGCATTTATCGGTTTATGGGCATTTAGATTGATTAATATCTCAATTTTAATTTGACCTTTATTCTCTACACAAAATTTTTCAGTATAGTAGTAATAGCATTACCTATCTGATTTTTTGGGTGGTTAAAAAGGCTGTTATTGTGTTTAAACCCGAAACATGCAATAGAAAACCTAATAAGGGCTGATCCATTGTGGCGGGCAGAATGTGTCACATCGTTATTGTTTTAAATTTAATCATAGCATCGCTATGCCGAAATCTTCTAACAACCTGATTTCTTGCGATTATATCACTTCCCCTAAATACGGGACAGGCTTTAAGAATCGTATAACATAATCGGGGTTAAAGGAATTAATAACTTCTTAGTTTTAAAATAGTCTGTCCCTTTTTAACCATTTTATTTTGCCATTCATATTCTTAGAGGAATAAGAATTATAGATATTTTTATATATTGTCACGCTAAAAAAAATGGATGGCCAGCTAAAGTAAATTTTCATAATTGGATTTTCATTTTCAGGTCTCTGTTCCAGCTAATTAATGGACAATTAATTAGCTGGTAGTAAATAAATCATCAATGCAATAACCTTAATCAATAAACCCATGAAAAAAAAGTTTACTAACTATCAGCTTGTTTGGCTGCTGGTATTTTCTGTATTCACATTAAGCACTCAGTTGCAGGTGAGTGCTCATACAGTTAAATCTTCTGTCAACCAACCTTTGGATTTTGAGGTGTTCGATTCCAATATTCTACACTTTGTTCCAATCAATGGAACGGTGGTGGATCAGAATAATTTACCCATTCCTGGGGCCACAGTTATCGTTGTGGGCACCACCACAGGTTCAGTTACGGATATTGATGGCAAATTCAATATCGATGCTACTGCAGGGCAGGTTATAAAGGTTTCCTTTATTGGTTTTCAGTCTGCTGAAGTAGTGGTAGGTAACCAAACCACTTTAAATTTAACTTTGCAGGAAGATACTTCTTCACTTGAAGAAGTAGTAGTCGTTGGGTATGGTACCCAGCGTAAAAGTGATTTGACAGGGGCCATTTCTTCTGTAACCAGTGAAGATCTCAAAGAAACGCCAGCGGGCAATTTTTTGGAGCAGTCACAAGGCAGGTTAGCAGGTGTTGATATCGTCAGAGCCAATGGCTCTCCCGGATCACCAGTACAAATCAGAATTCGCGGAAATCGATCCATAAACGCAAGTAATGAGCCTCTTTATGTTATTGATGGAATACCTACTAATGCAAACATCAATGATTTTAATCCCAATGATATAGAATCAATGGAGGTGTTAAAGGACGCGAGCTCAGTAGCCATTTATGGTTCAAGGGGAGCAAATGGAGTTGTTTTAATTACTACCAAACGAGGAAAGACAGGAAAAGCTGTAATTAGCTATGATGGATACTATGGTGTTAAGCAACCGATAGAATACCTAAACCTCATGGATGGAAATGCCTTTGCTGCCTATTCAAGGATCGCAAGGGGGCATGATGGAAATGATTCTTCTTTTGATAATAATTTTCTTGCCCCATTGGAAATTGAAAACCTTCAGGCAGGTAGATTCACCAATTGGATGGACTTAGCCATACAGACCGGTAGCCAGCAAGACCACCAAGTGTCCGTAAGTGGGGGAACTGATAAAATCAATTATTATGTTTCAGGTTCTTTTTTTAAAGAGGATGGTTACATCCCAGGTACTGATTTTGAAAGAACTGCCATTAGGGTAAACCTAGAATCCAAGCTTACAGAAAAACTAAAAATGGGTTTAAGTGCCACGGTAAGCTTAAGTGAAAGAAATCAAATGTCAAGTGCTCCTTTTTCAAATTCTTTAGGATATTCACCTTTGGTAGGGCCCTATGGTGAGGAAGGTAATTTCCTTGCTTTTCCAAACCCTAGGGAAGGCTTGCTTTCCAATCCTTTGCTTAACTACCAACCCTATCAGTATATTGATGAGACAAGAGGACATCGAATTTTTGCCAATCTTTATGCCGAATATCAATTCAATGAAAATTTGAAACTCAGGGTAAATTATGGACCAGACTTTAACTTATCGAGAAGAGGAACTTATGGTGGGATGTTGGATGGCAATATTAATCAAGGGGCTATCAACAACCAAATGGATTTTGCTTATACTCAGGAAAATATCCTTTCTTATGATAAAATATTTGGTAAACATGCCCTCAACCTTGTGGGACTGTTTTCAGTACAGTCAAGCAGGTTTGAAAACTCCTCACTTTCAGGTCAGGACATTCCTATAGAGAAATCATTGTTTTATGATTTGGGAAGTTCTTCTACAATCACTGGTATAGGAAGTTCTCTAGGTGAATGGGGACTTACCTCTTATATGGGAAGGGCCAATTATCGTTATGATGATAAATTTTTATTTACGCTTACAGGTAGAGCAGATGGCTCCTCAAGATTAGCAGAAGGGAACAAATGGGCATTTTTCCCCGCATTTTCTGCAGGCTACATATTGTCTGAGGAAGAGTTAATGCAAAACTCTAAAATATCTTTCTTAAAGGTTAGAGGTGGATATGGTGAAGTGGGGAATACAGCCATTGATGCCTACCAGACTTTAGGTGGCCTAAGTAGGACGACTTATATTTTTGGGTCGACAGCAGCTTTCGGATATGCTAATAGTCTGATCCCTAACCCAGATTTGAAATGGGAGATTTCAAAAACCATGAATTTAGGTCTTGATTATGGTTTGTTTGATGATCGTATCAATGGTAGTTTGGAATACTACATTACCAATACGAGTAATTTATTGCTGAACAGGTTATTGCCCATTACCTCTGGCTATAATTCTGTACTGCAAAATATAGGAAGTACAAGGAATTCAGGTTGGGAATTGTCAGTGAATGCAAATATTATCAATCAGCCTACGGGGCTTAAATGGGATGTGAACATGAATGTGTTTTCTAATAAAGAACAAATCACAGAGCTATTTGATGGAGAAAGTGATGATGTGGGTAACAACTGGTTTATAGGTAAGCCAATTAATGTATTTTATAGCTTTGAACAAGGAGGCATCTGGCAAAGCAACGAAGCAGACTTGGCTGCAGACTATGGACAGCAACCAGGAGATATCCGTATCAATGATGTGAATGGTAGAGGAACTGATGGCGAACTAAACAAGCAACCTGATGGGAATATCAATTCGGACGACAGAAAAGTTTTGGGATCTACTGTTCCGAGTTGGTCAGGTGGATTGACAAATAGATTCAGCTTTAAAGGATTTGACTTATCGGTATTGGTTCATGCGCGCATGGGACAGATGCTAAACAGCAGCTACCACAACCTTGGAGGAAACAATTGGCAAGGCAGGTACAATGCCATTACCATGGATTACTGGAAAGAAGATAATCCCACAAATGCAATCCCAAAACCCAATGCAGGAGAGGCTCCCCTGTATTCTGATGCGGTCCGCTATTTTGATGGATCTTACATAAAAATCAGAAACATAGCTTTGGGATATAATATTAATGCAGGATTGATTCAGAAGTTAGGCTTAACATCTGCCAGAATCTACTCTACTGTCAATAATGCTTTTATCTTTTCTCCCTATACTACAGTGGATCCTGAAACATCAAATGGCAGTGTCGGTGGCGGAAGTCCGCTTACTACTGCTTCTTATATTTTTGGAATTAATTTGAAATTTTAACCTGTCGATAACATGAAATACTACACTATATTTATTTGTTTCGTCCTGGGCCTTGTATTAAATGCATGTAGCGAAATTTTAACAGAAGACCCGGTGAGTTTGGCCACATCTGATGGCTATTATACCACAGAAAGAGGAATTGAGGATGGCCTTAAAGCATCTTATACTACCCTTAGAGATTTTTATGGGCAGCAGAATGGCTTTTTTCTTACCGTCACTGGAACGGATATTTTCACCAATGGCTTTGGAGGGATTGCGAATAATCCTGATATCAACAATTATTCATCAAATTTTCTAGGTACCAATTCTACGGTAACCAACATTTGGAATGCACTTTATGTGGGCGTAAACCAATGCAATACTGTAGTGAGTAAAATACCAGATGTCATAGGGATTTCCGAAACGCGAAGAAAGGAAGTAGAAGCTGAAGCAAGGTTTCTACGTGCCCTCTACTATTTTCACCTAGTGCAGCAATGGGGTGATGTTCACTTTTCACTAGAAGAAACCAAAGGAGTGGAAACAGAAGCAAACAAGACTCCTGCAGCTACCATATACAGCAATGGAATACTTCCTGATTTGGAATTTGCGGTTGCCAATTTGCCTACAAGTTCCCAAGATGCCGGGAGGGCATTTAAAGGGGTTGCGGAAGCCATTCTTGCCAGGGTGCATTTGACATTAGGTAATTGGGAAGCGGCAGAAAACCTCGCGGAAGTAGTGATCAATAATTATGATTTTGAACTGGTTACTCCTTATGCCGACCTTTGGGACATTAACAATGACAGCAATAAGGAATTTATATGGACAGTGCAATTTACCGATGACCCACTGTTGAATGGGCCGGGAAATTCAGGTCACCTTTACTTCATATTTGACTATACTTTCAACCCTGCAATGGTGAGAGATACAGAAAATGGAAGGCCTTTTCAGCGGTTTTTGCCAACAAATTACTTGTTTAGCCTCTATGATAGAGAGGTAGATGCACGTTGGAATGGTTCTTTCAAAACAGTGTGGTATGCAAATATAGCTGGTGAAATAAATGGACAGCAAGTCAACCCCGGAGATACTGCCATACATATTGTCATGGAACCTATAGCAGATGAAGTGAAACAAGCTGCTCCTTACTGGATCATTGATTATAAAGGGAATTGGATCGGCGATGTAAATGCTTACCAGGAAATCGGCACCAATCAACGCCGAAACTATCCATCTCTCTTAAAATTTTTGGATCCCTTACGCCCAAGTACGAATGAAACGGCAGGACGTCGGGATTTCCCAGTAGTGAGGCTTGCTGAAATGTATTTGATAGCCAGTGAAGCAGCATGGCGCCAAGGAGATGCCGATGGAGCAGCCACTTATATGAATGTTTTGAGATCACGAGCTGCTATTCCTGGAAAGGAAGCGCAAATGCAGGTGAACGCATCGGATATTGATTTGGACTTTATTTTGGAAGAAAGGGCCAGGGAATTGGTAGGTGAAAAGCATCGCTGGTATGATCTTAAAAGAACTGGTACGCTATTGGAAAGGGTCAAACAATACAACTTGGATGCAAGTCCAAACATAAAGGAAATGCACATGGTGAGGCCCATACCCCAAACTCAAATAGATAGGGCGAGTAACCCTGCAGAGTTCAAACAAAATCCTGGGTACTAAAAATATGAAGCATAAAATAGCCTCCTGATTTATATTGGAGGCTATTTTTTTTAAAATTTAGGCTAAATTTAGCTCGGATTAATCATAAGGATTTGTAGTGCGGAATCTAGGAAAACCTAAATCTTTACCCAAAATAAAATCAAGATGAACTTAAATAACAGGAGAAAATTTTTTAAGAAGGTAATTGCAGGGCTAGTATCCTTTTCGATAGCCCCAAAGATTGCCTCTGAGGCTTCTACTTTGGAAATAAAAAAGAGGGCTGAGGTTCCCTATTTTACAAATGGCTTTAAGATAGCGGAGGTAGATTCGAACACAACCATGCTTTGGACAAGACTTTGTTCTCAAGCAGAACCAAATCCCGTTAGACATGAGCGTATTGACAAAGTGTTCAGGCACCCTATTGATTTTGATGAAAATCAGGAGGTAAATAAAATGGATGGAGCTGTAGGTGGAGCCGAGGGCATGGTTCGGGCATTGGTGAAGGATGAGCGAGGAGGAACAGTTTTCACGTCTGACTGGGAAGAGACGCTACCTGCAAATGATTATACTGCTAAAATTCCAATCAAGGACCTTAAATCAGGTCATGCGTATCAAATCATTTTGGAAGCAAAAAAAAGGGGTTCAAATGAGGTGAATATTGAAAAAGGTTCTTTCTCTACCGCACCTGGTAAAAATGACAAAGTTCCCGTTGTGTTGACCACTTCTACTTGTCAGTATTTTTGGAGTTTTGATGAGAAGACAAGGGGTTTTCATACCTATGACAGTATGGCTAAACTGAAGCCGGACTTTTTTGTGCATACAGGTGATTATATCTACTATGACAAACCAGGGCCTTTGGCGAAAAACTTTGAAAAAGCACGTCATAAATGGCATGCGATGAATGGCTGGCCTTCCTTGCGTGATTTCTTTAAAAATGTTCCCATTTATATGATAAAAGACGATCACGATCTATTAAAAGACGATGCCTATAGGGGCAAAGGGCCTTATGGGGATTTAACTTTTCAGGATGGTGTAAAGCTTTGGTATGAGAATGTTCCCATAGAAGACAAACCCTACCGAACAGTTAGATGGGGAAAAGACCTTCAATTCTGGATGGTGGAAGGAAGAGAGTACAGGTCGCCTAATGACATGGAGGATGGCAATGAAAAGAGCATTTGGGGCAAGGAGCAAATAGATTGGTTTACCAAATCTGTAGATGAATCTGATGCGACTTTCAAATTGCTGTTTACAGCAACCCCGGTAGTAGGGCCGGATAGGGATGGAAAGAAGGACAACCATGCCAATAGTAATTTTAAACATGAAGGCGCCTGGTTAAGGCGCTACTTGTCTGCAAAGAAAAACATGTTTGTGGTAAATGGAGACAGGCACTGGCAATACGTTTCCAAGGATTTAGAGACAGGATTAATGGAGTTTGGTTCTGGACCTGTAAGTGATTTCCACGTCCAAGGTTGGGATGCTGAAGACGTTCGCCCTGAACACCAATACCTCAATTTGATAGGTGGATTTTTGTCTATTGAGGTAGACAGGAAATTGGGTAAACCAAAAATCAGTTTCAAACATAGAGATGTTTATGGAAAGGAAATGCATGAGGAATCCTTTATTGGATAATTTTTTTAATTTTTACGCTATCATTTAAGTCAATTAAAATTCCATTTGAAGAAAAGAGTGAGGAAAAAATCTCAACATAATGAAACGGATTTAGTCTTGCTTTTAAAACAAGGTGACAAATTTGCTTTTGAGGAGTTGTACCATCGGTACATAGACAGAATGTTGGGTTTTGCCTCTTCCTTTCTATTAAATGCAGAAGAGGCAGAAGAGGTTGTACAAATAGTTTTTATAGGTGTTTGGGACAATAGAAAATCTTTTGACCCTGAAAAGTCTTTCTCAGCATATCTTTATAGGTCCATCAAAAATAGAATACTTAATCGGATAAGAGATCAAAAAAAAATGTGTGATCTTTCTAATATTTCGGATGAAAAATCTTTTGATGGGTTGGACATTGAAAGAGAAATTTGCCTGAAGGAAACAACACGTGAAGCGCTTGAAGTTGTTAGTAAAATGCCTAAAATTCGACAAAAAGTTTTTATTTTAAGTAAGATCGATGGCTTGTCTAATAAGGAAATCTCAGAAAAATTATCAATTTCTACCCGTACTGTTGAGCACCATATTTATAAGGCAAAAAAGTCTTTTAAGGTGAATAATTTTGATAACATTGTTTTATTTCTGCTTTTTATGAATGAAATTTTGTATTGATGATAACAGAACATTAAGATTTAATTTTTTCATAAAGTTTTTTTAACATTTTTTAATTGAAAAGCACGTGATTTCTACTTTGCCAGTGTATTATAAAAAAAGGCTAAAAAATTGGACAAAGAAAAATTAAGACGTTACCTAAATGGTTTATCTCCTAAAAAGGAAGAAATAGAGGTAGGTAAATGGCTTGAGAATAATAATTCTGAAAAGGAAATCAATAAGATATTTGAGGCATCTTGGAAAGAATCTGCACATACCATCTATTCTGATAATATTAAAAATGACCTCTGGAGTAAAATAGAACAGAAGACAGGTAATAAATCTGAAATTACAATTGACCGGAATAGGTATCCACTATTAAAATCTGCAGCAGTATGGTTGATATTGGCAGGTTTTCTATTTTTATCTGCAAAAGTAATTTTGGAAAATAGCTCCAAAACTCAGGAGGAAGTTGTTCTAACAGAATGGATCGAGAAATCTGTTCCTTCTGGTGAGAAGTTATATCTCATCCTTCCTGATGAAAGCAAAGTGTTAGTAAACAGTAATTCCAATATCAAATTTCCTTCTACATTCAATAAGCAATTCAGAGAGGTCTATTTGGAAGGAGAGGCATTTTTCGAAGTGCACCAGGATTTGGAAAGCCCTTTTATTGTTTTTGCAGGAGAATTAACTACGGAGGTATTGGGGACAAGCTTTAATATCAGCAACAAGCCAACAGGTACTAAAGTAGCTTTAATTGAAGGTAAGGTCAAGGTCAAAAATGCCACTAATGAGGCCTTCTTATTGCCGGGAGAAATGGTTGAACATGGGATAAATAATTCCGAGAAATTGACAGTAAAACCCTTTAAAAATGCCAGTGAAATTGCATGGAAAGACGGGCAAATAAAGTTTCAAAAGAAAAAGCTTAAAGCCGTTCTTCAGCAACTAGAGGATTGGTATGGGGTGAAATTTGATACAGATAAAAATATCAACATAGACAGGACTGTTTCGGGTACCTTTCAAAATGATAACCTTGATAATTTGCTTTCCGGTTTGGGCTTTACATTGAACTTCAATCACAAAATTGAGAATAAAAATGTCAGACTTAATTCAAATTAGCCTATGAGATAAATAATTACAGGATAAACCCTCCATCGCCAAATGTCCGGGTTTACCCTGTCCGTTCTTATAAAATTTTATCCTATAAAAACATACTAAAATATGAAAACAAAAATACTTCACCTAATTAAAATGGTATCACGTCATATCTTATATGGTTTGCTGTTGCAGGTGATCTTCCTAAGTACCTTACTTGCGAATGATACAAATGCACAAATTAAGCCAATAGATGAAACTTACCTCCAGGTTGACCAATCAGAATGGCAAATATTAAAAATTATCGATTTGGTTGAAAATCAGACTGAGTACAGGTTAGTTTTTGCAGATGATCAGCTGAACGCTGACAGCAAGATTGTTTTAAAGCCTGGCAGAAAGTCTGTCTATGAAATTCTCTATGAAATTTCAGCCAAAACAGCACTCAAATTTAAACAGGTAAACAATACCATCTATGTTGGTAAAATGCCTGAATCCAAAATTTCGCCTGAAGAAGAGGTAGAATTAATGGCTCCAATTAAGGGAGTGGTCAAAGATGTCAATGGAGCTCCCATACCGGGAGCCACTGTAGTTGTAGAAGGAACTACCGTAGGAACAGTGTCTGATCTAGATGGGAATTTTAGCATTGATGTTCCGGAAGGCAAAGCCCTTCTCATTAGTTTTATAGGTTATGAATCTCAGCGTATTGTACCCGGCTCACAGACCCAACTTTCCATCGTTTTGGAAGAAGATCAGACTTCTCTTGATGAAGTAGTAGTGGTAGGATATGGTGTTCAAGAGAAATTATCTGTTACCAACTCTTTGGCACAAGTAGACGGTGAAAAACTAGAAAGGAGACCGGTAGCCGATTTTCAACAATCCTTACAAGGACTTGCTCCGGGAGTTACTGTGGTAGATCAAGGTGGCAGACCGGGCAACAGTAATATTAATATCCGAATTCGGGGAATCACTACCCTTGGCAACAATAACCCCTTGATAATTGTAGATGGGATTGAGCAAAGGCTCAATGATATCAATCCGAATGATATCGCTTCTGTGACTGTACTAAAAGATGCTTCTTCTGCTGCAATCTATGGGTCAAGAGCGGCAAATGGCGTTATTTTGGTTACTACCAAGCGTGGTTCAGAAGGAAAAATTGCGGTGAGTTATGATGGGTACTTTGCCCTGCAGGAGGTAACCAACCGACCGGAACATATGGATTTAGAGAGCTATTTTTACCTAGAAAATGATGCTTATGCCAATGCCGGAAGAAGCATTCCTTATACGGATGAGTACATTGCCAATTATGTAGCCAATGCACCGAGTCCAGAGTATCCCCTTCCTTTTCCTTACTGGAGAAAAGACGAACTTGGCATGTTAAAAACAGCTCCACAGCAAAACCATACCCTCTCTGTAAGTGGTGGTGGAGAAGACTTTTCAGGTAGATTTAGTGTTAGGCACCAGGCAATTGATGGGGTAGCACCGAATTTTAGTGATAAACTGAATGAATTCAGAATGAATCTGGACCTTAAAGCTTCTGAAAAAATTAAGTTTTCAGGGGATTTGAATTACCGAACCAAAGAATCACTACAGCCCGCAGGTAGGTCTGTTGCTGGAAATGGGGAGTCATTGGTTTTTCAGTACATGTTACACGCAAGTAAATTTTCATGGCCTAAGTATGAATCAGGTGAATATGGCTTAGGGCCTCAAGTCAATAATCCGCTGTTATTTGCGGAATTAACAGGGGATAGCAGGACGATCAATGATTACTTAACGGGTAGTGTGAAATTTGAATATGAGATCTTACCAGGGTTAAATTTTTCTACCCAGTATGCAGTAAGAAACACCCATGTTCAAGTGAAAACTTTCTTAAATAAATACAGGAATGAGGATCCATTAACTGGAAGAGTTGCCCAGCGTGCTTTCAACAGCTTGAGGGAATACAGGTCCAATACTCGTGAAGGAACCTTAAACAGTCTTTTGACCTACAACAAGGTTTTGGATAATCATAAATTCACCGGATTACTGGGGTATTCCACCATTGAGCATGAGACCAATTACATTACAGGTTATCGACAAGAATTCTATAACAACGATGTACAGTCCTTGAGTCAAGGTTCAAATGAAAATCGAGATGCTACCGGAGTTGATAGTGAGTGGGGTTTAAGGTCCTATTTTGCCAGATTAAATTACAATTACAATGACCGGTATTTCTTTGAAGTTAATGCCAGATATGATGGTTCTTCCCGATTTAATAAAGACAACAGGTACAGTTTTTTCCCTTCTTTTTCTGCAGGCTGGAGACTTTCTGAAGAATCGTTTTGGTCTGAATGGAAAGATGTGATCAATGAATTTAAGTTAAGAGGATCGTATGGTGGGACAGGTAATCAAGCAGTAGGATTATATTCATTCTATGAAACCCTAAGTGCGATCAATTATTCTTTCAATGAATCTCCGGTACAAGGTTTTACCCAAACCAATTTAGCCAATCAAAATTTGACATGGGAAACTACCTACCAAACCAATGTAGGTTTTGACATGGGAATGTTAGAAGACAGGGTTTCTTTGACCTTCGACTATTATGATAAAACCACCGATGGAATATTGCTTCAGTTACCGATCCCTGCCTTAATTGGTTTAGGAGCACCGGTGCAGAATGCAGGAGTGGTAAATAACAGAGGCTATGAAATTGGGTTGAATTTCCGTGGTGGTAATAAATTAAGTTATGATCTTGGGCTCAATTTTAGTCAAAACAAAAATGAGGTAAAAGATCTCGTGAATTCCGGCCCCTATATTTCAGGAGGTACTACAGCTCCACGATTTATAATTCAAGAGGGAATGCCTATCAACTCTCACTGGGGTTATATTACAGATGGAGTATTTCAAACACAGGAAGAGGTAGATAATTATCCTACACTTAGACCCAATAGTGCTCCCGGAGATGTTAAGTATGTAGATGTAAATGAAGATGGAATTATCAATGAAAATGACCATCAATACCTGGGCTTATCTTTCCCTAAATTTGATTTTGGTATGAACGGTACTTTTACCTATGGTAATTTTGATTTGTTTTACCAATTTCAAGGAGCTGCAGGACATAAGACCAGACTAGATGGTGCTTTTCAGCAAATTGCTACTTATGAAACTTTTACCCATGCGATTTATACGGATAACTATTGGACACCGGAAAATCCAGATGCAGAGTTTCCAAGACCAATCAAAGGGGATCCTAGGAATTTTCAAACCTCAGATTCGCAGTTGATTGATGCTTCTTACCTAAGATTGAAGAATGTAGTTTTAGGATATACACTGCCTGAATCAATTTTAGAAAAAGTCTCAGTAAACAGTATTCGTGTTTTTCTTGGGGCTACCAATTTGTTGACTTTTTCTGAGTTAAATAGATGGGATTTGGATCCTGAGATACCTTCAGGAAGGGGACAGTATTACCCACAAGTAAGCATGTATTCCCTTGGAGCAAACGTTAGGTTTTAATATTTAATAGCTGAAAACATGAAAAATTTTATATATATATTGCTGTGCTTAACCATCTTTTCATTGGTGGCATGTCAAGAAGATTTATTAGAAACAATTCCAAACGATAGGATTTCAAAAGAGATCTTTTGGAAAACACTCGAAGATTTAGAATATGCATCAAATGCTGTTTATCCGGCACTAGATGGAACTAATATTTTCTATTATGATGGAATAACAGATCAATTGATGACCAACCATCCTTTCAATTCAAATACAGATGTACAAAGAGGATTTGGCACCATTGCTTCTGGTAAATTTTACTCCGAATGGCAAAATGCCTACCAAGGTATACGAAGAGCCAATGATTTTATGGACAATATAGACCTGGTGGAAGAAGATGACCAAGAAGCTATCAATAGGTATAAGGGCGAAGTAATGACACTCAGGGCATACATTTACCTTAAATTGATTATGTTGTATGGGGATGTTCCATTGATTACTTCGGGCATAGACATAGAAGAAGGGCGTACGATTACCAGGACACCAATTGCTGAGATTTGGGACTTTATAGAAGAAGAACTTACCCAGGCAGCAGATTGGTTGCCTTATGAAAACAATGGTAGGATAGGGAAAGGGGCAGCCTTGGCACTTAAAGCCAGAGCAATGCTTTATGCCGGGAAGTATAATGAAGCTGCACAAGCCGCCAAAGAAATTATGGATAGCGGCGTCTTTAGTTTATACCCTGACTATTTTAACCTGTTTCAGTATGAAGGAGAAAACAATTCTGAGGTTATTCTCGCTAGAGAATTTGCAGTGGATGTAAACGCACATAATATTTATTCGAGCGTAGCGCCATGGAGTCAAACTTCAGGAAGTAGTGGGAGTTTGTATGTACCCACCAAAGCCATCATTGATGCTTATCCAATGGCCAATGGATTGCCTATAGATGATCCGGAAAGTGGCTATGATCCATACAATCCTCATGAAAACAGAGACCCAAGGTTGGCTCAATCTGTATTCTTAACCGGAATTACTCCTTTGCCTGATGGTGGGACTTATGGAACAATTCCCGGCACAGATGGCTCTGATGCAGTTCAAATAACTGTCTATTCTACTGCTTCGGGTTTTAATGTGAGAAAGTATGTGGATGCTGCAGATTATAGTAATCCTTCAAACTCAGGTTTAAATATCATGTTAATTCGTTATGCAGAAGTATTACTGACTTATGCAGAGGCTAAAATAGAGCTGGGTGAGTTGGATGAAACCGTTTATGCTGCAATAAATGAGGTGAGACAAAGAGAAAGCGTTATGCTACCTTCAGTAACATCTGAACAAGCTTCAACTCAAGAAAGTTTGCGCTCCATTGTCAGAAATGAGCGCCAGATTGAGTTGGCATTTGAAGGATTCCGCTTATTTGATATTCGAAGATGGAAAATTGCTGAAGATGTGATGCCCGGTGTTCCCCTTGGGATGCAATATGGAGATGGTGATGGCAATTTGATTCAAATTTCACTGGATGGTTTTGATAGGTCCTTTGATCCTGAAAGGGATTATCTATGGCCTATTCCTAATAGAGAAAGAGAGTTGAATTCAGCATTGACTCAAAATACAGGTTGGTAATGATAGGCACTCCCAGTTTTTCTGGGAGTGCTTATTTCTTTTGGATAAAAATATAATATGGAAAATTTACTTTTGTGATTATTGAGTTATTAGCGAAAATACGCAAATTCTCATTAATAAATATTTACCATTGATAGCCTATAAAACCTGTCATGGTATAAAATAATTGCCTTAAATAGTTTACTCTTGTAGGCTTCAGGAATTTTGCCTAATATCAGTTACCAAAAAGAATAATTTGGTAATATCACTTAATTCCACCACTTGTTTTAATCACAATTATACCGAATGCAAAGACCTCATATTAAATTTAATAGTATTGTTTTAGTTCTATTAGGAGCTTGTTTTCTAAGTAGTATTTCTTCATATGGAAGACAAAGTCCCAATTCAACTTCTCCTCCAAATATCCTTATCATTACTGTAGACAATGTAGGCTATGGGGATTTTAGTTTCATGAATGAGGCTTCACCAATATTGACTCCTAATTTGAATAAATTAGCCAAACAAGGGGCTATTTTGACTGATTTCTATACCGGTTCTCCTACATGTACAGCCTCTAGAGCTAGTTTGCTTACCGGAAGAATACCCCAAAGAAATAAATTGGATTACCAGCTTGGAGGATTGGCAGGGAATTATGGGATAGGTCTTCCACAGACCGAAATTATTATCCCCAAAGTAGTTAAAAACAGTCCCTATGATTATCAAACTGGGGCATTTGGAAAATGGAACATTGGCTTTGCTCCAGGCTCAAGGCCAACTGAGAGAGGTTTTGATGAGTTTTTGGGAATTGCTTCCGGAAATGTAGACCACTTTTCCCATGTTTATGCCGGTAGACATGACCTTTACCACAATACTACTTCAATCAATAGGCATGGTGAATACAGTACAGACCTGTTTGCCAATGCTGCCATTGATTTTATTAATGAAAAAACGAACAAAAAGAAACCTTGGATGGTGTATCTCCCATTTGATGCACCACATCATCCGGGAGACAGAAACATAGCACCTGGGGAAGAGAATATATGGAAAGCCCCAGACTATGCTTTTAAGCCTTATGGCTTAAGCCCTGATGAGAAGGACCCCAAAAAGAGATTCAATGTCATTGTAACCGCTATTGATATGGCAGTTGGTAGGTTAATGGATTCATTGGACGAACTTGGAATTGCAGACAATACTTTTGTGTTTTTCTATTCTGACAATGGAGCTTTTTATCCTTATTTAGACATACAGTCCAATGCACCTTTGAGTGGAGCAGGAGTGACCCTTTGGGAAGGTGGAATTCGTGTGCCGGCTTTGGTAAGGTGGCCCGGTAAGGTTAAGGCCAATTCAACCATAAATACCCGACTTTGGTCTTTGGATTTGATGCAGGCGGCAGCTAATTTATCGGCAGCTGAATTACCGCAAGACAGGTATTACGACGGCAAAAACCCATTGCCAGTGTTGACAGGTAAGACTTCTCATTCTCCCCACGCCTCCATGTTTTTTAAATACAACGGGCAAGAGGCTTTAATTTGGGGTGACTATAAAATCCTAAGGGAAAGTAATTCTGAGCCTTGGAAATTATTTAACATCACTGAAGATATCTCAGAATCCAAGGACTTGGCAGAAACAAGACCTGATCTGGTTAAGAAACTAGAAGAACCATTTAAATTAACTGATGCGGAGATAAAGAGTGACTTAGAGAGAGAAAAAAGTAATCTGATGCACAATAATTTAAACTAGATCATTTTCATGAAAACCCCTTTTGTAACCTTATTATTCGCTTTTGGTATTTGTTTGATTGGCTTGCTTATGCCAATGACCTCCCTCGCGCAACAGGCAAAAAAACCAAACATTCTTTTTATTATTTCTGATGACCTTACGACAACGGCAGTTTCTTCCTATGAAAATTCAGCCGGTTATACCCCAAATATCGATCGGTTGGCAGAGGAGGGGACGAGGTTTACCAGGGCTTATTGTCAGTATCCGGTTTGTGGACCTTCGAGAGCCTCTATGATGTCTGGGTACTATCCTCACGCTACAGGTACATATGGGTACGTGAGTGGGAGAGAAAACATTGGGCCGGATAAAAAAATGTGGCCTCAACTGTTCAAAGAAAATGGTTGGTTTACGGCCAGGGTGAGCAAGATTTATCATATGGGCGTTCCCATAGACATCGAGAAAGGTTCCAATGGTACTGATGATGAAGCTTCCTGGAATGAAAGGTATAACAGTCAGGGTCCAGAATGGACAGCAGATGGGGAAGCAGAATTGGTACAAAACAATCCATTTGGATTACTACCAAGAAAAGGAGGGAATGTGATGACCATCGTGAAAGCAGATGGGGATGATTTGGTACATTCAGATGGTAAAACTGCAGCAAAAGCTTCTGCCATGATTCGGGCCCACAAAGGCGAGCCATTCTTTTTAGCCGTTGGATTGGTCAGACCACACGTGCCATTTGTTGCCCCAAAACCATATTTCGACAGGTTTCCCTATGAGCAAGTTGTTCTTCCGCCAAAAGTCAAAGGTGATTGGGATGATATTCCTGCTGGAGGAATAAATTATGTTACTACGCTCAATGCAAAAATGACAGAAGAACAGCAGAAGAAAGCCATAGCAGCTTATTACGCTTCTGTTAGCTATATGGATGCACAGGTGGGAAAAATTCTTAACACCTTAAAGGAAGAAGGGCTTGAAGACAATACCATTGTAATTTTCACTTCTGATCATGGTTTCCACTTGGGTGAACATGATTTTTGGATGAAAGTGAGCTTGAAAGAAGAATCTGTAAGGGTGCCATTGATCGTTAAAATTCCCGGACAAAAACCACAGGTTGCGAATGGCTTTGTGGAGCTGATAGATTTGTATCCTACTATTGCTGAATTGGCAGGTTTGCAGGTAAAAGACGCCATTCAGGGGATTAGTTTTGTGCCAACATTAAAAAATCCTACAATAAAAACCAGAGACATGGCTTTTTCAGTTAATACATGGAGAGGAAATCATGCCTTTCTCCTAAGGAATGAAAAATGGGCTTTTACGCTATATGGTGAAGATGGCGCTGCTGGTATAGAGTTGTTTGACATGGAGCATGATCCGAAACAGTTTAATAACCTGGCCACCTTCCCAGCCTACCAAGAGACTGTTTCTCAGTTAAAGGAGGAGGTTCAAAAGAAATTAGTAGCTATTCGGAACAATGATTTACCGAGAAAAAATGAGACACCTTAAACATTAAAATAAATGGATAACCAAAATAATTTCAGCCATAAAAGCTATTTATTAATGGTAATGGCTTTTGTCTTAATCTTTTCTTGTGATGAAAAGAAGGTGGAGGTAATGACTGATAATCTTCCCAATGTAATCCTTCTCCTAGGTGATGACCACGGTTGGGACGAAACGGGCTACAATGGCCATCCTTATCTCCATACCCCTGTCCTTGATGAAATGGCAGAAAATGGTGTCCGGATGGATCGATTTTATTCGGCATCCCCTGTATGTTCCCCAACTCGTGGAAGTATAATCACAGGAAGGCATCCCAATAGGTATGGTACTTTTACGCCGGGTTTTTCCATACGGCCAGAGGAAATAAGTATTGCTGAAAGTATGCAAGAGGCGGGATATGTGACTTCCCACTTAGGAAAATGGCATCTTGGACCTGTCAAAGATGACTCACCAACTAACCCAAAGCATTTTGGTTTTGATGAATACCTGTCTCACGACAATTTTTTTGAAATGAATCCTCATTTATCAAGAAATGGAGCTGACCCAGTGATTTTTGAAGGGGAAAGCTCTGAGATATTAATTGCAGAAGCCATCGATTTTATAGAAAGGTCTAAGGGGAAAAACCAACCCTTTTTTATCGTGATCTGGTACGGTTCACCTCATGAGCCTTACAGTGCCAAACCTAAGGATCTGGCCTTGTACGATAGTTTGCCGGAAGATTTCGGAAACCGAATGGTGCGGTTGACTTCTAATGAGACGGGCGGGCCTGTAGAACGACTGCAACGTGATGTGCTGAGAGAAAGGTTTGCTGAAATCACAGCCATGGATAGATCTATTGGGCAATTAAGATCTTATCTTGATGGGGAAGGAATTCGAGACAATACCTTGCTATGGTACTTTGGAGACAACGGAACACCTCAGGAGGGAAATGCAACTGTTCCTTTCAGAGGTCAAAAAGGAAGGGTATATGAAGGAGGGGTAAGGGTGCCTTCTGTATTGGAATGGCCTTCTAAAGTGCCAATGCCATTAATAACGGATGTGCACGGTGTTTCCAGTGATGTATTTCCTACACTTAGTGAAATTACCGGCCAAGAACTTCCTGATCGTCCGATTGATGGCATAAGCCTTTTACCATTGTTGGTTGGGGAAATGGATGTTAGGCCCGAGCCCATTGCTTTTTGGAATGGCAGGCCAAGGAATAATGGTAAGGGTTTGGTAGATTATATAGACCCTGAATTACAAAAAGGTACCACTCCTTTGGTGAAATTGTCAAACGGTATACCTACTAGAAACTTTAAAAATTTTAAACATCCTGATATCCAAGAACAGGATTTTTCAGGCCCTAGAACCTTATTGGGCAACCAATATAAATTGGTGATCCATGGAGGCACAGGAATGGAAGCCGAAAAGGAATTATTTGATATCGATGCAGATCCGGCAGAGGAAAATAACATTTTATCCGAGCACCCGGAAATAGCCGAAAACATGGAAAAAACCTTATATGATTGGCAACAGTCCGTCTTAGAGAGTTTGATAGGAAATGATTATCAATAAATTTATCAAAGATTGGAGAAATCAACCGTAGTTTCTCCATTTCCTTTTTTGTGTGAAATTTCAATTGTTTTACCATTCACCTCTATCATGTATTTCCCATAAAATGCTGACATAGAAAGTCGGCCTTCACTATTAACAATTCCTTCTAATTCTGACCACCAAGTACCAAAGATCAATTCTTGGTAAGCTTTTGCTGCAGGCTTGGCTTGCCAGTCTCGAGTATATAATGAGGAGGCGGGGATCCAATTGGCTCCTTCCCAAAATCCCCACATAAGGATTCCCTCAACAGCCGGATGGGCAAAACAAATACGATAGTAATCCACCAATTCAATGGCATTTTGCTGTTCTTCTTCAGGACTCATTTCGAGCTGCGTGTCTTTATGGAATTTGGAACGCTGGCCCGGCATATTGAACTCGGTGACTCGAATGGGGAGGCCAAATTGCGCCAGGGAGTCCAGGCTTCGTTTCAGTTCCTTTCTGTCAAAGGTGCTGCCATGCAAGTGACCTTGAACACCAATCCCAGCAATCGGAACATTTTGGGCCAGGAGCTCCCTTATTTGGGCCAAATAGTCCGCCAATCGATTTCCTGTTAGGATATCATAATCATTGAGATAAAGCTGAGCCTCAGGATCTCCCTCAAGCACCCATTTGGCCATTTTAGCGGTTATGTCCGGTCCCAAACGATCTTCATAATAATTGCCATGGATCATTTCATTGTTCAGGTCGTATTCTACAAAGCGGCCTTTGTACCGTTGGGCAATGGAAATGGCTCGATCTTTTATGGTTGCTTCCAGTTCGGCATCACTCAACTCCATTATCCAGGGCTGAACAAATTTTTCTATGCCCCAGTATAAATTATGTCCCCGCAGAGGGATATCGTTTTCCGCTGTCCAATCCAGAATTCCTTCTACCGTTAAATGGTTGACCTCACCTTTTGCCCTTTCCATATTTGCCCACTTGAGTGCATTTTCGGTTACGGCACTGTTAAAGTTTTCTAGGAAATATTTCTTGTACTGGCTCAGGTCTTCGGGAGACATATTTCCAGATCCCAGCCCATTGGCAATGGCTGCTCCAAACCAAAATTCGTGGGAAAGCTGTTTGACAATGACTTTATCTCCTTGCTTGGCATTGACGATAAGTTCACCTTTTCGATGCTGAGAGATGGCTTGGTCTACAGGATTGTTTTGAGCTTGGACAGGCATGCTTGCACAAAACAAGGTGGCCAAGCTTAAAAAGAAGGAAGCTATTTGAAGCATGGAATATTTGATTTTATAATTACGACAATGATTTATGTATGAGTGAGCTGGGATAATTGATTTAGTGATTAGAGATCAGTGAGCTGGTGATGTAGTGATGCAATGCGATCACCTATCTCAGATCACTCCATCACAGACCCTAATTAACAATTAACAATTAACAATTCACCATTTCCATTATCCTATGAAGATACCAATTTGAAAGCAATTTACAACTCTGTTTTAGTAAGCTGGTGATGTAGTGATGTAATGCGATCACCTATCACAGATCACTCCATCACTCGATTACCCATCACCCATCACCCATCACTCGTTCACCCTATCACCTCTGTCCAGACCCTAATTAACAATTAACAATTAATAATTCACCATTTCCATTATCCTATGAAGATACCAATTTGAAAGCAATTCACAACTCTGTTTTAGTAAGCTGGTGATGTAGTGATGCAATGCGATCACCTATCACAGATCACTCCATCACTCGATTACCCATCACCCATCACTCGTTCACCCTATCACCTCTGTCCAGACTCTAATTAACAATTAACAATTAATAATTCACCATTTCCATTATCGTATGAAGATACCAATTCTAAAAACAGTTCATGGATTTATGTAGTGGTGATGTAATGATTTAGTACGATCACCTATCACAGATCACCAGATCACCCATCACTCGATCACCCGATCACCCATCACCCAATCACCCCTAACCTCTCTCAATCACTTGTTTTATAATGGCGGCCAATTCACTTTCATTTGGTTCTGTAAACATGTCCGAATGTATGCCTTCTACATCGATTACACGCATGGATTTGGAGCAGCCTTTCCATCCTAAATATTCGGGATCAAAGAAATATTTTGTCCGAATTTTAGCCCTTATCATAACTATCTCTCCCGCATAAAATCCGGGCGAATAATTTTTGCAAGCAAGCACATGCATGCCTTTGATTTTATTTATTCTTTCAATAATCGGACTATCTAATTTTTTAGTTTTTAGCCTAAGCTTGACAAGTAAACCATTGATTTTTTTGCCCATTGACCTGGATTTTATATCCTTTAAAATATTGGGGTGTCGGGTTAATAATTTAATGTCAAAGAATTTTTTATTCAATTCACGATTAAGTTTAGCCGCTAGCTTATTTTTAGGTGTGTTTTTACTTTTGGCAAAAGTTGCAAAACTGTCAAGTAAAAAGAGATGTTTTACAGATATATTGGTCTCCGTTAATTGCTTAGCCATTTCAAAGGCGATAATCCCTCCCAAGGAATACCCTCCCAAAATTATATTTCCTTGCGGGTGGTTTTGCATAATTTCGTCAATATAAGAAGCAGCTATTTCTTCAATGGATTCGTATTGAGGACTTTCTCCATCCATTCCTTTTGATTGAATGCCGTAGATGGGTTGCTCAGGATCAAAATATTTTGCAATAGTCTGAAATGGCATGACATTTAAACCCGCTCCATGCACTAAGTATATTGGGTCTTTTTTTCCTTTTGGCTGTATAGGTACAAGCGACTTCCACTCCTTGTTTAAAACCAAATTTGATTCCAAAAATAATCCTAATTGCTGGATTGTTGGGTATTTAAACAAAATTGAGAGTGGTAGGAGTGTTCCTAACTCTTTTTCTATTTGAGTCATTACTTTTACAGCAATCAGTGAATGCCCACCTAGATCGAAAAAATTATCCGTAATATCGATTATTTTTAAGCCTAAAGCCGTCTTCCATATTTCCGCTATTATCTTTTCTTTTTCTGTATTGGGTAGTAAAACAATATCTAAAACCATTTCCTCAGGATCAGGGAGTTTTAGGCGATCAATTTTTCCACTGGCTGTATGCGGGAAATGATCAACCACTACGTAATCATATGGCATCATATAGCCTGGCAAATTTACAGAAAGTTCTTTTTTCCAACTCTTGACCTGAGTGCTTGTAACTCTTATGTTTTTGCTAGTCTTGTCCTCCAAATCTTCCTTAAGTAGGAGGTAAGCAACCAAACCCTTGTCATCGCGTGAGGTATTCCTATAGAGTACTACACTTTCTTTGACCCTGCTAAGTTTGTTAAGTGCTTGTTCTATCTCTTCCAGCTCTATTCTATGACCTCTTAGTTTGATTTGATTGTCTATTCTCCCTAGAATCTGAATCTCACCGTTTGCTAGAAGTTTTGCCCGATCACCTGTTTTATACATGTAATCCTCCGTTTCCTTCTGAAATGGATCCTTTGTGAATTTTTGGTCGGTTAATTCTGATTGATTGAGGTATCCTTTGGCTACTCCCTTGCCTGAAATGTAGATTTCACCCTCTGTTTCTCTAGGTACTGGCTTTTGATTTTCATCAAGCAGATAAATTTTAGTATTCAGTACTTCTCGCCCTATAGTAATGATTGGCTGATTGGCTTCTATTTTTTTGATGGTGGAGAAAACCGTGGTTTCCGTAGGGCCATAAATATTCCAGAGCCCATCACATAGCGGCAATAGTCGACTGGCTAAATCCTTGCTTAAAGCTTCACCACCGCTAATTATTTGAAGCTTTTCTACAGGAGAGTTCCAGCCACTTTCCAAAAGCATTTTCCAATGGGTGGGAGTGGCGAACATAATGTCTGCTTTATTCTGGGTCAAATATTGTAAAATTACTCGAGGATCTTTCCTTTCGAACTGATCAAGGATTACAATTTGAGCCCCATGCACAAAGGGCAATATTAACTCCAGAAGTGCAATGTCAAAAGAAGCAGAGCTTACGGCCAGAAACTTATTATTGGCAGTGATTCCGGGTTTATGGCTAACGGTTTTAAGGAAGTTATACAAGTTGCCATGGGTTAGCATTACTCCTTTTGGCTTTCCTGTAGATCCGGAGGTATAAATAATATAAGCCATATCATTGGCTTCATTGTTCGGAGATGGGTTTTCTTTTGAGAAATTATCCTGCTTTGCTATGAATTCCTCCCACAGAATCTCTATAGACTGTGACCTGAATTTCCCTTTGTATTTGGTATGTGTTACATGTACTTTTGCCGCATCCTTGAGCATATAACTGATCCGCTCATCAGGAAAATCAGTATCTACCGGTAGGTAGGCAGCACCAACTTTCAATACCGCCATTATGGCTGTAATCATTTCTATGGATCGATCCATTACAATTCCCACTATATCATTCCTTCCTATACGCTGCTGAGATAACAAATCAGCCAATTGGTTGGAGGTTTCATTCAGTTCTTCATAGGTGCAATATTTATCTTTAGAAATTATTGCAACTTTATCACTGTATTTTATAGTGGCAGATTCTATCAACCTCTGAACAGGTCTGAATTCATCTTTGAATTCGTCCTCAAATTGCTCAATCTCTTCCTCCTTTTCAACCTCCAAATTTCTGGATAAAGATTCCAAAGGGGCTAAGGGATTCTGAAGTAGCGTTTCTAATAGATAGAGGTAATTTTCGATTAATTTATCTATTTCTCCTGAATTAAATAGTGATGTTTTGTATTCCATCAATCCTTTAAGACCTGAAGCTCCTTCAGATACAGTAAACAATAGATCAAATTTTGCTCTTTTCTGCTTATTTTCGAGCATTTTCACTTTAAGATCGTCGATTTCCCAAGCCTCATCATCAAAAGTGTTTTGAAGTAAAAACATTACTTGAAAGATAGGGTTATTGCCTAATTTTCTTTCGGGTTGTACAGCTGCTACAATTTTCTCAAAAGGAACCTCTTGATAATCAAATGCTTCAAGGCAATTGGTTTTAACTTCGCATAGAAAGTCAATTAAATTCTTTTCAGGGTTTAATTGGGATCTAATGGGTAGCGTGTTTATGAAATATCCCAGTAACTTATCTGTATGTTGGTAATTTCGATCTGCAATTACAGTACCAACACAAATGTCAGTATTTCGAGACAATTGGTAGAGTAAGATTTTAAAAGTAGCCATTAAAACCATGTACATGGTTGTATCTGTTTTATGGGCGAGATCTTCTACGGATTTTTGGAGTTGAGTAGGTATTAAGAACGACTGAGTATCGCCATTTGTAGCATCAAGATCAATAGCACCCTTATAATTAGTTATTTTAAGGGGAGTTAATTCTTTAAGCTTATTCTTCCAATAATCAATTTTACTATCAAATGCAGCACCTTGTAATTGCGCTCTTTGCCAAATCGCATAATCACCATATTGTAAAGGCAAAGGGTCAAAATCTATAGTGCCAATATTTTTTTGTTGGGTATAAAATGAATGAATTTCTTCCATTATTAAGCCTATGGACCATCCGTCAAAGGCAATGTGATGAAACACTAATAGAAGGGTATTTTGTGTTGGACCTTTCTGGATTAGGAGTGCACGAAACATAGCATCGTTTGACAAATCAAATGGTAGCGAGATTTGTCGTTGGATAAATTCCTCAAGGGTTAGATTGTCCCATACTTCCTTTGAGGCATCTTTTAGCATCAAATTCCAGGGCTTAAAACCATTTACTTTTTGGTAAATTTTTTCACCATTGTAATGAAACTGAGTGCGTAATATTTCATGCTTCTTATAGGTGGCTTGAAGGGCTTTTTCGAGAGAAGCAACATCCAATTTACCTTCAAGGTTTAACAATAAGGGAATATGATAATGCACCGATCCTTCTAATTTGTCAGTGATCCATATGCTTTCTTGACTAAAAGAAAGCGGATATTCTTTGACATGAGGCACGCTCTTAATTTCTATTTCTGAGCGAGATGCAGCATTATTATTCTCAATTAGATTGGCAAGTTGATTTATGGTTGGATTAGCGAATATTGTTGAAAATTTTATTCCATAATCAAATTCCTCTCTAATCGAGTTTATTAGTCTAATGGCCAGCAAGGAGTTACCCCCTATTTTAAAGAAATTATCATGAGTTCCAATTTTTTCTATGTTTAATAATTTCCTCCAAATAATTAGTAATTTTTGCGCTATGACATTATCAGCATTATGCCAATTGGATTTGATGACCGTTCGACTTTCAAATTGAGAAAGTTTTTTTCGGTCGATTTTACCATTGGGGGTGAATGGCATTTCATCTAAAAATTGCCATTGGACCGGTACCATATACGGAGGTAAATTATCCGATAAATGCGTGGTTAATTTATGCGTCTGAAGGTCTTCAGAATGGAAGGCTGTTTCCTTATTGGTAAGGACGTGTGCTACTAATTTTTGGTTTTCGGAAGAATCTCCGATAACAGAAACGATTGCTTTTTTAACAAAATCCAATGTTTCAAGAAGCGTTTCAATTTCTTCTAGTTCAATTCTATAACCTCTTAATTTTACTTGATTGTCCAACCTTCCTAAATACTCTAAGCTTCCATCGTTGAGTAATCTTGCTTTATCCCCCGTTTTGTACATCCGCAAATCCCTACCATTGGAAAATGGGTCAGGAACAAAACTTGCAGCAGTCATTTCTGGATGGTTAAAATAGCCAATGGCTAGGCTATCTCCTGAAATACACAGTTCTCCCGGAATTCCTACTGGACAAAGATTACCTGAGGTATCTACTATATACACCTTGATATGAGGAATTGGTTTTCCGATAGTTATCGGGGCTTTAGGGGAAGTCAATTTACAAA
The DNA here is from genome assembly GCF_963977555.1 of uncultured Cyclobacterium sp. Taxonomy (GTDB): domain Bacteria; phylum Bacteroidota; class Bacteroidia; order Cytophagales; family Cyclobacteriaceae; genus Cyclobacterium. The sequence continues at coordinate 26,396 of NZ_CAXBPD010000001.1, read as the reverse complement.
CGGAAGCCCAAACAGTTGCTTCTGTCGGTCCATATTCGTTGTATAAGTCGGCTCCTTTATTTGACTCAAAGTGTAAGGCTAATAAAGAGGGCTCCACTCTCTCACCTCCAAGAATCACTCTCTTAATTTGATTGGTCGGAATTAACCTTTCAGTAAGTAAAAATCTGTAAAATGAAGGGACACACAATATTGAATTCGTAAGGCTGAGTAATTTTTTTAATTCTACAGGGTCTTTAAGTTGTTCAGATTTCCCTAAAACGATTTTGCTCCCCTGAGACAAAGCCCCAAAAATACTGGCAATGGAGGAGTCAAAAGAAAAAGAGGGCAATAGCAGGATGGAAATATTATCAGGATAATAGTTGTTTCTTGAAAAAGTCGATAAAAACAAACCTTTGTGACTAATTATTACCCCTTTAGGTTTGCCAGTGGTGCCAGATGTGTAAATAAGGTATACAGGGTCATCAGGGTTAATAATTATACCTGGATCTTCAAAACTTTCATCAATTAATCCATTCAGTTCGCTGTCTAGAGTTAGAATAAATAGGTCTGCATAATTTTCTTTGAAAATAGGTGCATTGTCACTATCCGTTAAAACCCAAGAGGCCTTTACTTCATCGAGGATAAATTTAATTCTATCTCTTGGAAAAGTGGGGTCTAAAGGGATGTATGCAGCACCTGTTTTAATTATGCCTAATAATCCAACGATCATCTCCGTTGAATTGTCCAGGCAAATTGGGACTAAAGAATACCGGCCTACACCTCTATTTAATAAAAAATTCGCAACTTTATTGGCTCGTTTATCCAATTCTAAATAGGACAACTCATAACCATTAAAACTGATAGCAATGTGTTGCGGGAATAATTTTACTTGCTCATCTATAAGGTTTAAAATGGTTTTTTCAGCAAGGTCCTCTGGCAGTATAAAATCCGTGTTTGCTGCTAACACGAAATTTCTTTCCTTAACATCGAGTAGGTTTAAATTGTCAACTTTTTCTTTGGGGTTAAGGGTAATGGCCTCGAGCAATGCCATATAATGCCCAGACATTCGGGAAATAGTAGAAGAACTATAAAGGGCCGTTTGGTATTCCATCGATGCTATTAGCTGATCTTGATCTTCTTTTATCTCAAGTGTCAACTCAAAACTTGAAGTTTGATTAGCGGTTTTTAATGGTTGGGTATCCACTCCGTCCAAAATCAGCGCTGAGGACGCGTTGTTTTGCATCACAAAAAGCACTTGAAAAATAGGATTTCTACCAGTTATTCTAAAGTCATCTGACAGTTTTACTATTTCGGCAAATGGAACATGCCCGTGTTCAAAAGCTTCTAATGCATTGGTTTTTACATTATTCAATAAATCCTCAAAGCTGGAATTTCCATCCACGTAGGTTCGGATAGGAAGGGAGTTTACAAAGAAGCCAATTAAATCTTCTAGTCCTTCATGTTCTCTTCCTGCCACAGGAATACCTACACTAATATCCTCCTGAGCACTATGCCTTTTAAGTAATGCCTTGAAACCAGCTAGCAATACCATAAAGAGGGTAGCATTTCGTTCTATGGCCAGACTTTTTAATTTTGAAACTAAGCCCTTATCGATAGCAAATTCATGCGTTGCTCCCGCTGGTGAAAATAATGCTGTTCTTGGGTAGTCGGTTCGAAGTGGGATTGGTATTGTTCCATTAAGCCGATCCTGCCAATATTTTAGAGAGTCATTGTATAATTTACTCCCTAAAAGATTTCTTTGGTATATAGAAAAATCGGCATAATTTGATACAGAGATTGGATGAATTTTTTGATCTCCGCTTCTAATTTTATTGTATAAACTAGCTATTTCATTTTTAAATAAAGATGTTGACCACCCATCCCAGGCGATGTGGTGAACAACAATGCTAAGAAGGTATTTTTTTGGTTGAATGTGAAACAATGCCGCCCGAATCATAAAATCTTCTGACATATTAAAAGGCCTTTCTGTCATGGACTTAAATGGCCAGTCTTTTACTATTTCAGCTTCCGTCTGATTAGAAATAATTTCCTGAATGCTCCAAGATTCAGCTTCTAGCAATTTTTGTTCAAGCCCTTTTTCAGAGGCTTTGAATACTGTTCTTAAAGGTAAATGCCGATTTATGAATTCACTAAAAGCTAATTTTAGAGATTTAATGTCTAAATCACCTGAAATACCGAAAACCATAGGCAAATGGTATTGTAAGCTTCCCACTGAATTGTGAATTACCCAAAGTGCTTCCTGATTAAAGGAAAGTGGGATAAAATCTACTTCTTTAGCAGGTGTTATTTCATGCAAGTCATCATTAATTTCATCAATCACCTGGCTTAATCCGAATACGGTAGGAGAATTAAAAAAATCCTTTACCAATAGGCGTTTTCCTAGTGATTGCTTTATTGCAGCAATGGTCCGGATAGCAAGCAAGGAATCACCTCCCAGGTCAATAAAGTTATCGTAAATACCTATATTCTCCCAACCAAGAAATTTTTGCCATAGGCTTACAAGAAGTTTTTCTGTTTCTGTTTGCGGAGGATTTTTGTTCTGTAGGGAGCTTGTCCAATCTGGTTCAGGTAAGGCTTTTTTATTAATTTTACCATTACCCGTCAAAGGCATTTCTTCCAATTGAATCCAAAACTGAGGGATCATATGTGCAGGAAGTTTTGATTTAAGTTTGTGCTTAATATCTTCCTCCAAACAACTTTTTTCAAGTACAAAATAAGCAACTAAAGACACTTTTTGCTTATTGCTTTTTGCCACAACGGCAATTTGTTTAATGCTTTCATACTGGTAGATAGTCGCCTCAATTTCTCCAGGTTCGATACGGAATCCATTTATTTTTACTTGATCATCCACCCGGCCTTGATACAGTAAGTTTCCGTCTTCAGAAGATTTACCTAAATCGCCTGTTCGATACAAAAACCCACCATTTTTTCCTGAAATAAAATCTGGAATAAAGCTTTTGGCAGTATTGAGTGGTAGATTTAAGTAACCTCTGGCAATGCCTTCTCCACCGATATAGATTTCACCAGCTTCTCCATTACCCACCTTTTCAAGGTTGCTGTTCAAAAGTAGGATGAAGGTATTAGAAAACGGCTTACCAATTGGAACTTGGTTATAGGTGCGATTTAGATCTACCTTATAAATACATTTACCGATTGAAGTTTCTGTTGGACCGTAATGGTTAAAAACATCGCCTTTAAAATTACTTTTTCTGAGAATTGATAGGATGGAAACTGGAAAATTTTCACCACCAAAGATCAGCTTTCTTTTAGGCACAGGGATTAAACCTCCTTCAGTGTGACTCAACCAAAGAGAAGGGACAATTTTTAAACAGTCTATTTTGTGATTCTGAAGGTAAGCTGTGAATTTATCGCTGTCTAAAATTAGATGGTCAGACAAATGGTGGGTAGTGGCTGCTTGAATTATAGCGATATGGATCAGTGAATGGCCCGCATCGAAAACAATGGGAGCTGTGATAGCGAAGGATTTACAATCTTTAAGGTTGGCTCTTTCTATCAAGCCAAAACAATGATCCATCAAACCCCTGTGTGGCACCATTACTCCTTTTGGATTGCCAGTGGAGCCGGAAGTATAGATTACATAAGCAAGGTTGTCAGGAGTGGGCTTGATCTCTGGGATAAATGTTTCAACTGGCTCACTTGATAAAGAGGCGTATTCCAGTAGATCTATTGTGTTGGATATGTTTAATTTTTTGTTCAATGAATTGTTTACCAGTAACAGGTTTGCACCAATGTCACCAAGGATAAACTGAATTCGTTCAAAAGGGTAGTTAGGATCGATAGGGACATACGCCGCACCTGTTTTTAGAATGCCAAATATTGTTACCATCATAGCTATGGATTTCTCCATACAAAATGGGACAAGATTTTCGGTGGAAATGCCTCTTTCAACCAAATAGGATGCTATTTGATTTGATTTTTCATTTAGTTCACGAAACGTAAGGGTATCTTCCTCAAAAACAAAAGCAATATTTTCAGGATAATTTTTTATTACCTCCTCTAACTGGTCTACAATAGTTTTGTCGCTTGGATAAATTATTGATGAAACAAAAGAGGATGATGAATTTGATAAAATGGAAGAGAAAGGTTGATTTATGTTTTTGGTTATTTTAGGTTTTTTGTTGTATACTTTTCCCATTTCCTTGTGGATTGATCATAAAAAACATGTTTTAAGTAATTGTAGGGTTAAAGTGTTGCTCATTGAATCATAATATGATCATTCATACCTCTATTAAAATACAATGAGAAATTGATTTTTCCTTTGTTCTTCAACCAGATATGACAACAACATTAGTATAATTATTTTAATTTTTCATTAAAAATAATATTATTTAAATATGAATTTACCTTCTAACTAATTTGTGTAAGACATTTTTTATGGATTAATAATCGTTTAAAATAAGCATATACGCAGAATTAATAGTGTTCAGATCGCTTAAAGTTTATTTTTTTTTAGCTCACAGGTGTCTCATCCAAAATGTAGAAATTTGTTTCGGTTATAATTTAGGTGTGGCCCCTTATATTTTTTATTTCGGAAATTGACATAATAAAAATTAGGCTTAATATAAAGATTTATTCCTTATCTCTAACATTTTTGAATAAATTGCCAGACTTGGTATAAAGACTCTTCGATGAAGTTAGTTAATCCATTGATTTCAAAAGTATAATGCCATTTGATTAATACTTATCTTAAAAATAACTTCAATAAAAGGAGTCTGCTACATTATTGGCTCTAATAGGGCAACTTATTCAGATAATTAACCGGTTTATGAAAACTACTATTCTTTCAACATTTTTTCTTTTTTGCTTGATTGGTCTTGGATGGGCTCAATCCGATGCATCTCCAAATATCATCTATATTTTAGCTGATGATATGGGCATAGGGGATGCTTCTTGCTACAATCCAGAGGGTAAAATCAAAACCATTCATATCGATAGAATGGCAAATAATGGGATAAAATTTACAGATGCACATACCAGTTCAGCTGTATGCACGCCTACGAGGTATGGAATTATTACCGGCAGGTACAATTGGAGGTCTACACTTAAAAGTGGTGTTTTAGGAGGGTTTTCGGCTCCTTTGATAGATTCTGATCGATTTACGGTAGGAAAACTTTTACAAGGTGCAGGATACCATACAGGATTTATTGGTAAATGGCATCTGGGCTGGGATTGGGCCTTTAAGCAAGAATATGAAAACATCGACAACCTCAATACCATTTTAGAGGTTGATTATACCCAACCCATCAAAAATGGTCCAAACCAAGTAGGTTTTAACTTTGCTTATGGATTTAGCAGTTCTTTGGACATTCCACCTTATGTCTATATTGAAAATGATAGGGTTACTGCTTTGCCTGAAAAAATGACCGTCAATGTGGATGACAAAGGTTTTTGGAGGGAAGGTCCTACTGGAGCTGATTTTGAACATGTTAAGGTTTTATCAAATTTAACTCAAAAGGCTGTTGATTTTATTGATGACAATGCCCATAAAGAGAAACCATTCTTTTTATACTTCCCCCTTCCGGCACCTCATACCCCCATCTTACCAACAACTGAGTTTATGGGGAAAAGCAATACCAATATGTATGGAGATTTTGTTTTGCAAGTAGACGATGTAGTGGGTAAAATTGTAGCTGAGCTGGAAAGAAAAGGTGTGTTGGACAATACACTCTTGATATTTACTTCAGACAATGGCTGTTCTCCCAAAGCCAATTTTGCAGAATTGGCCAAGGTTGGGCATGATCCTAGTGATGGTTTTAGAGGGCATAAGGCAGACATCTATGAAGGAGGGCATCGTGTCCCTTTTATAGTTCAGTGGCCAGCTAAAATTGCTGGAGGGAAAACCACTGAGCAGATCATTTGCACAACAGATTTTATGGCTACAGTAGCAGATATTTTGGATCAGGAAATGCCTAAAAATGCTGGTGAAGATAGTTTTAGTTTTTTAAAAGTGCTCAATGGTGCCATCGATGCTGAGGTAAGACCTTCTGTAATCCACCATTCTATAGAAGGAAGATTTGCCATTAGAAAAGGCAATTGGAAGCTAATAGCCTGGCCTGGTTCAGGTGGTTGGACGGCTCCACGATCGGCCAAGGAGCTTGTTAGCTTACCAATTATGCAGCTTTTTGACCTTTCTAAAGATCCGGCCGAACAGACAAACTTAATCGAGGATTTCCCAGAGGTGGCCTCTTTATTGAAAAAGGAAATGATCAGCCTGATTAAAAATGGTAGAAGTACCCCAGGTCCAAAACTAAAAAATGATGGGCAAGAAATATGGAATGAAGTGAGGTGGGCTTACGAAGCACAATAGTATAAGTGCAAACCCGTTAATTATTCTTAACCATTTACTGTGATTTCTAATTACGAAAGTTATTTGATCAATAAATGCTAAGTTTATCGTTGACCTAATGTTCAAGTGTGTTTAGGCTTGTTGCAGATAGGTAATTTTTTCGTTTAAGTAGGGTTTCCTCTGTTAACTTTAATGGAATGAAAAAAGCTTCAATTTGTATTTTTAGGATAACGTTATTGATACTGGTTTTAGCCATTATAAGAGCGCCTTCAAACGCCCAAGGGATCAAAGGAATTGTCTCTAGTGAGGAGGGGCAACCTTTGGCTTTCGCTACGGTATTTGCGAGGAACTTAAATGATGGCATTCCCACCAATCAGGATGGTTATTTTGAATGGAAGCTACCTAATGGCCATTACGATATCCTATTTCAATATTTAGGCTATACTGCTCAATTACAAACCTTTGAGGTTAAGGATGACTGGATAGAAGTCAATGTACGACTAGAGATGCAAACTTATGGGCTCAATGTAGTGGAGGTTAGAGAAGGGGCAGAGGACCCGGCTTTGACGGTTATCCGGAAAGCCATTGCCAAGGCCAAATACCATAAGCTTCAGGTAGATGCTTATAGCATGATGGTGTACATCAAGGGTACAGGCGAACTCACTGATGCGCCTTTTTTTCTAAAGAAAAAGTTGGCCGAAGAAGGCATCGGTCTGAATGAAGCCTATACTTCAGAGTCAGTATCTAAAATTGAATTCAAACAGCCCAATGAAATTAAAGAGACGGTTATAAGCATTCGCTCAAGTGGGGAAAATAACCAAACCTCACCCGCTCCCTATATAGGAGCAAGTTTTTATGATGAAAAGGTAAATGAAATTATCTCTCCATTAGCAAGATCGGCCTTTGCCTATTACAAGTTTCGCTTAGAAGGTACTTTTATCGAAAATGAGGTGCTAATCAATAAAATCAGGGTTATTCCCCGGTCAAAAGGAGAAAGGGTTTTTGATGGGTATATTTATATCATAGAGGATTTGTGGGCCATCCACAGTCTGGATCTTAAAACCTCCTTGATGGGCTTCGATATACGTGTCAGGCAGCAATATGCGCCAGTAAAGGAAAGGGTTTGGATGCCGATCACCCATACCTATAATTTTGGTGGGAAATTCTTTGGTTTTGCTGGTGAATTTCAATACCTGGCATCTACCAATGACTATGAGTTACAACTCAATCCATCCCTGATCTTCGAAACTGAAATCCTGGATGAGAAAATCACTGACATCCCTGAAGATATTAGTAAAATATCTACTAGGGAATCACCAATCGAGAAATTGGAAGAGGCCGATCAATTGAGTAGAAAGCAGTATCGAAAGTTAATTGCTACTTATGAAAAAGAGGCAAACAAAGAAAGGGAAGATAAGGACATCTTATCTATCAGGTCACACATTATAGATTCTTTGGCGACCTCAAGAAATAGTGCCTATTGGGATAGTATTCGGCCAGTACCTTTGACCAATAAAGAAGCACTGGGATATGTTAGAGATGATAGTTTGGCCTTGGTGGAGGTAGCAAAAAACAGTGAAGTAGATAGCATTGCTCAAAAAGCTAAAAGAAAGTTTAAAGCTTTCGATTTTTTGACAGGAGGGAGGTACAATTTTGGCAAAGGAAGGTCCGCTGGCTTTTACACCAATTGGACAAAGATGTCTTTTAACACCGTGGAGGGCTTTAAGGTAGGTTTTTCAGGTTTTTACCGCAAAGAAGAAGTGAGCAAGTTAGCAGATAGTGTCACCAACCATGTGAAATCCTGGAATTTAAGGCCAGCCTTTAGGTATGGTTTTGCCAGTGAAAAAGCCTACATGACTTTGGATTTCAGAAGGTCCATAACCAAAGGCAGGGAAGGGTACAGTTGGGGAGTAGATGGCGGTAAATACATTTACCAGTACAACGCCAATGAACCGATTAGCGAACAAGTAAATGCTTTTTATTCTCTTTTTTTAAGAGAAAATTACATGAAGTTGTATGAAAAGACTTTTGCAAAACTATACTGGGCCCATAGAATGGGGGACAAATTTACTTACAGGACAAGTTTGAGTATTGAGGAGAGAAGTCCATTGACTAACCACAGTGATTACAGTTTTTTCTATACTGGCAAGAAAGAATACAGCATCAATCAGCCCTTTGTGAGTGAGGGGGAAGGTGCCAGTTTTCTGGCTAGCAAAGGAGTGTTATTTGATTTGAACGTCGATTGGAGGCCAGGCCTGAAGTACCAGGTAAGAAATGACCGTAAAATTCCAATAATGAATTCATCTCCATTGATTTTTATGAACTACAGGCAAGCTTTGCCGATCATTTATAATGGGGAAGATGTTGCTGATTTTCAGCAAGTCGAATTGGGCTTACAACATGCTATTCAATTCGGTGTGAGCGGAAAACTTGCTTTTAATTTGAATGCAGGTACTTTTTTAAATAAAGACAAGGTTTATTTTATGGATTACAAGCATTTCGGAGGAAATCGAACAATCTTTAGCAATATGGGAGCTGCAAGCAATTACAGGTTTTTGGACTATTATACTTTCAGCACATCGGACTCCTATTTTGGGGGATTGATACATTATCAATTTAGAAAATTTCTCCTTACCCAATTGCCTGGCTTAAGGTTTTCAGGAGTTAGGGAAAATATTTTTTTTAATTACCTGACGACCAACAGTTCTCCTCATTATTGGGAATTGGGCTATTCATTGGATAATTTATTCAGAATATTCAGACTTGAAGTGGGAGCTGGGTTTGAGAATCGCAAATACAATTCAGGGGGCTTACGCTTTGGAATCGCTACCTTTATTTCTATAAATTTAGATGAGTAGATGGTTTTCCATTACTTTTGTATTGGCTAAATAATACACCCATTGAAAGATTTACTTTTAATTACCCCTCCATTTACTCAGTTAAATACCCCTTATCCTGGTACTGCTTACCTAAAAGGATTCTTGAATACCAAAGGGATAAGTAGTTTTCAGATGGATTTGGGGATAGATGTTATTCAGGCTGTGTTTTGCAAAAAAGGATTGAACGATATCTTTAGCCTGGCCAAACAGAACAGCACAATAAACTCTGAAAATGCCCACAGGATCTTTACCCTTAAAGAAACCTATATTCAGTCCATAGATGCAGTGATTCTTTTCCTTCAAGGAAACAATGCTACTTTAGCAAGGAAAATTTGTACGGATAATTTTCTACCTAAAGCTGCCAGATTTGAGCAATTGGATGACCTTGATTATGCCTTTGGAAATATGGGAATGCAAGATAGAGCAAAGCACCTCGCTACCTTATATTTAGAAGATTTGTCCGACTTTATTGTGGAGTGTGTTGATGAAAAATTTGGCTTTAGTCGCTACGCAGAATCTTTGGGCCAAAGTGCCAATAATTTTGATGCGCTATACGAAAAATTAAATGCTAACCTTACTTATATAGATCAGATAAGCTTAGATGTATTGGAAAAAAAAATCAAAGAGATTCAACCCAAACTGGTGGGACTCTCTGTTCCTTTTCCTGGTAACTTATACAGTGCTTTTCGCTGTGGACAACTTATAAAAAAACTTTACCCATCGGTGAAAATTTTAATGGGTGGAGGTTTCCCAAATACTGAATTGAGAACTATTTCTGATCCCAGGGTATTTGATTTCGTAGATTTCATATGCTTGGATGATGGTGAAAGACCAATAGAAATACTTTTGGAGCTAATCGAAAATGACACATTTCCTTTAAAGGCTGATTTAAAGTTAAAGCGAACCTTTTATTTTGATGGTGAGGAAGTCATCTACAACAACAAATCAACGGAAAGTGATTACAAGCAAAGCGATTTGGGAACTCCCGATTATAGTGACCTTCCTTTAGACAAATATATTTCTGTAATAGAAATTGCCAACCCCATGCATAGCTTGTGGAGTGACGGAAGGTGGAATAAGTTGACAATGGCACATGGCTGCTATTGGGGAAAATGTACTTTTTGCGATATATCACTGGATTATATCAAATTGTACGAACCACTGACCGCAAATATTCTTGTTGATCGCATGGAACAATTGGTGAAAGAAACCGGGGAGAGCGGCTTTCATTTTGTAGATGAAGCAGCACCTCCCGCACTTATGCGAGCAGTGGCATTGGAGATTATAAAACGAAAACTTACCCTTACCTGGTGGACAAATATTCGGTTTGAAAAAAGCTTTTCACTTGATTTATGCCTTTTGCTAAGCGCATCAGGATGCATAGCCATATCTGGAGGTTTGGAAGTGGCTTCAGACCGTCTGTTGAAATTGATTGACAAAGGGGTTACAGTGGAGCAGGTGGCTCAGGTGACCAGAAATTTTACTGAAGCGGGAATAATGGTGCATGCCTATTTAATGTATGGATATCCTACGCAGACCATTCAGGAGACCATTGACAGTCTGGAAATGGTAAGGCAACTTTTTGAAGAAGGTGTGTTGAGGTCTGGGTTTTGGCATCAATTTGCCTTGACGGCCCATAGTCCAATCGGATTGGAACCAGAGAAGTACCACATAATACCAAATCAAAACCCAATCACTTTTGCCAATAATGACATTGCATTTAAAGATAAAACTGGGATCGACCATTCAAAATTTAGTTATGGATTGAAGAAGTCTTTGTTCAATTTTATGCATGGTATTGGTTTCGATTTTCCTTTACAAGATTGGTTTGAATTCAAAATTCCTAGACCCACGATTGGTCCCGAATACATTGTAACCTGCCTTGAAAAGGAAGACAACAATGGGCTAAAAAATGGCTCGAAAATGGTGTGGCTAGGACACATGCCAGTTGTTTCAGAAAAGCTTATAGAAAAGAAAAAGAAAACCTATACCAGGGTTTTGCTTACTTTTCATACCACATCAGCTATCATAGACTTTACACTAATGCAAAATGTGGCCGATTGGCTGCTTGGAATTCTCTCCGATATGGAAAAATCGAGAAGGCCGATTACCTACGGGCAGTTTGTAAATAGTTTTGAAGATAAATGTGAGCATTTTGATCAGTTCTTTACTGCTACAATGAGAGATGAGCTCAGGGCTTGTGGGTTATTAATTCTTTAATACGGGATAAATTTAGGACACCTTATTTTTATAACTCTGGATAGATAAGTAGGTAGGGTATTGGCGGTGGATTAATACGATTGGCTTTAGTAGAATAGTAGCGAAGGATAATTTTTTGTTTGAAAGCAAAATTTAATAGACTGGTTTATGCTTTTTTTTAGTAATAGGCAGTACTTTAAAAAGAAAGTTTTTAGGCTTTTCCTATTCTAAAAATAATGTATATTTAGCCTTTATTGTTTCCCAAAATCAACCAAAATCCACGATAATTTATGAAGCGCAGAGCTTTCATCAGGAAAAATGGAACATTTACACTTTTGGCTCCATTTACCTCTTTGTCTATAAATCCCTTTAATTCTTCTTCTCAAAAACAAAAAATAAACAAGCCTGATTGGTTACTACAAATGATCTCCAATAATGATCTGGGAGTCCGAAGTACCCTGGAAAGATACATTGACGACCAAAGTTCTCCTTACTATGGCGCAGTGGTAGATGGCTATGAGATGGCTACTGCTCATGCTATCACCTCTTTCCTAAAAGCCGGGATTTGCGCTTTGGTTAGCCCTGAATCAGCCTTTTACAATAACCAAAAATTGCTAAAAAAATTGGCCTTATCCTGTGATTATTTTTTGACATTACAGCATGAGGATGGAACAATTGACTTGGTGTCTACTAATTTTCACTCTACACCTGATACTGGGTTTATAGTAAAATGGCTAGCACCAGTATGGCGACTATTGGACGAGTCTGAAGTTGAAGAAAAGGAAAGTGTCCTGACACCACTTAAGCAATTTCTGATAAACGCAGGAGAGGCTTTGAAAGTAGGTGGCATCCATACGCCCAATCACCGTTGGGTGGTGAGTTCGGGCCTGACGGAATTGTATAAAATTAATCCAGATCCTGCCTACCGTTTAAGGGCTGAAGAATGGCTTGAGGAGCAGATAGATTTGGACGAAGATGGACAATTTCAGGAGAAAAGCAGCTATATTTATTCTTCTTTAAGCGATAGGGTATTGATAAGCATTGCCAGGGGATTTGATAAACCGGAGCTTTTGGATTATGTGTTTAAAAACCTGAAAATGAACCTATTTTACATTCATCCTAATGGTGAGATTGTAACAGAAGCTTCAGGAAGACAGGATAATTCTATCATAGGCTATTTGCAGAATTATTATTACCCTTATCGGTATATGGCTTTGAAAACCGGAGACGGGCAGTTTGCAGCAGCCTGTAGGTTGATTGAGGAAACTTCCTTTGAAAAAGCCACAGGTTTTCTATACTATTTCCTGGAAGACCCTACCCTTTGGAAGGAATTACCAGTAGCAAAACCCTTGCCTATTGATTATGCCAAAGAATTTAGTAACTCCAATTTAATGAGGGTTAGAAGGGGGCCTTACGATGCCTCCATACTTTCTGGTAGTTCCGTTTTCTTTACTTTTCATAAAAAGGAGCTTATGCTTCAGGGCATGAGGTTTGCAAGTGCCTTCTTTGGGAAGGGGCAGTTTTCAGCGGATGCTTATAAGGTGGAGAATGGTAAGTATATTCTAACTAGTAAATTGACAGGTCCTTACTATCAACCTTTTCCAAAAAAGAACATTCCTGGGGATGGGGTTTGGTCAAACATGCCAAGAAGTCAGCGCAAACAATCTGAAATTCAGGAATTGACTAATACCGTCACTATACAAGAAGAAGGGGATGGGTTTTTAATAGACATTGAAATTACTGGGACAGACAATGTTCCTGTAGCCCTGGAAATGATCTTCAGACAAGGAGGTACATTTTCAGGAACGGTTCCTCATGAAGGGGTGGAGGATGCGGTGTTTTTAAAAGAGGGTATGGGCAAATATACAGGCAATGGTGCTACCATTAATTTTGGACCTGGATTATATGAGCACAAATGGATCGCCATTAGAGGAGCATTGCCTAAAATGGAATCCCCTACGGTATATCTTACGGGTTTCACACCTTTTAAACACAGCATAAAGATCTCCTAATAATAGAAAAATGGTTTCACAAAAACTTTTGTCAAAAAACAGTTTACAGTTGTCGATAGGTTTGTTATTGGCCATGGCATTTATGGGCATGGAAAAAGTAAAGGCCAATGAAATAGATAAACCGGCTCCTCCCTCACCAAACATTGTATTTCTAATTTCTGAGGACAATTCAAAGCACTTTATGAAGCTTTTTGATGGTAATGGTGTGGAAACTCCAAATATTGAGAAAATGCTATTGTCTGGCCTGCTTTATCCCAATGCATTTTCAAATGCACCAGTATGTTCTGTGGCCAGAAGTACGCTTATCACAGGTACACTTGCCACCAGAACAGGAATGCACCTTCACCGAAAAATCAAAATAGCCCCCATGCCTGAGGGCTTGGAGATGTTTCCTGCCTACCTTAGAAAGGCGGGATATTATACTACAAACAATGCGAAAAAGGATTACAACGCGGTGGAGAAGGACAATGTCTGGGACAATTCTTCATTAAAAGCCACCTGGCAAATGAGGCCAAATGAAAATCAACCGTTTTTCCACCAAGAAACCTTTCACGAAACCCATGAAAGCAGGCTGCACTTCACAAACGATGTGATGATGGATCACAAAGTTCAAGATGATCCCGCACAAGTCTTTTTATTTCCACAATTTCCAGATACTCCCTTGTTTAGGTACACTGTAGCTTATCACAGGGATAAAATAAGAGAGATTGATGAGTGGGTTGGAAAGAAAATTGAAGAATTAGCTGATGCCGGGGAACTTGAGAATACATTTGTCTTCTATTTCGGAGACCATGGTGGTGTGCTGCCTGGTAGTAAAGGTTATTTGAACGAGACAGGCCTCAACGTACCACTTGTTGTACGAATTCCTGAAAACTTCAAAGAGTTAGTGCCTTATGAGCTACAAGAAAAACCACAGGCATTTGTGAGTTTTATTGATTTCGCTCCTACCGTTTTACACCTTGTGGGATTGGAAGTCCCCGAACAAATGGATGGAAATCCGTTTTTGGGAGCTGGGTTAAAGAAGGCAAGCCTAGAAAAAAGAGATGAAGCTTATGGACATGCGGATAGATTTGATGAAAAGTATGAAATGGTGAGGTCGGTAAGAAAAGGAAAATGGAAGTACATCCGTAGCTACCAACCTTATTATCCAGATGGCTTGCAAAACAATTACCGTTATAAAATGATGGCTTTTGCCTCCTGGAGAACCCTTTTCAATGAAGGGCAATTGAATCCGAAAGAAGCAGCATTCTTTAAAGGCAAACCTGTAGAAAGGCTTTATAATTTAGAGGAGGATCCCTTCGAAACAAGAAACTTGGCAGCAAATCAGAAAATGCTGTTAAAAGACCTGCGTAGGCAACTAGATAAATGGATGCTTGACAAAAATGACTTGGGATTTCTTCCTGAAAATATTTTAGTCAATAGTGCCATGGAAAATCCTGTTGAATATGGAGTCAAGCATCACGAAAAAATAAAGGAGTTAATTGCTATTTCTGATCTAGCTACCAGGGACTGGGATGAAGTCAATGATGACGTTATTGCTCTCATCAACACTGGAGACGAGCTGGAGAGGTATTGGGCTTATACTGTCGCTTGTACCTTTGGTAAAAAAATGGGGGTTGATTATTCACGGCTTCCAGACTTTAAAAATGAAACATCAGCGATCGTTCAACTAAAGGCCATTGAACTTTCTGGGAGGATTGGACTTAGAAATCCGATGCCAGCGCTTACCCGATGGCTCAATGAATCAACCGACCCTGTAGCCAGTTTGATAGGTTTGAATGCATTGGTTTACTTCAAAGACCATAGCCCATATGGAAAAAGGTTTTCTTCAACGTCTTTGGAATTAAAAGTAGTAAACGACGAAGTCAAGCGCAGGTTAGCCTACCTGGATGGAACATAGTAAACGTATCCGAAATGGATAATTAGTACGTTCATCAAAAAATAGGTGGAACTATAGGTGTTTGCCCTTAACTTCTTTAAATTGTAAGTTGATTTAATTTAATTACCTAGAAATGACCAATAGATTAAAATTTTTGATTCCAACTGCCACTTTGGCCATAACGCTATTTTCTTGTTCACCTTCCAATAACAAAGAAGAAGTGGAAGTAGTAGATGGTGAAATAGAAAATTGCCATGGAAGTATTCCAGACAGGTTTAATCCATCTGCTAGTACTGCCTCAGGAGCTATCGAACAGCGAGATGCACCATTTTCACATGATGGAATGGTTTGGATAGAAGGCGGAGAATTTACCCGAGGCTCCACCGACGATCGCGGTAGAGCAGATGAGTTACCCGCTCACAAAGCCAAGGTAGATGGTTTTTGGATAGACGAGACAGAAGTTACCAATGCACAGTTTGCAGCATTTGTAGAAGCCACCGGATATGTAACCATAGCTGAGAAGAAACCAGATTGGGAAGAAATAAAAAAACAATTGCCTCCAGGAACACCCAGGCCACCAGACGACGTCTTAGTAGCGGCATCACTTACCTTTCATTCGCCTAATCAACCCATTTCTTTAAACAATGCTGCACAGTGGTGGGAATGGACGCCTGGAGCAAGCTGGAGAATGCCTCAAGGACCTGGAAGTAGTATAGAAGGAAAGGAAAATTACCCAGTGGTCCAAGTAGCTTGGGACGATGCCAAGGCCTATGCAAAATGGGCAGGAAAAAGATTACCTACAGAAGCTGAATGGGAATATGCTGCCAGAGGAGGACTTGAAGATAAATCTTTTCCTTGGGGGGATGACCCTGTAGAAAAAAGTGGATTTATGGCGAATATCTGGCAAGGAGATTTTCCAGTAACAGACAAAGGTGTAGATGGATTTACAGGACTGGCTCCAGCCAAATCTTTTGACCCTAATCCCTACGGATTGTATGACATGGCAGGAAATGTTTGGGAGTGGACCAATGACTGGTACCGTGAAGATTACTATAGTAAGATAACGGATGAAGTTTCAGTTAACCCTCAAGGTCCAAAAGACAGTTATGATCCTCAAGAGCCTACTGTTCCCAAAAGGGTAGTAAAAGGTGGTTCTTTCTTGTGCAATGTATCCTACTGTGAGGGCTATAGAGTAAGTGGTAAAATGAAATCCTCTGCAGATACCGGTTTGGAACACACTGGTTTTCGCTGTGTTTCTTCTAATTAATTTAAATTTTATGTCTGTGAGATTCAGTGTTTGGGGAGGATTGCTGGTGATGATTTTTGCTTTCCTGGTTTCCTGTAAGGAAAAAGAAGAAGTGCCAGCAGTTCCCAATATTTTATTTGTAATAGCAGATGATTTGTCCTTTCCACATACGGGAGCTTATGGGACAGACTGGATCAAGACGCCAGGATTTGATAGGGTGGCAAATGAAGGACTTTTATTCACAAGAGCCTATACTCCAAATGCAAAATGTTCACCTTCAAGGTCTATAATCATAACAGGACGAAACTCCTGGCAATTGGAAGAAGCGGCCAATCATGTGCCCTTTTTCCCCGAGAAATTCCTTTCACATGTAGAGGTTTTAGGGGATAATGGCTATTTCACAGGATTTACTGGCAAAGGATGGGCACCAGGGGATGCAGGAAAAAGAGAGCTGACTGGCAAACGATTTAGTGATTTGAAAATGGATGCCCCAACTCCTTATATCAGTCCGATTGACTATGCAGCTAATTTTGAAGTGTTTTTGGATCAGAAGCCAGAAGAGGAGCCTTTCTATTTCTGGTACGGCTCTTTTGAACCACATCGAGCCTATACTTACGGGTCTGGAGCAGCACTTGGTGGGAAAACCATAGACATGATTGACAAGGTGCCACCATTTTGGCCAGACAACGATTCTGTTAGAAACGACCTCTTGGATTATGCCTATGAAACGGAATATTTTGACCAACATTTGGTGAAGATGTTGGCTTCTCTGGAGAAGCGAGGGATGCTAGAGAATACCTTGATTGTAGTTACAGCAGACAACGGCATGCCTTTCCCAAGAGTAAAGGGGCAAGGATATGAATATTCGAACCACCTTCCACTGGCCATAAGATGGGGAGAAGGAATTAAGAATCCAGGAAGGACAATTGATGATTTTGTAAGTTTTGTCGATTTTTCTCCAACTTTTTTGGAGGTGGGGAAGGTGAACTTTGACAGTTCCGGAATGGCTGCTTTTGCAGGGAAAAGTCTTCGACCGATTTTTGAAGCTGAAGAGGGAGGTATAACCGACCCTTCCAGAAATGCAGTGTTGATTGGTAAAGAAAGACATGACATAGGCAGACCAGATGATCAGGGATACCCTATACGAGGAATTGTCAATGAGGAATATACCTATATCCATAATTTTGAAACGGATAGATGGCCAGGTGGAAATCCACAAACTGGTTACCTCAATACGGATGGAAGTCCTACCAAAACGGTGATCCTTAATCAAAGAAGGGTTTCTGGTGAATTGAAATATTGGAACCTCTCCTTTGGCAAAAGACCTACAGAGGAACTCTATGATCGAAAAAAAGACCCCTATGGACTGAATAATCTTGCTTTGCATCCAGAATATCAAAATGTCAAAGATGCCCTAAAAGATGAATTATTCAAACAATTAAAGGCGCAAGAAGATCCTAGAATGTATGGAAATGGAGCTATTTTCGATAATTACGAATATTCTCAGGACATTCTGAGAAATTTCCACAACCGATTTATGAAGGGAGAAAAGTTTAAAACAGGCTGGGTCAATGCCAGTGACTTTGAAGTAGATTTTATAGAGAAATGATAAAGAAAGGTAGTTTGCTGTTTTTGATGTTGGCAATTATTGCCACTAATTCTTTGACCTATGCTCAAGACAATCGACCCAATATCATAATGATCATCGCTGATGACATAGGTTATGAAGATTTGGGTAGCTATGGAAATGCGATTGCTTCCACACCTGTGACAGACAGAATCGCTTCACAGGGAATCAAGTTTGATAATTTCTATTTAACGACAAGCTCCTGTAGCCCCAGTAGGAGCAGTATTATTTCGGGCAGGTATCCCCATAATACAGGAGCTGCCGAGTTACATACAGCTATGCCGGAAAATATACTCACCTTTCCTGAGTTGCTGAAGGAGTCGGGTTACTTTACCGGACAGTCTGGAAAATGGCATATGGGCCCAGTCCCCCGCAAGGGTTTTGACTTGATTTATGATAAAAAACCTGAAATCGGCATTGGAGGAGAAGATTACTGGGTACCTCTACTAAAAGAGAGGCCGATGGATAAACCTTTCTTTCTTTGGTTAGCTGCCTTGGATGCGCATAGACCTTGGGGAGAAAATGACTTCACTGGAGCACATGATCCGGATAAGGTTAAGGTGCCTCCTTATTTGGCTGATGAAGCCGCTACTAGGGAGGACCTGGCAAATTATTACGATGAAATAAGCAGGTTTGATTATTTCATTGGTAAAGTGGAAGAAGAACTGGAGCGCCAAGGTCAATTGGATAACACCGTTATATTTATTTTATCAGACAATGGTCGGCCATTTCCTAGAAGTAAAACAAGACTCATTGACTCAGGGATCAAATCGCCTTTGTTAGTAAAATGGCCAAAGGCATTAAAGGGTGGATTAGTTGCTGATGCCATGGTAAGCAGCATAGACCTCGCCCCAACCTTTCTACAACTAGCAGGAGTAGATGCACCAGGTAATTTTCAGGGAAAGAGTTTTCTTTCTGTTTTAAAGAATCCAGATTTACCCTTTAGGAATTATGTTTTTGCTGAGCACAATTGGCATGATCATGAAGCCCATGCACGAATGGTAAGAACAAAAGATTATTTATACATAAAAAACAACCGTGCTCAATTTGCCAACCCAGGGCCTGCAGACTCCAATGCGAGCAATGCTTACGCAGACCTTAGAAAGGTAAGGGACGAGGGTAAACTGAACCCGGCACAAGCAGATGTTTTCGTGTCACCTCGTCCATTTGAAGAGTTTTATTTAATAGCCGATGACGAATACCAGCTATTGAATAGAGCCACAATGACTGCTGATAACAAGGAAATGCTTCAGCTTAGGTTTGCTTTAGATAAGTGGTCAATGGAGACCGATGATTCAGTTCCCACTAACTTAACCCAGGATTGGTACGACAAGGAAGATGGTAAGGCGCTTAAGGTAGAAAGACTTAGGGGCGAAATGCCTGGTGGTTCGAATGCGCTATTAACAACTGAAAAAGGTCCATTTTAGTCAGAATAAAACAATGAATTTCAAAACTCATCATTTTAACTTTTACAAAGGTTTAATGCCTTTGGTCTATATCGCTCTCATTTCGAGCTTTATTGGTTGCCAGGGGGCAAAACGTGAACCAGCAATTAGGAATATGGATCCTTGGGCATTTCGCTCAGTGCTGGATAAAAAACCTCGCATGTTATCCCTGGCCTTTGACAGCGTTCATTTTGCCGCCTATGACCTGAGTGTGGGCCAACTGTATAAAGTTTGGAATGGTGGAATAACCAAAGAAGGGACGGTTTTCACCAACAAAAAGAACATTCAGCCAACCAGTTGGGGAGCCCCTTACTACGAAGAAGGAGAGCTTTACAATCAATGGGCAGTTTGGAGAAATGGCGAAAACTTGCCTATTGAATTGAAATATGAAGGGTATTTGATTTTAGACAATCACATTACTCTCAGGTATAAGCTGATTTTACCTGACGGAGAAGTTATTTCTATTGAAGAAAACCCGGAATTCACAGTCAATGAAAACGGGGAAACAGGGTTTGAAAGAAATTTCACTGTAGACAGTCCCTCTGAAGACTTAGAAGTGAGATTGCAACAAGCATCTAACTCCCAAAAATTCTTAATCGTGACTGACCAAACTAAAATTATTGACTTCTTCTCGCCTTTACCTAAACAAGAGAAACCAGCGATAAGTGCAGGATATGATCATTTGGGGATTCTGTGGATGGAAAACAGTGATTGCTATACCTGTCATGAGGAAGAAAATGCCATGGTGGGTCCATCATTTAAGCAAGTGGCCACGAAGTATGAGAAGAATCCAAGCAATATAGCCTATCTAACAAAGAAAATTATCAGTGGTGGGGCAGGAGTCTGGGGAACGACCCCCATGAATCCTCATCCTGATCTAAAGGAGAATGAAATTAAAACCATACTTGATTATGTTTTTACTTTTAGACCTAAAGAGGTGGATGAGAGCGCTAAAAAACCTATTGCAACAGTAAAGAAAGTTAAGCTTTCCGAAGAAACTGTTCCGTCAAAACCTGGTTTCGGCGCACCTTTAGAAGGCGTCCATCCCAGTTATGACCTGACTGTTTTGCACAATGAAACTTTTCAACCAAGGGTAGGAGGTTTGGCATTTTTGCCAGACGGTAGGCTTTTGGTAAGTACCTGGGATTCTATAGGTGGTATTTATGCCTTGGAGGGAGTTGAACAGGATGATCCAAAAAAAATCAAAATACAACGCATCGCTTCAGGTTTAGCTGAACCACTCGGAATGGAAGTAGTAGACGGATCAATCTATGTGCTTCAAAAACATGAACTCACCCGATTGACAGACCTCGATGGAGACGGAGTAATGGATGAGTACAAAGTAGTTTGTGATGGTTGGGGAGCATCGGATGATTTCCATGAGTTCGCCTTTGGTTTGGTTTATAAAGACGACCATTTTTACATTACTTTGTCAATGGCCATGCGCTTATTGTCAACGGACAGGCAACTCCCTGACAGAGGAAGAACCCTTAAAATTAGCAAAGATGGTAGTATCGAGCGTTTAGATTATGGCCTTAGGACACCAAATGGAATAGGCATAGGTGTGGATGATGAGTTATTTCTAGCAGACAACCAGGGCCAATGGCTACCTGCCAACAAAATAATCCATGTTCAAAAAGACAATTACAATGGAATGGCCTGGGGCTTGAGTGCAGCCCAAGAGCTAAACCCACCTGTGGCTAGTCCTCCGGCAATATGGTTGCCCGACAATGAAATTGGAAATTCACCTTCCGAACCAATTCTAATGAAGGATGGCCCTTATAAAGGACAGATGCTACATGGTGATGTTAGTAATGGTGGCATTAAGCGTGACTTTTTAGAAAAAATCGATGGGCAATACCAAGGAGTCGTATTTAGGTTTTCACAAGGCTTCACAGCGGGTGTCAACAGACTCGTATGGGGCCCTGATGGGGCTTTGTATGTGGGTGAAGTGGGTATGGTAGGAGGCTGGAGCTGGAAGGAAAACCAGTTTGGATTAGAGAAAATTAAATTTAACGGCAAAAGTACCTTTGAGATGCTAAGCATCAAGGCCAAACCGAATGGTTTTGAGATTGCTTTTACAGAACCACTCAAAACGGAGGGATTAGCGGCAATCCTAGACAAGCTTGTCATTGAGCAGTACCGCTATCAAGCTACAGCTGCGTACGGTGGGCCAAAATTGGATTTGATAACCTTGAAACCGACCAATATTAATTTGGCAGATGATGGCATGACCATGGAACTCGACATTCCTGGATTAAAGGAGGATCACGTCGTATATTTTAATTTGCCTTTTGAGCTAAAAAGCAATACTGGAAGTTCATTATGGTCTTCTGAGGCCTGGTATACCTTAAATAAAATCCCCAATTAATTAATAACCATGAATAAGAACGATAGCAACGGATTTAGCAGAAGAGAATTTCTGAACAAGTCAGGTATAGCCCTAGCTGCTGGTGGATTAGGTTTTAGCCCATCCATAAGTTTTGGTAATTCTAAAATAGTAAAAAAAGCAATGAAAAAAATCAAAATAACCCGTACTGATTCAAATTTCGAGAGAGAACCATTGTTTCCTTATCGATTCAAGGGCAGTGCCATTACTCAGGCTTGGCAAGCAGTTGCTTTAATGGGGTCTGATAGTGGGATACATAAAATCGGGATCGGTACACAAGGCACTTTATGGTCAGACAAAGCAGTGTTTCAAAGTCATTCTACTACAGGAGGCAATGCCCTGATGTATGCAATGACGGAAAGGGCCTTACAAATCATTAAAGGGAATAGTTTTGTAGACCCCATAAGTCTTCTCGATGATGTTTTACCTGAAGTATATGCTTATGGCGTTAAAATCACAGGCAATCCAGATTTGAAAACCACCTTTGCCCTTAATTCGCTCGTTCCTGTAGACAATGCCATCTGGTTATTGTATGGTGAAGAAAACGGAATGAAGAATTTTGATGAAATGATTCCCGAAGCTTATCAACCAGGATTGTCACAAAAACATGACAAGGTAGCCAGTATTCCTTCATTTAGTGTTGGAGCGTCAATTAAAGACATTAAAGCGGCAGCTGATGAGGGGCATTTTATCATGAAGCTGAAGACGGGTGCGGCAGGAACCCAAAAGGAAATGTTGGCCAAGGACATTGAATTCCTTACAGAAGTTCATAAAACTTTGGGCGATAGGGAGACACCTTATACCAAAAACGGGAAAATCCCTTACTATTTTGATGTGAACGAAAGGTATGAGAAAAAAGAAACTTTGGAGCGCTTTTTAGACCACGCAAAAAAAATTGGCGCATTTGATCAAATTGCCGTGATTGAAGAGCCTTTTGGCGAGAAAAATAAGGTGTTTGTTGGTGATTTAGGCGTTAGAATAGCAGCAGATGAAAGTGCGCATACGGTAGAGGATGCCCTTGAAAGAATCGAGCAGGGTTATTCCGCCATTGCGCTTAAAGCAATTGCAAAAACAATGAGCATGACCATGAAAATTGCACAAGCGGCTTATGAGAAAAATGTTCCCTGTTTTTGTGCTGATTTAACTGTAAATCCAATTTTAGTAGATTGGAATAAAAATGTAGCAGCAAGATTACATTCCTTTCCTGACATGCCACTTGGCTTACAGGAAACCAATGGGCACCAATATTACAAAAATTGGGATAAAATGGTTAGCTATCACCCTATGGCAAATGAAGAATGGGTTAAAACAAAGAACGGAGTTTACCCAACTGGTAAAGCCTTTTACGAGAAGAGTGGTGGGATTTTGGCAACCATCCCCCATTACGAAAAAATGTTTGATCACTAAGAGCCTGATACCTAATTCGTTTGTCTATAGAATCAAAACCAATGTGGGTAACCATTAGGTTTTTAAAAAAGAAGTACCAAAACGTTCATGTTTTGGTACTTTAATGCAATTCTTAAAATTTTTTTCATTATTTTCAAAAACAACGGAATAGCACTTTAATCCCGTTGGGACATTTTGGCGTTTTAGGGAGGATAACCTCTCAAAAAAATAACTTTTCAAAATTTAAATTTATAATACAACAAATATTTTTTATTACATAAAGCTGAATAGGTATGATTTTAAGAAAAAAAGAGTACAATATTTTTTTAATTCACTATTCTTGATTTACATTTGGAAAAATGTATTTTAAATATATAAAACTGTACATTAAATAATTGTTCTGATTTAAGTCTGAATACTGATAAGTAGCAAGGATTGATTTTGGGTTAAGTTTTGATTTGTTCAAGTAAATAAGTAGAAGGTGGAAATAATTTTGGTAGACGACGACCCAATCGTAATTTTATTACAAAAGAAATTAATGGAGAAAGCAGGGATTTCTCAACAAATAATTTCGTTTAATAATGGTGAGGAGGTTTTAGAATTCTTCGAAAAAAAGGATAGTGGGAATCAATTTCTTATGTTCCTTGATATAAATATGCCTGGTTTATCAGGTTGGGAAGTTTTAGATGAATTGGAAAATATTGAAATACCGTTTGAACTTAAAGTAATTATCATAACCTCTTCCATCGAGGATTCTGATCGATTAAAAGCAAAGTCTTACGAAAGAGTAGTAGACTTTTGGGTGAAACCCTTCAGTTTACAAGATTTTGTTAACTTAAAATCTGAATTTGATTTATGATTAACTCGTAAATATTCTCCTGATAAGGATAAAGGATTTATGGAATTGCAATTGGGATTTCAAACAAAAAAGAAGGTCTATAATGAGACCTTCTTTTTTTTTAAAAAAGGTGATCCTGTAGATTCAAAACTTTCTAGAATTTAGTTTTTTTTACTGATTTCACTTATGTCAGAAGACTAATTATAGGGGAAAGAATTGTTGAAAGTACTACCCATCCGTCCATACCTTTTGGTTTTCATTTGTTCCTTATTATGTATATTTTTAGGACTAAAAAAATGAAACCCTATGAAGCATTTCTTTAACTGTTTATTAATTAGTTCATTAGTACTCTTTTGGGCCTCAGCAAACACATTACTTGCACAGGAAAATTTTCCTAATGTTGATGGTTACAAAGGTATTTGGTTTACCCTGGGCCAAAAATCTGAATTTGGAGACAAGTATTCTGGAGGCCTCGGCACCTATACGGCAAAGCACATCCCCTTAGCCATCTATTCTCCTGAAGTAAACCGTACATTTTTCGTTTATGGAGGTACAAGAAATGAGGAGGAAAAATACCTTCTTTGCATGATAGGTACATTTGATCACAATACCGGTATGGTTTCGAAGCCTGTGATTGTTTATGATAAATTGGGTGTCGATGATCCTCATGACAACCCAAGTCTTGCCATGGATGAAGAGGGCTATGTATGGGTATTTGTTAGTGGAAGAGGTAGCAAAAGGAAGGGGTTTAAGTATAAAAGTACCTTACCCTATAGTATAACATCATTTGAGCAGGTTTCCGAAGAAGAGATGACCTACCCTCAACCAAAATACATTGCAGGGAAAGGGTTTTTAAACCTTTTCACAAAATATACCGGAGTGCGTCAGTTGTATTTTGAAACAAGTGTTGATGGCACCAATTGGTCTCCTGATCAGCATCTATTGGGTATAAAAAGACCAGAAGATAAAAATAGTGGTCATTATCAGATCAGCAATCAATATGAGGATAAAATTGTTTTTTTTAGCAACTGGCATCCCAATGGTAATGTAGACTTGAGGACCAATCTATACTACTACCAGACAGAAGATTTTGGGCAAACATGGACTGATATCCAAGGCAATAAGGTAGCCCTACCTGTAACAGATCCTTCTACTTCAGGGTTGGTTAAGGAGTATTTTAGTCAAAAACGGAATGTGTACCTTAAGGATGTAAATTTTGATGAACAGGGTAATCCTATCGCTTTGTATGTAGAAGGTCAAGGGCATCAACCAGGACCCAAATATGGTCCTAGAAACTGGCATGTGGTTCATTGGGATGGTAGCCAATGGCAAGATAATATAATCACTCAGTCAGATCAGAACTATGACATGGGAAGTCTGTGGGTTGATGGGGATGAGTGGATGGTTATAGGCCCCACTAACAATACACCACAGCAATATGGTGCTGGTGGAGAAGTAGAGATGTGGAAAAGCAAAGATGCAGGTAAAACATGGGACAAAACCAAAAAACTTACCAAAGGGAGCAAACGTAACCATAACTATATAAGAAGGGTTACAAATGGCACAGATCCTTTTCTATATTTCTGGGCAGATGGTGATCCAAATGATTTTAGCAAAAGTCAACTGTATTTTGGTGACAGTAAAGGTAAAGTATGGCAATTGCCTTATGAAATGACCGCTGAACAAGAAAAGCCTAAGCGGCTTAGAACCAATTTGTTCAGTAGGTGGTTTTAACCTGGAAACAAGAACTGAATGAACTTTATTAGGTCCGGCAAATTAACATATTATGTTAGTTTGCCGGATTTTTTTTGTACAGAAATGGGTTGATTCCGCCGACATCGACTCCGCTTAGCCACCCAATCGGTTTAATTTTTAGTCTTTGCAAAATTTGCAACTCTTCTAGTCCTACTTAATTTATTGTTTCTCGCAAAGGCGCTAAGACGCAAAGGGAATAGGGATGCCCCTTTAACCCTTTAATTAGTTTTTTTTTAACCCCCGTTAGGACGGAGAAAACATTTCTTTGCGACTCTGCAGCTCTGCGTGAAATTTTTCAAGTCCTACTTAATTTATTGTTTCTCGCAAAGGCGCTAAGACGCAAAGGGTATAGGGATGCCTCTTTAACCCTTTAATTAGTTTTTTTTTAACCCCCGTTAGGAAGGAGAAAACATTTCTTTGCGACTCTGCAGCTC